>NZ_CALHGM010000038.1 GCF_938030145.1 uncultured Campylobacter sp.
TGGCCGATAGAGCTTTGGGATATGGTGCAGACGACGGAGATTTCGTTTTTGATATGAGTTCGTTAGTGCAAGATAGGCTTAAAAAATACGATAAAGTTTTAATAATCGGACCGTATCCGCCTCCTCTTGGCGGAGTGTCGGTTTATATTTATAGGCTTAGTAAGTCGCTAGATAATTCGCAAGTATTTGATGTGTCCAAAAATAGTTTTAAAAAATATATCGATTTGTTTGCAGTATTGTGTAGGACAAAATTTCGAGCTATAAATATCCACTCGTTTAGCATAACGATAGCTTTTATGCTTATGATTGCTAGACTTTTTAAAAATTTTGATTTAATTGCCACTAGCCATAATCCAAGGTTGTTTGAAGAGTCCTCTAAATTTAAGGCATTGGTTTATAGGGTTTTTTTTCATTACGTAGATGTTTTGGTGGTAGTTAATAAACATATTTTAGACGATTACAAAAGTAGAGATTTGCATATTCCAAAAAGCATTATAATCGAGCATGCTTTTTTGCCGCCGCCGTTAGAGGAGGAAGATAAAATTTTAGCTACCTACCCAGAATCTTTTTACGATTTTATAAAAAGTAAGACGCGAATAATAACGGCAAACGCATTTCAAATATCTTTTTATAAAAATACCGACCTATACGGACTTGATATGTGCATAGAACTTACGGCTAAGCTAAAAAACGTATATCCAAATTTGGGATTTGTTTTCGCACTAGCAAACGAAAAGGTTAATACGGAGTATATAGATAAAATGCATCTGCGTATAAAAGAGTTAAATTTAGAGGAAAATTTTTATTTTCTGACTGGGCAAAAAGAGCTTTGGCCTATATTTAAAAAGGCTAGTTTAATGATAAGACCTACGAATACCGATGGCGATGCCCTTAGCATTAGAGAGGCTTTATATTTTAAATGCCCTGCGATAGCTAGTGATGTATGTGATAGGCCAGAGGGAACAATTTTGTTTAAAAATAGAAATTTAGATGATTTATGTGATAAAGTAAAGGACGTTTTATGTTAGATAATGTGATTTTTAGAAAAGATGAAATAATAAAAATATGTTGTGATAAAAAAGTTTTACACCTAGGATTTATACAGCATAAGTTGTATGAACAAAAAATCAAATCCAACGATTGGCTTCATAGTAAAATTGCAGAAGTTGCTAGCTCCTTGGTCGGTTTCGATTATTTGCAAGAAGATGTAGAAATTTTGAAAGATAAATACGGATATATTGCATATTACGCAGATGTTACTCAACTGGATAAGCTTGAATATCAAGATAAATTTGATATTGTGGTATGTGGAGAACTGATTGAGCATATTGAAAATCCTGGCCTAATGCTGGATGGTATAAAAAGGTTTATGCATGATGAATCATTATTAATCATCACTACGCCAAATCCTTGGTCTAATGAGCGTATTAGACTAATAAAGTCTGGAAAGCTCGAAAATTTATGGTTAAATAAAGAGCATGTTTGTTGGTATAGCTTTGAGACATTAAAGCAATTATTGGACAGAAAAGGATATGTGGAGAAAAAATATGACTATTATTACTCAGAAAACAAAAATATGTTTTTTAAGACAAAATCCTTTTTAGATTATATTAAAATTTTGAAAAGAATATTAGTATACCGGTTCACTAAAAGACAAAATTATGACGGTCTATTTTTTATTGCTAAAGCAAAGAGTAGAGATGATTAGTAAAGCGAAATGGTTTTTAGATAAAACCTCCCCCATTATTTTCGGCATAGACGATATTACAAATTCAAAATGTCAGTCACGTTTTTTAAGAGAGCAATGTGATTGCGGTTATCTTGGATTAGGTGATGGAGGTCTATACAATTATTTTGTAAACTATTTATTAAATAAATATCCGGAAATTAGAGTTACATATTTTTTGGTAATGAATTCGCACTCAACATATTTAGATAACGGTAAAACTGGATCTATATACAATAATGATGATTTTTTAAAGCTATTAAATTCTATTCTTGGTAGATCTGATGAGATAGCATACCATGGACATAATCATGGATATTCAAATGCTACATTGATGGATAGAAAATGGTGCAGAGAATTTGAGCAGTATTCTCCGAGCGAATATTTTAATATTATAAAAAACGATTTAGATCTTTTCAAAAAAACATTTGGCTACCAAATTTTGGGAGGAAGGACTCCGTGCTATAGTTTCAGAGAGGATTTGGTTGGAGGACTAATTGACTTAAAATTTCGTTGGTGGTCCTTTGACTTTAAGCCTTTTACCAATAACATTTCTTTGAAGTATGGCGATAATAAAATTATAAAAATGCCGTCAAATATAAGCGGTGATGCTTTTATATATGGAGGAAATGCAATAAAAAGTAAAATTAAACACTTGCTAAATATCGTAAAGATAGAAAAAATGATGAAAAGTAGATATGCGATTAGTATAGCGGAGCATTTTATGAATGCTAGACCAGATGGAAAGAGGCAAACACCAAATGTTTATGATGATATAAATTCTTTAGATTTTCTCTTTGGCTATTTAAGGAATAAAGATGTTTGGTATGCTACTTTTAGCGAATGTGCTAATTATTACGAGAGCTATAATAATACCGATATTTTAGATATGGGAGACGGAGTGTTTGAAATAAGATATAAAGGTAATTGGAAAATGCTTCTAACATTTATCTCGAAGCATAGGTACTTAGAAAACATACAAACTAAAGAAATTTATGAAGGCTTTATGAAAAATAATAGATGGCTTTTTAATGATTTGGTCGAAGGAACATATAGGGGACATAAAGATGTATTTTGACAGACATTTTTCTTTGATTACCGGATATAGATTCTTGTTAAAAGACGTTATAAAATATATAGCGACAATAGATTCTTTTTTTGATTCTAAGTATAAAATTTTAGATATAGGTTGCGGAAAAAAACCATATAAGAAATTACTAAAAAAATCTGATTACGTAGGTCTTGATGTGTGTGAATGCGAATATGCAAATCCGGATATAATAGGTAGCTCTGAAAATATCCCTTGCGAGAATGATAATTTTGATGCAATTATGACAGTTTTTGTTTTAGATGATTCTTTTTATATTAAGAAGACTTTTTATGAAATTTCAAGAGTGCTTAAAGATGGTGGGTATTATTTTGCTCTTGAAGCGCAAAATGCAAGCATACATAATCCCCCCTTTGATTTTTTTAGATTTGCTCCAAATGCCATGATTAAGCTAGCAAAAAAAGTGAATTTAGAACTTATAAGATATGATACATATGGTGGAGATTTTGCAAACGTAGGCTTTTGTTTTATATCAATTATACGAAATACACTAAGTAGTCTCAGGATAGAACCCTTTTTGGGTCCTATATTTTACTTGCCGATAAACGTAATTTTTAGACTTTTAGATCTAATAGGTAGATTAAAGGTATTTAAAAATAAATATAAAAATAATTCCTTGGGGTATTTCTATGTTTTTAAGAAAGTAGAGAATGCTTAAAAGGTTTCTTAAGACGATATCTTTATATACTATTTTTTTGATGATTGAAAAAATTTTATCTGTACTATTTTTTTCATATATTGCTCATACTTTAAGCATGAATGATATGGGTGCATATGGACTGTACATGACTATATATGTATTTTTATCTTTTTTACTATCGCTAGAATTTAAATCCGGATACGCAAGATATTACTACGAATATTCTACAGAAGAATCCAGATATAAATTATTTTGCGGCATCGTTAATGTTACATTTCTTTCTCATGTAATTATGGGTATATTGTTATTGTGTATTATAAATTATTTTAATTTATTGAGTTGGAAAATTTTTATTGCTTTGTCTATTTTGTCATTTTCTGATAGCATGATATATCTTATACAGTATCAAAAAAGGTTGGAAGAAAAGGATATGCAATATGGAGTAATTATAATTAGTAAGATACTCTTAACAATTATATTTTATTTTATTATAAAAAATTACGATATAGGGGGTAATGCGATCAATATAATATATGCTATGTTGTTTTCTAGCACAGTTGTCTCCCTGGTTAGTTATTTTAGCTTTTTTATTAAAGGTTGGCTGTTTGGCGTAAATTATCACATCATAAAAAATTCCTTTTTATTTTCCATAAAAATTGCGCCCGGTATTGTCGGGTCATACCTATCATCATTAAGCCCACAATTTATCATTGATAAAGTTTTTTTAAATAGAGAATTTAATGGAATTTTTTCGGTTTATCAAAAAATCGCATCAACTATTTATATTATGTTTGATCCGCTTTATATAGTTTTTTCTCAGAGAGTCCTTAAATTTTATAAGGAAAAAAATTTTATCGGAATCTATAAGATGATGCTTAATATAATTTTTAACGGATATGGATTTATGATGTGCATTTTTATTTTGGGCTCATATTATGCCGTATATATATTTGCGGGAGAGAAATATATAGAGTATCAGCACTTCCTATTCATATTTTTATTCAGCGGATATTGCACATTGATTTCGAGAATTCTTGAATTAAATATTCAGATTTCTGGGAAAAGTCATTATTTTTCTTATTTGGAGATATTTGTAGGAGCGCTAAGCGTATCTTCTCTTTTGTTTTGTGCATATTATTTTGATTTTTACTTCTTTATATATTGTATAGCGGTTATTTCATTTTTTAGATTCGTTGTATATATGATAGTTTCCAAAAAAATATATCCAAAATTATTTTTAGGGTATTTTTATTATTTGTTATTTTTATTCTTTCCTAGTATAATTTATATATTTAAAATATTTAACATGCTATCGGAAGTTTTATTATTTCTATTAACTCTGATTTTTTATAGCTGGTTGGCTATTAGGGCAATCAAAGAATACAAAAGCTGTCCGCGTATAGGGAAAGCATAATGTTATATTATCTAAAGCGACTATATTCTACTCCATTTCGCATAGTTTTGATAAAGCTATTTAATAAAATAACTGTTTTTTTAAATAACTTTATCAATTGTCGCACTGATTTTATAAATAAAAATACTCACATAAATTTTAACGTTCCGACCATAAAAACTAGCTATATAAATATAAAAAATTTAGATGTATCAAATATCGATCCGGATGCCGCAAAATATCTATCTAAAATGTACATTGAGCATAAATTTGATCTGCTCGGTAGCGGCTGGGTAAAAAATAGCTATGATAGCGCGGCGCTCGGGCTTGAGGGCTACAAATACGATATGAATGTCACAGCGCCCGCGAATGTGCCAGAGGGCTACGAGCCGATCGATTGGCAGAAGGATTTCAAAAGCGGCTTTCGGTGGAGCGAAAAAAAATGGTACAAAGATCAACGCATAGCCCATAAGCCCGGCAGCGATATAAAGGTGCCGTGGGAGCTTGCGAGGTTGCAGCATCTGCCGCAGCTTGCTATTTTTGCGATGGCGGATCCGAGTTTAAAGGAGCAAAATTTAAAGGAATTTAAAAACCAAATTTTAGATTTTATCCGCAACAATCCGCCTCGAATGGGCGTAAACTGGACCTGTACGATGGACGTGGGAATTAGAGTTGCCAATATGCTGGCTGCTTACGATATGTTTTGCCAGATGGATGAGGGCGGAATTTTGGATCAAAATTTCAGGCAGACCTTTTCAAATAGCATCTATGAGCACGCTCTCCATATCGTAAATAATCTGGAATATTCGCCGCATCTTACATCAAATCACTATCTAAGCGACATCGTGGGCCTGCTGTTTGCGTGCGCGTATTTGGACGGCGGCGAGACAGACGCGTGGCTGGCGTTTGCCGTGCAAGAAGTAATTAGCGAAATGAAAAAGGAATTTTACGAAGACGGCGGAAATTTCGAGAGTTCTACGAGCTATCACCGCCTAAGCGGCGAGCTGATGGCGTATGTCACGGCTCTGATACTGGGTCTAAAAAGCGAGAAAATTTCATCTTTGCAAAATTACGATGCAAAGCTTTGGCGCAAAAAGCCGAAGCTTTTGCCGCCGGAGAAGCAGGAATTTAAAATTCTAAACGGTCAAATCGCGCTGCCGCAGTGGTTCGTGGACAGGCTGTATAAAATCGGCAGGTTTACCGCGGACATTACAAAGCCAAGCGGCGAAGTACCGCAATTCGGCGATAACGACAGCGGTAGGTTTTTTAAATTTAGCCCAAACGGCGAGTTCTTGAGCAATGAACAAGTCGCGCGAAAATATCTAAATTTAAGCGGCTTTGAGGGCGGTGACGAGCCGTTTTGGGACGAGAATATCTTAAACCACTCCACGCTAATTAGCTGCATGGGCGGAATTTTTGACTATAAGATATTTAAAAACGATATGCGCTTTGAGAGGAGCTTTGCTCACTCGCTCGCAGGGCGCACGCTGCAAGCAGGAGATAAAACATATAAAAGTCCGATTGCTTCGGGCGTGAAATTTAGCGAATTGCCGCACCGAAAAAGCATGGAATTTAAAATTCCAAATTCGCAAGAAATCAAAAATCTATTTTATCCGGACAGTGGAATTTTTATCTTTAAATCAGGTAATTTTTACCTAGCCGTCTGCGCTACGCCGCTCGGGCAAAGGGGTCACGGCGGACACACGCACAACGACAAGCTAGGCTACGAGCTGTGGATAGACGGCTGCGACATAGCGAGGGATCCCGGCACCTATCTTTATACGCCGATCCCCGGCAGAAGAAATGAATTTCGAAGCATCAAGGCCCACAACGCGCCGATTGTGGACGATTTGGAACAAAATAGTTGGGGCGAGAGAACGATAGGGCTATTTGGAATGTTTGCGGAATGCAGATGCGAAGTGGCGGATTTTGGAGAAAATTTTATAAGTCTAACCGCAGAATACAAAGGCGTAAAAATTATTAGAAAATTTGAGATAGAAGAGGGCAGGCTGGAGATTATCGATATGGCAAATAGGGAATTTTATTATAGTAAATTTGAGTTATATTCAAATGGATATGGGAAGCTGATGAAAAATGTCTAAAAAAGTTTTAATGGCCGTTGCAAATTACTATACTTCGCCGTTTCAGGTCGGCAGTCATCATTATGCCAGAGCGTTTGAAAAGCTAGGATATGAGGTGCTTTTTATCTCAAATCCCATCTCGCCGATACATAAAATTTTTGCAAATAGTAGCGAATTAAAAGAGCGGGAAAGAATTTATAAAAAAGGAGGCGAAAGCGCGGGCGGTATTTTTTATTATGTTCCACGCTCCCTTTTTACTCCTCAAAACAAGCCATTTCTATCGTCGAATTTCGTTTTAAATAATTGGCAAAATTTTACGTATCCAAATTTATTAAATTTTATAAAGGAGCGTGGTTTTGGCGAGGTTGATATATTGTGGTTTGATAGCCCATTATTTGGCTTTTTATTGGATGCTATAATTTATAAGAAATCTATTTTAAGGATAGCTGATTATTCAAAAGGCTTTAATGCGGTTTCGGACACGCAGTTTAATGCCGAGATAAATATCGCAAACAAGGTAGATGCAGTCATTTATACAGCGAAAAATTTAGAAGAAAAATACGATCAAATAAAAGATAAATCTAAAATGAAATATGTGCCAAATGGCATTGATCTTGATTTCTTTAAAGCGGCAGATAGGTCTTTGCCGCATGAGCTTGAAGATATTCCTGAGCCTAGGGTAATTTACGTAGGCGCAATACATGATTGGTTTGATGTGGACCTGGTGCATTACTGCGCTAAAAATTTGCCAAATTATAGTTTTATTATAATAGGTCCGGAGCAAAAAGACCTATCTTTACTTAAAAAGCTAAAAAACGTGCATATTTTAGGCTCTATTCCATACACTAAAATCCCCGCGTTTTTATATAATTCGCAAGTGGGCATAATTCCTTTTAATGTTAAGGATTATCCTGATTTAGTAAATAGTATAAATCCTTTAAAGATGTATGAGTATCTTGCCTGTGGATTAAAAGTCGTCAGTGTTGAGTGGGAGCAGATTAAAGATATGAGTGATATAATTTATTTGGTTAATACAAAAGACGAGTTTTGCAATGCAATAAAATATAGCCATGGTAAAGAATATGATTTGCAGAAACTTTCTTGGTTCTGTATCTTAAAATTTTTTTTGAAGGGAATCGGTATATATGTGGATTAAATATTATATTATAGGTATAAGATATGCTGTTTGTCAATGCTAGGTTTTTAACCCAAAATATCACTGGAGTTCAAAGATTCGCAATTGAAATTTCATTGTGGCTTAAAAGGATATTGAAAGATAATATTCGATTCATTGCTCCAAAAAATATAATTCACATAGATGTGGCAAAAGAGCTAGATGTAATTTGTATTGGAAATTTACAAGGATATCTATGGGAGCAATTGGAATTACCAAGGTTTTTGGTAAAGAGACAGAACCCATTGTTATTAAATTTAGCCAATATGGCGCCAGTATTCTATAAAAATAAAGTTACGGTCATACATAGTTTGTCTTTTTTAAATAAGGAATGGAATTCTTTTTTATTTCATAATATGTATAAATTTCTAATTCCGTTGATAATAAAAAATAGTAAATTCATTTTTACGGTAAGTAATTATACAAAACAGGAAATATTATCATACTATAAAAATATATATAATTTATATCGCAATATAGATGTAGTATATAATAGTTATATTGTTCGAAGTAAAAATAACATTGTAAGTAATATTTTTAATGGCAATATTGAAGAATATATTTTATATGTTGGATCAGTCTCTAAGAGTAAAAATATAGTAAATTTGATTGAAGCTATAAATAACATCAATAGTAAAAGCAAAAAAATTTTATTATACATAGTGGGCGGCTGTGATCAAAAAATATTTCGTTCAAGCGATATAGCTAGTAACGAATACGTAAGATTTGTCGGACAAATTAATGATGAAAATATCTTAATGGCTTATTATCAGAATGCGATCGCTTTTGTTTTTCCATCATTATATGAAAGCTTTGGAATTCCACCAATTGAAGCTCAGGCATGTGGTTGCCCGGTATTGTGTTCAGGAACTACGAGTTTGCCGGAGATCTGTGGTAGCGGTGCTTTGTATTTTGATCCAACAAATATTCATGACATAGAAGCAAAGATAGAATTGGTTTTAGATAATAAAAATTTACAAAACGAGCTTCGCGCTAAAGGTTTTGAAAATATTAAGCGATTCAGCTGGGAGGAATCAGCACATAAAATTATAAATTTAGTAAATAAGTTGTGAAGTATAAAGATATTCGCAACCAAACAGCTTGCCAATATGGTTTTTAGGATTACTTTTAAAAAAGGTCAATAAATTGTTTCAGATAATTTATATACCAATTGTAGGTTGTGGATTTTGTAAAATTAAGCCTTGGAGTAATAGAATTCTGGTTTGTAATAAAATTAATTGCTTGCAGCAAAACGTGATGAAAGTGATATTGTTTTGACGTGAATTGGCTTATATATACGCTGAAAGTAAAAGGATGTGGATAGGTAAATTATAAAAAGAAATTGATTATTTGTGAAATAGTATATATTATAAATGGAGATTAATATGAAAAAAATTTTAGTTGTTGATTGGCTGGATAAATATGCAGGCTCGGAACGCGTCATTAATTCTTTGCATAAAATATTTAAATTTGATGAATGCTACACTCTTGTGAATATAATGTGCAAAGAGGATCTTGATAAAATATTTAATGGAAATATCCCTAAAATCAACCATACTTTATTAAATTTATTTGGTAAGAGATTTAGATATTTTTTACCTTTGTTTCCATATTTTATAAAGAGCATAAAATTGCCACAAGACACTAAATTGGTAATTAGCTCTTCGCATGCTATTTCAAAATATGTAACATCCCAAGGAGCTTTACATATATCTTATTTTCAAGCTAGAAATTTGAAATATATATGGGAAGAACGAAATTTATACTTTACCGGAATAAAGAGAATATTTAAATTTATAATACCGTATTTGCAAAAATTTGATATAGAGGCATCAAAAAAACCTGATTTTATAATATCAAACTCAAAGTTTGTTCAGTCTTGGGTTAAGAGTAGGTATGGGAGAGATTCTGTAGTAATTTATCCGCCAGTTGATATTGATAGTTTTGGATTAGAAACAAAAAAGGAGTCATATTATGTTAGTGTTGGTAGGTTGGAACCATATAAAAGATTTGATATAATTGTGAAGGCCTTTAATGTGTTAAAAGATAAAAAACTAATAATAGTCGGCGATGGTAGCCAAAGAGAGTATTTAAAAAACTTATCTAATAGTAATATTGAATTTGTAGGTTTTTTGGATAAAATTGCTATCAGCAATTATGTGAGTAGAGCGAAAGCTTTTGTTTTTATGGCAGAAGAAGATTTTGGTATAGCACCAGTTGAGGCGCAGGCTTGTGGCACACCTGTGATTTGCTTGGGAAGAGGCGGCACAAAAGAGACTATTGTAGACATGCAAACAGGCGTTTATTTTTATAATCAAAATGTGCATGAGCTTATAGATGCAATTAATAAATTTGAAATAAATATAGATAAATTTGATCCTATAGCCATCAGAAAAAATGCTCTAAAATTTTCAAAAGAGAGATTTGAAGCCGAGATCAAAAGCTACGTCGAGAAAAAATATGAGGAATTTAAGGACGGCCTAAATGACTAATATAATCCTAAGCGGCGGCAGCGGCACGAGGCTGTGGCCCATCAGCCGCACGCTTATGCCAAAGCAGTTCGTGCGCCTCTTTGACGATCGCTCGCTTTTTATGATGAGCTACGAGCGAAACTCCACGCTATGCGAGCGCACGCTTGTCGTCTCAAACGAGCAGCAGTATTTTTTGGCGCTCGATCAGCTTGAGGTTTTAGGCGCGCGCGGCGTGAAATTTCTGCTCGAGCCCGTCGGTAGAAACACAGCTCCTGCGATTGCGCTTGCGTGTTTGAGCTTAAAGGCCGAGGAGATCGTTTTCGTAACGCCGAGCGATCATCTAATTAGAGATGAGGCGGCGTATAAAAACAGCGTCTTGCGCGCACGCGAGCTTGCGAAGCAGGGATTTTTGGTGACGTTTGGTATCAAGCCAGCGGATGCAAATACAGGCTACGGCTATATCGAAGCAAACGGCGAGGACGTGTTAAAATTTTACGAAAAGCCTGAGCTTGCAGCGGTGCAAAGCTACATAGAAGCGGGGAATTTTTACTGGAACAGCGGCATGTTTATGTTTAAAGCTGGCGTATTTTTAGGCGAACTAAAGGCGCAGAGCTCTGAAATTTACGAAGCCTGCGTTCGTGCGCATGAAAATTCTAACGCGGAAAATCCGATTAGAATTAAACTAGGCGATATGCAAGAGATACCCGCAGATAGCATCGATTACGCAGTTATGGAGCGCACGAGCCTTGCCAAGGTCGTACCTGCAGACATCGGTTGGAGCGATCTGGGAAGCTTCGATAGTTTAGACGCCGAACTGCCTAAAGACGCGAACGGCAACACCGCAAGCGAGCAAAATATCGCTCTAAATTCTAAAAACAATCTCATCATCGGCTCGGGCCGCACGATAGCCGCCATAGACATCGAGAATCTCGCTATCGTCGATACCAAAGACGCCCTGCTCATATGCAAAAAAGGCTCTACCCAAAAGGTAAAGCAGGTGGTGGAGCGGCTGAAGGATAGCGATCTAGCGCGCGTGCACGTAACGACGCACCGCCCGTGGAGCAGTTACACGGTACTTGAAGATGAGCGCGGTTACAAGATCAAGCGCATCGTCATTAAGCTTGGCAAGCGATTATCGCTACAAAAGCATTATCATCGCAATGAGCATTGGATCGTCATTAGCGGCACCGCAACCGTGACTGTTAACGAGCGAAATTTCTTGCTGCGCGAGAACGAATCGACATTCATTAGGATGGGCGAGGTCCATCGCCTTGCAAACGAGGGCAAAATCCCCGTCGTGCTAATCGAGGCTCAAGTCGGCAGCTACACCGGCGAGGACGATATCGTGCGCCTGCAAGATGATTTTAATAGGAGTTAGGATGAAAAAGCAACTCTGCGTTTTGATAATCTTGGCGGTCGATATTTTCGGCATCTGGCTTTGCTTCGGGCTTGCCGTGGTGCTTAAAAATTTGCTCTACGGCGATAACGTGCTGCTGGACATCGGCAGGTATCAGGGCTTCGCGCCGTCCTATGTCATAATGATATTTCTATTTTTCTATCAAGGGATCTATTCGAGGCGGTATGATTTTTGGCACGAGAGTAGAATTTTAGTAAAAAGCTGTTTTTTGGGGCTTTTGCTAAGCCTCGCGCTGCTTGCTTTAATCAAAGTAAATTATGAATTTTCGCGAGCTAGCTTTATTTTGAGCTTTGTCTTTATGGCAGTGGTTTTGCCGCTTTTTAAGCTCGTAACGAAAAGAAAACTTTTTAAATTTGGATTATGGCAAAAGAGGGCAAAAATTTTAGGCGAGGGCGAGGAGTTTGAAAGTGCTGTTTTAGGAAGCACATATCTTGGGTATGTAAGAGCGCTAGGCAATGATTACGACGTGCTGTTCATAGGAGGAAGCAGGCTTGGCGCAAAAGCCTTGAACGAGCTTATCGAGCATAATATCAGAAAGAACAAAGAAATTTTATTCACCCCCGTGCTGCGCTCATACGATTTTACGCAGGCAGATATTTACAGCGTTTTTGCCTCACGTACCAGCCTCTTTGCGATACGAAATTCTCTGAAAAGCCCTTTAAATTTAGCTCTTAAACGCGGGCTTGATTTGGCGCTAATTTTCTTAGCACTTCCTTTGCTGGTGCCGATTTTTGGCATAATCGCGCTAATGATGAAGCTAAAAGAGCCCGCGGGGCGCATATTTTTTTCGCATCAAAGGATGGGATTTGGCGGCAAACCGTTTGGGTGTCTGAAATTTCGCTCGATGAAAGAAAACGGGGACGAAATTTTAGCTCAGTATCTCAAGCAAAATCCGCAAGAGGTGGAGTATTTTGAAAAGTATCACAAATACGAGCACGATCCGCGGATCACGAAGCTGGGCGATTTTTTGCGCAGAAGCTCGCTCGATGAGCTTCCGCAGCTGATCAACGTCCTAAAGGGCGAAATGAGCATCGTAGGTCCTCGCCCGTGCGCGCAATACGAGCGCAAAGATATGGGCGAATACGCAGATCTTATACTCGCCGTTAAGCCCGGTATCACGGGGCTTTGGCAGGTGAGCGGGCGCAGCGACGTGGATTTTGCGACTAGAGCGGGCATGGATACGTGGTATATGAAAAACTGGTCGATCTGGAACGACATCGTCATTATTTTAAAAACCTTCAAAGTCGTTTTGGCGCGCGAAGGGGCAAGCTGATAGTTTATAGAGTTTAAGACGGGGCTGCCTCTTTTGAGATAAATTTTAAATTTAATACGGCGCTTCGATCAAGATATTAGAATCGCCACGGGTTTAAATTTTGCCACGATTAAAATATATATACACAACAATGCAAGCGCGCGGCAATAGCTAGTAATTTGCGGCGTAAAATTTGAAGTTCTGAAATTTTATTTCATACCTGTATGGAAATAAGACTACGCGAAAATAGTGATGGTTTAATGCAGACGATCAAGATTATGTAGTATCGCGGGAAAATTATTAGCGCGAATCGCATTGCTTAAGCATACAAAAAAGGCGCTACCCGATAAAATTTACTGCCGCTTTCCGCTTCTGCTCGAATACTACGATGTAAAATTTTTACAAGACAGATAAATTTTGCCCTTACTTTCTCGCCGACGTATTTTAAAATTTTAAATTGCCTATCTCGCAAAAGTGGTAGCTATTTTAAAATTTAGAGAATTTGCGGATAAAATTTTGATCTGTTTGAGGGATAGGGGATAGTGTCCGGTAAAATAGACAATGGAAATGAACTATTCGGAAATCATACTATTTCAAATGCCGCTTACGGATACACAGATAAAAAAGCGACCAACGGCTATGAGGCTCTAAAGGCCTATGATCCAAATGGCGACAACGTAATAGATGAAAAGGACGAGATATTTAATAAGCTTAAAATTTGGAAAGGTACGAATTCTAATGGCATTGCCGATGAAGGAGAGCTAAGCTCGCTTGCGGATAATAATATCAAAAGTATAGATCTAAACTACAAAGAGATAACGATAGATGAGAATTCTAATACCGTAAAACAAGGCTCTAAAGTTACTCTTAAAGACGGCTCTACCTTAGATGCTAACGACGTATGGATGAAGGTAAATTTAAACAAAACTGAAGAGATAATAGATCAAAGCAAGCTCCTGCCAGAAGTCCAAGCCCTACCTCAAGTAATGGCCAGCGGGAATTTAAGCTCTTTAAGAGTCGTGGCAGGTAAGAACGAAAAGCTGGCTACTATGATAAATCTATATCTGATGCTAAAGCCGGAGGATAGAAAGAAGCATATTGATGAGCTGATCTACGAATGGGCCGGAGTTAGCGATATGAATCCAAACTCTAGAACTACTTCTATCAATAGTAGGATTGTAAATGTTTATGAAAAGCTTACGGGCAAGCCTTTTACTTGGCATGGAAGCTCCAATGATACAAATATCAGGATATCTGCCAATATCATTAAAGAAAGATTCGATATTTTTAAACGCTATGTCTATGCTGCTATAGAGCCTCAAACGACATACTCCGATATGGATCAAACTTAGATCTTATGCACCTAGGAGAAAATGGAAAGCTAAGCTATAAATTTGATGCTTTAAATTCTAAGCTTATGCAGCTATATAAAGATGAGAAATATAATGAAATTGTAAATCTAATAGATAATGTAAGGGATACTAGCGCATATAAACCCATATTTCAAGAGAATCTAAAAGAAAATCTATTGAATTTTTGCGGTAGTGATAATAAATTTTTATCTATATGTTTTAATACATATATTAGTGGTACGGATGGTAATGATATTATCAATGGAAATTCCGAGAATAATTTTATAGTAGGAGGAAAAGGTAACGATACGCTTTATGGTGGATACGGCAATGATATGTATGTATTTGACAGAGACGACGGTAACGATATTATCTATGATACAATAGGCAATGATAAAATAAGATTCAGAGAAGGCATAACTCCTAATGATGTAAGTTTCAGACGAGAGCTTGATAAGCTTATAATCTCAATCAAAGGCGACAATGGAGCAAGTGACGATAGCATAACTATCCAAAATTTCTTTTCCGTAAATCCCGAAATCGGAAACAACACCGTAAGAACTATAGCTTTTGCCGATGGAACCGTTTATGATTTAAATAAAATTCTTGAGCTAGCTCCACTAGACTCTACCGATAAAAATGACAAGCTTTATTTAACGAATGGAAATGATACCTTTGATGCAGGTCTTGGTAATGATGAGATCTGGGGCGGCAATGGAGATGATGTCATCAATGGTGGAGAGGGAAACGATACGCTCTATGGAAATAATGGCAACGATACTATAATTGGCGGCAAAGGAAATGATATTCTTGATGGAGGATACGGAGATGATACTTATACATTTAATAAAGGTGATGGCAACGACATTATAACGGATGCCGGCGGAATCAATACCTTACAATTCGGAGAAGGAATTTCTAGAAGTGATCTAGAATTTAATGCGATCAATTTTGGCTCTGATTTAAAAATATCATTCAAAAGCACTCCTCACGATAGTGTAATTATCAATAGAATTTCTATAAAAAATATAAAATTCGCAAATGGAGAGATTTTAAAACTTAGCGATATTGATAACATAAAAATTATGGGGACCGAAGGAAACGATGTCATTCGTGCAGGTATAAATACTCCTCATATTATAGAAGGAGGCAACGGCAATGATGATATTAGAGCCAATAATTACACCAAATCAATTAATGGTGGTAAGGGTAATGATTGGCTTAATGGAGGAGAAGGCAATGACACCTATATATTTAATGAGGGTGACGGTAGCGATGTTATTTATGATACAAGCGGAATTGATACTTTAAAATTTGGGATCAATATAAGAAAAGAAGATCTAAAATTCAAAAGAGATCCCAATAAGCTTGTAATTTCAGTAAAAGAAGATTCCGGAATGCTACGGGACAGTATTACCCTTGAGAATTTCTACTCTATAAATTCCGGAATAACTCATAATAATACCGTAAGAACCATATCGTTTGCAGACGGTAGCGTTTATAATCTGGACGACATGTTAAAGTCTGCATTACCAAGTCCTACAGATAGAGCCGACATACTCTATCTTTCGGATGGGGATGATACCTTTGATGCGGGTCTTGAAAACGATATAATATGGGGCGGGGACGGCGATGATGTTATTTACGGTAACGAAGGAAATGATACTATTTATGGAGATAACGGCAATGATACGCTAATCGGAGGTAAAGGAGACGATAAACTCGAAGGAAGACGTGGGGACGACACCTATATATTCAATAAGGGAGATGGCAATGACGTTATTTACGATATTGAAGGATCTAATACTATAAAATTTAATGATTTTAGCGCGGATGATATAAATATCAAAAGAATATTTAATGATGTGGTCATCAATTCTAAAATTTCAAATGATACCGTTACCTTGCAACGTTTTTACAATAATAATGGTGAAAGTACTATAAATACTATAAAATTTAAAGATGGCACGTCTTGGGAATATCAAACTATTCTAAATAACTCTTCCATAAAAGCAACTGAAGAGGACGATAAATTTTTTCTTGACGACCAAGACAATGAATTTAATGCCCTTGGCGGAGATGATAAAATTTACGGGAACTGGAAGAGCAATATTATAGATGGGGGAGAAGGCAATGATATACTTATAGGCGGTCAAGGCAACGATACTCTCATCGGAGGAAGCGGTAATGACGAGCTTTATGGCGGTGAAGACAATGATATTTTAATAGGAGGAACTGGAAATGATATGCTTATCGGTGGAGCAGGCAACGATACCTACATCTTCAACAAAGGAGATGGAAATGACACCGTAGAGGATTATACCGGCAATAATACTATCAAATTTAACGATTTTGCTTTGAATGATATAGACATAAAAAAAGTTTTGGATGACATAGTTATAAGCTCAAAAATTTCAAACGATACTATAACTATCAAAAATAAGCTCTTCAGACATGCTATAGAAAATATAGTCTTTAAAGATGGTTCTGTTTTAAGCTATCAAGATATCCTTAATCGCTCCCATATAAAAGCAACCGAAGGAAGCGACAAATTTTATCTCAGCGATAAGGATGATGAATTTGATGCTTTGGGTGGAGACGATGAAATTTACGGACAAGATGGTAACGATGTCATAAATGGCGATAAAGGAAACGACAAACTTTACGGCGACAGGGGTGACGATACCCTAAACGGCGGATCAGGTTATGATCTTCTTGACGGCGGCGAAAGTAACGATACCTTAATCGGCGGTAAAGACGACGATATCCTAAACGGCGGATATGGAGATGATACCTATATCTTCAATAAAGGCGATGGCAACGATACCGTAACTGATAATGGAGGAGCCGATACTATAAAATTTGGCGAAGGAATAAGCAAAGAGGATCTCATCGTCAAAAGAGTTGCGCGAATGAATGATCGTACTGGACGAAAGGAATATTCGGATTTAGCCATCTTCTTTAAAAATTCTCCGAATGATTCTATTACTATACAAAACGTTATCGATAGTAACAAAAATAGAGATAATAACATAATAGAAAATTTTGAATTTGCTAATGGCGATAAGCTAAACTTTGAAGATATCAAAAAGCTATCTTTGATTGGTACCGACAGTAATGAGAACATTGTAGGTTATGTCCATGCAGATAATATCATCAAAGGAGAGGGCGGAGATGATAAGCTCTACGGTCAAGGCTGGAATGATACTATGTATGGCGGAGACGGAAACGACCTAATCGAGGGCGGTAGCGGCAACGATACCTTAATCGGAGGAAAAGGAGATGACACCCTCAACGGCGATATGGGGGACGACATCTATATCTACAATAAGGGTGATGGAGCGGATACTATAATAGATAGATATGGTAAAGATAAGATAAAATTTGGAGAAGGAATTAAAAAAGAAGATTTAAGCGCAACTATACAAGGCGATGGGTACATAAAAGATTTTGTGATATTTTTTAAAGATTCTCCGAACGATTCTATTATTTTAAAAAATATTGTTAATGGGAACAGGATTGATGCCACAATACTAAAAACCCTAGAATTTGCCAATGGCGACAAAATAGATATTAGAGATATTGAGAAATTATTTATAATCGGTACCGATAGAGATGAAACGATACGGGGTTTGGAAGATTTAAATAGTATCCTTGTAGGTAAAGACGGAAACGATGAACTCTATGGGTAAAAAGGCAATGATACTTTAATCGGAGGGGCAGACAACGATACCCTCAATGGTGGTTACGGCGACGATACCTATATATTTAATAAAGGCGATGGGGTAGATATAATAATGGATACGGACGGATCAGATACAATCAAATTTGGTGAAGGTATAAGCAAGAAAGATTTATCAGTCAAGATAACTTCAGGTACCTACTCCAATACTCAAAATCTAACTATCTCGATAAAAGGTTCCAACGACCGTATAGAGCTAAGCGATATTTTTAGAAACAAAGACAATATAGCCGATCGCTTAATAGAAAAATTCGAATTTTCTAATGGTGAAATTTTAAATTTTGAAGAGATGAAAAGACTTTCTTTAATAGGAACGGATGAAAATGATGAAATCAATGGCTTTCATAAAGGAGATAAAAATATTATTGAAGGCGGCAAGGGGGATGATACGCTTAATGGCGGATATATGGCAGATAATGTATTTGTATTTAATAAAGGCGATGGAAACGATATCATTGAACCCAACGGAGAGAACAACACTATTAAATTCGGCGAAAATATATCAAAAAATGATGTAATGATAAAAAGAGCCAACAAGGATAAATATGGATACGAAGACTTAATCATATCATTTAAAAATAATACTAGCGATAGTATGACAATTAAAAAAATCATAAGTAATGATAAATTAAATAAAGAACGTACTATAAATTTCTTGGAATTTTCGAATGGAGAAATTGCAAATTTAGATGAAATTGGGCGTATGTCCTTGATCGGAAGCGATATGGACGATACTATATCGGGCTATACCGGTTCAAATAACGTAATTGAAGGTGGGGCCGGAAACGATAAGCTCTATGGCAATACAGGCAGTGATACTTTAATCGGCGGTAAGGGAGATGATCTGCTTGAAGGAGGAATGGGGGACGATGTCTATATTTATAACAAAGGTGATGGAAATGACACTATACTAAATAAATATGATTGGATGCCAAATACTACCAATAATGATACTTTGAGATTTGGAGAAGGTATAAGCAAGGATGACTTAATAGTAACGAGAGTACCTATTAATAAAGAATATGAAGAATTTGGTGATTTTGTCATATCTTTTAAGAAATCAGATGGTTCGATAACTTTAAAAGATATGTTACACCGAGATTGGGCTAATGAGAATAATATCATACAGACCTTCGAATTCGCCGACGGAGACAAACTAAGCTTTATTGATATCAAGCAGCTATCGCTAAGCGGCACTGATAGTAGTGACACAATAAGCGGTTATCCAGATATGAGCAATATACTAGAAGGCGGTAAGGGGGATGATATTCTAATAGGTGCAGATTATTATGACAATTATGGACAAAAAGACAGTCCATATAAAAACACTTTTGTTTTTTCTAAGGGCGATGGAAAAGATATTATAAAGATGCTTAAAAATAAAGACCTTATTAAATTTAAAGATTGGGATAAAAAAGATGTAAGATTTGATCTAAATTTGATCAACTCTACCCTGCTTATCTCGAATGCCTCTTCAAACGATACCGTATTAATAGAGGACTATAGTACTACCTCGGGGTATAATTATGAAAAAAGGCGCTATTTTGTAACAAACTTAAATATCGAATTTAAAGACGGCATCACTTTAAATAATGACTTCATCTTAAAAAACGCTAAGCTTAAAGGCGATGCAAACACTATGATAGGAGGAAAGGAAGATAATATCTTTACCTATGACGGAGGAGCAAAAACCATAATGGATCTTGGAGGCTACGATAAGGTCATATATAAAAATCCCGTAAAAAGAGTCCGCTATGATTACGGCGAGAACGGCTCGGATGATCTTAGATTGATCATTACTCCGGCAGATTCTAATGCAAAGAACGATATCTTGGAAGTAAAAGGTTTCTTTAGCAACCGAGATAATGTCATAGAGGAATTTCGTATCGGTAAATATCTAAATATTAAGGCAGCGGATATTTACAGAGCATTCGGTATGGATTATGAAGCAAATAATGCTAAAGCGGCTTCTTTGGCAAGCACTACGGAGACATTTTCGCTAGCTGCAAAACCCGCTTTAATGATGAATGCCAAGCTAGACATAGATAACGAAGCTCAAATTTCGTCATTCTTGAAAAGCTCGGATGATGTAAAGCCTGCAACGCTCTCGCCGATAGACTCTGTATATTCTACTAAGAGCGATGAAAACGAAGTCTCATCTGCTTCAAAAGAAACCAATGAACTTAGCTTAAATTCCAAATCCAACTGGGATATGGTTTTAGGCGGCGGCGATAAGAACAAACTAAAGGCTATCGTTTCAAAGTATTGCGATAATTCAAATTTGAGTACCTCTAATCTAAATTCCAATCTTAGCGTTAGCAATACCGTGGATCTAAACTCTGCTCCGGGCGTTATTCAAGAGGATACTTTAAAAGACAATGCTTTCTTAAGCCAAGATACGGTAAACAAGATTATAGAGCAGCTAAACGTCTATGCCGATAACTCGGAAGCTTTGGAATTTAACCAAAAAGATATTCGCAAGGATGATATGCAAGTTTACATGAGTTAAGGGCTATTTAGGATTATACCTTTTAAGGGTTATGTCTTATAATTATGCTGGCATTTCATTCCTTGCCGGCATATCGCTTTAGGTTAGAAATTTTATATGAGGCGGTACATTTAAAACGTCGCCTTATAAGTTACTATCTTTCAAAATCGTAGCGAGTGTATTATTAAAGCGAACGATTAAATTTTGATACGGTAAATTTAAAATGCTTGCATGAGGACAGACAAAATTTTGCAAATATCTCCATCCTTACATGGGGTTTTTACGCTTGAGACCTTTACTCTTCTTAAAAATCCTGAAAAGAACTAGGTTGATTCCATAAGCTTACAACATATTCGCATCCTTTATGCCTTCAAAGCCCAACCCGCATACGCCCTTCAACAAAATATTCCACTCAAAACCAACCCCTGGAATCCTCCGCATAAAACGCAATCCTAAAAACGAATGCCTTGAACGCTTTCCTTGCTTAATATCCATCATCCTTCCTTTCTTATTATGCCTTTCATAACATCCACATATCAAGTTCTACCATTCTCTATCACCGAGCCTTTTTATAAGAAACAATGAGGCTTTATGAAAACAATGAAGCATAAGGTTCCTGAAAATAATGAAACTGCTGAAATAATAACGAGACTTCATAAAAGCAATGAATCTACCGAAAAGAACAACGAAGCTATTGAAAGACAACAAAGCTGCATGAAAATAATGAATCTCCAAGCTTTTTTATTTTCCCCGCTATAATAGGCCGGTAATCTTTAAATTTATCATAAAATCTATCACAAAGGAGCAGATATGCATTACGAAAATATTTTAAGAGTTAAGAAAGGCATAAAGGTCTTTAACGATAAAGCTCAAGAGACTACTAATCAGAATGAGCTTATATGGCTGGTAAATACCTTTATCTCATATATTAGTAGAGCAAGGCACGATAAGAAAAGAGCGGATAATGCACTTAATGGTATATTGCACTATTACAAAGATATGAAGGTAGATAAAAGAGCCTTAAGCGAAGTAGTAAATAAAGAGTATAAAAAGCTACTAGACCCAAAGAAAAAACCGACCAAATCAAAAATAGCAGATTATAAGGATTGCTTAAAATCCCTACATAAAAGCGGCCATAGCTATCAAAAAATAGCAGATATCCTATGGAAAAACTACGGCATACAAACCAGCAAATCAAACGTAGCAAGACTATTAAAAAGATAAAGGTATATATAATCATGGCTCTGCACACTAGAATGAACGCTAAGGCTATTATCTCTCAGATTATGAGGCAAGCAAACGGTATAGGAATATCAAAAAGTAACGTAAGACGTAATAGTAAGCTTAAAGGACAAAATGGTCATACAAAGAGCGTATACGCCCATAGCATTAAAAGTCTTCAAAACTTAAGAGCGGTAACTACTCAATATATAGAATTTCTTAAAGCCAAACACGGTCAAAAAATAATGCAAAACATTAATGCCGGTAGTGCAAGAGAGTGGCTACTGCTAAAAGCAGATGAAATAAGCGGCGGAGCGCTTAATACCTATATATCTGCATTAGCTAAGAGCTTTGATAATTGCAGTAAGCTAGGGCTAAACGTATCGGGAAAAGATATTACGGATATCCGCAAAGAGCTTAAGAAAAAGGGTATGAACCTTCGTAAAAGACATTATAACAGGGCCTATGAAAACCCATATAAAATCATAAGCAATATGCAATTAAGCTCATTATACTATATATCCGCCAAGCTTCAATTGGAAGCAGGACTAAGACTGGATGATGCCATTAACTCAAGCAAATGGCAAATTAACGACGATAATAGCATAACCATACTCGGCAGCAAGAACGGCTTATGCTATAGCACTAAAAAGCTAAGCGATAAAACCATAAAGCAGATAAGGCTTGCCAAAGAAGCGGGATACTATGCTCCAAGAAATTCTTACGTAAAAGATCTAAAAGCAGCAGGAGCGGATAGCAGAGGAACTCATGGGCTTAGATATAACTTCGCTCAAGAAAGATACCAAGAGTTAAGTAAAGAGGGTATGAGTCATATAGAAGCTTTAGCTCAGGTATCTATAGATATGGGACATTCAAGAGTAGAGATAACTAGGCATTACTTGGTTGGGTTAATAGTATAGGTGGATTGGTTTGATATAGGATAGGCATTATTCTTGGCTTGATCATAGGCATTCCTAGTTTTATTATGGGCATTGCTTGGCTTGATTAAAAGCTGCGGTTGTATCCACTTTGATCTTGCCATTGCTCGTTATAGGCATTCTTGGTTTTATTAAAAGATGAGATGGCTAGATAGATGCCTTCGGTATTTAAATGCCTTATCAAAGCAAAGCTTCATAAGAATATTCCCAGAATTTGCTATTTGCAATAAGGAGTTGCTTTAGCAAAGAAATATTCCAAAAAGTTATAAAAAGCATATTTAAACGGCACTTAGTAAAAAGAGAAATATCCCCGCAATGGATAAAGGGCTGATTTAGTTGAAAAATTTAAACTACCTATATATATATGAAACTCATGGATTATGGAATTAATGAATTAAATGGGCTTACTAATAAGCTTTAGAATATCTGAAATACGTAGTAAGCTCATCTTGTTCATTTTATAGAGACTTAATTATATTGAAAATCCTCTGTATGTTTATAAGTATTTGCCCGTTTATGGCAAATAGCTTTGCTATATCTATGGTATTTGCCGTATATATTACTTTTTTCAGCTTGCCGGATGTATTCTGTTCAATCAACAACTGCGCAAACCTTCAAAGAAACTATCCTTTTCTTTAACTCATCCTTGCTTCTCCCCTTAAAATTTAAACCCCAGCTCCTTTAAATAACCTAGCCACCATGTTAGAACCCTACGCGTATTCTCAATATTCGTAGCTTTGTTATAAATCTTTTGTATCTCTCTTTGTGCATGAAAAAGGGTGCGTTCAATGCTATAAGGATCCAGCTTGTTCTCATGGATTTTTTCATATGCAAAGGTTTCTAGTATCTTTCTAAAAGAGTGAAAAACCAGTCTATTCTTAGCTATTACGGGAGCATAGGTTTTAAGCGCTTTAACTAGAGTCATATCGCTTAGTACCTCTCCTTGAGTATTGGCAAAGCATAACGGGCAGTTACTATTATGAGCGTGTAACCTTTGCAGCCATTGCCCCACTTCTGTAGGAAGTCCCAGATGTTCATCTCCATTGCTTTTTACCTTATTTTCATCTTGTGGAAATAGCAAGTAGTATTCTCCATCATCGCCTATTTTTAAATGCTCATGGGTTAAATTTCTTACATTTGAGCTTCTTAGCCCGGTAAGTAGTCCAAAGATCAAAGCGTTCTTAACACCTATTTGATGAGGATAGTTCATGATAAATTTAATAAGTACGGTTAAATCCAAGTCATCTTTTATATATGGGTATTCGCTATGGCGAGGTATATTATAAAAGTCCTTAAACACCTCTTCTGCAAATAATGGATTTTTAGAAATATCTCTTATGCGAGCATATCTGAATAGTCTTTTAATAAGTTTGAATAAAATTTCTAAGGAAGCGTACTTCTCATTATCGTAATAATAATCCAGTATCGGCATAATATCCTTTTTGCTTATCTTGTTTATATCTTTGTCACAAATATCCCTTAAAGCTTTAAAGCTCATATCTCGTCTTTTAGAGGTTGCTAATGCGACATTGCCGTTATGTCTGCGAAACTGCTGGTAAACACTCGCTAGAGTATTACTTGGGGCGGCTAGTTTAGTAGAACCATCTACTATTAAACCTTTAAGCGCTTGCTTGGCTTCATTAAGACTTATCTCATCTGCATTGCCTAAAGACTTAATCAGCTTACCTCCTAGCGAATAGTGATAGTACCTATGGATTGTTTGCTCTCCCTTTTTAGTAAATGAGCGGTAAAATCTAACTGCTATATGCTCATCTATCATTTCCACCATAGTATTTTTGCGATGAGGCAGGGAGAAATTTCTGATCACTTTATCGGGGTCTATTTTAAAAACCGGATCGTCTTTAATTTTAGAAAAAATCTTCATAACTGCTTGTCCTTTAAAATTTAATATAGTTTCATAGGACAAATTATAAAAGCTTCCAAAGAGTTTAACAAGCTTAAGAGCTACTATACATTTTTTAATATATAGTAGTTTCTCTTAAACTACCTGTATAATCTAGCGTTTTTAGCATTTGAAATTTTTTTGAAAAAATTTGAAAAAGCCTCAAAACAGGGCTTTTAAAAAAATCAAAAAACTAAAAATAGGGGGGAAATTTGATAGATGGTGTCCCGTGTAGGATTCGAACCTACGGCCGCCTGATTAAGAGTCAGATGCTCTACCAACTGAGCTAACGAGACAAGAATTATAATTGTAGTGATAAAAATATAAAAAACTGATTAAATTTTATAAAAATTTCGTTAAATTTCATAAAATTTTATTCGGTCTTTATATATCTAATAACTCATAAAAATTAAATAAAATACTTTAGTAAAGAATCAATCAATCTTTTTAAAATAGCCTATGTGCTTTCAATTTCACGCTTGCGCGCTCTTGCACAAACTCAACGCAAAGCCAAAGCAAGAAGCCCCATAAGCGGGGCTTAACTCGATAATTTATTTTGATTTTTTAGCCTTTTTGCTTCGCGTAGCCTTAGCGTGAGTTCTAGGAGAGCGGTTTGAGATGATCGGCTTACCGTCAGGATATTTTTTCTGCACGTGATTTACAGGTATCGCCGCACTGCTGCTAGCACCGTATTTTTCGCCGTTTGTGAAATACTTCCTCATCACTTCCTTCCATCTTTTTGCGTATTTATTCGCGCGCGGAGAATCGTTTAAGATGTCCTCGTAGTCGTAAATTCTCTCATAGAAGTCGTTAGTTAGTTGATCGTCGATAGTGATTCTGCCGTTGTCGATCGATACGCCTAGGTAGACGCCTGTTTGCTCGCCCGGGCTTACCATCCATGCAGAAATATCAGGTAGATCGGTTGCGCGACCGGTTCTTCTACCTACGCCGCCTGCTGCGGCACCTACATTGATCTCAAGGGTGTCTGTGCCAGTAAAAATGTCTTGATATGACTTCGTAGTATGAAAGATCATCACGATGTCGCTCGTCTCGTAGCCTGCCTGTAAGCCCACGCCGTAGCCTTTATATTTGATAAAAATCGGTGAGCTCCACTCGCCGTTCTCGCCTTTGACGCTAAAAATTCCATCGCCGTACTGCAGCGATGCGCCCGCAGCTAAACGTTTTACGTCGGTTAGGATTGCGACGGCTTTGGCGCTGGTTAGATAGCGCTCATCGGTGCCGAAGTTATTAGCCGCTACGAAAGATCTAACAACGTTAGTCGCCGCTATAACCTCTTGATTTGCCACGACGTCCGCGTGCAAAAGACCGCAAAGTGCAACAGATGCTAGAAGCAAAAACTTTTTCATCATTTAATCCTTTTAAAATTGAATTTTCGTTATTATAACAGCAATTTCATTTGTTTTAGCTAATTTTTAACAAAAAATTGATGAAAAATAACGAATTTTGGAAAATTTATGAAATTTCTAGCTATTTTTGCACTTTTGACGATCAAAATTTTCGCTTTAGACATAGTAAATGGTGATGTTATTATCTTAAAATTAGATAAAAGCACGACCGAGTTGAGCTTTGGCTCAAAGAAAATCCCCCTCATCGAGGCACCAAATTCTAGCGATAAAATCGCCGTTTTGGCGGCGAATTATCGCGCTAAGGGGGATTTTGCGCTGCGGATAGTAGATCAAAGCGGCAGCCACGAGCAGATCGTCGCTTTGAAAAAGGGCGAGTATAAAAAAGAGGCCTTAAGCGTCGCTCCTGGCAAAGTTAAACCGCCAAAAGAAGCCGCCGCGCGTATCAAAAAAGAGCTCGACGAAGCCAACGCGATCTATGCGATTACCACGCCGCGCTATCTTTTTTCCACGCCGTTTGAGCTGCCTTTAAACTCCAAAATAACCTCTGCGTTCGGCAATGCCCGCACCTTTAATGGCGAGCTTAAAAGCTATCACAGCGGCACTGATTATCGCGCCGCGGTAGGCACTGCGGTGTGCGCAGCCAATGACGGCGTCGTAGTCATCGCCAAAGACCGCTACTACGCCGGTGGTTCGGTCGTGATCGATCATGGCGGCGGCATCTATTCGCAGTACTATCATCTAAGCGAGATCAAAGTGACGCTTGGCGATCACGTTCGCAAAGGCGATGAAATCGCGCTTTCGGGCGAGAGCGGTAGAGTTAGCGGTCCACATCTGCACTTCGGCATCGCGATCAACGGCGTGAGCGTCAATCCGCTAAGCTTCGTCGCTAAATTTAATGAAGTGGTTTTTGGCGAGCGCTAAAATGCCCTACAATCCGAAGGAATTAATGAAAAAAATTCTCGCAGGCAGCGATTTTAAGTTAAAAGGCTCGGTCAAAGGTCGTGTGCGCGTCGCGAGTAGGGACGGAGCGATCGTAAATTTTACCGCTGCAGACTTCGGCGTGCAGAGCCTAAACGACAAAATTTCGCTTAGTGGCGAGCAGTTCGAGCGTTTTAGAGCTAGAATTTTTGGAATTTTAAACTCCGGTGGACGCGAGCTTGCAGGTAGGCTCACGCTCTCTTCTACGCCCAAAAAGAAAGCCCGCGCAGATCGTCTCCGCGCGGCAGATGGCTATGCGGAGTTTGACGGTGCCTGCGATTTTGGTAGCTTTTGCGGCGGAGATTTGGGCGTAGTTTTGCCCGAGGCTGGTGGCGGCTTGGCAAAGACTTCGTATGCCACAAATGCGAGGCACGGTGAGCGAGATCTTTCTGCGTGCAGCGCTCAGAGTGCGCAAGGCTTTACTTCACAGGCAGAATTTCAAGATGTTTCGCAAGCAGAATTTTATGGCGCAGCTCGGGCGGAATTTTGCGTAGATACGGCGTGCGAGAATTTTATTTCGCAAAATGATGCTGCGCAGGATGACATGAGTATGGGGCTCGCTGCTAGTTTCGAAGAGAGCGCAAATGCGAGGAGTGAAAATTTTATACCACAAAACTCTGCGCCTACGAATTCTGCTAAAGGGCAAAGCTTCGTTCCTGCATCGCGAAATTTTATTTCCGCGCAAAGCTCTGCGCTCGTGAAAGATTCCATATTTGGGGCGCAAAATTCTAATTTTATGGCGCAAACGAAGAATTTTGTGGCTGAAAATTCGTTTGTAGCAGAGCAGGACGCGGACTTACGAAGTAAAAATTCTACGGCACAAAGCTCTGCATCAAAAAATTCTACTTTCGCAAATTCTGCGCTTGATATAAAGTGCGCAAATGATTGCAAGCCTCAAGGCTCCGAGTTTTCCAAGGGGCAAAGCGCTAATTTCGCTGGCCGCCGCGCCGCAAATTTTGCCTTAGAAAATGCCTTGGAATTTACGCCTCAAGATGAGAATTGCGTTGGTGAGAATTCCGCGTTTTTGGCAAAAGGGCAAAATTACGCGCTAAAAAATTCCGACGAGCAAAATTTAGCACAGAAAATCTCTGCACAAGAGTGGCACCCTTTAAATTTGCCACCGCAAGCGGGAAATAAATTTGTGCCCGAATTCGAGCAATCCGCGCAGTCTGCGTTAACGGGTGAGAATTCTACGTTTGCTTCTTCTATGGCGGAGGGGGCGCTTGGTGATGAGCCCGCGTCTGCTGCTTTTGGGAGCGAATCAACTTTTGCGACTAAGCCCGTAAATTTCTATGGCAAGCCTGCGCGCAAAGCGCCTACGAAAGAGCGCGCGAGCCTTCGAGAGCGTCCGCAGGCTCTGCCTATTGCAAGCACTTCGCGTCCTATTTCGCTACCGCAAGCGTCTAAAGCTAGGCTCATCGAGCTTAAGCCGCGTTTCATAGGCATCGCGCATAGGATTAAAATTTCGTTTTTGAAAAAGAGCGCGAGCGAGCCTGGCGAAGGGGTTTTGGCGCGCGTTCGTATTCCGCTTTTGATGGAGAATTTCGGTCTTAATGATATTTTGTCGTCCACGGCGAGCTACCAAATGGCGAAAAAGATGGTGCGCACGATCGCCGATCTTTACATCGCCAAGGATCTGCGCGGCGTGCACATAGGCGTGCCGGTGCGCCTTGAAATGGGCTTTAAAAGCGGTATCTCTGACGTCAGCAACCACGCCTTTATTTTCAAGCTCGTCGAGGACAGCCTCGTCAATAACGGCGTCATCGACGACGACAACGCAGATATCGTGCGCGAGATCAAGCTCTTTAAGCAGGACGTTTTCGACGGGGTTTTGGTAAACATCGTGCGGTTTGAGTAGAGACTTTGCGATGCTTTGCGTATAAATTTTAAAATTTTGCGTTACCGCATGAAATTCCATCGTTTTCGAGCTTTAGCTCGCACCGCAACAAGCGCTTTTTAAAATTTTTTTGATCAAACCAGTAAAAATTTGAAAGGATTAAGATGCAAAAAGCCTTTTTTAATTCGCCCATTGGAATGTTTGAAATTTGGGATGATGAGATCGGGATCTGCAGTATCGACTGGGTCAAAAGCTCTGCCTGCAGTCCCAATGATGAGATCTTTAAAAAACACGACGCAGAGCCTAAATTAGGCTTTGTGCGTGCAGCGGACGATAAAGGACGCGATTTAAGGCTTAGCGATTTAAGAAAGAATTTAGCTCTTTGCACCGACGAGCTTGGCGCCTATTTTAGGGGCGAGCTTGAGAGCTTTAGCGTTAAACTGAGCCAAAATGGCACGCAGTTTCAAAAGTCCGTGTGGAGCGCGCTTTTAGAGATCCCTTACGGCGAGGTCGTAACATACGGCGAGCTAGCTCGGGCTATCGGCAGACCGCACGCAAGCCGCGCAGTAGGCAGCGCAAATGGCAAAAACAAGATCCCAATCATCGTGCCGTGCCACCGCGTCGTAGCTTCGGGCGGGCTCGGCGGATACAGCGGCGCGGGCGGCGTAGCGACCAAAGCGTGGCTACTAAACTTTGAAAGAGAAAATTTAGCCAAATTTGGCAAGTAAAATTCGATTAAATTCTGCCTTGCAAGCACGGCGCTGATTTTAAAATTTTACCGCGCGACGCTGCGAAATTTCATAAAGCGATTTTGTAAATTTATAGTTTTTACAGCAATTGAAATATTTAAAATTTAGCAAGGAGCCTGCTAAGCCGGCTTTCAAGTCCTAACTTTAAATTTATCGCGCCGCAGACATTTGCTATGAGCGGTTGAAATTTTTCGCAGTGATAAATTTAGCCTCGCGAAATTCCGCGCTGAAGTCCTTCGATAAATTTTCATCTTGCGTGCATTTTGTGCAGCAGCGCGTAAGGCAGCAAAAATTTTGCAGCCCCCTTCGTGAAAATAGGCAAGGATAGCAAATTTTGAGGCGGAATTTTGCATAGCTTAAAAATTCTGCGTCACCGCGCTGCAAGGTAAAATTCAACGACGCCGTATTAAGGCAAAGTAAAATTTAATTGCGCTTGCCGAAGCGGGGTAAAATTTCCACAGAAGCGGTAAGCGGGGCAGAATTTATCTCGGCGGTAACGTGACTAAGTAAAATTTTATAAATCCACGAAGCGGGCGGTATCCCAGCAGAAACGGCATTGTCCTAGCCAAGCTTCTTGCGTAAGCAGCGGGCGCGTCAAAGATAAAATTTTTCACGAAGACGGCAAAGTACAGCAGTATGCCGCTAGAGTCACCTGACGAAGATGAAATTCTACGCAAAGAGAGCGAGATGAATTTTGCGCAAAGATCGCGCTATTTGCTGAAATTCGCGCAAAAGCAGTATTCTTTTAAAAAATTCCTAGCAGCGGTAGCGTTCGTTGTCAAAGCTCGCCTTTGAAGCGGTGGCGTTTTGCTAAGGCTTCTTGCGAAAGCGACGTTGCATAGCAAAGTAATTGTAAAAGCGGCGAGCGTGCTGTAGATAAAATTCTTAGCAAAAGCGGCGTAGCAGGGCAAAATTTCTACGTAAGACGCACGGCAAAGATAAAATTTGCCAAGCAGTTACGAGCGAAAACCCTGGCAAATTTGGCGAAGCTTGGCAGAATGCAGAAAATCTACGCAGCTTTACCAAATTCCTAAATTAGCCAAAATTTTCTATCAGATCGCTAAAAATTTTAGCTAAATTTTCGACGTCGCTAATCTCTACTCGTTCGTTGATCTGATGGATCGTGTCGTTTCGCACGCCAAACTCCGCTGTCTCCACGCCAAACTCCGCGAAGTATCTCGCATCGCTCGTGCCGCCTGCGGTGTTTAGCTCGGCTGCTGCGCCACAGATCTTCTGCACGCTAGCGCTTAGTTTTTGCACGATTTTGGAGTTTCGCTGAGTTAAAAAAGGCTTTGAGGAGCTTTTTAACGCAAGGTGTAGCGACGCGCCTGCTCGCAGCTGTGCGGTGCAGCTCATTTCTAGCTTGCCGCAGGATTCGCTTTCGCTGCACAGCGCATCTTTTGCATCTAACTCAAATAACCTCAGTACGTAGTTTCGCACATCTTCTAGTCCCAGCCCTACGCCGCCGCGGACGTTAAACATCACGCGTACGTCCTTGGGTGTTACGTTTACTACCTGCGAACCGCCGCGAATGTCGGTGATGACTATCTTGGCTGGAGCGAAATCCTCGCTACCCGCGTCCAGATTATGCCCCGCGAGGCTTGCAAGCACCGGCGCTAAAATGTGGACAGGATTGATGCATTTATCTGGGTAGGCTGCGTGCCCGCCGATACCCGTGAGTGTGAGGACGCCGTTAATCGAGCCGCGACGGCCGATCTTAATGGTATCACCGAAGCGCACTTCGCATGTAGGCTCCGCAACGATTGCGAAGTTGGGTAGGGCACTTTGCTCGCGCAATTTAGAGAGCATTTCGCGCGTGCCGTAGATGCCGTCACCCTCCTCATCGCTGGTTAGTAGTAGGCTTAGCGTGCCCTTAAAATCGTGTGCCGCCGCTAGCGCGCAGATTGCCGCTGCGATGCCGCTTTTCATATCCTGCGCGCCGCGCCCGTATAAAAAGCCGTCCACTTCCACTGGCACAAACGGATCGCTCGCCCAGCCCTCGCCTGGCGGTACGACGTCGATGTGCCCGGCAAAGCACAGATGCGGACCCTGCCCGAAGCGCTTGGTAAAAATCGCGTTAGTTACGCCGTTTAGCTCGAATCTATCCTCGCTAAAGTCCGCCAGCAGCATCGAGACGTAGTTGAAAGCCCCGTCGTCGCTAGGTGTGAGCGAGCGGAATTTGATGAGCTCTTTTAGAATTTCAATCGGTTTCATAAGCCATCCTTTGGTTTAAATTTTAGCGAAAATTATAGCGTATAAAAGCTTTAGTGCAAAAGATACCAAAATAAACGCCGAGATATATGCAAATGCCCGCACTGCTATGTTTGGAAGCTTGCTACGAGCTAGATATATAGCAAGCGGAAAAAGCGTGATCCAAGCTAAAATTCCGCTTACAAGCCCTGCAAGGGCAAGCGCAAAATCTGCTCGCGCGGTGCCGGCAGAGACGCTGAGCCAAAACATAATGACGTATGGATTTAGTAAATTTATCAAAAAGCCTTTGCCGTAAAGCGCCGCACCCGAGCAAGCCTCGACGCTTGCAGACTGCACCGAGCGAGTCGCGCCATGCCAGATCTTGTATGCCGTGTAGAGCAAAAAGCATGCGCCAAATACCGATATGCAGGCAAAAACGATCGGGATTTTGGCTAACTGCGATATACCAAACGCCGATAGCGCTAGATAGAGCATATCCGCGCTCATGGCGCCGAGGCCCAGGCACAGCGCCTTGGTGTAGCTTCGCAGCGCGTAGGACATCATCAGCACGTTTATCGGGCCGATCGGCACACTAACGCCCAGCCCCATCAAAATCCCTTGCACGAACGGTTGCATCCCTCTCCTTGCATTCCCCAAACTGCTCTAAAATTTCGGCATGCGGCGCTGCGAAAAAACCTATGGACGCGGCTTTGCGAATAGATCGATGACGCACAGCTTCGCGAATGGATCAATCCTAAAATTCCGCGCGATCGCCGATCGGTTTTAAATTTAACGCAATCGCCGCCATACGCGCCTTAGCTTTGAAATTTTAAAGCGAGCGTTGTAGCGCGCTCGGCTTTGAAATTTTAGCAAGCACGGCTCGCGATACACCTGCTTACCGAGCCTTGGCTGGCTCTGAAATTCTAATGCCGAGCATTGCGTGCGCCAGGGCATTTAAATTTAACGCGTGCGGTTGCATGCGCCTCGGCTTTGAAATTTTGGCGAGCGCTTTGCACGGCACGCATGATCGACGAGCTTTAAATTAGCTTTTAAATTTTAACGCGCAATCACGGTTTAAATTTGCAGCTTAAATTTACGGCTAGAATTTTGCGAGGTAAAATCCGCCGTCTCGCCGCGTCGCTAAGTTTGCCGGGCTAAATTTTGCCCTGCAAAATTTAGCCCGGCAAAAGGATTGGCGACGAACGGCGGCTCGCGCAAGTCGGTAAGTTTTAGTCGCGTAAATTTAAAGATCGCGGCGGTAAAATTTAGTCCGCCGAAATTTTATTTTGCGAAATTTCGCGTATCCGCGCTCATAAACGGCTCATGATCGCAGATAAAATTTTGCGAAGCGAAATTTCGCGCCTTAAAATTTTATCCGTAAATTTTAAAATCCAGCCGCGCCGCTTGAAATTTAATCCTGCTTCTGCTTTAAATTTAGCTACGCATTTGAAATTTAGCCGCGCCCTCATTTTAAATTTTATCGGCTCGCCGTAAACCTACCCGCAAAACAGACGTATCGCGGAGCTGACCCTGCCGCGAGGCTAAACGCGCCGTAAATTTTATCGTTTTGCAGTGGAGCAAATTTTACACTGCAAAGCAAAAACCTGCGCGCCGCCGGATTAAATCCGCACCGCAGAGCAATTCCGCGTCGCAACAGGTTTCGCGAAAATCCGCGATGCAGGGGCTTTAAACAGTCTGCTTAGTAAAATTCCGCGATCGCAATAGCGCAAATTTAAAACGAAAAATCCCCCGTCGCGCCGTGCGACATGCTCTCATAAACCGCCTTGACATACTTGTCGCGCACCGCGCAATCTAGCAGCTTCTCGCACTCCAGGCAGCTGGTGAGGTTGTGCTCGGCTTGGCACGCTTGTAGCGCGGCCAAGCTTTTATCTAAAATTTCGTCGTAAACGTCGCGCGGCGCGCTGCTCTGGGTATCAGCCATCAGTTTTTCCCGCCGTAAATTTCATGCATCTTCGCGATCTCGTACTTCGAGCCGAAAAAGCAAGGGGTGCTTTGGTGGATTTTTTCAATTTTAAGCTGTAAAAGCGAGCCGTTCGCGCCGTCGCTAGTGGCGCCTCCCGCGCGCTCGAAGATGAACGCAAACGGTAGCACTTCGAAGGTTACGCGAAGCTTGCCGCGCGGATGATCGCTGGTAGCGGGGTAGCTGAAAAGTCCGCCGCCTTTTAATAAAATTTGATGCAGGTCGCTTACCATCGCGCCGCTGTATCGCAGGCGGTAGCCCTCGTCAAACAGCGCTCGCACGAGCTTTCGGTGTGGTTCGCTCCAGCCCTTTTGCGTCGCACCGGTAGCGTTTAGCTTGCCTTTTTGCTGTAGGCGCAGGTCTTTTACGAAGCTAAATTTGCCCTCGCGATTTAGGCGGTAGAGCTTCGGCGCGTCCTCGCAAACGATCATCTCAAGGCGCGGTCCGTAGATGCAATAGATCGCCGCCTTTAAGTTTGCGGGCGAAATTTTATCCTCGTAGATGCCAAATATCGAGCCCACGGCGAAATTTACGTCCACCAAGCTCGAGCCGTCGAGCGGATCGTAGGCGACGATTAGGCGCGCATCCTCTCGCAGCGTTAAAATTTCATCTTTCTCCTCGCTGATTAGGGCGCGCACGAGCGGATTTTTGCGAAATTCCGCCTCGATTATGGCGTCGCTTTTTACGTCGAGTTTGAGCTGCGTATCGCCCGTGCTGTTGTGGTGATCGGTGTAGCCGAAGTCCGCGTATTTCAGCTCCTCGGCGATTTGTAGCGCGATATTTTGGATTGATTTTACGATCTCTTGCATTCTGATTCCTTTACATTTTTTTGGCGTTTTTTAAGATCCATTCACTGATACCCGCAGCGTCGTTGATGTCGAAATTTACGCGGCAAAGCTTATCCATCTGCTCGCCGCTTAAATTTGAAGCGATCGCGTCCGAAAATGGCAGATACGCCGGATCGATCCTGTCGCGAAACAGGCTTATACGCGGCAGCGGCAGCGTCTTTAGCCCCTCTACGAGCAGGATGTCAAATTCTCCGAGCATCCGCACGACCTCGTCGATTTGCATGCAGCGCTGCGAAAAATAGCTTGTCCGCGTCGGGCTCATCACGACGGTTTCAGCGCCGAGCTCGCTAAATTTGGCGCTGTCCTTGCCCTCTACGTCAAAGCGCGCCTTATCTCCCGGATCGTGCTTTACGATCGCAGTCCGAAGCCCGCTAGCGATAAAAATTTTAGCGATCTTGCAGATTAGCGTCGTTTTGCCGCTGTTGGAAGGGCCTGAAAATGCGATAGCAAGTCTTTTCATTTTAAAATCCGGCTTTTTAAGATGAGCAGATTGTAGCGAATTTAGCCTTTTAAAAAGCAAAATTCGTTAAAATGCGCCTAAAATTTCAAAGGAAGATCGATGAAGAAATTTGATTTTAGCGGCGCGCTAAACGGCTTACTGAAGGGCGCGCTCCTAGCCGCGCTAGCGCTATTTTTAAACTCCTGCTCCGCAAACGATCCCCGTCACGATCCGCTTAAAAACGAGTTTCTTGCTTACACGCAAAAATTTGAATCGGTGCGCGCGGGCGATCGATATTTGGGAGTGGCGACCTATCTAAATCCCGTCGCGCCCGAGCTTAGAAACGCCGCGGAGGACGAGGTGTTTTTGCTCACCTCCTATCCTAAAGAGATTCAGATCTTCGCGGTGCAGATCAACGGCGCAAACGCAAACGTAGTGCCGCTGCACGACGGCGATCCGCTTTTGCAAAAGGAGCTTTTTAAGATCGCGTGGTCAAGCCGCTACAAGATCACCGCGCCTAAGAGCGATAAGGACGAGCTGGTGCTTAGCTACCGCACCTCAAATGGTCTGGGTGCCACGATGAAATTTCGTAAAATTTCAAAGTCGCTGTATTGGCAGCCGCAGATCGATCTGAAAGATTAAAGGAGAGAGGGTGGGCTACGACATAAGCTATCACGCGATCGGCAAAGATGAAATTTCGCAGTGGTATTTTAAGCCGCTAAAGCTTGCGCAAAAGGGAGATTTTGAGGCTATCGCTAAAATCGCGCGCGAAGCGGGGATGGATGAATTTTATGTAGAAAAATACACGGACGGCTTCCGCTCGGCGCTGCAGTACGGCACAGGGGGCATTTTTAATAAAACGCACGGATTTCACCTCGCCGTGGCGCAGGGCTATTTTAGAGAGTATTTTTACACGCGCGGCACGGCTTTTAGCTTTTTGGCGGAGCAAAGCTCTAAATTTAAAACCTATATAAGCGATTGGCGCGAGGTTTTGCCGGCGGAATTTTTAGCGGAATTTAACGGGCAGATCCGCAACGAGATCGTCGAGAATTACTGCTGCGGCGCGTATCTTAGCGCTGCTAGCGTGCAAAAGCTGCTGCGCGATTATGAAGCGGGCGGCGAGGTTAAATCCTCCGTAGATAAGTTTTACGCGCAGAATTTGCCCGTGTTTTTAAAGGCGCTAAATTTGGCTCGCGAGCTTGGAGTAGGGCTACTTGAGGCTACCGAAGTGGTTGAGCCCAATCCGATCGATCTGAATAGGTCCGAGTCGTTTTCAAATCTTTTTAATTGCGATACTAAGGGCGCGCTGATCTACGCGGAAATCGCCGCACAGCAGATCGGCGAAGCGATGCAGCGAGATAAGGCAGGCGGAGGCGTTAGGATGGTCAGAGAGAATTTTACCTTGCGCAGCGCCAATGCGACGGGCGGCGGCAGTGCGACGGAAGCGGATGGCGGCGCAATGAAAGCAAGCGGCGGGAATTCCGTCCCGTGCAGCGGCGATACGATAGAAGGCGGCGGCAAGAATTCCGCCGCTGAAGATCATGAAGACGCAACCTCCACAGGCGGCGAAAAGTCGCTTTTCGGCAAGATTAAAGGGCTTTTTAAATAGCAAATTTGATCGCTTTATTCCGCCGAAGCTCGCGCGGAGTTAAGGTCGTAAAATTAAATCATCTCACATCCGCAGACCCTGCGCGGTTAAATTTAGCTAAAACGGCGCGGCAAAGAGGCGTAGATTTAAAATTTAAAACTTGCCGAAATTTTAAAACGGTGGCTTGCATATCCGAAGTTACGAAATTTTAAAGCATCGCAAATAGGTCGCAAAAGAGGCTAAATTTAAACCCGTCGCGGCCTTTGCGGAGGGTACATGCGAATAGCTTATCTGTTTAAATTCCATAGCCGAAAGTGCCCGATTTTGATTTCACGCCACTTAAAATTCTGCGCTCCGGCGCTAATTTAATCGCTCACAAAACGCCGCGATAAAATTTCAATAAATTTTAGATTTTAAAGCTCGTCGCCCCAGAAATAAAGCTCGAAAAAAGCAACCGCAAAGATAAAAAAGACTATCAGCGCCGCGCCGCCCGCGCGGACGTAGCTATCGTCCCGCACGCCGAATTGCACGCAATACGCAAACGCCATAAAAACAGGCAAGCCGCTAAATTTGCGGAGCGTTTCTTTTCGTCTTTCAATGACGATACGCACAAAACGGCGGCTAGCATGAGAACTACGGTCGCGATAATTTGCATGGCGCACTGCCTTTCGTGTAGGGCAGAAATAACCTTTGGCTAGCATCAAGAGATAAAATTTTGTCACTGAAACCAAAATAAATTCCGCACGATTTTATAGCGCATTGCCTATTCGCGCGGCAAAATTTCGCCGCTTTGATCTGCCCGTCTAGGCTCTTAGCGGGCAAATTTTGCGCTTTTGAGGCGACGGCTTTTAAAATTCCTCGCTCGCCGCCTCTTAAAATCATCCTCCAAGCCCGTCGCCAGCTTAGCGAAAGTCGTCGCTTCTGCTCGGTATCAGCAGATCTTGCAGCTCCTGTTGCACCGAGACTTTCGCGCGCGGATCGAGGATCTGCGAGTAGATGATGAAGTTTGCGAGTACCTTTTTGCCGTAGTCCCTGCTCTCGGCATATGGCACGAGCTCCATGCTAAGCCACGGCTCAAATTTGCCCTTATTAAACATATCGCCGCGCTGCAGCATCTTTTTAACGAGCCCGAGCCCGCCGTTGTAGGCGTATGCGATGAAAACCGGGCTGTAAATTTTGCGCTCCAACCAGTCGATATGGATGTTGGCGAAGCGGTAGGCGACTTCCGGACGGAACATATCGTCTTGATCGAAGCCGTCGATTTTGAGTTGCTTTTTTCCGATCTCGTTAGCCAAAAATGGCATAAATTGCATCATCCCAAGCGCATACGATGTAGATACCGATGCGGGCACGAAGCGGCTTTCTTGGCGGGCGAGCGCCAAAATTAGCGCCTTGCGGCGGTTATCGCCGTCGCCGATATATTCCATAAACGGCGCCGGATAGAAGTTGTCCTTGCCGCCGCTTGCTTTATTCATGATGTATGAGTACTCGCCGATGCTTTGCTTAGTGTCGAATTTTTTGGCAAATTCCAAAAGCTGTGGGCGCGACATCTGATCAGCGCTATTTTTCGTGCGAACCCAAGCGAAAGGATCGGTGATATCGTAGCCCTCGATGGAATTTTTAGCGGGATTTGGGATGATTATGTTTAAATTCCTATCCCCTAAGACCTCCTTGGCATAAAGCGCGTAGAGGCTGTAATAATCACTGCTAGCAAGCTGGCGCAAGACATTTTGATCTCCATTTAGCAGGTAGATCCAAAATTTCGCATTGTGCACGTCGTGAGGCTTCTCAAAGCTCGCTGCTGCGCGGCTAAAAAATGCAAGCGCAGCCCCTTCATCGCCCTGCATGACGGCATTTACGCCCAGCATAAACGCTACGTCCTTTTCTACAGCCGACGGATCGACGCCCGTAAGCGAGCGGCGCAGGCGCGGGTATTTGCGGTTGATTAGCGCGTCATTGAGAACCGCTTTGAAGCCTTTTTGCGAAGCCAGTTCGCTTACGAAGGCTGCGTCGGCGTCGATATCGATCAGAGCGTCCTTGCCCGCACCTTTTAAGTAGTCGTAATATAAAAAGTAGTTTTGCGCGTTGCGGCTCTGCATAAAATACTCGCTCGGATTTTCGTCGTTAAATCCGCGCAGTAAATTTACGGCGTTTCTACTTGCCGCGTCTTGGTGCTTTTCAAGCTGCGAAGCGAGCGTCTCGCGCACCGACGGGCTTAGCTTGGCGATGAAATTTGGATAGGAGCGCGCCTTTTTGCAGGTTAAATTTGCATCTAAAATATTTGCCGCCGTTACTCCTGCGCAGCGATCCGGACGCTTAGGAGGGCGAATGGCGCCGAAAATTCTATCTAGCTTCTCTTTTAGTTTGCCTTTGTAGCGAAAGATACTTTGTTTTAAAATTTTAATCTCCGCTTTGTTGTATTTCGTCTCATCTATTAGGCGATAGATGTAATAGTCCTTGGCTAGGGATTTTGGCTCGTCTTTGATCTGTTCGTAGTTTAAAATTTTACCGCTACTTGCGGCGCACAGCAGTCCTAAAACAAGGCTAAATTTCAGAAATATTTTCAAATGACCGTCCTATTGATGATATAGATTATCGCGCTGTCAAAGAAGTTAAGCACGAGTAGGATAAGAAGCGGCGAAAGATCAAATCCGCCGAAAGTCGTAGGCAGATAGCGGCGCACCAGCGCGAACGCGGGCTCCGTAAGCGCAGAGATCACGCGGATGATTTTATAAAATTTACCGAACGGATTTGGACGGATGAAACTTAAGACGCAGGCGACGAAAATTAGCATCATATAAGCTTGGATCACGTAGTGAATACTTACTAAAATGCCGTAAAATACGCTATTTAGTAGCATCGAGTATCTCCTTTAAATCGGCGCGGATCAGCGGATACAGCTCGCTAAGCTCCGGTCCGTGAGGTGCGCCTGTGAGTAAAAACCTAAGCGGCATAAATAGGCTCTTGCCCTTTAAGCTTGTAGCCTGCGAAAGCGCCTCTTTGAAATCATTAAATTCCATTGGAGCGCCGTTTGAGCTTAATAAATTTAAGATCGCCTCTCGTAGCGCCTGTGCCTGCGCCGCCCACTCTTGCGGGATATCTTTCGCGCCGTAGATCGCTGCGATCTTTTCTTTAATCTGCGGGATAAGGCTCGCTTCTTGAGTGTAAAATTTTATCAAAGGCGCAAATTTTGGCTCAAGCTCAAAAAGCTCCGCCAAGCGCTGCTCGCTCGCTCTTTTGATATGTTCGCGGTTTATAAAGGCGAGCTTATCCTCGTCAAATTTCGCCGGGCTTTTTGAAATTTTAGCGATATCGAAAAACTCCACCGCTTCATCCATACTAAAGACCTCGCGCGGCGTTTTATTGCCCAGCAGGATCAGATAGTTCGCGATCGCCTCGGGTAGGTAGCCGCTTTGAAGCAGCCATTTTACCGACGAGCTATCCTCGCGCTTGCTCATCTTTTTGCCTTCGGAATTTAATATGATCGGCAGGTGCGCGTATTTGATCTCGCCCTCGTAGCCGAGGCTTTGGCGGATCCAGTTTTGCTTCGGGGTGTTTGAGACGTGATCCTCACCGCGGATTACGAAGCTCACGCCCTGCATCATATCGTCGCAGGCGCAGGCGAAGTTATAAGTTGGCGTCTTGTCCGCACGCATGATAACAAAGCTGTCGATATTCTGCGGCTCAAATGCGATACGGCCCTTGATTGCGTCGGTAAATTCCAGCGCGTGATCAGGTTTTTTAAGGCGGATAGTAAAGGGCTTCTCACAGTTTAGCACCTCTTCATCGCTTAAATGCTCGCAGTGCCCGTCGTAGCGATAAGCCTCGCCCGCGTCCTTGGCGGCTTGTTTTTTCGCTTCAAGCTCCTCCTCGCTGCAAAAACAGCAAAACGCCTTTTTCTCGGAGAGCAGCTTGGCTGCGAACTGCTGATGAAATTTTAAATTTTTGCTTTGATAATACAGGCTCTGCCACGAGATGCCGAAGCGCTTTAAAATTTCGATTATCTCTTGATCTTTGCCTTCGATATTGCGCGCAGTGTCGGTATCCTCGATACGTAAGATGAAGCCGCTTTTATCCTGTAGCGAGCAGATGTAGTTAAAAATAGCCGCGCGTAAATTTCCGATATGCATATCGCCGGTGGGCGACGGAGCGAAGCGATACAATTTAGGTCCTTTGGGTTTAAATTTAAGCTGAGATTATACTTTTTACTTCCTAATAAAAAGCAAAAACAAAGCAAAAATAGGCTAATATCGGCGCATCTTATTCAAGGAGACAATATGAGTTTCATTCAGGAATTCAAAGAATTCGCGATGAAAGGAAACGTCATCGATATGGCGGTGGGCGTCGTCATCGGCGGGGCTTTCGGCAAGATCGTAACCTCGCTCGTAAGCGACATCATGATGCCGGTTTTAGGACTTCTTACGGGAGGAATGAATTTTACCGATCTTAAGATCGTGCTAAAAGAAGCGGTGGGGCAGACTCCCGCCGTTACGATAAACTACGGCTCGTTTATCCAAGTAACGGTCGATTTTATCATCATCGCGTTTTGTATATTCTGCGCGATCAAGGCGATCAATAAGCTTAAAAAGCCAGCCGAGCCTGCGCCGGAGCCTGCCGCACCTGCGGAGCCTAGCGAAGAGATTAAACTTCTTACCGAGATAAGAGACCTGCTTAAAAAATAGGTCGCGGCGATGCTTGAGAGAATTCCTTATTTCAAAGCTCTAAGCGCAGCGCAAATCGATCGTTTGGAGCAGATTAGCATCCATAAAAGCTACAAAAAGGGCGAAATTTTATTTTTCGAGGGCGAGCGCTCGCAGTATCTATTAATCCTGCTAAAAGGAATTTTAAAAATCTATAAAACCTCCGCAAAGGGGCGTGAGATCCATATGCGCGAGATCCGCCCCATCTCGCTCGTGGCGGAGATGGTAAATTTCGAAGAGACGAGCTATCCTGCAAGTGGCGTGTTTTCGACAAACGGCGAGGTGCTAAAGATCGATTATGAAAAATTTAAAAACGAGTTTATGAGCGATCCAAAGATTTGCCTGGAGCTTTTAAAATCGATGTCTGAGAAGATCCGCGCGCTAAATGCGGTCTTTGATAATCAAGTCGTGCTTAGCTGCGACGGCAAGATCGCTAAGTTTATCAGCGAGAATTTTGATATTTTTATGAGCACGAAATACACCAGAATAGCCAGAATTCTAAACGTGACTCCCGAAACATTTTCGCGCACCATCACTAAATTTAAAAAGAGCGGCGCGCTAATTTTAGACGATAAGCAAGAAATCACGGGCTTTGATAAAGATAAGCTGGACGAGTATATCCAAGGCTAGAGTTTGAAAAGCGCCTATATTTTCCCGATCGTCGGTACGGTTTTATTTCTGTTTTTTAATCTTTACGTCTACAGATCGATCAGCGCGCGCTTTACGCCATATAAAGGCTTCGCTACGTTTCGCCCTGCCTTGAGCTTGCTTTGCGTAGCTTTGGCGATTTTAGATGCGATATTTTTTGTGGGTTTTGGGCTTAATGGAAGCTTTAAAAATGAGTTGCTCTATAAAGCTTGCGTATTTTGCATGGCAGCGTCCTTTTCGCTCTTTTTTATCTGCCTTGCTTACGATGTGCTAAGCGCAGCCGCGCATGTAGTTAAATTTAGCCAAAACAGGCGAAAATTTTTAAAAACCTTTATCGACGTAACCTTCGTAATAATGGCGTTTAGCTATATTTTTAAAGGGCTTTATAATGCACTAAAAATTCCAAAAATCACCGAGCGCGAAATAAAAATCAAAAACTTAGCTCGCGAGCTAAGCTTCGTCGTCATCTCGGACGTGCATCTGGGCGAGTTTTTGAAAAAGGAATTTTTGCAAGGCGTCGTAGCGCAGATAAACTCGCTAAATTACGATGCGCTACTGATCGTGGGCGATATGTTTGATCTGCGCTCGGATGAGCTCGGGGATATTTTGCAGCCTCTTGAGGCGATCAAAAAACCTATATTTTTCGTCACTGGTAACCACGAGTATTACCGCGGCGACGCAAGCGGGCTTATCGCGGCAATGCAAAAAGCGGGCGTGCGGGTGCTGCAAAACGAAAGCGTGGAATTTGAAGGGCTAAATTTAATGGGCGTGCACGATCTTAGTGGCTTTCGCTTCGGATATATGCAGCCCGATCTCGGCGCTGCGCTAGCGCAGACAGACCCCGATAAACCAAAAATTTTACTCGCGCATCAGCCCAAATACGTCGTGGATTTCGTGCGTGACGAGGTCGATCTGTGTATCTGCGGACACACGCACGCGGGGCAAATTTTCCCATGGACGCTTTTGGTGCTGCTTAGCCAGAAGTATCTTTACGGGCTGTATAACGACGGGCTGAAGCAAATTTACGTAAGCAGCGGCGTAGGGTTTTGGGGCCCGCCGATAAGGGTCTTTGCCGATGCCGAGATCGCGCTACTTAAGCTTAGAAAGGCATAGATGAGAAGTTTTATTTCGAGGATTTTTGGGATTATCGCCGCGGTGAAATTCCTTAAATTTATACAAAATTTTATCAACCGCAAATATGTGGAATTTTTTAAAATCGATATGAGCGAATTTGATCCGCCGCAAAGCTACGCGAGCCTAAACGCGCTTTTTACCCGCCGCTTGCTGCGTCCGCGCGAGATAGCGGCAGACGAGACGGCTTTCATAAGCCCTAGCGACGGCGTGATCTTTGAGAGTGGATGCTGCGACGATCTGCGGGCTTTTAGCGTAAAGGGCTGCGAATATAGCCTTAGCGAGCTGCTGGGGCGGACGTTTACGGCGAGCGAAAGCGGCGGAGCGGTTAAAAATTTAGATGACGGGGCAGTTGCTACGAACGGGAGCGGCGAGGTTAGAACCGGATGCGCAAAAGATGCCGGCGCAGGGATGAAATTTCGCGCCGCGCAAGCGAAAATCAGAGGCGATGAAAGCGGCGTAACTTATGCCGCGAGCGGCGTGCAGGCTGAAATTTATAGCGATGAAAGCGGTGCGAGCCGCGAAACGAGCGCAGAGGACGCCCAAGGCTGCGAAAATACAAAGGGCGTAAATTTAAGCTACGCAAACATCTATCTAAGCCCGCGCGATTATCATCATTATCACGCGCCGTGCGACCTGAGCGTGCTGCAGGCGCTTTATATCCCCGCCGATCTTTACAGTGTGGCGAAGAAATTTTTACTTAAAATTCCAAACCTCTACGCTAAAAACGAGCGCGTTATTTTGAAGTGCAAGATACGTAACGGCGGGATTTTGTGGATGGTTTTCGTGGGTGCTTTAAATGTCGGCAAGATGAGATTTGATTTCGATGCGCGAATACAGACGAATGCATGCACAAATAGAGCTGAGGCGCTTTACGAATATGAAAATTTAAAATTTAAAAAGGGCGATCATTTGGGAAATTTCGAGCTGGGCTCAACGATCGTACTCGTAGCGCAAAGCGAGTTTTTAAAATTTGAAACCCCGGCTGATACGTCCGTAAAATTCGGACAAAAAATCGCAGAATTTAATGAAATTTCATAAAATTCCATTTAAAATGCAGGATTTTTTCTTTAACTAAAATTAATTTTATTTAAATTTGGCTATAATCATCTCACTTTAAATCAAAGGATTTAACATGAAAAATTTAAAAGCTTTTACGATGATAGAGCTTGTTTTCGTCATCGTCGTTTTAGGTATTTTGGCGGGCATCGCGGTGCCTAGATTAGCCGCTACGCGCGATGATGCTACGATCGCTAAGATGCGTGGGGATATCGCTGCTATTAGAAGCGGACTTTCGCTAGTTAGAAGCGAGAACATGATGAGAGGTGTGACTACGTGGCCTGGTCTAGAAGCTAACCCTGATGTGGCCGGTACGCTTTTTGAAGGTGTTTTGCAGCAGCCCATCTATCCTATGAGAGCTGGTGGCAGAAACGGCTGGAGCTTAGTTACAAATGGTAATGCTAATGCTACATCCACATATACAGCTACCGTTGCCGGTCAATCAACTACTTTTAACTACTATCCGACTGCTGATTCTAGACCTGCAGGCTCAAGGGCTAATGTCGGTTCGTTCGACTGCAATCATCAAGAGCCTCTTTGTCAATCCTTAGCTCAATAGCTAAATGCTCTATTATGAAGTTGCGGTTTTGGGCGCCAGTCTAAAGCCGCTTACTTACAGTTCAAATTTTAAAATCCCATCATATCAAATCGTATCCGTTCCCGTAAAATCGAGCGTCAAATCCGCCGTACTCCTGCGCGAGGTTTCAAAGCCGAGCTTCAAAACTAAGGAAATTTTAGAGATTTTGCAGCTTAAATTCACTCCGTTTCAAAGCATGCTTGCAAATTTTATCGCTAATTACTATGTTTGCGAAAAGGGCGTTGCATTTGGGATTTTCGAGCCTTCAAGCGAGACGACGCAGGATTTGCGGAATTTGCAGGAGGATCCTACGACTGAGCGGAATTGCGCTTGCGAGCAAATTCCCGTTAGTGAGTTGGTCTCCGCTTGCAAACAAGCTTCTACCCGCGAACAAAATTTTATTTTCGAGCAGGATTCCATCACCACACAAAATTCTACGCTCGATGGGAATTTTAATGCCACACACAATTCCGCCTCAATTCAAAATTCTGAATTGAGGAGGAATTCTACTACCGCAGAAAATTCTGTTACCGTCATAAATTCCGTCATCGCGCCAAATTCCATGCAAAAGCAAAATTTAAAGCAGGCGCAAAATATTATCTCGCAAAATTTGGCGTTAAATTCTACCGCCGCACAGAATTCTATCCAAGAGAGGAGCTTTGTCGATGAGCAAAATTCTGTTTCAATCCAAAATTCTACATTGGCTCAAAATTCCGCTACGACAATAAATTTTGTTGCCGCCCTCGAGCCGACACACAAACAAAATTCCGCCATCGCGCAAAATTCGATCCAAGAGCGGGATTTTACTGAGGGAGAGAATTCCATTTCGATTCAAAATCCTACTTCAGCGCAAAATTCCGTCTCAATTCAAAATTCAGACGCCGCGGCACAAAGCCCCATCCCGACGTCGCTATCCCCGCTTCAAATAGATAAAATTCCAAACCTTACCCCCGCGCAGGAGCAAGCGCGTAAATTTGCCGAAGCTAATGAAACTTCGCTGATTTTCGGCGATACCGGCAGCGGCAAGAGCGAAATTTATATCGCGCTGATCGCGCAGGCGCTCGCCGCGGGCAAGCAGGCGCTGTTTTTGATGCCTGAGATTTCGCTTACGCCGCAGATGACGAAGCGGCTACAGAGCTATTTCGGCGAGCGGCTCGGCGTCTGGCACTCTAAAATTTCGCCCAAAAAAAAGCGCGAAATTCTAGCGAAATTTAACGCAGGCGAGATCAGGCTCATCGCGGGCGCCCGCTCGGCGCTATTTTTGCCCTTTAGCGATCTGGGCCTCATCGTCGTGGACGAGGAGCACGACGACAGCTATAAATCCACCGCCGCGCCGCGCCTAAATGCCCGCGACGCCGCAATTTTCGTCGGCAAGAAGCTCGGCATCCGCGTGGTTTTGGGCTCTGCGACGCCCGCGCTTAGCACCTATGCGAAGCAGCCGCACTTCCGTCTGCGCGGCACCTACTTTAGCAGCGCCAAGCGCTTCATTTTCGACGAGAGCGAAACGGGGCTGAGCCCTAAAATTTTAACCGAGATCGGCCGCAGCCTCGAAGTGGACAAACAGGCGGTCGTGTTTTTGCCGACGCGCGCGAACTACAAATATATGGTCTGCGAAAACTGCGGGCAGATCGTGCGCTGCCCGTTTTGCGCCGTCGGGATGAGCTATCACGCGGATGCTGCGGCGCTGAAGTGCCATTACTGCGGCTTTAGCACGTTTTACAGGGCGTCTTGCGAAAACTGCGGCGGCGAGGTGATGCAGGCGCGCAAGATCGGTACCGGCGAGCTTGCGGCACAGCTCGCGGCGCATTTCCCGAGCGCCCGCATCGCAAAATTTGATCGCGACGAGATCACCACGCAGCGCAAGCTTGAGGCGCTGCTAAATAACTTCAACGCCCATAAAATCGACATTTTAGTAGGCACGCAGATGCTTAGTAAGGGGCACGATTACCATGGCGTCGATCTTGCGGTGATAATGGGGATCGACGAGCATCTGAGCTATCCCGATTTTAGGGCGCGTGAAAAGACACTGGCGCTTGCGATGCAGGTGGCTGGCCGCGCGGGCCGCTCGGGACAGGGCAGGGTCGTCATACAGACGCGCCAGAGCGGCTTTTTTAGGGATTATATCGAAAATTACGATGATTTTTTGCGCGACGAGGCGGAGTTTCGCGAGGGGCTCTATCCGCCGTATATGCGGCTTTTGCGCGTGCTGATCTCGCATAAAAACGAAAAGGCGGCGAGCGAAATAATGAACGTGGCGCTTGATCTTTTGCGCCGCAAACAGGCGGGAAGTAGCGCGTTTGCATCGCATGACGGGCTGAATGCGAGGAGAGCAAATTTAAGCGCTTTAAATTTGCAAAATTCTGCGCAGCAGAGCGGCAAGCAAATATCAAATTTTAAATTTCAAAGCTCGGATATGCGTGAGGGTGATGTAAATTTAAACCGTCAAAACGCTTCAAATTTAAAAAATGCCGCGCAAATTTCAGCTTGCGACGCAGACGCGGGTAGCGTAAATTTAAAGCCCGAAAGAAACGGCGCCGCGCAAAATTTTATAAATTTAGCGGCCGAAAATCTTGCCGAAAATTCCGCGCAGCATTTGAAAGAGAAGGCGAGCGAGAGCTTTGAGATCATCGGCTACGGCAAGGCGGGTATCGCCTATATCGCGTCGAAATTTCGCTTTGAAATTCTGCTGCGCGCTAGCTCGCACGTGCCGCTCATTAATGCTGCGCGCACGCTTGAGCATCTGCCCGTCGAGATCGATATGGATCCCGTAAACTTCGGCTAAGCGCGATTTATAAAATTTTATTCGCATAAATTTTGTCCATAGAACCTGCAGGATTTGATGTATTGCAACGCTGAATTTTTATGCTTTACCGCCTATCTCATATTAAATCAAAATCAAAAAATAATATCAAATTGTTAAGTATAATTTAACTTGAGCGAGGATATAATGCATTCATAAAGCTAGTATGATATTTCTCTTTTTGAAAGGAGGACAGAATGCCTAGATTTGCTTTACTTATAAAATTTACGCTTGTGATCATACTTAGCGTATCGTTTATAGATGCAAACGATACGAACAATACTACTACTGCTATGCCTTGGATGTTAGATTCGATTTTATCAAAGGTACGGGATAGAAATATTACTAGAAAGAGCAGTGAAACCAATGCGACTTTTGGTATTACTACTTTTAACAGTAAAAGCGTGTATTTTTGGCAAATGGATCAAAACGCGACCCTTAAGAAAGAGTATGAAGAGCATTTGGCTAAAGAAAGAGACTTTTGCACCGATTTTTACGACGATCTGTTTAAATGGAAAAATATAAGCGCTATCCGCCCTGTAGTTAACGATAGCATAGATTATAATGATCCTGAGCTAAAGCAAAATATGAGTGATTGTTGGTATATGGATATGAATAGAACGGTTCAAGTAGGGTATCGTGGCAGAGGTTTCACTTTGTATAAGATCGGCGATCATAGGCTTTTATATATAATGTTCTATAAGTATGCGGAATATAACGTATCGAACAATCTTGCTAAAAATTTAGCCTATATTTTAGATATCAAAGAGTGTACCAAAGCTATAAGGGATTTTAATTATGATCCGTATAAAAGTAGGATTCATCTAGAAAATTATAAAAATTATGTGGAAGGCGTTTATTTTAGACCCATTTTTTATGAAGATAGATACTACGCGTTGGATATTGAGAGAAATCTTCCTGGTTTGGGCTTCGGCTTTACTATAAGGCTTAAGGAGATTAAAGATAGTAGGTTGGAGACTAAATGTGAAATATCATATCTGATAGATAAAAAGAAATTTTTTACTAAGAAGTAAATCATGCAAACGCATTCAGTTGGTTCGAGAGATACCTATTTAACAGAGTTAAGAGAGTTTTATAATAGGTGCAGAAGGCTTTAGAAGTAGAGTATATTTGGATGATAATGGGAATTTAACCATAGGTTATGGCTATAATATAGATAGTAGTAATTTCATTTCAGACTTTTTAAACGCTGGAATAAATTTAACACAGGAACAAATCAATGGTTTGAATGAGTTAATAAGGAATAGAAACTTAAATTCCTATAATTCGAATCCAAATAGTATCACTATTAATGAAGAAGAGGCGGATGCTCTATATAATACAATAATCGAAAGCAGATTTGAAGTGCCTGTACTAGCTAAATTTAATGAAACAAGAGCTAATGAACTTGAAAATACTGAAGAATTGATTGCTTTGGTAAGCCTAGCTTATAATGGTGGAGTAAATGAAATGATAGGACCTAATTTGACTGCCGCTATTAATGATGAAGACAATGATGGAGATAGGGTTGTGGCATGGTATGAAATCAGATATGCTAGTAATAAAATAAAATTTGATCCAGAAACTGGTACCTATTATAGGCATAATGGTATACAAAATAGGCGTACTGCAGAATCTGATAAATTCAAATTATATGACGATGAGAGCAATGTAGGAGATAATGAGGCTAAACATGTCATTAGTTTTTTAGAGAAAAAACGAGCTCATATAACCGAGTATTTGGAGGATTGCTATAGAAAGGGAAAAGATGAGAATCGTAATTATAGAAGAGACTAATTGAATATCAAACTTACCCCCGCTATAAATTGGTTAGTTGGGAAATTTGGAGATGGACAGATCAATGCGGCTGACATTATAGGCAATCGTGGGAAAATTCTCGTCGGTCAGGGTGTTGGAAATAATGCTGACGAAGTTTATGCTGATCGAAATGGAAATTTCAACGATACGATAACGGGTACTAATAGAAATGATCTGATATTCGGCGAGCGAGGAAATGATACTATAAATGCCGAAGACGGCGATGATGTCATATACGGCGGAGAAGGCAGTGACACGCTAAACGGTGGTAATGGCTACGATATATATCATGCGGATGAGAATGACACGATAAACGATTCCGATGGCAGTGGCAAAGTATATTTGAGCGAGACTAAACTAAAAGGCGGAAGGTTTATAAAAGAGCAATCGCACGGAAATATCGAAATTTATAAAAGCAATGACGATTCTATAACTTATGAGTATAATACTTCCACGAAGGTATTGAGCGCGAACGGTCTAAAGATAAACGATTTCGACAATAACGAGTTAGAGATAAATTTGCAAAAAGAGCAGTCGAATGAATTCTCCATACTTAGTGATACTACGGGCTCGATGGGCGGGGCGATAAGCTCGGTAAAATCCCAAGCAAAAGAGATCATAAAAACCGCCTTTGCTAGAGATAAAAATACTAAGGTAGGGGTATTTGGTTATAACGATCCTGGCGTTCAGACTTTTACCAATCTCACGAATGATCAAAACGCGATAATGTCCGCTATAAACTCTCTTTACGCAGATGGCGGAGGCGATACGTCAGAGATGACTTGGCACGGGATTTATAATGCCGCAAATTCTAACTGGAGCGAATACTCCGTAAAAAGAATTTTCGTTTTCGGCGATGCTCCCGCGAAGGACAATGAGTTCAAATCTAAAGCAATGGCGGCGCTTTTGCCCAATAAACCAAGAGCGGTAGCAAGAAGTTTAAGTGCAGCAAACGCGCTTTATGGCAATAATCACAGTGATTTAAATAATATTCAGGTCTTTACGATTCAAACGGGCGGTGGTGAAGATGTGGCGGCGGAATTTAAAGAATTAGCCGAATCCACCGGCGGCGGCTATGTAAATATGACAAACTCGGGCTATACATCCGTGGCGGATGCTCTTTTTGACGCTATGAATACAGGTACTTCCAAAAATGAAACCATTGTCGGCAATGAGAAAAACAATATCATAAACGGCAAGGGCGGGGATGATGTACTAGAAGGAAGAGAAGGAAGCGATACCTATGTTTTTGAAGAAAATTTTGGTAAAGATACGATAATAGAAACCAACAAGGAAAATAAAGACAAAAATATCATAGATATGTCCGCCTTCAGTTTAAAAGATGTCGTTTTTAGACAAAATAAAAATGATGTCGTCGTAAATAGGTCAAAATTTGACACGGTCACTATAAGAGATTTTTATTCAGAGGAAGAGAAGATATCGCAGATCAAATTTAAAGATGTAACGTTGGGCTATGAAGAGATCAAAGAGATAACTGCGCTTCAAAGCAACAAAGAGGTCGTTAAATTTGCAAATAAAGGCGAGAATAAGCTAAAAGCTTTACTGAAAAAAGTATTTTTCAAAGCTGATGATGAAACCGCTACGACGATAAAAGGTGGTGTAAGAAGCGATGCGCTAGTGGGATCAAATTTGAACGATAAAATTTACGGAGGTCTCGGGCACGATACGCTCATCGGCGGGAAGGGTGATGATTATTTAGACGGCGGCTTGGGTAACGATAAATACATATTTTGCAAGGGAGACGGCAAAGATATTATTAAAGATTGTGGCGGAAAAGATACTTTGATATTAAAAGATATAAATCAAAACGAGCTTAAATTATCTAAAGATAAAAACGATTTGATTTTGAAATTTAAAGAAGGAAGCGATCAAATTATAATAAAGGATCATTTCAAGCGAAGCTTAGGATACAATCACAGGCTCGAAAATATTAAATTTGCAGACGGCGCGCAGATGAATTACAAACAGATCGAAGATATTGTTCGCGCTGGCGAATATGCCGGTGGGTTTAAACAAGCAAGTTTCTTGAAAAACGATTATTTTGTGCCACAAGATACAGTAAATAAAATTATCGAGCAGTTAAATTCGTACGCCGATAATTCGCAAGCATTAGAATTTATGTCAAATAATGCGCAAAAAGATAATATTCAAATTTATATGAGCTAGCTTATTTGCATAGTGTGAATGGTTATGACAAGCGAGTATAAATTTGGACAGATCTTATAAATTCAGCGAGATTAATATTCTCGCTGAATTTATATTTTATAATCCTCATTTAGTAGAATTTATATGCTATAGATTTAGCTTACCGTTCTTCGATATACAGCGCCTACTCCTCATTTCCTTCCGTTCGTACGATCAGGCTTTTTGGAAGGCGGAATTTCTCGATGATCTCACACTCTTTGGCGCGCATCTGTCCGTCGTCGCTTTCGTGGTCGTAACCTAGCACGTGCAGCAAGCCGTGCGTAAAAAGTAACGCCGTCTCGTCATCCCTGTCGTGCCCAAGCTGCACGGCATCAAAATACCGCTAAGCCTAAAGATATATAAAATAGATAGCGAGCAGAATAAATTTAGGCTCGGAAAAGAGTATTTTTATTATAAACTAAAACCCGTGTTTGCAGGCATAAAGAATTTACGCTCCGCGTATATGCAAACAAGTATTTATATAGGTGAGAAACACTATGGCACAAGTAGTGCGACAATCGCTTACATACCCCTACAAAAGGGCATATATAAGGTAGAATTAGAGAATTTACGAGATTTGCCTATTTTTTCGAATGTAGAAATTTATTTTACTACGAAAGATAGCGGTCTTAAATATTAAGAAGGCCGCAAGAAAAGGTATTTGATAATTGCGATGTAGAAGCTAGCTCGTACAAACCTTTGTTTCTAGGCTTTTTATTTCGCGTTTGTAATAAAAATATTAAGCAGCATTTAATCCGTCGCACAATACAATATATCTTTATATCGTTTGAAATTTAATGAAAATGCAGTTAGATTTTGTGCGCCCATTCGCACTTTGCGGATATCGAGGGTAGCCGCTAAGTCTAATTACCGAACTTGCGATAGCATGCGCTTTTTGGGCTACCATCTATGTTTATTTAAAGGAACACAATGAAAAATCCGCTTCGTTACGTGGATTATTGTAATGATTTAATAAAATTCGGCTTTGCTAAAAAGCATAATTTTTTAGCGATGATTGCCGTATTTTCTATGGTTTTTATGCCTATATGTTTTTTGGCTGCTTATGCAGTTGCACCTAGTGAGAAGTCCTTGCGGAATCCATATATTTTTTCCGGAACAGTAGAGTAATTTTCCAGATTTCATAGTTATAAAAGCGGTAATGGTTGCAAGATATCCGTAGCGGGAAATGGCAAAATCTTTTCTTGGGAATTTATCGACTTTCATATTGATACAAATAAATACGACTATCAAGAAAAATACTTTTGTGATTTTATATTTAGCAGATACATTAATAATAAATGCGTAATCTTAAAAATGATAAATCTTCATATCGTAGAATTTGGAGATTGTGATAATAAAGTAATCATCGAAGTTGATCTTAGGCAAAATTTCTTTGAACAAAAACTCTTTTTATTCAGCGGAATTATCTTGGCGCTAGTTTTATTTTTTACATTTTTTCAACTAAATAAAGCATATAAAAATTCATTAAAAGGGGCATAAATATGTCGTATAACGTTTCCGCAATGTCTGATGCGATAAGAATTCTACTTAAAAATACGTGCAGGAATTCATTCTGCTAACGTCAAATAAACTTTTTCAATATATATCGCAAAATTTTTCTCACTCATGCCTCGACACTTCAAATTTATTGCTCGAATATAAACTTTACTTCGTGATCCATATAGAGCTTACCGCGCAGCTTGCTATCCGCAGCGCCTACTCCTCGTTTCCTTCCGTTCGTACGATCAGGCTTTTTGGAAGGCGGAATTTCTCGATGATCTCACACTCTTTGGCGCGCATCTGTCCGTCGTCGCTTTCGTGGTCGTAACCTAGCACGTGCAGCATGCCGTGCGTAAAAAGTAGCGCCGTCTCGTCATCCGTGCCGTGCCCAAGCTGCGCAGCTTTCAGCTCTACGAGGTCTAAATTTATCACGACCGAGCCGAGCAGCGCGGGAGCGAAATTTCCGCCGTCAAAATTTTCATTCTTTAAATTTTTATCGTTAGAACTTTTGCCCTCGGAATTTTCGGAATTTATAGTATTAGAATTTTCGCTCGCAGAATTTGCGGCGCTTGTATTTTCATTAGTAGAATTTGCAGCGTTTAGAATTTTGCCGCCGCTGTTTTCATACGCGGAATTCTCTTTGCTCAAATCCTCGCCAAAGCCCGCAAATGCTGCAGGATCGAGCGGGAAGCTCAGCACGTCGGTCGCCTTATTGATGCCGCGCGTTTGCGCATTTAGCTGCCGCATCTCCTCGCCGCGCACAAAAATTAGCTCGACGCTCCCGCCGCCCAGCTCCGCCGCGATAGCGTCCAAAATTTCGGGATAGGGCTGCTCGCAAAGTATCATTTTTACCCCTCTTTTATAAAATTTCCGTATAATTTTAGCAAAAAAAGGACGAAAATGAGAGCTTTATGCGTGATCAGCGGCGGCATGGACAGCGCGACCTGCGCCTATATCGCGAGGCGCGAAGGTTACGAGATCGTGGCGCTGCATTTCGATTATAATCAGCGCACGATGGGCAAGGAGCGCGAGTGCTTCGGTAAAATTTGCGACGATTTGGGGGTCGCAAAAAGGCTGATTTTAGACGCTCGCTTCATCGCACAAATCGGCGGTAGTGCCCTTACGGACGGTGCTTTGCCGATCAGAAAGGGTGCGGCGGAGCTTTGCGGTGCGGTAAATTCCATTGGCGCCAAGATTGACAGCGCGGCAAATTCCAAGAGTACTGAGCTCAGTAGGCAAAATTTTACCGAGACAAATTCTGCCGCCGAATTAGATGGGCAAAATTCTATTGTAGCGAATTCTACTAATGCCGAGATCGGCGGGCAAAATTTTACTGCGTTAAATTTCTCGGCGAGCCCTGCGGACGCTACGCTCGGTGCAGATTCGGCGCGAGACAGCCGCTTGCAGAGCGGTGAAATTTTAATTCAAGACGCTGAAATTTTACTAGGGGGCGATGAGCCTTCGCCGCAAGGCGGTAAAATTTTAGCCTGCGACGACAAAATTTCACCGCAGGGCAGCAAAATTCTGGTTCAAGAAGGTGAAATTTCACCTCAAAGCGGAGCCGAGCCGCAGCAGGGCGATAAAATTTCATCAAAGCACGCAGGGGGTAAAATTTCACCTCAAAGCCAAAGCGATAAAATTCCACCGCCAAGCGGCGAGAGCGCGTTTTCAGATCTGCCGAGCACCTACGTGCCGTTTCGCAACGGCGTGTTTTTGAGTATCGCCGCCGCCCTTGCCGAGAAGGAGCGCTGCGACGCGATCTTCATCGGCGTGGTGCAGGAGGACAGCAGCGGCTACCCCGATTGCAGCGCGGAGTTCATCGGCGCGTTTGAGCGAGCGCTCGATCTGGGCACGAGCCGCGACTTTCATCCGCGCATCAAAACCCCGCTCGTGCACCTTAGCAAGGCGCAGATCGTCTCGCTGGCGCTTGGGATCGGCGTGCCGTTAGAGCTTACGTGGAGCTGCTACGAGCGCGAGGACGCTGCGTGCGGGCTTTGCGACAGCTGCCTGCTGCGACTTAAAGGCTTTGCGGGCGCCGGCGCGAAAGATAAAATCCCCTACGCGATAGAAGCTTAGGCACGCCGCGACGAAATTTATCGAGCCCGTGCGACTCAGCGTGTCATCGCAGCTTGATATGCGCGGGTTTTGGATACGTAGCGCCGCACGATTTGTGGCGGGATTTCAAACATACGGCGGCGGCTTGTGCTTTGGCGCGCGCCGAGCCGCGGCTGTAAATTTAAACTGCGCTTTGAAATTTTAAAAATTTTAACGAGAGCGTTGCATGTGGTTTGAGGCGAAAATCAATTATAAATTTAACCCTACGATATATTTATTAGCGCATAGGCGGATATAAACATATCGTAGTATAATCCGAGAATTAAATTTTAAGGAGGAGAGAATGGCGTTTGAAAATGCTATCATCACTAAAAAGGATGATGAAAAGTACGGGTTGAGTAAAATTTTTTATCAATATAGTCCGTATTATGAAGAACTACCTAGAAATTTTGTTGTTGATAGACAAAAAGATATTTGGTTTCTTTTAATTAAAAGACTACCAAATGAAGGGTATGATTATGGTTATGGGAGCAAAAAGCTATGGAGGCTTTATATTCAAGGAAATAATTTAGATATTCTTTTGGACTACGAATATGATCAAGAAGTGGATGGACGCAAATTTCAAAGGGTGTGGAAAATTATCGAGGTAAATGTTATAAATTCTATTATTCCAGATAATGAAGTTATTAAAATATTGAGAGATATTTTGATTGATTTTAAATTTAGACCAGGCTGGGAGGATAAGGATGATTTTAGTGTAGCGTTAATAGATGTAAGAAAGGAAAAATAAAATGGCATTTGTAGCAGAATATATTTCTAAAGAGGATATTAAGAAATATGATATTATAAATC
>NZ_CALHGM010000039.1 GCF_938030145.1 uncultured Campylobacter sp.
TCGATGGGCGGCATAGATGTGGTTAAATTTGACGATATGAGCACTAAAATTTCGGGGCTTTACACCGCGGGCGAAGCGTCTTGCATTTCGATCCACGGCGCAAACCGCTTAGGCGGAAATTCTCTGACCAACGCCGTCGTAACGGGCAAACTCGCAGGACTAGGCGCAGCGAATTATGCCGCGAAGCAGGAGGGATTCGGCTCTGGTAAAAGAGCGAGCGAGCTCGCGCAAAAATGGCAGGCTAAATTTAAGCAGATCGCAAACGGCTCGGGCAAGGCAAACGAGATGTATGAGTTGCGCGAAGAGCTAGGCGCGCAGCTTTGGGACAATATGGGTATCTTTAGAACCGGCGAGAAGCTCGATCTGCTTTCGCAAAATTTAGAGGGTATCAAAGCGCGCTACGACGAGCTGCACGTCGCGGATACAAATCCGGTTATGAATACCGCATTTACCGACTACGTCGAGCTTGGAAATTTGATCCTGCTTGCGCGCTGTGCGTGTTTGGCTGCGCAAAAGAGGCTGGAAAGCCGCGGCGCGCATACCAGAGAGGACTATCCGAAGCGCGACGATAAAAATTTCTTAAAGCACAGTATCGTGACGATGAACGACGCAGGCGAGCTAAGTTTGGGCTACAAAGAGGTCGTCGTTACGGAATTCTCTCTTGACGGAAGGAAACCTCAATGAAATTTATCATAGACCGCTTCGACGGAAGCAAAAATTATAAACAAGCCTATGAGCTTAGTTTAGAGCAGATCAAAGGAAAGACCCTGCTTGGAGTTTTGCAATTTATTAAGCAAAATTTAGACATCACTTTAAATTTTACCGCAGCGTGCCGTATGGCGATATGCGGAGCTTGTGCCGTAAGGGTAAACGGACACTCATATCTTGCCTGCGATACCAAGATGGAGGCTCTGCTTGCAGAGTATGAAAACCCTGATAGCTTTACGATCTCCCCTTTAAATAATTTTCGAGTGATCTCGGATCTAGTAGTGGATTGGGAACCTAGTATCGAAAATTTAAGAAAGATCAAGCCTACTATTACGCCTAAGAAAGAATTTAGCGCCGATAAGGGCTGTAAGCAAAGCCCGGAGCAGATGGAGCGCGTCAAAAAGCAGTGGGATTGTATCCTTTGCGGATGTTGCGCTAGCGAATGCAATAAGCTTGGAGCCGATGCGAGCGATTATATGCAACCCTTTGTTTTTACGCATGCTAACCGTGCCGCATTTGATTCAAGAAGCAGGAACGCTATGCCTCATCTAAAGCCTGCAGTGCTAAACGGATTATGGCTATGCGTGCACTGCCAAGAGTGCGCCGATCGCTGCCCTAAAGGCATAAGCGCTCAAAGCGACATCACCGCACTTCGCGCCTTAGCGATGAAAAAAGGCTTAACCGCAGGAAGCGGCCCTGGTCACGCGGAGGCATTCCTGCTAGACATCGTAGAGGGAAGCGGAAGATTAAACGAGATCAAGCTTGCTCTAAGAAGCGAGGGGGTATTTGCAAATATGGGCAAGATGGACGTAGCGGCAAATTTAATGATGGCAGGCAAGATGAATCCTCTTCATGCTTTCGGCGAAGAGGAGATCGAGGGACATGCAGGACTCGTTAAGATGATAGAGGCCGCACGCAAAGCTCAAGCTAGCGGCGAGATAGAATAAGGAGGAGAGGATGAATAACGAATTTGCATTTTTCCCGGGTTGCGTTTTAAGTCAAGCCGCAAAGGAATCTAAAATTTCACTTGAAGCGATCGCTCCGGTACTGGGTATTAAACTTCACGAGATAAAGGGCTGGAGCTGCTGCGGGGCTAGTCAAGCTCAATGCGTCGATCCCATGGCAAGCTTGGTAGCCAATGCTAGAAACATCGCGCTAGCCGAGGGTATGAATATGCCTCTGCTAACTACCTGCTCCACCTGTATGCTAACTCTAACTAAAGCAAAGCTAACCTTGGATAAGGGTGCTAAAAGCTATATCAATACCTTTTTAAAAGAGGGCGGTATGCAGTATCAGGGAAGTACCGAGATAACGAGCCTGCTTTGGGTGCTATATCAAAGCTTAGACACTCTAAAAGCCAAGGTCACGAGGCCGCTAACAAATTTAAAAGTAGCGCTATTTTACGGCTGCCACTCATTAAGACCGGAGCGCGAGCTTAAGAAAGAAAGCTCAACCAATCCAAAAAGCTTTGAAGCGGTAGTTAGCGCACTTGGCGCTCAGATAGTGCCTTTTGAAAAGCGCCTTGATTGCTGCGGCTTTCACGCTAGCTATCCAGCGGTAAAATCGGTATCTAAAATGTCAAGCGAGATCGTAAATGACGCTGCCGAGCATGGAGCGGACGTCGTAGTTACGCCTTGTCCGCTATGTCAGATGCAGCTGGATATCTATCAGGAGCGATACCAAGAAGCGATGAACTCAAAGGCAAGAAAGCCGATCATCCACCTATCTCAGCTTGTGGGCCTTGCACTTGGGCTAAGCAACGAGCAGCTTGGACTAAACATCAATATCCAAGATGCAACGAGATTGGTAAGCTGATCTTTGGGAAATTTTCTAAAATTTAACGGATGATTTTGCAAAAATACTTTGCTGCGGCGCACAAACAGTGCGCCTGCTAGTATCGCACAAAATCATCCAACCTACGCCTGCTTTATCCTAAAATATTTTTCGATACTATAAAATTCTTGGATAAAATTCCATTATTTCGTAAATTTAATGCTTCATTTGCCGAAATTTAGTACTTCATAAAATTTAATGCTTT
>NZ_CALHGM010000040.1 GCF_938030145.1 uncultured Campylobacter sp.
CTTTAAAAAAATATGGCAATCGCGGTATTGACGGTAGAGAAAATTTACCAAAAGAACATGAAGTCGTAACTTTTCTGCACGATTAAATATAAAGGATAAAAAATGGCGCTATAGCAATAAGCAAGGTGAGAATTATAAAGTCACGTTGATAGATGCAAGAAAAGGATAAATAGTTTTTTATCCGATCAGAATTCAGCTCGGTAAATTTTAAAATTTAGCGCAGCGAAAGGCTAAAATTTGATAAGAGATCACGACAAAGTGTTTTTAAAAGTGCCGAAATGAAACGCGATATAAAAGCCGAATTGATCTTAAAAGCTATAAATTAGGGGCTAGGGTGATAAAAGAGTTCATTAAAAAATGTTTTGAGCTAAAAGGGGTGAGGATTTTATTCTGGATCGCCTTGCTCTTTTTTACAATAGATTGTTTGGGCGTTATATTTGCCAGCATAGACGCGGTTTTTTTGGCGGAGTATAGCGGTTACGATATCGCGCATCCGTTTTCTATCGTTTTAAAAGCTTTTGAACTAACGTGGCACGAAGAAGCGAGCGATAGCGAAAGCGATATTTTTGGCGCTATGGTGTTGTACCTATTTTGCGCGACGGTAATTTGCCTCCTATCATCTGCTGCTTCATATTTTCAAAGATAAAGACTTTTATTCTACTGGATAAAATATCCGGCGCATCCGCATTTTTTATAAGTTTATTTTATACTTATTCGCTGACCGTAATAATCCTAGCAAAAGCGGGTTTTACTTGGTTGGGTCATCTGTTTGATCGCTCAAATTTTAATTTTAATATAATGATGATAAGCGCTTTATCATCGCTAATAATAGCGTCTGCAACGGTTTTTATTCTAAAAAGAAGAGATAAAATTTAATGCAGATAAGTTTATGGGATCATCTTTTTCGGCTAAATTTTACATAAATTAATACGTAAAATTTTATGAATAGGGCTCGAGAAATGGAAATTTAAAAGGGCAAATTTTGAAATGATCTTGAAATTTGTCTCTGCTTCAGATTTGAAATTTCAAGTTGCACAGTTTGGAATTTTGATCATTGACTTCAAATTTTAAAATTTTAATCCCGCCTACTTTCTTAAATTTTATAATCTAAAATCCTCGTGTTTCAAACCATGCAGCTTGAAGTCGCTGCTTCTTAAATTTAAAATTCTAAGCTCTGGGATACGGAACCCTACTCGATAAATTTTAAAATCTAAGCCGGAATTTAATTTGGTAAAAATTTTATCAGGTAGAATTCGGCTCGGTAAATTCTATTAAATGCTCCTATAGGAGAGAAAAATATGAAATCTCAAATACAGCATTTCAATTTCCAACGGGATGGAATTCTACAGCACGAATTTTGCCATTTTTCTAGGTAAAAAGTGTTAGGAGTATATATTTTTATGCCTTAAAATGGACTAAATTTAAAAAAGCGCCGATTGCTCAATGCCCAAGATTTCGGCATTTCAAAATCTTAAAAGCAACTTTATCGCTATCTATATGTATCGTGAGTGCAAATGTTAAAATCTAAATATAAAGATATTCAAAAATCGAAGTGTGAATAATAAAAAGCTGAAATTTTAAAAGCATATGCGTTTTTAAAGCCAATTCGTTCGCCGTTCCGTGCTTCAGATCAAATTTATTTTAAAAGCACATGCATCTTAAGAGGGCACAATCTATAGGCGCAAGTGATTCTAGTCAAAATTTCAAAAGCACGAATGAGCTTAAACCCCCAACCTACCGCCATACCAACCCCTCGTAAGGCACGCCTTCACAGACGTATTTTTTAATCTGATTTGCCTCGCGACGGATAATTTGACGCCAGGTTAAGCTCTGTCCCGCTACGTTCGCGCAAGATGATAGTTTCTCAATTATTTTTAGCTCGATTTTTTGCACCGCTTCTTTACCGAATCGAATACGCCCCGCATCCGTTTCAAAATCTTTTGCCGTAATCTCGCGCTTGTTTAACATTCCAAAAATTAATCTATCTCCTAAGATCGGCTTAAAAATCTCTGCAAGATCAAGACGCAGGCTTAACGCGCGGTAGTTTGGCTCGTGCAAAAAGCTGATGCGCGGATCAAGCTCGGTTTTGTAAATTTCGCTGAGGCAGACGTTATAAATGCGCGTATTTACATAGCTAATGAGGGCATTAATTTTATCTGCCGGCGGGCGTTTGGAACGCGTCGTAAATTTAAAACTGCACTGATCCTCGATGATTTCGTTCCAAGCCGCGAAATACTGCTTGGCAAAGCCGCCTTCCACCGCCATTACCGCTGCTATGTCGCAGGTGCGCGCTAGGGCATCCAGATGCGGCGCAGTATCGAGCGAGACGCCGTAAGCCTTGCAATTAATGGCTGCATTTAAGATGCGAGCGCGAGTAATCTCTCGAGCGATAAAAAGGCGCTTAGAAAGATCGTCAAAAGCCCGCAGCTGCGCCAAAAGCACAAAGCCGCTTTTATTTACAGAATTTGAAGTGTTCGGGAAAAAACTGCCGCGAAAGCTCTGATAGGCGCTAAAAATATGCAGCAAAATGTTATTATCAGCCAAAAACGCCATAGTATAAGTGTCAAGCTCTACCCGAGCCAAAATATAAATTTCATCAATTGCGTTAATCGGCAAAATTTTACTAGTTAAAATTCCGCCCTCGTCATTAAATTTATCGAAGTATAGATTATTATCTTTGCGGCGCAATCGACCTGGGCTTAAAATAAAATGCGTGCGATCCGATTTTTGCATACTTTATCCTTAAATTTTAGCTGAATATTGCCTCGTTTTTATCGCACCCGATGACGAGACGCTGTGAATATTTAAGCGAATTAAAAGTATAAATTACTACCGAATCAAGCTTGCTGGCGCATTCTTTTTGCAAAATTGCTATTAATTTTTTAAGATCGCTCGCTCTGATTTCGCCTTCGAAAACGCTAAATTGCACGCGAGGCAGAAACTTCTCGACCGCCTTTCGGATGCGCGCAGCGTTATTTTTCTCCTTTTCGTCGCTGCTTGAAATATCGTAAAATAAAATAGCGTACATTCTATCTCCTAAATGCAATAATCACGATAAGCGCAACTCTCGCAAATCTTTTGCGGGCTAAATTTAGGCGGCTTTGGCTCGTTTACAAGGGCGGCGATGCTGTTTAGAATTGTTTCGATTTTAGTGAAATTTTCGGCGCTGTCCTCAATGGCTATGACGGTTTTGCCGCTAATTAATTTGCCTTTCACCTCTTTTAAATTTAAGCCTGTTTTTAAAAGATAGATATAAAAAAGTAGCTGCATCTTGCCTGCTTCTGGATTTTTTAGGCTCTTTTTATATTCGGTGATGAGATAATGTCCGCGCTGCTTGGAAAGCTTGTCGAATTTCAAATTTGAAAATGCAAAGTCCTGCAAATCGTTCTCTTTGATATCCGCTAGTGCCTTGCCCATCAGCACGTTTTCATCCTCCTGATTGGCGTGAATATTGTGTGCGTAAAGCCACGCCTCGCGCTTGCAGGTGATGTAATAATTCACAAGCGTGCCGGTAATTTGGTCCTTGCAAAACATTAGTCGAAAAACTCATTCTTGAGATTTAAGGCGGCATCCTTTTTAATCCCGAAATTATTATTGTATGAAGTATCGCCAAATGGTAAATAATAGACATCTTTTAGCCCATCAATACGCTTTATATTTAAACGCTTTGCATCAAATTCTGTGATATTTACACCAAATCTATTAATTTTCTTAATAGTATTCGTAAATATATCTTTCTTATTAAATTTGTCCATATCAAGCCTATTGATTTCAAAAATTTCATTTTGAAATTCTTTAATATAATCTTCTTTTGGCTCAATTATTACTAAAATTTTAAGCCTATCATCCATCGCCTCGCTAATCTTTTCGTTTATATCGTAAAATCCGAGCTCTCGCATCTGTTCCGCCAAAAGTAAGCTCTCTAGGCTTTGCTTTATGGCGCTGAAATACCTAGTGGAAATATCTAAAATTTCGCTTTCGATGATATCTCTTTGCTTTAGAATTTTTACCAAAATAGTATCGCTAATACGTTTTAAATCACCGTAAATGAGATCGGAATAGTCGCAAATATCGTTAAATACGTATAATTCTCCCAGAGCTGTGAAATTTCTATTTATACGACCGGCAGTTTGGATAATCGAGCTAATGGGTGCTATCTCTCTAAATCCGACATCAAAATCCAAATCCACGCCAGCTTCGATAGACTGCGTAGAAATTAGCAAGATCGGATCACCGTGCCCACTTTTATTTTTAGTAACTGCATCTTTTATATTTTCGATATTTTTTCGTTTGTGATCGTCGCACATATATCCGTTTAGGCAAAAAACTTTAAATTCATCGTAAAATTCCAAAAATAGCTCTTGCGCTTTTTTAATGGTATTTACGACGACTAGTGTATTTTTGCTTTTTGCCGATTGTTTAATCTTATCTTTTAAAGCACTCTCATTACCATCAAACCACTTTAAAACGTATCTATTTTGATCTTTGAAATAATCCAAATTTGAAATTTCTTTAAATTTAGTCGCATCAACAATAGGCATCGTAGCGGACATAAAGATAAAAATGCAGCCAAATTTCTCCGCTATCATCTCGCAAAGTTTCATAAAATCCGCCCTAAACTTATACGGTACCGCCTGCGCTTCATCGATTATTATTACACTATTTTTTAATCGGTTAAATTTTACGCTATCTTTATTTTTGTTTCCAAAGAGTGCAAATATAAATTGATATAGCGTAGTTACGTTGATATCTCCGCTAAAGGAATCCATCAAAAATTTAACTTTAGAATAGCGATCTTGCGGAGTGCTTTCATCTATCGTAGTTTTGTGATGAATTTTATGAATTAATATATTTTTATCGTCTTTGAAAATCTCTTTTATCTCATCATAAACTTGATCTATGATAGCCGTAAACGGCAGCACATAAATAATACGTTCTTTATTAAATTTGGCGGCAAAATTTAGCGCAGTCAAAGTCTTGCCGTAGCCCGTAGGCGCAGTTAAAGTAAAAAGATTATGATTTACATCGAAATTATTTAAAACGAATTTTCTAAACTCGCTTCTTTTTTCATTTGGCTTACGATTTTCCAGGACTTTGATATATTTTTCGATCGTATTAGGATTCGCCGGTTTAGAAGCAGGAATTCTTTGATTAAAAATAGCTTCATATTTGTCGCTATAAATAAGTGACGAAAATATGTCTTTGAAATTTAAAAAGTCATCGTAATCAAACTTCTTTTTCGTAAATTTGGAGTATTCTCTTAAATGTTTAGCTTTAATTAAAAGCTCATTTTTATCGCTTTTAATATCTTTGTAAATTTCTAAACCTAAAGCCTTATCTAAGACTTCGTCCCAAAAGTCTAGCTCTTTCGAGCTCTCAAAATATTTGCCGAAATTTTTATTTTGCGTTGTAAGCTCACAAAAATTTTCTACATTTCCATGGTGTGATACGATGGATAAAAATCCAAAAGCCGTATCTAGCTCATTAAATTCTGAATTTAGTAAAAATATGTAAGAGGATAATAAAGCATGATTTTTATCTGCAATTTTTTCGGTAGGATTTTTGATATAAATTTGAAAATTAGTTTTTAGCTTAGCTATATCGTGATAAATTTTAATGCATTGTAAAAGCCTACTATCCGATTCGGCAAGTATATTTATTATATGCTTTCTTAGCGGCTTATTAGGATGCGATAGCGGCTCACTTTGCAAAGTAGACCTTGTAGTCATTTATTTGATAAATATTTCCTCTATTCTTTGCTTTGATTTGACTATTGCCGCTTAGCTTGATAACGAAATCTTTAAAATCCTTAAAAATTCGACCCTCTTCGCATCCGCAAGCCATTCTAGCCGTAGTAAGTCTGATATCAAAGCTTTGTGCATCAAATATAAAATCGTCCATCAAAACGAACGTATCTATAAAACTTTCCTTTTCATGCACCAATTCACAATTTTTTATCTCGATATATTTAAAATCCGCTATACAAAAATTTATACCTAAATATGGCGTAAAGACACATCTATGAGCTTTTAAGCTGTCGATTATATTTTCTTTATAAGAAGCTTTTAAAGCACTTAAATCAACGAATATGACATATCTAGGATCTTTTATTAGCTCTTTATAAAACTGCTTTTTCTCGCTAGAATCTTGATAGCCTTGTTCGATATGCATATTTGACGATAGAGCAAATTTTATACCGTTAAAAATCATAGTTTTTTTGCGAAATTGCGAACTTAAAATAACGCTATAACCTATATCGTTAAGTTTAAAATAATTCATTTCACCTATAATCGATCCCAAAAGCCCCATGACGGCAGTCTTTGGCGGCACGGGATATGTAAGAGACGAGTATATAGTAGCCGGATGAGAAAAATGCGCGTAATCTCCCGATAGCTCAAAAGCTATTATATCCATTTAAAATCCTATTTTTATCCAACTACTATCAAATTGTGATCTATTATTTTGCTCGAAGTCAAAATCGATCATATACTCTATTTTTTCGATCTCTTGCGCGTATCTGGTAAGTTTAGCTTTTAATCTAGAAAAATCAATCGTAAAATCATTTATACTTCTTATCTCTACGTCTTCTTTGCTACTATTTATACTTATACAGTTATTTAAATCTCCAGCGAAAGTATCATTTTTATATGTAATTACTAGCATAAATCTAGGCATCTGACCCATTTTCGTGCGAGTAATTAAATTTTTAGTCCCGCCCCAAAGCGCTCTTAAAATCACTTTCACATCATCTTCACTTAAATTTGTAATCTTTGCACTATGATTATCTACTATTCCGTAAGTTGCAAACATTGCATAATTTAAAAAATCTTCTTCTCTAAACGTTTTATTTGCCTTATCGCTACCGCTTGCAAACGCGCCGGTGCCTTTTATATGCTCTACCGCAACTCTATGAAGCGATCTGCTCATTCTAAACTGAATGGGTCCAACAAATTGAATTCCTGCTGTTTTTATGCCTTCTTTTTTCATCTCATCTTTATCCGATATCGGCAAAACCCCACCAAATGCGCGAATATCGATAAATTTAGATAAAATTTCTTTTTCAATCTCGATTTTTTCTTGCTTTACATTAATCACTTCACGTATCGCGCTTTTGCAATCTAAGATATTTTCATCTCTTTTATACTCTTTAATGAAAATCGTACTTTCGTCTTTTTTCATAATTTCATCTCTAATTGTTCGCTTTATACGTACATCAGTAACTTCTGCTATACCCGTCTCATCGTCTATCCTAGGAGCGTTATCTCTTAGCATATCGCCGTTTGGATTAAAATTTTCGCCGTCCCAAAGAAATAGAATTTCCTTCTTTTTCATTACTCGTCTCCTTGAGTGTTATCTTTAATATATTTCGTAAAATCACTTCCGCCCATAGCAAAAGCTAGCGTTACATAAGCGCTCTTAACCCGCTTTTGAGATAAAAACGCACTTGGTAAAATTCCAATCAAAATATCGCGCATGATTTCTATATTAGCACTTCTTTTTCCTCGCGATACATTGGAGAGTTTTTTGTTAGTTTCATCGCACTTGGTCCAAATCCGTTCTAAAAGCTCTTTCGTAATTAGTCCGGCATTATTCAGCCATTTTTCAAATGAACTATTTTTGCTAATAGCAAATTGGCGATTTATCAACCCTGCTGACATCATTCCTAGCAAATATGCGCTCTGCAATACTTCATTATCTTTTAGAAATTCGCTATTTTTCAAAATAGAGCTTATTAGCTCTTTTTTATCGCTTAAGCTTTGCAAATTAACCTCCCTTGCAAATGATATTTTTCCATTTAAAGCACCTATTTCATTAAAGAAATTTTGATATTTTTCGATACTTTTTATACTTCTATTTTGATATGTCTTAACGCAATTAAAATAAAATCCCCACTCTATTTTTGACGCATAACTAGAGTTAATATTGCCTTTATAAATCAAAGCAGCATATTTTTCCATCATATCGTCCAAATTCATCCTATTTTGTGATAATAAAAAATTCATAATGTCGATGTTTTTAAGAAATAAATTTTGCATGTAAATAGTATCATCTTGTTGATCTTTACTATCTTTTCGCCTAATCGCCCTAATATTATATCTACCCATTAAATCGGAAATTTTAGAAATATAAGACGGCAATACATCATCTATTTGCAATAATACATTAACCGCAGCATTACTTTTTTTATAAAATAGAATTGTATTTAGCACGGGCATATTTGCTTGCGCTTTAGCTACGGATTCCAACTCGTAATTAATACTTTCTTCGATATTTTGTATGCCTTGTAGATCTTTTTTCTTTTCGCTCGGATCTTTTAAAATTTCCACTATTTTTTCTAATAAATTTGTATCATTTACCATTAACGTTGGTAAGACCGCCATTTTATCCCCGTAAAAATTAAAAGATAATTCCTTATCAATTGCCATAAAACCGTTTTTAACCAAATTTACATTAGCGCCATTTAGAGGTAGTAATCTAACTTTAATGTCTTGTAAAGCAGTCGGTAACTCATTTACGGAACAAAACGCCAAATTCGCATCTCCGCCGATACCAATACTATTTGTAAGCATATCATAACCATAAATTTTGGTAGTTTTACCATTATTGCTATCGCCTAAATGACACGTAAAAATATTTTTGAAATACGCTGAAATCGGTCTATCCTCCCAAGATAATGCAAAAAAAGTAGCTACTTTCATGCCCTTTTTCTTAGGCTCTTCTTGTAGAGTTGTAATTTCACTTAAAATATCATCAAAAAAGCTCTCGTTTAAGCTAGATAAATCCGTTAATATTTTATCATTTTTGATATCGTCAGGATTGAAGCAAGAGAGCATATTTTTTACGGCTTTTAAAATTCCTTTTATAAATTTAGGAGTATCGTCTTTTACGGCTTTGCTAATGAATTGGACATTGGGGAACAAATTACCAGAATTCGCGCCTATGCCAAATCTACAAACTATTAAATCGTCTCTTGAAATATTGTTATTTACCGATATTTCTTTACTTTTAATATCACAAAGATAAATTTTAATAGCATCGTATTCGTAGCTCTTGTTGTTAATTTTAGTTTTTTGTTTGTCGTAAATTTCGCCGATACTAGAAAAAATTTTAACTATATCGCCCAAAATTTATCCTTTCTAAAATTTAGCGCAATTATATCTAAATTAAAATCAATATGTCAATAGTTACTATAATTTAATATAAAGAAAGTTTGATTTTTTAAAAATTTTATTATAGAATTGCCATAAAGCAAGCAAATATTCTTTTAGAATTTGAAATCTATACTTTAATATAGTCTTGCTTTACAACCTCCAAAACCCCTACTCCGTAGTTCATACACCCACTTCCAGCGCCCGTGCCAAGGATCAAATTTATTAGTTCTGCATTAGCTACAATTCTCCATCTTGCTTGCCACGCATATACCGGCTCGCGGTTGTTGCCATAATAGAATTTCACAGACTCACCCAGCTTTTGCCACAATAAATTTAATTCCATTTCGCCATCATATTTTTGCCCCATAATCGTTTCAAATCGCTGTAAAATATTCGTCTTCATCATCTCTAAATGCCTACTATCTTGCGGCTGCAAATAAACCTTATGCCCCAAAAGCCCGCTTACTGCGCACGCCACGTAGCCTTGCACAATAGATTCGTTCTCGCAAATTTTATGATTTTTCGCTTCGACGGTAGTTTGCGTAAATAGAATTTCACCCAAGCTTAGCCCGTCTTTTAGCACTGCTAGCGCGATTTTACGTTCAAACTCCGGCTCGCATGAAGCAAATCGCACGCGCAAGTCCTCTCCTCGCAAGATAAAATCAAACACCGTGCGTTTAAAAATTTTACCGCTTGATTCGTGCCTGTATCCTACGTGCTCTGAAGCCGGCAAATAGCGATAAATAAAGCCCTGAATCAGCTGCGAGAGAGATTTTGTGATTTTTAGATTTTTAGTTGGTAATTTTGCGTTGATGATTAGCATTTGCGCTCCTTTGCGCAGTAAAATTTTGCCCAAGGTTCGCGTAAACCTTGGGCAAATGAGCTCTAAGTAAAATTAAAATCCTATCTCTTTGATATCGGCAAACTGCAAAAACGCGCGATAAATTTGCCCGATATTTGCGATACGATTTGCGCGTATCTTGACATCCTGGACGTTTATCATTACGTTATCGAAAAAATCATCAATCACGCCTTTAAGCCCAAACAGTGAGCGCAGATACCCACTCACGTCGTTTTCGTTGAGCTTAATCGCTCTGAATGCCGCATTTAGCGCACGCTCAGCATCGTGTTCGAATAGGTTTTCGTCCACCGCGCCTATTTTTTCGTCCTTGATGATATTGGCTAGGCGCTTAAAAGTCGCGAAATTTTCCCCGAAATCCGCTGCTGCTGCGATCTCGCCCAGCGCCTTTATGGCCTTGCTTAGTCGTAATAGATCGTCGTTTTCGCCGCTTGCGATGCACGCCTTGATCACAGACGGATTTATCTCGTCAAAAATTCCGTATAACCTATCTTTTATAAAATCCAGCAGCTTAGAAATGTCAAATTTCTTATAATTTGGCGCCAGCTTCTGCGCCAGCGCATTCGCATCAAAGCTCAATCCTTGATTTAGTAAAATTTTAATTAGCCCCGTAGCTGCGCGGCGAAGTGCATACGGATCTTTATTGCCGCTTGGAACTTTATTGATACTAAAAAGCCCCAGGAGCGTTTCAAATTTCATCGCCACAGCGATTACGCTACTAAATACACCGCTTGGCAGCTCACTATCCTCGCCGCTAGGCAGATATTGCTCGCGTATCGCGCGGCATACATGATCTGTAAGTCCAGCGTGTGCGGCATAGTAGCTGCCCATAATGCCTTGAAGCTCGCTAAATTCGCCCACCATCGTGCTGCCAAGATCTGCTTTGCTAAACATTACGGCATTTTCCACATCCCGCGCAAAATCCTTTTTGCCGATCTCCGCCTCGATCTGTGTAGCATAATCCGCGCTCAGTGCCCTTGCTACCGCTAGCTCGCGCACTTGCTTATCATAAACTGAGCCAAGAGCTTGCATATAGGATATTTGCTTAAGTTTTTCAGGGCTAAATTCCGCTTGCAAATCGCTTTTCCAAAAAAACATAGCATCGCTTAGGCGCGCGCGTAAAACTTTTTCATTGCCGCGCACCACTAGCTCGTCATCATCGGTGATCGCATTACTAACGACAACGAAGTGATTGCTTAAGTTTTTACCCTCGAAAACGGGAAAATAGCGCTGATTCTCCTTCATCGAAGTGATGATGACCTCCTTTGGCACGCTTAAAAAATCTCGCTCAAAGCTACCTAGCAGCGCCGTCGGATACTCAGTGATAGCCGTTACTTCATCCAGCAACGCAGGATCGACCTCGATCTTAAAGCCATGCTTTTTCTCGAGCTTTGCAAACTCGCTTAGAATTTTATCTTTTCTTTTTTGCTCGCTTAAAATTACGCCGTTACGCTCCAGCAGTGTAAAATAATCCGCAGCGTCTTTAAATTTAATCGCTTCATAGCCAAATTTTCTGTGCGGAAAAAATGCAGCCGCGCTTCGCACGCCATAAATTTCAAAATCTACGTTTTGACCGCCCAAAACGCAGGCTATGCTTCTTATCGGACGGATAAACTCAAACTCGCCGCTACCCCAGCGCATTGCGCGTCCAAAATTTAGTGATCGTAAAAACTCCTCTATCATTTCGCCTAGAATTTCACGACTATCGCGCCCCTTTTGCACCGCAGCGTGATATAGCACCTCTTTGCCGCCTATCTGCCGAAATTCCAGCTCGCTTTCGCTTATGCCGCATTTTTTAGCAAAACTTAGCGCCGCAGGGCTCCACGCGCCGTCTTTTAGGGCGACGGACTTAGGTGCTCCCGTGCTTACGATCTGCGCATCATCGCCGCGTTGTGGAAAATCCTCGTGAAATAGCACAAATCTACGCGGGCTAAATTCGAAGCGAAAGTCGCTATTTATGCGGTTAGCCTCAAGCACCGCGCGCCATTTTGGCGCGATATTCGCAAGCTCTTTTAAAAACGGGATCGCAGGCAGCTCCTCGACCCCAATCTCAATGAGTAGTTCCATCTTTATCCTTTTTTCGTTGATTTCGTTTTTCGTTTTTCTCCATCATTTCGCGGTTAAATCCTACGATCATAAATATCATAAAAAGCACGAAAAGTGCGGTTATAACGGCGTGTATCATTCTACTATAAATTCCTTTTGCCCTTTATAAATCGTAAAATAGGCATTTTTAAATTCTAAATTTTTGCCGTTTTGTACAGGAGCGCTTTTGCGAAAAATTCTAAACTCTCCCGTGCTTTTTAGATCAATTATGCCGTCCTTAACGTCGCCTTTGATCGTGCTTATCACATCTCCTGCGCGCAGCTGCCGTACCGATGCGCTAGGCAAAACGTATGGCGCGATAGAGCCTACGTTGCCGCTTCTAGCTACGATCTCATAATCGTCGATCTCAAAGCTTTGCTTATAAAATTTCGTCTTTTTTACTAGCAAATCGAGTTTGTCGCCTAGCTGCAGCCCGCTGCCGCCATAGACAAAAACTCCGCTTCCATCTTGAGAAATCGCAAAGCCGTGGCGGTTTGTAAAGCTCACGACTACGCCTTTTATCAGCACAGGCTCGCTTATAATGCGCCCGTAAAGCTCCTCTATCGTGACGGTCTTTGCGGCACTAGCGGTATTTTTAGCTAAAAATTCTTGCTTTTTCGGCATAGATTTTAAAGCGCCTTCGTCCGTCAGAATGAAGCTAATCGGGAAATGATCGGAAGTGAGAGAGGATTTGGCAAACGCGAAGCTGTCCTTTTTATATCCCGGCTCGCTACTAAAAAAATCGTCGCTAAGCAAGATATGATCGAGCACCGCACCGCTTTCGTGAGACTCACAAGAGCCAAAATGCTTTAACTGCGAGCAGGGATGCAGTGCCCATAGATCGCTAAATCCATCGCGCTCGATAAGCTCATTTAGCAAAGAATTTCGCCCGAAATTCGTATTAAAATCTCCCGCTATGATAGCGCGTTGGTGCCCTTGCAAAACCTCGCGTAAAAAAGCGAAATTGCGCTTGCGCTCGCTTAGCGGATTGCGCGCAGAGAGCATATGCACGACATAAAAGCTAAAATCAGTGCCACCAAGCGCAAAATCAGCGCGCAAAATATCTCTAGTTTTAAGCTCTATCGGGCGGTAGGTTTTTTGAAATTTTATCGGTATGCGCGACATCACCGCTACGCCCGCAGGTGCAGTCTGCGCGCGCGAAAAAGCGTAGAATTTATAGCCCGCTTTCTGCGCAAGTGCTTTTAGCACGGCTTCGTTTTCGATCTCTTGTAGCCCCAAAATATCGGCGTTGAGCGCGCTTATCTCATTCGCTATCTCTTGCAGCTTGCGCTCGTATTTTTGCTCGCTCCAGCCTCCGCGCCCGATCTTAAAATCCGCGTACTCCGTGCCGTCGTTTACGCCGTCGAATAAATTTTGCACGTTAAACGATGCGATTTTCAGCTCCACCGCACTCGCGCCGCAGAAAAACATCGCAAAAAGTAGTGCTAAAACTCGCAAACCGCGCTCCTAAAGTCGAATTTATCGATATTTTGACGGATCGCTTCGTAGGTTACGATACCCACGCTGGTGGCTAAATTTAAACTGCGCCCCGCCCCGCTCATCGGGATCGTGATGCAGTTTTCGCGGTTTGTGCGCATTATTTCAAGCGGCAGTCCATGCCCTTCAGAGCCGAAAATCAAAAAATCGCCCGGCTGAAATTTCGCCTCGTAGTAGAGCTTGTTCGTCTTCGTCGTCGCAAAAAAGAAGCGCTGCTTAAATTTATCGTTCGCCGCCATAAACTCGTCCCAATTTTCCCAAATTTTAAGATCCAAGTTCGCCCAATAATCAAGCCCAGCTCGGCGCAGATGCTTATCGTCGATGACGAATCCGAGCGGCTTAATCAGATGCAAGCGGCAGCTCGCATTGACGCACATACGCCCGATGGAGCCAGTGTTTGTGTGGATCTGCGGATATACTAACACGATATTAAACATCAAAAACCGCCGATTTTGCACGGGCACAATTTTGCGATTTAAAATTCCGCGAGGTAAAGTTTTGAGATTTAGAATTTTGCAAAGCTAAATTACGCAGCTTGGAATTTTGCGCGGTAAATCCTTGTAAATTTGAATGGGCAAAATTCCGTATTTTGAAATTCTGTGAAATAAAATTTAGGTCCATGATTTTGCGACGCTGCAGTACGTCAGATCTCTCCTCACAACGATACGTCTCTTTTGTTCTTATGTGGTGCGGCGCGAGAGCTGCTCCCATGGTACAGGACACGCGATACGGCTCGATAAATTTTGCTTTAATGCGTTTAATACGACGCGGGCTGTGAGATTTTGCGCCAAGATGTCCTAATCCGCAAAATTTCATCTCGCTGCAATGCGAGCCGTGAAATTCCGTCTCGCTGCTGCACGGCTCGTATAATTTCTCGCCGCAGTGATGTGATCTGCGAAATTCTCTCGATCCATAAAACTTAGCCTCGTGGGCTTTTTTGGTATGGCAGCACGATGGATGAAATTTTAATAGGTAAAATTCTGCGTCATAAAATTCTACCGAGCTAAGCTTTGCGCTATGAAATTTTACGCCGCAAAAATTTAAATTTCGCTCGCCAAAAAAGATAAAATTTCGTGCAGTAAAAATCACGAAATTTTGCCTGCGATCAAAGCAAAAAGCGCGCTTTTGCAAATACACAGCATTCTTGCAAAACGCGTAAATTTCGTCGCGACGATAGAATTTTTTCATAAAACTAGCTCCTAAATAAAACGGCAATTTTACAAAAATCTCTCTAAATTTACGCTTTTAAAGCCGCTACAAACGCCCTAATCTCCGCTTCTTGCAACCTCTCGATCTCCTTGCCGATCGCAGCGCCGCGCAGATTGCGAGCGACATCCGCGGCGCAAACCAAGCTTTTAAATTTCTTATCCCAAATCCCAAGCTGCTTTGCCGCTTGCACCCTACCTTTACAATACAGCCCGAGCCACTGCTTAAGCGGCATTTTTAGAGCGATTTTGCATAGCCGCTCGTCGCTTACCCGCTTAAAAAACGGCTCGCTAAGTAGCCTTTTATAAAGAGAATTTAGCCCTAAATTCTTTAAAATCTTATTTTTATCTAATCCTAAAAAATTCAAAAACGCGTATAAAAAAAACATTTCATTTCGCACAAAAGATTCGCCGCGCTCTATGAATTGCATCAGTCGCTCGTGCGTACGCGTATCAATCCGCAATCCAAAAACCCGCTCGTAAAGCCCTAGCTCTTGCATTAGCATCATTCCGTATCGGTGCGCAGGTGCACAGAAAAATTTAATCAGCTCTGCTTTAACGCGCTCGCAACTAAGATCGCTAACGTCGATACTACGCATGAGCTCTAAGGTGTGATGCTCGGTGCGAAGCTCAAATCTTGCGGCAAACTGTACCGCGCGATACACGCGCAAGCTATCCTCCACGAAAGTGCGTGGATCAACCACTCGCAAAATCCTCGCATGCAGATCCGCAAGCCCGCCGTAAAAATCGAGCACTTTGCCGCTTATAGCGTCTATCATCATCGCATTGATCGTAAAATCGCGCCGCCTACTAGCATCGCGTTCGTCCGTAGCCAAAGCGACACTAAAGCCCTTGTGCCCGACACCCGTCTTGCTTTCGGTGCGCGGAAGCGAAACATCGAAATTTTTATATTTATAGACGAAATAGCTTTTGCCGACGCCCTGTGCGCCGAAGTCCTGCATAATTTGCTCGAAACGGCGCGGTCCCACATCGTAAAGCTCCACATCCACATCAGCGCTCGCCCGCCCCAAAAAATAATCGCGCACGCAACCACCTACCAGATATATGCGTGAGCTAAATTTTTTGAGATAATCTAAAAGCGCGATGAAATCGTCATTTTGATAGATTTTCAAGTCGGTTTTCGATACTTGCAAGCAAAAATTCCATAAATTTTAAATTTAGCTCCACACGCGCGTTCAAATCGCCCTTCTCAAAAGCGTTCAGCCCCTCAAAAAGCACTAAAATCCGCTCTTTTATCGCGCTCAAAAACTCCGCTTCGCTTGAAATTTTAAAATCTGCATTTGTGAGATATTTTGATTTATCGCCCGCTTGTCTCGCGGCCCCGAGATGTCGTGCTTCCTCGGGCTGGCGCACGGCTGAATTTTGAGCACCATAAGAGGCAAAACTTCCCGCTTGCATATCCTGCACGGCAGAATTGCGAAGCTGCGGTGTGGCGAGCTCATCGTCTCGCATCCCAGGGATCGTAAAATTCTGCGGCTGCGAAACGAAATTTTGCTGGTGCGCGGCAACATTGCGGATATTTAGCGCGGCGGAATTTTGAGCTTGAAGCGACGCTAAATCCTGCTTTTTAGAATGCGCCGTGCTGAAATAATCGTCAACTTCGTTTTCTTTGAAATCAGAGCCAGACCCAAAATCGTCATTGCGTAGCTCCTTAAAATGAGCACCTAAAATACGAGGCGTCAAATCTTGCTCGCTTTGGGAGCCATCATCCGTAGAATTTAGCGCTAATTCAAAATCTTTACTTTCGGCAGAGCTTTGCGCTATGCTTGCGTCCCTGCTTTGCGGAGAAACAAATCCATTCATATCGCTGCCTAAACTATCGTAAATTTCGCCTGCGATGCCCGATAAATCACGAAAGCTTTCGTCAAATTTTGCGGCGGAGCTTTTTAAAATTTCATCGTTTGCAAAAGCAGTATTTGCGGAATCTTTGCCACTTGCAGAAGCGGAATTTATAAAATTTTCTCCATTTAAAGAGACGGAGGCCACAGAATTTTTACCGCCTGCAAGATCAGAATTTTTAAAATTCTCTTCACCGGAAAAAGTAAAATTTTCATCTTTTGCAGCAGATTTTTTTAAAGTAGCGTCCGCTGCAAATTCCGCGCCGCTAGGCGCAGAGTTCTTGCGTGCCAGGGCATTTGAACGATCTAGGGCGGAATTTAAAGCATTCGATGAAACAAAGCGCGAAGTGGAATTTTTAGTATCTGAGGAAGTGAAATTTTGCGCGTTTGATGAAGCGATATCTGGTGCAGATGTGGAATTTAAGGCATCAGGTGCAATGGGATCTGGCGCAAAAGAAGCGGGGCTTAAAGCATCCTGCGAAGCCTGCGATCCTGCTTCGGTACTGCTCGCATTCACAGCCCCCTCTTGCTGCACCGCCAAATCTTGCACGCGCTTTTGTGCTTTCATCTCATTTACTGCTTCGATGATATCTTCCAGTTCATTTTCATACATCAATTAGCCACCTCTTAAATTCCGCTTGTTTGCTCGCATCGACGCTTAAAAAGCGCTCCAGCATCGCCATATTGACGCCAGAGCTTACCCGGTGATTTAAATTTAGCCGCGCAAAAAGCACCGCCGCATCGCCATCTTGCGGATTATCGCGTAAAATACCGCGGCAAATCCGCATCGCGCCGTAGATATCGCCTTTTTTCTCAAGCTCCATAGCGTATGCTAGTGCGCTATTCAAAGCTGGCTCCTAAGCCTTAGCCGCGTAATCCGCGATGATCGAGCCGATCTCTGCGGTCGAGCAAATTTCTTTGGCGTCGTACTGCGCGATGTCTTTGGTGCGGTATCCGTCGCGAAGCACGCCGCGCACGGCAAGCTCGATCGCGGCTGCGGCCTCATTTTCGCCGAATGCGTATTTCAGCATCATCGCAGCGCTTAAGATCGTAGCGATCGGGTTTGCGATCCCCTGCCCCGCGATGTCGGGCGCGCTGCCGTGAATCGGCTCGTAAATTCCTACCTTGCCGCCAATGCTCGCACTCGGAAGCAACCCGATCGAGCCGCAGATCATACTCGCTTCGTCGCTTAAAATATCGCCGAATAAATTCTCCGTCAAAATCACGTCGAACTGCGCAGGCGCCCGCACGAGCTGCATCGCGGCGTTATCGACGTACATAAACTCCAAATTTATCCCTGCATAATTTTTCGCTAGCTCGCTTACGACCTCGCGCCACAGCTGGCTTGTTTCAAGCACGTTGGCTTTATCCACAAGCGTTATCTTTTTATTTCGCAAAAGCGCGGCCTCAAACGCGACCTTAGCCACGCGCTCGATCTCGGCGGCATTGTAGCACATCGTATTTAGCGCGTCCTTTTCGTTTTTAACGCGCGGCTGCCCGAAATAAATCCCGCCCGTAAGCTCGCGTACCACCATTATATCGACGCCTTTGATGATCTCCGGCTTTAGCATCGAAGCGTTTATCAGCTCATCAAAAATCATCGCAGGGCGCAGGTTTGCAAACGCCCCAAGCTCTTTGCGAATTTTTAGCAGTCCGCTTTCTGGGCGCAGTTCGCGCGGCAAGCCGTCCCATTTAGCGCCGCCGATCGCACCGAAAAGCACTGCGTCGCTTGATTTAGCGGCATTTAGCGTTTCATCCGGAAGCGGAACGCCCATAATGTCGATTGCCGCGCCGCCCATCAAGCGGTAGTCAAAATTTAGCTCAAAATTAAATTTATGGCTTACGGCATCGAGCACCTTGATCGCTTCTTCTATGATCTCAGGGCCGATTCCGTCGCCTTTTATCACGCATACGTCGTATTTTTTCATCCAAATTCCTTACAAGTTTATCTTTGTTTTTGCGTAATTTATCGCTCCGCCGGCATCGAGGAGCTTTTGCATAAACTCGGGGATTGCGCCGAATTTATACTGCGTCTTTTGAGTTAAATTTTTAATTATGCCGCCCTTTAGATCGATTCTAAGCTCGTCGCCCTGCGCGATCTTATCCGTCTCGTCGCATTCGAGGATCAAAAAGCCCGTGTTGAAGCTGTTTCGATAAAAAATCCTAGCGAAGTTTTTTGCGATCACGCATGAAATTCCGGCGGCCTTAAGCGCCATCGGTGCGTGCTCGCGCGAGCTGCCGCAGCCGAAATTTTTCCCCGCTACGATGATGTCGCCGCGAGCGATTTTGGACGAAAAATCCTTGTCCGCATCCTCCATGATATGCGTCGCAAGCACCGCCGCGTCGGACGTATTTAGGTAGCGCGCCGCGATAATGATGTCGGTGTCGATATCATCGCCGAATTTCCATACTTTTGCCATATTTCCGCCTTAAATTTTAAAATAGATGCGCGATTTTACCGACAAATTTATTAAAATCCGCTCAATCGCTCCGATATGAGGGCGGAATTCCTCGTTTGAAATTTAGGGCAAAATTTAAACGCAAAAGCTCAGAGATAGGAAGTGCGGAGGCATTAAATTTTAAAGCGACGGCGCAAAGGAAGCGGCGTTTCAGCGCGCTAATTTTCGTCTTGCGAACGCAGAATTTCAGCGGGCAGTCTTAAATTTAGCTAAAAATATAACCTAAATTTTAAAATTTAGCCTAATTTCTAGGATTTCAAAAATTATTAAATTTAGAGAGTTTGCGCCGTATATAAGCAAAAATAAAGAGCGTTTCGGTATAATCCGATCTTCCAAAACCAAATACACAACGACACAAGGAGATTTTATGGCGAGCCCAAAAGACGCCTTAACGCCCATCGAGCAGTTCTTCGACGAAAATCAGAAAAGCTACATCACCTACGAAAGACTGATAAAATTTTTCGACAAAGCCCCCACCGCGACGGCCGTTAAGAAGGTCGAAGCGCTTACGAAAAAATTCGACGTCGAGCTGATCTCCGCCGCAGAAATCTCCAAAATCAAAAATTTAGAGGACGCAAAACTCAAAGAAGCCACGCAAAAAAAGCTGCTGGACGAGGGCTGGGACGAGGAATTTGACCTATCCAGCGACGTCGAGCTTTTGGAGTGGAGCCGTTCGGACAGCCCGGTGCGGATGTATCTGCGCGAAATGGGACAGATCCCGCTGTTAACGAAAGAAGAAGAGATCGAGATCAGCAAAAAAATCGAGCTCGGCGAGGACATCATCATCGACGCGTTTTGCTCGGTGCCGTACTTAATAGACTTCATTTTAGACTATAAAGAGCCGCTCATCAACCGCGAACGCCGCGTCAAGGAGCTTTTCAAGAGCTTTGACGACAGCGACGAAGAGGGTGAAGAGGAGGACGAAGAGGAACTATCGGAGGAGGATTACGACGACGAGGAGGATGAGGAAAGTGCGGACGAGGCGAAGCAAAGGCGATCCAAAAAGAACGATAAGCGCGCTCTAAAGGTCATCGAAAGCTTCAAGGCTCTTGAAAAAGCCAAAAAGGACTGGATGAAATTTGCCGAGAAAAACGCCGAGGCGATTAAGCAGAGCAAGGGAATTTTATCGAAGCTAAACTTGGCGTTTAAAAAGAAAATTTTAAAAGAAAAGCTCATGGATCTGGGGCCTACGAGCAAGCTCATCACCGAGATCGTAAAATCGATGGAGACCGCGCTAAAAAGCGACGAGGGCTTTGAAAAGGAGCTCAAGCGCTTAGAGTACAAGCTGCCGATGTTTAGCGCCGAACTGCGCGAAAATCACAAAAAAATTCTAAAAGAGATTACGAGGCTTAGCAAAGACGACATCATCGCGCGCGTGCCAGAAGCTACGATGGTCTCGACCTATGTCGATATAAAAAAGCTCTTTTTGACAAAAGAGGCGAGCAAAAAAAGCTTCAACCTCGAGCCAGAGCGGCTGAAAGAAATTTTAGAGCAGATCAAGCGCGGCAAGCGCATTAGCGATAACGCAAAGGCGCGCATGGCGAAATCCAACCTGCGCCTGGTCGTCTCCATCGCCAAGCGCTACACCAACCGCGGACTGCCGTTTTTAGACCTCATCCAGGAGGGCAACATCGGGCTTATGAAGGCTGTGGATAAATTTGAATACAAGCGCGGCTATAAATTTTCGACATACGCGACGTGGTGGATCCGCCAGGCGATCAGCCGCGCCATCGCCGATCAAGCTCGCACGATCCGCATCCCGATCCATATGATCGAGACGATAAATCGAATTAATAAAATCACGCGCAAATATATGCAAGAGGGCGGCAAGGAGCCCGATATCAACGTCATCGCGCAAGAAGTAGGCCTTAGCGTCGATAAGGTAAAGCAGGTCATCAAAATCACAAAGGAGCCGATCAGCCTAGAAGCGCCGATCGGAAACGAGGATGACGGCAAATTCGGCGATTTCGTCGAGGACAAAAGCTCGGTTTCGCCGATCGAGCAAATTTTAAAATCCGATCTAAAAGAGCAGATCGACGATATCTTAGAACAGCTCAATGACCGCGAGCGCACGGTGATCCGCATGCGATTCGGACTGCTTGACGACGAGAGCGACCGCACGCTCGAAGAAATCGGCAAAGAGCTCAACATCACTCGCGAGCGCGTCCGCCAGATCGAAAGCTCGGCGATCAAAAAGCTAAAGCACCCAAAGATCGGTCGCAAACTGAAAACCTATATCGAGAGCTAGAACAAAACGCCAATATAGCGATTTAGCACACGCCGAGGTAGCGGGCTTTTTAAAGCGATGTTATCGCGCGTACTTGTAAAATCATAGAATTCCGCTCTAAATCCAAAGCGGAATTCTATGATTTTATAAATTCTACGATTTTGCTTAGTTTGATATGCAAACCGAACTGAGTAGTGTAGGTTATTCAAGGAGACTTTATGAAAACTTTAGTAATCGTTATTTTAGACGGCTTTGCCGACTGGGAGGCTTCGCTACTGGCCCCCGCACTACGTATTTCACGGACTATAGCATCCTTTATGCCTCAACCGATAAAAACGAGAAAGTATCGTTCGGAGCTTTACGCGCAAAACCTGATTTAACAATAGATGAAATTTCGCCAGATGCCGCGGCAATCGTGTTAATCGGCGCTAGAAATTCATGGCGCGAACTGCCTAGCGAAAACGCCTCAAAAATTGCTAATTTAATAGAGGAATTTAAACAACAAGGCAAGGTGGTAGGCGGTATTTGCGACGGGGCGTATTTCTTAGCGGCGGCAGGAGCGCTAAATGACTGCCATCACACCGCAAATAGTCTAGCAGACATCGTTAATTTGCCAAAATACAAAAATAAGCATGCCTTTATACAAACAAGTCGCGAAGCCGTAGTAGACGGTAAAATGATCACCGCAAACGGAAACGCATTTATTGATTTTACTATTCAAATGCTGCGCGCCTTAGGAGATATAGACGAAGCAATAATTGCCCAGTGCGAACAAATGTGGCGATAAGTAGGCAGTGCGCGTTTAGCAAATAAAATTTTGCCGAAGCAACACTCGAGCATATAAGCACAAATGAGATACAAAAAATACTGAAAATGAAATTTTGCCGAAGCGGTACGACATCGATGCTCGCTAGGTCTAACACAATACCTTAGTTTGCGTGCTTCCGTGCAAATACAGCATGGAATTTTACGCTCATTTTGCCACTAAAATTATATACGGCGCGAGCCTAAGCCAACAGACGCTATGAAATTTAAAGCAAAGTGTGCCGCCAAAGCGGTACTTCAGCACGCGCCCATCGTCGTAAGCAAAAACGATGTCTTTCCCGTTTCGCCTTTAAATTTAGTGGAGCTCACCATGCCTCAAATAACCCTCGCACGGCGAAATTAAATAGGTCTCAAAAAGCAAAAGCCACAAAGCTTGCTTTGTACATCTTATTTGCCACTTTATACCGAGTCCCGTTATCTCCCGCCGCCTCATTATTGCGCGCCGACATACAATGCAATACCTATAGCTTTTATGGCCCGTTTATCACATCCCACCGCTATGATGCCTTGCCCATAATGGAACGCTTTAAAAATAATGGTAGAGCTGTCTCTCTTTACTTACACTTGTCGTACCCGCAATCGCAGCGCCCATAAATTTACCGCATTGCTGCGCTGAAAACCGCAACACTCTTAAATTTACTGCTCCGCCGTGCCGTCTCGCTCTTAAAATTTACCTTTCGTAGCCAAGGGTGTGCTGGATAACACGACGTCGGTATTTTTGTCTTGCTCTAAATTTACCTTCCGTCGCGCCGCTAAATTTAGCCGCGTCGCAAGCTGTGTTTTCTAAGGTAGCTGTAAATCCAAGCTCCGAGCAATAAAACCGCCGCAAGGCAATACATATAAAAGGCCGCGCCGTTTTCGTACTCCACGTCCTGCGCGGTAAAGACCTGCTGCGACATTTCAGGGTTTCGCGCCGCCTCGTCTGCTATCTGCGCCATCACCTCCTCGTCATGTACCTCAAGCGTGATCTTTCGCAGCTCGATGAAATTTGTCCGCTTATCCAGATGCCTGCCGCTGCGACCCGTGACGTAGACGCTATACGAGTAGAAATTTAGATAATAAAATCCCGCGTCGTCTTTAAAAAGTTTCTCTGAAATCTGCCGCACGGCGCCTTTAAACGGGTTATCGCCCGCCCTTTTTAGCGCACTTAGCTTACTGCCGTCTGCTCCAAATTTATAATACACGTACCAAAACGCGTCTTTGAGCCAGCCCTCGGCGCCGCTACCGCGCGGTCGATTTAAAATTTTATCTTTGCTTAGATAAAATATGCCGTTTTTGCTCGCAAACAGCATATATTCTTGATGTCTGCCCTGAAAATTTAGCGGCGTATAGGGCTCGTTTGCGGGGTCAAATCTCTCGCCGTTCATCAGCACCGCGCCCGCCTTTGGATCATAAAGAAACTCTATGCCCGAGCTTGGCTCCACGAGATACATCTGCTCGCTAGGGGTGAAATTTAGCCTCTCGCCGTCCGCATAAACGCTGCGTCCGTCGCTTAGCCACCGATCGACCGGGCGAAAGTGCGCGGGCGAATCGGGGCCGTCTTCGTATACGGTTTTTAGCCTTATCTGTTTTAGATTTTTTGCATCCGCACCCGCTAAAATTTTACCCTCGTAAAATACCCGCTCACCGTCGGTTGCGACGTAAGGGCTGTCCGTCAGTGGCGAGATGGGCGCGCTAGTATCAAGTCTAGCATAGGGGTAGTTGTACTCCTGCGGCCATTTGGAGAGCCCAAACGCATGTAAAAATACTTTATAAATGTAGCTTATCGCGCCGCCCGTGCGCTGCGTGACGTCCGAGCAGAAGTAGCTCACGCGCCCGTCGCTGTAGTATCGCGCGCCGATCTTTTGCGTGCGAGTGGGATCCAGCCCCGACATCTTTCGAGCGCCGCAAAATACGCTACTAGCGTCCATGCCGACGTTTGTATAGGAGTATCTGCCGGTATCAAGCGCGCGAAAGCTCGCCGCGTCCGCGCCGCCCTCTAGCTCGTAGGGAGCGAGATTCCAAGAGCGCAGGTAAATTTTGCCGCCGATGTTGTAGTAATCGCTGCCGCTGATCTTTTGCGCGTCTGCGGGCAGCTCGCGCGAGCGGTCATACACCGATAACTCATAAATAAAAACGAGCGAGACGAAGAGCGGCACGAAAAGTACCGCAAAGAGAAGCTTTAGCGCCTTTTTATCAAACCTGCTTAAATTATCTGCCTTTTTCATAAGGCAATTATATATCTTGCCAGTTTAAAACGTTAGAAATTTAAAAGCGTTTGCGGGGGAAATTTTAAAATTTAGAGTGCGGTAAATTTGACGGCGAAAAGCTGCGGGTAAATTTAACGCCGAATTTTAGCTCAAATTTACCCGCAACCGCGCGAAACGACTCAAGCTTTGCGCAAATTTAACTTAGTAGCCGTCAAAATGCTTGGTCTTTGGCAGCACTAAATTTAACGTAATGCCGATGAGCGCGCCAAGTCCCACGCCGCTAAAGCTCATCGCGCCGAAATCCAGCACCATGCCGCCGATCGCGCAGACGAAAATGAGCGCGACGATGATCATATTGCGCGGTTCGGCTAGATCTACGCCGTTTTTTATAAGCGTTTCCATGCCCACGCTAGCGATGATACCAAAGAGTAGCAGCATGATGCCGCCGATGACGGGAGCGGGGATTGTGGAGAGCGCGGCGCCGAGCTTACCCACAAAAGCTAGCAGTATCGCCGTAAGCGCAGCAAAGGTCATGATGGCGGGATTGTAGGCCTTCGTGATACTGACTGCGCCTGTGACCTCCGAGTAAGTGGTGTTTGGCGGACCGCCGAAGCAGCCTGCTAGCGACGTCGCGAGTCCGTCGCCAAGCAGCGTGCTTTTAAGCCCCGGATTTTTGAGGAAATTTTCCTTCGTGACGTTGCTGATCGCAAGCATATCGCCGATGTGCTCGATCGCGGGTGCGATAGCGATAGGCACCATGTAGATCACTGCTTCGAGTTTGAAAACCGGCGCGGTGAAATGCGGCAGCACAAACCACGGCGCGTTTAGAATCGGCGTAAAATCCACGATACCTACAAACAGCGACGCGCAGTATCCAGCCGCGATACCGCAAAGTATCGGCACGAGGCGCAGCATGCCGCGTCCAAACATCATCACGACGATAACTGCCGAGAGCGAGATGAGCGCGATCGTAAGCGACTGGCCTTGCGTATAGAGCGCCTCCTTGCCCTTGCCCATGACCATATTTACGGCCGCGGGCGAGAGGATGAGACCTATCGTCATGATGACGGGACCAACGACTACGGGCGGTAAAATTTTATGCAAAAAGCCCTCGCCTTTGAGCCTAATAAGCAGGCTCAGAACCACGTAAAAAAGTCCCGCCGCGATCACCCCGCTCATAGTCGCGGCGATACCCCACTCCTTCACGCCAAAGCTTAGTGGCGCGATGAACGCAAAACTAGACGCGAGAAAGATCGGCGGGACGTGTTTGCGCGTGATTAGCTGAAACAGCAGCGTGCCGATGCCCGCCGTAAACAGCGCCACGGACGTATCAAGTCCCGTCAAAATCGGCACCAGCACGAGCGCGCCGAACGCGACGAATAAAAACTGCACGCCGACGAGAGCGTCGCGTAGCCTGAGATTGTAGCCTTCGTATTTTTCCATCTTCTCCTCTTTTATCTTTGCGGCTTGCCTCGCGAGCGTCTTTAACGAAGCTAATAAAAATTTAGCTTGGTAGGCTATATGCCTTATCTTCGCTAAATTTTTACGTCGCAACCCTTAAATCCATCTCGCGATCCTTCGCCTTGGCTCCTGTATTAAAAATTTATAATACACCGACATTCTGTAAAATTTAACTCGCCGCAGTCACGGACGAATAGTCCGCTCCTTTGCAAGCACTAAAAATTTATCGAAACTATACATCATCTGTCTTGAATATTTTCAAAATTTATGCCTTTCCGCCTCATCTAAAGAAAAAATACTACGCCTTAATTTTTAAATCTGACACATCAAAAATTTTGACCTACCCGGTCGCAGACGGGCAGTCCGCTCCACCCTCCACTGCCGACCATCGGCGGCTGCAAGCAGAACAAAGCAGTAGTACTTCCAAACTACCTGCGACCCACATTAAATGTTTTAAAATTTTAGCCTCTTTTTAAAATTTTACGACCTCATTTTAAAATTTCGCACTCAAGCTTAAAGCTAAATTTTAAGTCAAAGCCGCGTAAACAGATCCAAACAAACAACGACCAAAATCCGCAAACCAGCAACTAAATTCCACAAGCATAGCGGCTAAATCAAAACCTATGCAAGCCGAATTTACCGCTAAAATTTAGCGAGAGAATTCCATCGTACGGCTATTTTTTGCGCAGCAGGTCTTTTAGGCTCGCCCTTACGTCCTTGCCACGCAGAATTTGCGCGACCTCGGTAGCGATCGGAGCGTAGATCTTATGCTTTGTCGCGATATTTACGACCGCTTCGGTCGTAGCCACGCCCTCGGCGACCTCGCCCAACTCGCGCAGAATTTCCTTGAGTCCTTTGCCGCGCGCAAGCCCTAGTCCCACGCGGTAGTTTCGCGATAGTGCGCTCGAGGCGGTCAAAAACAGATCGCCCACACCGCTTAAGCCCAAAAAAGTCTCGTCTCGCGCGCCGAAAAACTTGCCGAAGCGCGCGATCTCTACGATGCCGCGCGCGATCAAGCTCGCTCTAGCGTTATTGCCGAGCTCGAGCCCATCGCAAACGCCGCTAGCGATGGCGATGACGTTTTTATACGCGCCGCACACCTCTGCGCCGATGATATCACCACTCGTGTAGGTCTTGATGTAGGCAGGGAAGGCACTTGCGAAAAGTTCGGCTAGATTTTCGTTACACGAGCTTACGACGAGCGCGCAAGGCAGCTTCTGCATGACTTCGGTGGCAAACGACGGACCTGATAGATAAGCAAGATTGCCGCGTGCGACGTGAGATTCAAAAATTTCGTTCAAAAACCTGCCGCTTGCGGCGTCGATGCCCTTGGAAGCGACTAGAATTTTTTGATTTTTGTAAGTGAAATTTTGATCCAGCCACTGCGCGGTTTGCTGCGCTGCGAGCGCGAAAACGAGCGCTTCGCACTCCAATGCCTCGCTCACGCTTACAAAATGCGGAATTTGCCTTGGCGTGCGCGAAGTGATGACGCATTCGTTTTTTGCGCTAAGCGCGTCAAAAAGTGCACTACCCCATTTGCCCGCGCCGATAACCGCGATTTTCATTATGTTCCTTTTTAAAAATTTATTCGCAAATTTGCGGTTTCTCAAATTTCATTCTCTTGAAATTCCCGCTCTTTGAAAATTTAGCCCAAAAGCGCCGACATGAGCCTGCGCAAATGCTAGCCGAAGCCACGCTTTAAAATTCGCTTTTTAAAATTTACCTTACTAAAATTTCATACTTTTAAGGTTTTGCTCCTCCGTCAAAAAACACTTTCACAAAAGGCGCGGCAGTGAACGAATGAGGATTTTGAAACTCCATTATACGTTTTAAATTTCACTTGTGCATCGCCAAGGCAAATCAAATTTTTAAAAATTTTACTTAGACGCCCGATCGCAAATCGCGCTTTTAAATCCACTTAAATCTATCAAGGCGTGCTTTGGACCTAGATGATCTGCGGTCGCTCGCCACGTTATCGTTTGGCGCAAGGTTTGAGGCACGCGTATCCGACGCAGCGATTGATTAAATTTAGCCTGCATATGGACTCGCCGCTCAAATTCGACCCTACGTATTCGATCCTATCCGCGCACCCCGAGCTTCCGTTCTCGCTCTCGCAAGCAAAGCAATTTTACGCATTCCCTATAAGCTTTACCGCGCTTTGACGGTAACCGTGAGTAAAATTCCTAACGGACGCGCTTCTTAAAACCCCTCCGTCGCAGACCGACACTCGCGCAAACGACCCGCACGAGAAAAAACGAGCTCAAAAGAACAAAACGTGCGCGAGGCAGAGCGGGTAGCCGCCGAGATCGCGCCGAATGAAATTATAACACACAAAAGCCCTCGTCATTGGCGCCTGAAAGCTTTAGCTCGAAGCAAAACGTTGCGAGCGGATTTAAAATTTTACCCCAGAGGTTTTATCTATCGCGCTCGCACCGCCGCCTTTAATTCGCCGTTTGCTGCCGCAGAAGCTGCGAAATCAGCCCAGCTTCTGTTTCAGAAGCTCGTTCACCTTCGCGGGGTTAAACGCGCCCTTGCCCTCTTTCATCACTTGACCTACAAAGAAGCCAAATAGCTTGTCCTTGCCGCCGCGGTAGTCCGCGACCTTCTCCTCGTTCGCGCCCATCACGCGCGCTATGATCTGCAAAATCGCGCCGTCGTCGCTTACCTGCCTCAAGCCCAGCTTATCGATGACCGAGCTTACGGCCTCGTCGTGCTCCATTAGATAATCAAGCACCTCTTTGGCGGCCTTTTGCGACACTACACCACCTTCGATCGCGCCGAGCAGATCGCCGAGTTTGGCGCTGCTAACAGGCGAATCCTCGATCGTAACACCGTTTTTGAGCCTGCCCGCAAGCTCGACGGTAAGCCAGCTGACGCAAAGTTTTGGCTCGTGTCCCGCCGCGATCAGATCCTCGAAAAATCGCGCGTTTTCATAGGTCGAGATTATGATCTCGGCATCCTTCTCTTTAACGCCCAGCTCGCGGACGTAGCGTGCCTTTTTTTGATCGGGCAGCTCGGGGATCTGCTGCGCAGCAGCCAGCATCTCGTCATCCACTATCACGGTTAGCAGGTCGGGGTCTGGGAAGTAGCGATACTCGGCGCTGTCTTCTTTGCTGCGCATCGGTTTAGTGATAAACTTAGCGGTGTCGAAAAGGCGGGTTTCTTGCACGACCTCTTGCTCATATTTGCCGTCCTGCCACGCTTCGATCTGACGCTCAATCTCGAACTCGATCGCCTTTTGGATAAATTTAAAGGAGTTTAAATTTTTAATCTCCACGCGCGTGTAGAGCTTTTGCTCGCCTTGCGGACGGATGCTGACGTTTACGTCGCAGCGAAACGAGCCTTCCTGCATATTCGCGTCGCTAATATTTAAAAAGCGCAAAATGCTGTGGAGTTTTTTTAGATACGCGACCGCCTCGTCCGCAGAGCGCATATCCGGCTCGCTTACAATCTCCAAAAGCGGCGTACCTGCGCGGTTTAGATCGACCAAGCTGCGCGAACTTTCGTGATTATTCTTGCCCGCGTCCTCCTCCAGGTGCGCGCGCGTGATGCCGATGCGCTTGCTCTGTCCGTCCGCAGCTATAAAAAGCTCGCCGTGCTCGACGATCGGGATCGTCCACTGCGAAATTTGATACGCCTTGGGAAGGTCGGGATAGAAGTAGTTTTTGCGGTCAAATACCGACTTGCGATTGATCGTCGCATTGACGGCGGTGCCGAAGCTGATGGCTTTTTTAACCGCTTCCTCGTTTAGCACGGGAAGAGCGCCGGGAAGCGCTAGGCAGGTCGGGCAAACGTGCGAATTCGCCTCATCGCCGAAGCTCGTGGGGCAGGAGCAGAAAATTTTGGTTTTGGTATTTAGCTGGCAGTGTACCTCCAGGCCGATCACGGTTTCAAACATAAACTTAACCTTTTAGAATAAAAATTTCGCGTAATTTTACAATTTTTTGCTTTAATACTCGCTTGCGGCGGCACACGGCGCGACTAAATTTTAAAATTTAATCGGATAGATTTTTACTCGCCGCCGCTAAGGAGCTTTTCTTTCAGATCGAAAACATCGACCATCAAGCAGGTAATGATGACGCATATCACGCCCGGAGCGGTGCAAATGAAGAGGAATTTTAACCCCAAAAAATAAAATGACGGATAGGCAAAAAAGACGAATGCGCCGACGAAGATCAATCCGAACGACGCACCCACGAGGAAGTATAAGAAATTTCGCTTAAAATTAATGCTCATCGACGATCACGGCGCCCGCTAGATAAACGTAGCTTAAAACCATGAAAATGAAAGTCTGCAAAATCGCCATAAAAGTAAGCAGCGCAAACGGCACCATCGGCACTAGCGCAGGAGCAAGAGTAAGCATAACGAGCAGGAAAGTATCGTCGCCTTTGATGTTTCCGAAAAGTCGGAACGAAAGCGATACGACGCGCGAAAAATGCGAGACGATCTCTATGACGAACATAAACGGCGCTAGGATTTTCACCGGGCCCATAAAGTGTTTTAGGTAGTTGATCACGCCGTGCTCGCGAACGCCCTCAAAATGGTAATATAACCAAACGCAAAGCGTAAGCGAAAGGGTTAAATTTAGACTCGCGCTCGGCGACTCAAAGCCCGGCACCAAGCCGATAACGTTACTAAAAAATATCACAAATCCCAATGTTGCGATTAGCGGAAGATATTTTTTGGCTTGTTCCTCGCTGCCCATAGCGTCCTTACCGATCGTTAGTACGCCGCTTAGGTAGGCTTCGGCGATGTTTTGCATGCCGTGTGGTACAAGCTGAAGAGAGCGAGTGGAGCAAAGCGCGACGACTACGATGATAGCGACGACCAAAAAGAAGTAAAAAAGGTAGATAAAAGTGTGGTCGTAAGAAATTAAACCGCCGAAAAGGAAGATGTCTTTTAGCATAAAAACCCTTGATCGTTAAAATTTGAGGCGTATTTTACACTTCTATTCGTTAAAGTATATTTAAATTTGCGCCAGCGAATAAAATTTTGAGCTTTGCGAGTTCTCACACCGCTTACTTGCCTAGCACTTACGTCTAGCTTGCGCGCCATTTCGGCGGGAATTTTGCGTTTTTTTGGCATTTAGCTCCATATTTACAGCAAATGACAAAATTTTTGCTAGTAAGCACGAAATTTACGGCTACACTGCCAATTCGCCATTATTGCAAATATAGAATTAATCTGGCACATACGGCGAAGCTCTAAGCCGGCTGTGTGGTAAAATTTATATTTAAAGATACGAAAAGCACGATAAAATTTACCGCAATGGCACCGCGATAAATTCCAAGAATTCCAAGAATTCCAAGAATTACGCTCATCTCAAAAATCATAGTTAAAATTTAGCAAACTCAGGACTTGATTGCTAAAATTTTATAAAATTTATATAAAAACCTTGACATCCTACCACTCAATGTTGTATAATACTGGCAATCTTACCGAAAGAGTGCTAAAAGTGAAAACAAATAAACGCGATATGATCCTGGAATCCATCATTTCCGCCTATCTCGATAGCAATACCCCGATCGGATCTTCCGAGCTGGGTGAGCGTATGGGCGTAGCGATGTCAGCGTCTAGCATTCGAATTTATTTTAAGCGCTTAAGCGACGAGGGGGCTTTGACGCAGCTTCATGTAAGCGGTGGTAGAATCCCCACAGTTGCGACGATGCAAGATTACTGGCGCGCTAGACTTAGCTTCGACGATGAGTTAAAAATAGACGATGCTCGCGAGCTAGAAGCGGTGCTTGAGGATTTTGAAATTTACTGTATGATTTTCAATGCCGAAAACGAAGCCCTAAGCGAAGTCATCAATCATGATGATCGTTTCATAATCCTTACATTTAGAACGGACGAGATTATCTTAAAATACGATTTTAGAGTTTTTAAATTCTTATCAAATTTAATAGGAATTTCACTCGGAGATTTGGAGCTAGCTTCGATGCAGATCGGTCTGCGCGAGCTTAGCACCAAAATCAAAGAGCTAAAAAATTCTAAAATCGAATTTCTTTGTAACGAGGTCGTAGCGTATAAGATTTTCAAAGACGAGCGGTTTAAAATTTTACTCAACCCCTCGATCGCCGTAAATTTTACTAAAAATTTGATCTTCGCGCCCTACTTCGAGCACGGATTTATGGGGATCAAACGCCCCGTAAAATTCGAAGGCGAGGACGCTACGATGATCTGCGCAGGCAGCGTTTACGAGAATTACGAGAAATTTTTTAACTACGCTAAAGGAGTAGCATGAGCCATAAATTTAAAGAGCACGGCGATAAAAACGCAGCGTGCGATAGTGAAGAAAAAGAGGTTTGCGAGCAGCGCGCGTCAGAGGTGAGCGAGCCGCAAGAGGCGCAGACATGCGACGATACCGATGCGCAGATACAAAAGCTTCAAAACGAGCTGAGTGAGATCACTGATAAATTTTACCGCGCCAATGCGGATTTTGAAAATCTCAAAAAACGTTTGGAAAAAGAAAAAGATAGCGCTGTTGCTTACGCTAGCGAGAGCTTTGCGAAGGATCTGCTGCCGATAATCGACGCGCTTGAGGAGGCCGCCAAAATTGATGTGGAAGGTAATGAGCTTGCGGATAAAATCGAAGTCGGCGTAAAACAATGTCTAAGCCTTTTTACAAAGACTTTTGAAAAATATGGTATCGTTCCGATAGCGACGGATGCGGGATTCGATCCTAGCGTGCATAACGCTATTTCGATGATTGAAGCCGAAGGCGTTAAAAAAGGCGATATAGTTCAGGTCTATCAAAAAGGCTATATGTATAAGCAGCGCGTTTTGCGCGCCGCTATGGTAGTAGTGGCGAAATAATCGTCCAAATTTTAAAATTTTAAATTCAACACAAAGGATAACAAATGGCAAAAGTCATAGGCATCGACCTAGGAACAACAAACTCGTGCGTAAGCATATTCGAACGCGGCGAGAGCAAGATCATACCGAACAAAGAGGGCAAAAACACCACTCCGTCGGTAGTCGCTTTCACCGACAAAGGCGAGGTTTTAGTAGGCGACAGCGCCAAGCGCCAAGCAGTCACTAACCCGGAAAAGACGATCTACTCGATCAAGCGCATCATGGGTCTTATGATGAATGAGAAAAACGCGCAGGAAGCCAAAAAGCGCCTACCGTATAAGATCATCGACCGAAATGGCGCGTGCGCGGTAGAGATCGCGGGCAAGGTTTATACACCGCAAGAAATTTCAGCCAAGGTATTAATCAAGCTAAAAGAGGATGCTGAGGCGTTTTTGGGCGAGCCCGTCGTAGATGCGGTCATAACCGTGCCTGCGTATTTCAACGACAGCCAAAGAAAGGCAACAAAAGAAGCAGGAACGATCGCGGGCCTAAACGTGCTTCGTATCATTAACGAGCCGACCGCAGCGGCGCTTGCGTATGGACTGGATAAAAAAGAATCCGAAAAGATCGTCGTTTACGATCTGGGCGGCGGTACGTTCGACGTAACCGTGCTAGAAACCGGCGATAGCGTCGTAGAGGTTTTAGCTACCGGCGGTAATGCATTTTTGGGCGGCGATGATTTCGATAACAAACTGATCGACTTTTTAACCTCGGAATTTCAATCTGAAACAGGCATTGACTTGCGTGGCGACGTCATGGCTATGCAACGCCTAAAAGAGGCTGCAGAAAACGCCAAAAAAGAGCTAAGTAGCGCGATGGAAACGACGGTAAATTTACCTTTCATCACTGCTGACGCCACAGGTCCAAAACACTTAATGAAAACCATCACTAGAGCTAAATTTGAAAGTATGATCGATTCTTTGGTAGATGAGACCATAAGCACTCTCAAAAAGGTCGTAAGCGATGCAGGTCTTAGCATGAACGACATAAAAGAAGTTGTCATGGTAGGCGGCTCGACGCGCGTGCCTTTAGTGCAAGAGGAAGTCAAAAAGGCTTTCGGCAAGGAGCTAAATAAGAGCGTAAACCCTGATGAAGTCGTAGCGATCGGCGCTGCAATCCAAGGCGCGGTCATCAAAGGCGACGTAAAAGACGTGCTACTGCTCGACGTCACTCCGCTAAGCCTAGGCATCGAAACCCTAGGTGGCGTGATGACCAAGATCATCGAAAAGGGAACTACGATACCTACGAAAAAATCTCAAACCTTCTCGACAGCAGAGGATAACCAAAGCGCCGTTACGATCAACGTCTTGCAGGGCGAGCGCGAGTTTGCAAAGGACAACAAATCGCTAGGAAATTTCAATCTTGAAGGTATCATGCCCGCTCCTCGCGGCGTACCGCAGATCGAGGTGGAATTTAACATCGATGCGAACGGAATTTTAACCGTTTCGGCAAAAGACAAAGCCACCGGCAAGGCAACCGACATCCGCATCACCGGCTCAAGCGGCTTAAGCGATGCCGAAATCGATAAGATGGTGAAGGATGCCGAGCTTCACAAAGAGGAAGACAACAAGCGCAAAGAGACCGTCGAAGCGCGCAACCAAGCCGACAGCATCGCACATCAAACCGAAAAGAGCCTAAGCGAGATGGGCGAGAAGGTGCCGGGCGATCTACGCGCTAAGATCGAGGGCGCGCTAAATGATCTAAAAGCCGTGCTAAAGGATGAAAACGCGAGCAAGGAAGCGATAAACTCTAAAGTAGAAGCCCTAAGCAAGGTCGCCGAGGATCTATACAAGGCTGCCAGCGCAAATCAGGGCGCGCAAGGCGGATCGCAAAGCTCCGGCTCAAACGGCGGTAAAAAAGACGACGACGTCATCGACGCCGAAGTCGAATAGCTCGCTCACGCAAAGTGAAATTTTATAGCCGCGCGCTCGGTAGTTTTGTCTGCGCTTGAAAAGTAATTTTACCGGCGCGCGGCAGAAGCGACCCCATAAACCGCACATAAAATTTCATAGCCTCACAGACTCGGGCGTTTTTCATACGCCCGAGCTTAACTGCTACTTCAAATCAAATTCCCAACAAACTAAAATTTTGAGTCACACATAAATACTACTAAATTTTGCGCTGTATAAATATCGCTAGACATTAAAGTATATCCGAACGCGACTGAAATTTCTCCGTGCCGATCTCAAATATAGCTGAAATTTTAAGCCTATCGCCCACAAACGAAGCTGCGATAAATTTAAACGTATGGCTAGAAAGTAAAAAATGTATCATAAAGAGAAGTGCCGGTTAAATTTTAGAAGCAAAAGAACTAAATTTAAAGGCGCACAGATTGATTTATGAAAAAGCAAAAGTCCAAAGGCGACGCTTCGTCTTTGGGCTTTAAATTTAGCTTTATTTAACTAGAGCTAATTCTTGCGAGTATTCGCATCAGGGGTGAAAAGCGGCTTATTTAGCAGCTTGAAATCGCCTACGAACTTCTGCCCCTTCTCGCTAGTGATCCATTTGATGAAGCGCTGCGCGTTTTCGTAGTCGGCTTTTGGGCAGTGCTTCGGATTGACCGCGATTACGGAATAAAAATTCTTCAGATCGTTATCGCCTTCATTGATGATAACCATATCGGGATTGCCCTTTTTATTGTCCTCGTATTTGATGTAGGTGCCGCGATCGGTAAAGGTCACGCCCTTTTGCTCGGCGGCTGCGTTGATCGTGGCGATCATGCCTTGACCGGTTTGGTTATACCACGCCTCATTTTCAGGCACGGCGCCCTCAACCTTTTTCCAAATACCTTTCTCTTTGTTATCGGTGCCCGATTTATCGCCGCGAGAGAAAAATTTAATCTTCTCCGCCTTGATTAGCTCAAACGAGCCTTTAAGGTCTTTGCCTTTAAATTTAGGCGCGATCGATTTATCGGCGATGAGGATAAAATCATTATACATAACGGGCGTGCGGTCAACGCCGAAGCCTTTTTCTACAAATTCTTTCTCGACCTTCGGCGAATGCACGAAAAGTATGTCCGCATCGCAGTTCTCGCCAAGCTTTAGAGCAGCACCTGTGCCTACCGCCGTCCATTTGATATCGACGCCGGTTTCCGCTTTATACGCAGGATAGATAGCGTCTAGCAAGCCCGTATTATCGGTGCTCGTTGTGGTTGCCATCACCAAATCGTTATCGGCGGCAAAAAGGCTCGCACTAAGAGCAAGCGAAACAAAAAATATTTTTTTCATGTTATCTCCTTTAAAAAATATGCTATTATAGCATATAAATTTGCCAGAATAGAACATTTAGGACACAATCTTGGACTTTATTTTAGAAGGAATTTTAAGCGCATTCGGGCTGCTTCTTAGCGGCGATGCGGAGACCTTTTCGGCGATTAAAGCGACGCTTTATACTTCGAGCATCTCGATACTTTTTGCGATTATAATCGGCTTCCCGATAGGATTTATCCTCGGATTTTACGAATTTCGCGCTCGCAGAACACTTAGACTTTTAAGCGACGTAGCGCTTGCAATGCCCACAGTGGCGATAGGACTGATTCTTTACGCTTTCATATCCAGAAACGGCCCTTTGGGCGAGCTGGGGCTGCTTTTTACGCTCAAAGCCGTGATGCTCGGGCAGTTTGTGCTGGCACTTCCCATCATCGTCTCGCTAAGCGCCAGCGTCATCGAAAATATGGACAAAAAACACTATCTAAACATTATGAACTACCGCCTAAGCCCGCTAAATTTAATCCTTTGCGTGCTTTACGAGCTGCGCTACGCCCTGCTGGTCGTCATCGCCACCGCTTACGGGCGGATCGTCGCCGAGGTAGGCGTAGCGATGATGATCGGTGGCAATATCAAATATTTCACCCGCACGATCACCACGGCGATCTCGCTTGAGACCAACAAAGGCGAGTTTGCGATGGGTATAGCGCTCGCGCTGGTGCTGATTTTAATAGCGTTTGCGGTAAATTTAGCCATCCACGCGCTAAAAAGGCTGGATCGATGAGTGCAGATAAACTAAAGCGTCCGAGCAAAGATTTCACGGACAAAAACCGCGCGGAGCGGGAGCGCGAAAATTTTATAAGCGAAAATTTCACGGACGCAAATTCCGCCCCCGAGAATTCTACGAGCGTAAATTCTATGCGCATAAATTTCGCCGCCGAGAATTCTGCGAATAAAAATTCCACTGCGGTAAATTCTAAGAGTGTAAATTCTGCGACCGAGAATTCCATTAGCGCAAATTCCGCGGGTAAAAATTCCAAAAGCGAGAATTTCGCGAGTGAGAATTCTGCGAGAAAGAATTTTGCAAATGAGAATTCCGCCGCCGCGCGATCCGTACCCGATAGCGAACTGATCTCGGTGCGGGATCTAGTGCTGTGCTACGGACGGAGCGAAATTTTAAATATCCCTAGCCTCGATCTAAATACGAGCGGCATCACAGCGCTTTTGGGTTCCAACGGCAGCGGCAAATCCACGCTACTGCGAATTTTGTCCTTTTTGCAGCATCCAAGCAGCGGCAGCGTGGAGCTTTGGGGGCAGCAGGCGCCCTCTTTGCAGACGCTGCGGCAGACCTGCTTGCTGCTGCCCGAGCCCGTGCTTTTAAAACGCAGCGTGGAGCAAAATTTTAAATTTGCGCTCAAAAGTCGCGGCGCGCTTGCGGAATTTGACGAGCGAGTGGATGAGGCGCTCGCCCTAACGGGACTTGATAGAAGTTTTTTATCGAAGAAGCATTTCGAGCTTAGCTCGGGGCAGACGCAGCGCATCGCGTTTGCGCTCGCTCTGGCGCAGCGCGCGAAGCTCTATCTGCTCGACGAGCCGACCAACAGCCTCGATCTTGCTGCCTCCAAGCTCTTTGCGCGCGCGATTTTATTTATGCGAAGCCGCTACGGCTGCGGTTTTATCATCGCCAGCCACGATGAGAAATGGCTCAGCGCGATCGCGCAAAGAAGCGTATTTTTGCATCGCGGCAAGATATGCGAGTTTGAATACAAAAATATCTTTGACGTGCAAAACGGGATTTTAAAATTTTCGGATGAAATTTCGCTGCGCCTTGAAGAGGGGCTGGCACGGGCTCGCAAAATCGCGATAAATCCGAGTAAAATTTTATTATCCCAAAGCCCGTTTGAGCGTTGCTTCGCGGGGATTTTGCACTCGGTTTCGCTTCAGTACGGCTCCTCGCTGCTCATCAAGATCAAGGCGGGCGACGTGTTGCTAAAATGCGTCACGGCGCAGGATGAGCGTCGCTGGAGCGCAGGCGAGAGGATCTATTTCGGATTTGAAAGCGGCGCGTTTTTAGGGCTGGAGTAGTTCTGCGCGAAGTGCGGATAAACTTTATTTCGCTTTAGAATTTTTATTCGCGCGGCACTAATATTATTTCTGCCTCAAATTTTTACTGCGAACCATCTAGCGCGGCATACCCGGCGAAACAGAGCGCAAAAATTTGCGCCTTGAAATTTTGAAATTTACAGGCAGGGCTTTACCTGGCGGCGCAGTGTGAAATTTTAAAATTCCATCGCTAAAAAATTTTAAAATTTAGCCGCAAATATAGCTAACGGGATTTTGAAATTCCACAATTTCTAGGCGCGGAATTTCAAATTCTAAATTTTAATTCCGCAGAGCGTGCCGTTTATTTCGTCTACAATGCAAAGGCGGAACGATGGTAAGAATTCCGCGGCGCAAAACCAGCGTAAAATTCCAAAGAGACGGCGCGGAATTCCGATAAATTTTAAAAACAGCGCGGAATTTTATAAAATTTCGCGAGCTCAAAAAAGTGGCAGAGCTTTAGCCTTACACTGCTTAAATTTTCCCGCCAAACATCTCATACATCGCCTTTTCCTCGCCCCAAAGCTCGCGGTGTTTTTTGATGCAGGATTTTATCGCGCCCACAAGATAGAGCACGTCGCGCTCGGTGTGCGTATAGTGCAGGCTCACGCGCACGAAGCCCGGCTTGCTTTCTGGCATGCGCCCCTCCTTGATACCCAGCAGATCGTGGGCATACGGCCCAGCACACATCACGCCCGCGCGCGTCTGGATACCGAAATCGTTGCTCAGGCTCGCGGCGAAATCATACGCCGAGACGCCGCGCACGTTAAATGAAAAAATCGGCAGCCGCGGCGCGCCCTTTGGAGCGTAGTTTATGATCTCGTCTATGCCCGCTAGCTCGCTCTCAAAAAGCCGCGCGAGCTCGTCCTCGGCGCTTTTTATCCTCTCAAAACCGACTTCGTTTCGCAGCGCGTAGGCTAAGCTTGCTCGCATGAGCCCGGTGATAGGCGGCGTACCGCCCTCCTCTAGCTGCTCGTGATTTTTCAAAAACACGTGTCCTTCGCGGCTGGCGTAGGCGACCGTCCCGCCTGCGGCAAATGTCGGCACATCACTGCTAAGCAGCTCCTTTTTGATCGCCAAAAGCCCGCAGCTTGCAGGCCCTCCGAGTAGCTTATGCGGCGAGAGGAAAATTGCGTCGAAATGATCGCAGTCTAAATTTGCGTGCGAGCTCAGCGCCGCGCAGTCAAAGGCCACGATACCGCCCGCGGCTCTGATTAGCTCGCTAATCTTTTTATAATCGCTAATGACGCCCGTGACGTTTGAGGCGGCGCTAAACGAGCCGATGATACGGCGTGTTGCGTTAAGCTTTAGGATGCGCTCAAGCGCAATCAGATCGATCTCGCCGCCCTCGCTAAGCGGCATGCGCAGGTAGTCGCAAAGCCCCTCGCGAAAGCTAAGCTCGTTTGAATGGTGCTCGTATGGCGAAACGAGCACGAGCGGAAGCTGCGCGGCGCGTAAATTCGCCTCGCCGATTGCGCTTCTGGTCGCAGGCGGTAGGTAGATGCCAAGTAGCTCCTGAAATTTCTTGATCGCGGCCGTCGCGCCCTGCCCGCAAGCGATGAGATAAAACCTCTCATCAAGCCCAAGCAGCTTTTTTAGGCTCTCGCGTGCGCCCTCGTAGCGCCCCTGCGTGATGATCGCGCTCGAACTACTGTCGGAGTGTGTGTTGGCGTAGGTTTTTAAAACGTCCGCTATCTCGCGCTCTACGGGCTCATAGGCAAGCCCCGAAGCGGTGTAGTCAAAATAATGCACGCCCGGTTTTAGAATGATATTTTTTCGAATTTCGTCTAAGCTTAGCATTCGCGGCCTTTAAAAATTGAAGTGATTAATTATAGTGAAATTTGGATTAATTTAAGGCTTTACGTCCTAGCTGGGAGAAATTTTAACGAGAATTTTAAAATGACCTCGCCTACAATGTTCGGGTTTTTATACTTTTCTCTATCGAACTTCGCCATTGCGCCTCTCCTTATTTGGAATTATTATTGCTATTTGTTTGTATCAAGCTGCGTATTTTCATCTAAGTTTACTACCGTTTCGGTATCGCCATTTTCAAAGTAACTCTTCAAATATGCCAATACCATCTCGAATTCTTTTTCACCGCTTCGCCAAGCTATAAATTTTTTGGTATCTTTAAATGTAGAATTTGCATCAGGGCAATGCTTATCATAAAATTCTTTTTTCATAGGCCTTAGTCTTTCAAATCTCTCTTTCGAAATAGGGACGGTATATCGTTCAGATATCTGATTGATTCTTTCTACTCCTCTGCAATATGATTCATATGTATTACGCAGAAAAAATTCTCTATCACTATAGCATTTATCATATTCTATTTTAAGCAGTTCCCTGGGAGGCTGCCCTTTGACATTATACTTTAAAAGTAAATCTAGCATTTTTTCATAATGCGGCACATAATCAAGTAGTCTATAATACGTATAATAGTATCTAAACTCCTCTATATAAAATTTTTGATAGCGTTCCTCTTCCGTATTCTTCTTTGTCGCTAATATGCTTTCCTCAGGGACTATATCCGTAAACTCATCGCTTGTTATTACATTCTCATTATTATCATAGCCGTAATAATATTTTGTCACATACCCATTTTTCAATATCATTTCCGCTAGCTCTACAAAATTATTACGAATAACGTACTCAAGAAGCAGGCTTGCATCACTTGAACCCGGGCCCCTATTGTGTTTGGTATAATCGATATGATCTACTTTGTTATTTTTAATATAGATCTTTTTTATATTTGGCGGATATAGGTACATCTGCACCACCTTGGCTTCTTCAAATTTAACGCCGTTGTCTAAAAGTAGTCTTACCGCTTTGGTGGAGTTATTTTCTATCGCATAAGCCATAGCGGATAGCTTGTATTCGTCTTTTTTATGTATATCCGCGCCTAGCTTTATAAGCTCTTGAGTAGTATTCGTATCGTCCCAAAAGCTAGAATACATCACGGGCGTTACCCCTCCGTCCATAGTATGATCGACGGATAGATTATTATCTTTCATAAATTTTAAAATTTCATCAGTTTGCTTGCTTTTTAAAAGTCTTTTTAGCTCTACGTCTATGGCGGGTTCTTTAAATACGTTTTCTGGATTTGAATTGTAATCTATATCCCAGTAGCGAAATGCGAAGCTATCGACCTCTTCTTGGGTTGCGTATTTGCTAAGACCCGGCACTTTTGAGACATTTGTATCTGAAGTAACGGTAAAATGGGTTTGTTTGCGTTCTGTAAGACCTAATCTTTCGGCTAGCAGATACAGCGCACATACGACTACCACGCAGACGGCATAAATAAACCGAAGTTTAAAGCTTTTCAAAATTTCCCCTTAGAATTTTGCCCGCGACTATATCCAATGAGTACTTAATAAAATATAAATACTATATAGGCGAAATAGGCAAAGCTAGCTGAGAAATGCGGTTAAGTCGGGTTTGAATGATGAAATCTTTCGAGTAAATTTGGCGAACGAATGTCGTCATAGACCTTATTTGCGTAGCTACATCTTCTATTTACACCTACGCTAGGCATTATATCCGAAGCTCGCTCGCCGTAAATTTACCGCAACATCTTTGCGCAAGCTCTTCTTGAAAGCACAAACCACCGAATTATCGTAGTGTTAATGAGCGGCAAGCCGCTACCGTATCACCAAAAGCGTATTTTGCGGGATTTGTTCTCAAGCTGCTCGCGCGGCTATGAAGTGCGCTTTGCGGCTATTTGCCGATAAAATTTTTCTGCAGCCACTCCATCGCTTTTTCTTCGCTTTCAAATCTGCCGCTTTTGGCGACTTGAAACTGCCCCTCATAAAAGCGAATTCTGATACCGTCTTGGACGCTATCTACCTTGATGCGCGTGATCCTGTCTTTGTTTAGATAGGTTCGTTCGTTTAGCTTTACAAACATCGTTTTCTCCTTTAAATTTAATGGTTTTTATCTGCCGCTTTACTTGCGTCTTTTTCGCCCTCTTTTTTCAAAAACAGCTCCTTAAAGCGCTCGTTTGCGTAGTTTTCTATATCGCTTTGCAGCTGCTTATATGCAGCAATCAGCTCATAGGCGCGTGCATTTAGCGTCGTACCCGCGGCATTGCCGCCGCCTTGCTTGGTACTAAAGAGCTCCTCTTGCAGATTTTTTTGTAAAATTTGCAGATGGCTCCAGCACTTTTTATAGTTCATCCCCAAAACCTCGGCGGCCTTAGAGATGGAGCCCGTTTGAGCGATCACGTCCAGCACTTCGGTTTTGCCCTTGCCAAAAATGAGCTCGCCCTGCGCATTTTCGATCCAAGTTTTCGTTTTTACCCTCATTCTTTTGCCTTTCTTCTCCTTAAAGCAGCCCAACTGACAATATTTCACGTCTATGGCGTGCTCCTTAAGCGTAGAGCGCACCGTATCGAACCCCACTCCGCCGCTAGCTACGGCGCGGGCGTCGCGGCAAAAAATCCGCCTTTTCTCATCCAAAAACGGATTTAGCTTCTGCAGAGCCTTTATGCTGCCTCCGCTACATTGCAGCTTGCCGAACTGTCCGAGTTCGCAGCGATCTATCCGTATCCCTTCGCGTGCCGCGAGATCTCCTACGACGCTCGCGTCTACGCCTAATTTGGCGGCGATCTTAAACGCCGCGCCGCAATCGAGCTTGCCGCTTGGATTTAGTAAATTTAAAATCAGCCTTTTGATCTCGCTTGCTTTTTTATCGTCTATCTTGATATCTATCTCCATGCCGCCTTCTTAACTCAAAATTCTCTCTTCGCCGCTATAGACGTTTAAATTTTCGCCGCGCGCGAAGCCGCAAAGAGTAAGATCAAATTTACGCGCGATCACGACGCCGAGGCTCGTAGGAGCCGTGCGCGAAACAAGCGCGCTAATGCCGCTCATCACGGCTTTGGCGACCATTTCGGAGCTTAGCCTGCCGCTTACCAAAAGAAGCGAGCCCTGCGTATCGCGCCCCGCCAAGACCGCCTTGCCGACGGATTTATCGATGGTATTGTGCTGGGCGATATCCTCGCCGATAAAATACTCGCCGCCCGCGGTAAAGAGCTTTGCGGTGTGCACGCAACCCGTCATCTCGTAAAGCTCGCACTGCGTGTAAAACTCGCTCATCAAATTTAAAATTTCATTCTTATGAAATTTAGCGTCCGAGCGGACTTTGCGCGCCGCCATCGCCTCTGGATCGATATTTGCGGTAGAGCTGCGCCCGCAGCCGCTGATGATAACCTTTTCGGCATCGAAGCTATTTAGCCGCTTTTCGTTTATCTCGCCGCAGACATTCACGCTAAGCCCGTCCGGCGCGAGCTCAATGCTTCTTATGCCGCTTGGATCCGAGATCAAATTTTCGCTCAGCAAATAGCCTACCGCAAGCGCCTTTAAATCACTCGGAGTCGCCATCAGCGCGCCGAAACGCTTGCCGTTTAGTAAAATTTCAAGCTTGATCTCGCGAACCAAGATATCGCTTACGTTCCTTCTTTCATCCCCTTTAAATTTAACTATCTCCGCCCTATAAATCGGCTCCATAGACCTTCCTTATTTTAATTTCGCCCGTATCGTAGTGAAATTTTGCTTAAATAGCCTTAATTCGCCGAAGTAAAGCCGAAGCGGCGTGCGTAAATTTAAAGCGCTCGCAGTTTTGTATTTAAAAAATCGCGTGGAAAACCCACGAGCCGCTCGCACCATGCGCGCAAGCGGCCATGAAGCGCCCGCAAAGATAAAATTTCATCAAATTTTGCCGCAGCCGCGATGAAATTTCATCTATATAAAGCGGGTGGAACTTGCCGCCCAAACTACTTATGAACCGGCGATAGATAAGGTTTTTCAGAGTGCATCGACATCTCGTTTTGTCTTCTGAACTCGATAAACTCGCTCTCGCTAAGCTTTCTGATATTTGCAATCGTCATCTTTAGCGGTGGGATACCCGATAGCGGATCCAGATCGCCCGCATGCACGAGCTCGTTGCCGTCGGCCTCGCTGTAATGGAAGGTCGTAAAGATCGTGCCCTCTTTTAGATCCGGATTTATACGCAGTTTCGCCGCGATCTGGCCGCGCTTATTTTTGACTAGCGCGTAGCAACCTTCGGTAAGCTCGCGTTCGCGTGCGATGTCAGGGCTTACCTCGATGAGCGCGCCTTCTGCGCCCGCGCCGTACTCTAGCGCGCGGCACTCTCTCGTCATCGTGCCAGTATGGTAGTGATAAACCTTGCGCCCAGTCGTAAATAAGCACGGATAAATTTCATCCGGAATCTCGCTAAGCGCGCCGCTTCCCACTGGATAATCATCAGGAATTTTCATCTTGGCTCTAAAATCCGCCTCAGCTTTAGCGCGCTCCTCTTTATCATCCACGTAAAGTACCGGCACCATTCTAAATTTACCGTCAGGCAGCATCGATTTATGATCTGCGTAAAGAACCGGTGTGCCCGGATGATCTTCATCAGGACATGGCCAGCTTATGCCGCCTAGCTTATCTAGCCTATAGTAGCTAATACCGCCAAAAAATTTAGGCATTAATGCACGCACTTCGTTCCAAATTTCTTCCGCACTTAAAAAATCAAACCCTTCAAGTCCCATTCTTTGTGCGATATTGCAAACGACCTTCCAATCAGGCTCTACGCCAGGAGCCGGCTCGCTTGCCTTGCGCGTGCGTTGGACGCGACGGGAAGTGTTTAAAAAGGTGCCGTCCTTCTCACCCCATCCGGCAGCAGGTAGTACGACATCTGCCTTCTGTGCGCTCTCGGTAAAGAAAAGATCCTGCACGATAAAGCAATCCAGATGATGCGTTGCATGCACGAAGTGCTCCGTCCAAGGATCGCTCATTACGGGGTTTTCGCCGTAAACATAGAGTAGCTTCAGCTCGCCGCTATCCATCTTATCGGGTGCGACCGTAAGCTTAAAGCCTGGAGTCGGATTTAGCTCAAAGTGCCATACTCTGCGCGCCTGCTCCTGAGCGTAAGCGGAATTTACCGCACCTGCAGGGATGACATTAGGCAGCGCGCCCATGTCGCATGCGCCCTGGACGTTGTTTTGACCGCGCAAAGGATTTACGCCCGCGCCTCTTTTGCCTAAATTTCCCGTCAAAATAGCTAAATTTGAAAGCGAAAAGACGTTTGAGGTGCCGTCACTAAACTGCGTGATACCCATCGTGTAGCAGATCGCCGCTGCGCCTGCTTTAGCATACATTCTAGCAGCTTCGATTACGAGCTCTTTTTTCACGCCGGTCTCGCGCTCGAAGCGCTCAGGAGTAAAGTCCTTAACCGCTTCTTTTAAATACTCGTAGCCGTGAGCGTAGTTTTTGATAAACTCGTCATCTTGCAAATTTTCGGCGATGATAACGTGCATAATGGTATTTAGCGTCTTAATGTTCGCGCCCGGCGGGATCTGCAGATAGATGTCTGCTTTTTTCGCCATATCGGTGCGTTTCGGATCTACTACGATCATCTTAGCGCCGCGCTGCAAGCCTCGCTGCATCTGCATAGCGATGATCGGGTGACACTCGCTCGTGTTGGTACCGATGAGTAAAAATACGTCCGTATCGGTCGCAAATTCTACCAAATCATTAGTCATCGTTCCGTTTCCTAGCGTGCTGGCAAGACCTGCCACTGTAGGAGCGTGTCAAAGACGGGCGCAGTGATCGACGTTATTGCTGCCCTGAGCTCGGAAAAATTTCTGAAAAACGTAGTTGTCTTCGTTATTTGAGCGTGCCGAGCTAAAGCCCATTATTGAGCTTGGGCCATATTTAGCGACGGTCTCTTTAAATTTAGTCGCTACAAAATCGTAAGCCTCTTCAAAGCTTACCTCCTCAAGCTTACCGCTTCTATCAAATACTCCGTTTTTCTTACGGATCATAGGTTTGGCAAGGCGTTTTGGAGAGTTTACAAACTCCCAGCCGAACATCCCTTTTAAGCATAGCTCGCCGTCATTTACGTGATGAGCCTGCGTAGGGCGCGCGTTTACGATCCTGCCGTCTTTTACGATAAGATCGATACCACAGCCGGTGCCGCAGTAAGGACAAGTCGTTTTGACAATCTTTTCTCTGGACTGCATAATATTCCTTTCAAGAATTTTGGTTTGCACGGCTATTATACTTTCTAGATTATAAAAGAATTTTTAAATTAGTGAATTTTTTTAAGCAAAATTTAAGCAATATGCAAATATCGCATATTAAATTGAATAGTTAAATTTTACGCTTTTGCCTCGATAATGACGGCGTTTTAGTGTAAAATTTATCGCTTATCACAAAATACGCTTTTTAAGCTAAGTTTTATAATTTTAATAAAATTTCGAAATTCTATTACGCTCCGTTTTATTTCAAAGCGCGATTGAATTTTTATGAAATTTTAATGCTAATTTATCGGTATAATATATTAATTTAATTAAATGAAAATCTATATTAAAATTTATCAAAAACTCGCTATCCTGATAAAATTTGAGCCACTAAATTTAAAATTTATAAAATTATTATCTTATATCTGAAATCTATGTAGAAAAAACTTTGATTTTAATCTAGACTAAGCTGTTTTTTTATGCTATTATTCAAAATCTTAGTAGAAATTAATTCTAAACGAAAGGTTAATCTCATGGATAGACGAGACTTTATAAAAAGCTCTGCAGCAGCGGCTGCCTGTAGCGTTGCGGGCATCAGTTTGCCTAGCAGTCTTAGTGCTGCGGACGAAGCCGAAAAAGGCTGGCGCTGGGACAAGGCGGCCTGTCGCTTCTGCGGCACCGGCTGTGGCATCATGGTAGCCACCAAAGACGGCAAGATCGTAGCGGTCAAAGGCGATCCGCTAGCCCCAGTAAATCGCGGTCTAAACTGTATCAAAGGCTATTTCAACGCCAAGATCATGTACGGCGCCGATCGCATCACCAAGCCTCTTTTGCGCGTAAATTCCAAAGGCGAATTCGACAAAAAGGGAAAATTTATCGAGATCAGCTGGCAACGAGCGTTCGACGAAATGGAGAAGCATTTTAGGCGAGCCTATAACGAAGGTGGTCCCGAGGGCTTTGCCGTACTTGGTAGCGGTCAATACACGATCCCGGAAGGTTACGCCGCAGCAAAGCTAGTAAAGGCGGGCTTTCGCTCCAATAATCTCGATCCTAATGCTCGCCAGTGCATGGCCAGCGCCGTCGTAGGCTTTATGCAAACCTTCGGTATTGACGAGCCTGCGGGTGTTTTCGACGATATCGAGCTAACCGATACCATCATCGCTTGGGGCGCGAATATGGCTGAGATGCACCCTATCCTTTGGTCTCGCGTCTCCGACCATAAGCTTCGCAACCAGGATCGCGTAAAAGTTATAAATCTCTCGACCTACTCTAGCCGCACTTCGAATATCGCCGATATCGAAATTATATTCCGTCCGAATACTGATCTTGCGATATGGAACTACATAGCACGAGAGATCGTTTATAACCATCCAGAGATGATAGACGAAAAATTTATTAAAGAGCACTGCGTATTCGCTACCGGTCCAGTAGATATCGGTTATGGCTTGCGAGAAGATATAAATCATAAAAAATACCGCAAGACCGAGCTTGATACCGCGGCTAAGCAAAAATCCAAAATTTTAAGCAAATCCGAGGGCGTTACCTTAGCATATCTGGGTATGAAAGAGGGCGACGTACTCGAAAACAAACACTCTGACAAATCGGATGCTCACTGGCTCATAAGCTTCGAAGAATTTAAAAAAGCACTGGAGCCTTACACGTTAGAATTTGTAGCGCCTTTAGCTAAGGGTGACGAAAGTGAGGATTTAGAGGCGTTTAAGACCAAGCTAAAGCAGCTTGCTGATTTTTATATAGAAAAAGATCGCAAAGTAGTAAGCTTTTGGACGATGGGCTTTAATCAGCACTCAAGAGGAACTTGGGTCAATGAGCAAAGCTACATGGTACATTTCCTTCTTGGCAAGCAAGCCAAACCTGGCTGCGGAGCGTTTTCGCTTACCGGTCAGCCTAGCGCTTGCGGCACGGCTAGAGAGGTGGGCACGTTTTCTCACCGCCTACCTGCTGATATGGTCGTGGCAAATCCGGCTCACAGAAAGGTTTCCGAAAAAATTTGGAAGCTTCCGGAAGGCACGATAAATCCAAAACCGGGTGCGCACTACGTGCAGGCTCTGCGTAATCTCGAAGACGGCAAAATAAAATGGATATGGGTACAGGTCAATAACCCGTGGCAGCAGATCGCCAACGCAAACCACTGGATAGCCGCAGCGCGCGAGATGGATAACTTCATCGTAGTAAGCGAGCCATATCCGGGACTAAGCGCGAAGGTAGCCGATCTGATCCTGCCAACCGCGATGATCTACGAAAAATGGGGCGCATACGGCAATGCCGAGCGCAGAACTCAGTGGTGGAGACAGCAGGTTCTTCCTGTGGGCGACGCTATGAGCGATACGTGGCAGATGCTAGAGTTTTCCAAGCGCTTCAAACTCAAGGATTTCTGGGGCGAGGTTAAAGTAAATGATAAGCTTACGCTTCCAAACGTATTAGATAAAATTTCAGAATTCGGCTATACGCCAGAGACTACACTATTTGAAGTGCTCTTTGCAAACAAAGACGCTCAGGCTTTCGCGGCAAAAGATCCGATTATGGCAAGCTTCGATAACTCCGAAGTAAACGGCGACTCACGCGGCGTAATCGGCAGCGACGGCAAAGAATTTAAAGGCTATGGCTTTTTCATTCAAAAATATCTCTGGGAGGAATACCGAAAATTCGGCACCGGTCACGGACACGACCTAGCCGATTTCGATACATATCACCGAGTGCGCGGTCTTAGGTGGCCGGTCGTAGACGGCAAAGAAACACTTTGGCGCTTTAACGCTCAATACGATCCTTATGCCAAAAAAGCGGCTCCGGATAGTGACTTCGCCTTCTATGGCAACGCCAAAGCGGCGCTTCCTAGCGGCGATCTGAAATCCGCTACTTCTGGCGAAGAAAAAACTAGCCTTGCTAATAAAGCTAAAATTTTCTTCCGTCCATATATGGATCCTGTAGAAGTGCCGAGCGAGGAGTATCCTTTCTGGCTATGTACGGGTCGCGTGCTGGAGCACTGGCATACGGGCACTATGACTATGCGTGTGCCGGAGCTTTATCGCGCGGTGCCTGAGGCAAGATGCTATATGAACGAAGCCGACGGCGCCAAAATCGGCGTGCAACAAAACGAAATCGTCTGGATCGAGTCGCGCCGCGGCAAAGTCAAAGCGCGCGTGGACTTCCACGGACGTAACATTCCGCCGAAAGGGCTTATTTTCGTGCCGTTTTTTGACGAGAAGGTTTATATCAACCGCGTCACGCTCGATCATACCTGCCCGCTTTCAAAAGAGACCGACTACAAAAAATGCGCGGTTAAAATTTACAAGGCGTAAATTATGGATAGGCGTGAGGTCTTAGGCATTCTTTCTTTAGCTGCTGGCGTTGGCGTTTTGGGGCTCGGAGTCGCAAACTCCGGCGAGCACGCCAAACTCCGCCCGCCCGCAGCTATAGGCGAGAAAGAATTTCTTAGCAAATGCCTGAGGTGCGGACTTTGTGTCGAGGCGTGCCCATTTGATACGCTTAAGCTTGCGAGCTTTTGCGATCACGCTATTGCAAACGGCACGCCGTTTTTTATCCCGCGCGAAATTCCGTGCTATATGTGCGACGACATACCTTGCGTCGCAGCCTGTCCTAGCGACGCGCTAGATAAAAATTTAGTGAGCGAAAACTCTAAGCTAAACGTGCGTCTATCCAAAATGGGCGTTGCGGTCATAGATACAGAGCATTGCATCGCTTATGCGGGTATCCAATGCGACGCGTGCGTGCGAAGCTGCCCCGTGATGGATAAGGCACTCAGGATCGATTACCGTCACAACAACCGCACCGAAAAGCACGCCCTGCTCGTGCCCGTCGTAGATAGCGATTACTGCACGGGTTGCGGTAAATGCGAGCATGCCTGCGTCACGAAAAAGGCGGCTATCAGCGTCGTGGAGCGCGAGCGCGTCATAGGAATTTCCAGCGATAACTACGTCAAAGGCTGGATCAAGGGCGACGACGCGAAGCTAAAGGACGCAGATACCAAAATTAAGCTCGATCCGCAAAAAAGCAGGGATTACTTAAACGAGGACGATCTAATGGAAGGGGCTAGACAATGAAATACACTATTTTAAGGCGTTTAAGCCAAATTTCTATTCTAGTCCTTTTTATTTTAGGAAATAATTTCGCCTTCAAAGCCGCGAGCGAAAACGGAATTTTATCAGGAATTCTAAAGGGCAATCTAAGCTCGTCGAAACTTTTCGGCACGATTAATCTAAGCGATCCGTTTGCGACGGCGCAGATGCTGCTAGCTAGCTTTTCTTTAGGTGCTACGGCGGTTATAGGAGCACTTATCGTAGGAGCATTTTATGCGCTTATAGCGCCGCGATTATATTGCTCATGGGTTTGCCCGATAAATTTACTAACCGATCTTGCCGCGTGGCTTCGTAAAAGACTTGGCATAACGACTAAGATCGTTAGCGTAAACCGCAAGGCTCGCTACGTCCTAGCGGTGCTAGCGCTTGTTTGCAGCGGAGCTTTCGGCTTTGCGGCGTTTGAGAGCGTGAGCTTTATCTCGCTTTTCGCACGCGCCGTCATATCGCTAAGTGCTAGTGCGTTTGCAATCGCGCTGCTGATTGTAGTTTTTGAAATTTTTGCGGGCGATCGCACGATCTGTTCGCGGCTATGCCCGCTCGGCGGATTTTGGGCGGTGCTTAGCTATTTTAGTATCATTCGCATTCGCCACGAGGTTGATAAATGCACGATGTGCGGCAAATGCAAAATGGTCTGCCCCGAAGTTCAGGTGCTTAAGATGGTCGGGCGCGAAAACGGGCGCGTTAGCAGCGAGTGTATCAGCTGCGGGCGCTGCATCGACGTATGCGACGACGATGCGTTAAATTTTAGTATATTAGGAGTAAAAAATGAAAAAAATGGTTTTAGGCTTGGCTCTTGCATGCTGTGCGGCGCTCTTTGCCGCGGACAAGACGGCTTCTATAGATGCCGACAGCTTGGGCTTTATAAAAAGCGTGGACGAATCGGTGCAAAATAAAAATTCCCTGCCCGATTTCAAATATAGCGAGGATGCTCCGGGCGCCGCTTCGAAAATCGAGCGCAGCTTCGAAAACGCTCCGCCTCTTATACCGCACAGCTTAGAAGGGCTCGTGCCGATCACAAAGGATAACAATATGTGCGTAACCTGCCATATGCCCGATGTCGCTAAGGATGTAGGCTCTACGCCGATTCCAAAAAGTCACCTGGTAGACTTTCGCACAGGCGCGGATCTAAACGGCACGCTAGCCGAGCAGCGATTCAATTGCACTCAATGCCACGTACCGCAAGCCCAAACCAATCCGCTAGTGAAAAATAATTTTAAGGCTGATTTTAGTAGGTTTAGCGACGCAAATTCCACTTCTAATCTCATAGATACGCTAAATCAAGGTGCCGAGGTTGAGTAGGAGCGCGCGATGAAATTTTTACCACCGCTGCTACTTTGCGCCTGCTTCATCTATGCCGGCAACGGCGTTGCAATACCTAGTGGTGCTGTGGGCATAGATGCGCCTGCAAAGATCAAACACGCTAGCTTCATACTAGAGCTTGACGCAAATGTCGCGGTGCTAAAAAATCTAGACGGCGAAATTTACGCAGGGCTTGACAACGGCAAGCTCTATAAAATCACCATTAACTCCGCGGAGAATTCCGCGCTAAATTCCACCGCCGGGCAAAATTTCGCAGATCAAAATTCCGTCGCAAGCACAAATTCCGATGCGGCGCAGAATTTCAATGCTAAAGCAAGCGTAAATTCCACGGGAAATTCCACCGCAAATTCCGCTGCCGTAAATTCTTTAGAAAATTCCGCGAAGCAGAATTCTGCCGAGAATTCTACGGCATTAAATTCCGCCTCAAATTCCGCATCGAGCGCAATATCCAAAACGCTAATTTTCGCCCTACCCTCGTCCAAAAATTACCTAGACGAGCCAATGGGCGCTACCATGTTCGACGTCGATAAATTAGGCGAAAAATACGCATTTTTATATAACGGCGACGCGTTTGAAAAGATACTGGGCGTGTTTGCGGGCGGCAATATTACGCACTATAAATTGCCGATGACGGGGATCAAAAACGTCTATTTCTACAACGAAAACACCGTGATTTTGCTAGGTCTTGGTAGCGAAATTTTATACTTCGACCTACCTAGCGGCAAGGTAAGCTTCGAGCAAAAGCTTACCATCGCGTCTTTGGGCGGTAGCGCCTACGACCGCACTAGCGGGACGCTACTAATCTCGTGTGAAGGCGGCATCGTGTTTTATTTCGACGCGAAAGCGAAAAAGCTTATGAGCCAAAAATCCCTGCACAAGGACGGGATCTACTCCGTGGCGCTGCTTGGCGATCGCATGATGAGTGGCTCGAACGACAAAGAAAGATCGTGCTACTACGAAAACGGCGATTTCGCTAAATTTTATAACGCCCATTTTGCAGTTTTTGCCGTGGCGCTAAGCCCCGAGCTGGGTGCTTTTACAGTTGGTAACGGCGTACGCGTAATCGATAAAGCAGGCGAGATCGTCCGCAGCATCGAGCTGGACAACGACATCATCAACTATCTGCTTTTCGAAGGAGATTATCTCGTGGGCTCGGGGTACAATAGATATATCTACTTTTGGGGGCTAAAATGAATATTTCAAGCGTCGTAATCTATCTAGGCGCAAATACCGACGTAGCGGCGTTTCGCAAGCAGCTGCAAAGTATCGACGGCTGCGAGTTCGTCGCGTGCAAGGACGGCAAGGCGGTAGCCACGATTAGCGCGGAGAGCTTCGAGGACGAGATCACCGTATTTCGCGCGATAGAGGCCATAGAGGGCGTAAGCGAGGCGATGATGATCTACTCATACTCCGATCTGGACGCAGATATCGCCGCGGCAAACTCCGACAACGGCGAGCAGATAATGCGAGAGCTGGACAAAAAAGACCCGAGCCAGATCAAATACGGCGGCAAGGTGCGGGTCTAAACCGCCGCCGCCATATTCGCGCTTTTTGTCTAAATTTTATATTTTCGGCGATCTCTGCGTCACTCGGTAAAATTTTTTGTATAAATTTTATCCGCACTCACGGAATTTGAAATTTTTTCCAACTCATCTTTACCGCTTCTAGCCTGTTTTTGTATCTCTAGCCTGCCGCCTTCGCACTCCTAGCCGACTTTTATGCTTTTGATTCGCCGCATTGCATTCGTCTGCGAAATTTTAATCTGCAGTTAAGCCCCGCGACGATGTGGAATTTTAAAAAGCGACTGGTAGATAAATTTATAGAATTTCTACGCAGTGCGATGCCTCGCGCCGCATAAAAAACATGCCGCACCAAAATCAGACGCCGCAAAAAATACCGTGACCGCCGTCTGGCGCCGCAGCCTATAGCCGCCGCGACGCCCCGCCTGCTTGGGATGCGCTATAAAAATACGGCGACCGGGGCGCCGACCGCCAGCAGAAACTACTTCCGTGCGCAGCTTGAGATGCGCCGCAGTAAAACATCGAGCTAACTCGGCCGCCGTCAAATACGCTAAATTTATCGCGACATTTACTCCCTAGTATCGCAGCCCTTCGTTAGGCGCACGGTCCTTGCGGCGCACAGAGGGTTTTTAAATTTCAAAACGAGAGCATAAATTTTAAAATTCCTAGGTGTAGAAATTCCGCGCCGAAGCTAAATTTTAAAATTTATACTGCGGGCACTCAAAGAGAGTTAGCGGTGCGCCGAAATTAAAATTCGCCTTTAAATTTAAAAGCTTTGTGCCCGCGCAAGAGCTGCGAACGGACAAAAAGCCGCCAGGACATGTTAGGCATTGCGCTTTACGGGCGACATTTTCATAAATTTAAAAACACCCAGCGGCGCAAGCCCTACTCGAATTCTATCTTTTTTAGATAATCGTATAAATTTAGCACCGCGATAAATAGCGTTAAAATCGCGGGCCCCAAGATCACGCCCCAGAATCCGAACGTGCTGATGCCCGAAAGCATCGAGAAGAAGATCAGCATCTCGTTGATGTTTGCGGGGTTTTCGACCAGGCGCGAGTTGATAAATTTGATCACGAGCGGCTTTACGAAGCTGTCTGCGAGCGTCGAGATCAGTATCACGCAATACGTCATTATCACGATCGCGCCCGAGGTGCTGCCCCCCGCTAGCACATATAGCGCGGTGGGCACGTAGATGAGTGCGCCGCCGACTGCGGGGATGAGCGAGCAGAAGGCGAAAAGCACCCCCATCAGCAGCGCGTCAAAGCCGAAGATCCCCGCGATGATTGAAAACAAAAAGCCTTGCAATACGGCGTTGAAGATGGTCGAGTAAAACACGACGCTCATCGTATTTGCCGTCTCGGAAAAGATATAATCGATCTGCGCGGGCTCGACGGGTAGAATTTTTTTGAAAAAGCGCTTGAAGCTCTCGCCGTAGAGGTAGGCAAAAAAGCAAAACACGACGATAAGTACCATATCGACGATAAATTTCGCGCTGGACTTTCCAACGACCGAGAGATAGGAGATGATCTGCTTCGCCAGGCCCGCGACGTCTAGGTTCGCCAAAAACGAGCGAAACTGCGTATCAAATTTTTCAAAAGGCCCGGGCAGCTTGATGTTTAGGCTCTGAACATAGCTAATCGCGTCGTTTAGGCGCGCCATATCGAAGCTCGCGGCGTTTTTAGCGATCTCGATCACGGCGTAGATGAAGGGCACGAAAAAAAGCGCGCAGATCAAAAACAGGCTAAGCACCGAGGCTAGCGTGCGCCTGCCGCGGCACAGCTTCGTTACTTTAGAGTGTAGACCCGAGGTCGCCACCGCCATCAGTACGCCGATTGCGATCACCATCAAAAACGGCGAGAACAGATAGATCACGCAGCAAAACATCAGCAAAGTAGCGCCGATAAAAAATATCTTGCTCGTCTTCGCGCGTCCGCTAGCCTTAGCAAAGCCTGCTTTCATACCCGCAGCGGCTCCCGAAGCGGCAGTAGCGCCTAGCGCGGAAGCATTAGCCGAGAAGGTTTCATTGGCTTCGGCAGCGTCGTTAAGCGCGGAAGCACCAGCAGATGAGGCCTTGTCGGTTTTGACCCGGTTTCCGCTTTGATTTTCGGCGGCGGTTTTAGTCCTGCCTTCCGCGGCGTCTAGCGCAGCTGCGCCTGATTTATCGGCGCTGGTATTTGCTCTGGCGGCTTTGCCCGTTTCGGCTATGCTTTCGCTTTGATTTTCGGCGCCGATTTCGGCTCTATTTTCAGTAGCGGTTTTGGTTTTGTTTTTGACAGTCGCTTTGGCTTCGGCGGCGGCTTCGATTTTACCCTCAGCGTTATTTACGGTCTGATTTTCGGTGAAATTTTGCGCCTCGCTTTTGGCGTTATTTTGGGCTATATTTTCAGCCAGGTTTTCATTGCGGCTTGCGGCGTTATCTTTCGGCGTCGGCAAATTTTATCCTTTTGAAATTTGATGAGCTATTTTATAAATTTTTTTATCAGATTTAGATTAAATTTTGAAATTTCATAAAATTTACGAGCGGCGTTCTCGCACATACAGCGCGCTATACGACATGTACACGGATCGTACCTAATTTATGAAAATAGCGCATAGCTCGAACATACGTCAAAACCAGATGTGTGCTCCTATGCCGTATTTGAGCATTGCGCGCACCGCTGCAAGACGCCGTCTTGCGCCGAACTTTTGGCGCAGCTAGGCCTATCTCGCGTGGTAATCGGCGCGCGCGATACGAACGCGCAGGCTGCGGGCGGCTAAATTTGATGAAATTAGCGCTTTGGTGGGCAGTGCTGATATGTTGACGCCAGACGCGTATGCCGCGCCGCAAAATCTAAAGCTGTGCGCGCCCGATGTTTGGATATACTCGCGCCGCAACTCTTACAATAAGCCCAATAGCAACTTCACGCGGAAAAGAAAAATGTATAGCGAATGCGTCTGCTAGAAGCGAAGTAAAATCGGTACGATAAACGAGAGTGAAGTAAAAGCTAAGCGGACGACAGGTTATTTTTTAGAAAATTAATGTACCTTAATAATAGCAAACAACAATCTGCGTAGAGCAAAAGAATACGAATTTATAAAATAATGAGCACAACAGGTGCGCGAATAGACTAAATTTTAACTTTCAATGGAGAGTGAGAATAATAGCCGCCCTTATAGGCGTACGAAAGCAGAACTTCGCTCCAGCTTGCGCTGCAGCCGTATTAGCGAGACCATGCGAAAGCGCATCCCTAATAAATACCCAACCCGTTACTCATTTTTTGCTCCTTCTTCTGGATTGTTTTTAATCAAATTTCTATCTGAAAAATTTATAAAAAATATCAACAAAAGTAGAAAAACCACCCCTTTTAAAAAGAATTTAAACTGTGCGGTCATCAAATATGGTCTTAACAATCTATGATCGAAATTATATCCCTTATATATCTTTCCATCTTTATCTTCAAGCTGTAAAATTTCATTATTACCTAATATATCCGGGCTCAGCTCGCCGTAAATTTTGATTTTTTGCCCTTTTAGCTTTTCGTAAATATCCCTATCGCTTTTGCTTATTTCATAAACCTTTTTCTTGCCGTTTTCTAGTTCTATATGTATTCGTCCGCCGCTTCCGCGAAAATTATAATAAACGTTTCTTAAAATTCCGGTATCTATCTCAAGCTCATTCAATTGTTTGGGCGCCGTATCCGTTCTATAAATAGTAAGAAGCATCCCGCATAGGACAAAAAGCAAACCATAGCAGCCTATGCTAGCCACCTGTGCCTGCGGATGCGAAACTCCCCTGACAAAAACGCGTCTGTAAAATACATCGTAAAAATAATAGAAGAGCCTTCTTATATATTTTGTTATGAATTTCATAAAATTTCCCTTCATATCCTTTTGGATATTTTATTGAGCCGATAATAAATTTGCTCTAAATTTACAAAATCGCCCGCTTTAAATTTTAAATCTAAAGAAACTTTAAAACCAAGCAAAATTCAAAGACCAAACATGCAAAATCGCCACGGTAGGGTTTCCACCTGCGTAGCTATGGCTCAGCGCCGTGAAGTATAAAATTTCATCCGCCCTACTCCTCAAACAGATTTCTCTCCGCGGCCTTTAGCACGCGACCGAACGCCTCGCGCGCCTTATCGGTTGCGATGCGGCCTTTGGCGGTCTTTTCGATGTAGCCGTTGGCGAGCAGATAGGGCTCGATGACGTCCTCGATCGTGCCCTCATCCTCGCTAAGCGCCGCCGCGATCGTGCTAAGCCCCAAGGCGCGGCGCTTGGCGTCAAATAAAATTTCCAAATATTTTATATCCATCTCATCAAAGCCCTGCTCGTCCACGCCAAGCGCCTCGAGCCCTTCGCGCGCGCGATCGTGCGAGATAGCGCCCTCGTCGCGCACCTCAGCAAAATCGCGTATGCGTCGCAGTAGCCGTAGCGCGATACGCGGAGTACCGCGGGAGCGGCGCGCGATCTCGGCGCTGGCGTCTGCCGCGCTCTCTTTTCCGAGTTTAACAGAGGCGATCTGCACTATCCGCGCAAGCTCGGCGTGCGTGTAAAACTGCAAGCGAAACTGCATGCCGAAGCGATCCCGCAGCGGCGCCGAGATCATGCCCGCGCGCGTCGTGGCGCCGATGAGCGTAAAGTGCGGAATGTCGATCTTGATGGTTTGCGCGGCGGGGCCCGAGCCGATGATGATGTCGAGGCGGAAGTCCTCCATCGCCGAATACAGCACCTCCTCGATCGCGGGGCTTAGGCGGTGGATCTCGTCTATGAAAAGCACGTCGCCGCTTTGCAGGTTCGTTAAAATCGCCGCCAGATCGCCCGCCTTTTCGATCATCGGCGCGGCGGTGACCTTGATGGCGGCGCCCATCTGAGCAGCGATGATGTGCGCTAGCGTGGTTTTACCGAGCCCGGGCGGCCCGTAGAAAAGCACGTGATCAAGCACGTCGGCGCGCTTTTTCGCCGCGGCGATCGCGATAGCGAGGTTTGATTTGATCTTCTCCTGCCCCACGTAATCCTCGAAGCTCGACGGGCGCAGCGAGCTCTCCACGCTCTCATCGAGCTGCATCTTTTCGATCTCTACAATTCTGTCCATAATCTCTCTTTAATCGTTTTTAAAATTTTAGCAAGTGTAGCGAAAAATGGCTAAATTTTGACAATTTTTAAGGGACGGATCTTTGTGAGCGAAATAAAATTTGCCGCGCAGAATTTTACGGTACGCGCTTAGGGCTGGGGCTAAAAAGCAGAGCACCCGTCGCGAAAGACTGCGGAATTTTAGCGCAACATTTTAAGGCTACGCTCATGCCGTCGCTCGCTATGCTTTTTAAGTGTGAAATTTTGTCGTAGCAGCTCCCAAACAGCGCGCGGGTCACTAACTACGCTAAATTTTACAGCGCGGAATTTTAACTTGCAGAATTTAAAGCTTTGCGCGGAAGCCATTGCCGCAAAGCCCCACTGCGCAGCGTAGAATTTTAACGCATAAAATTCATGAAGTACGCACAAGATGCTGCGAGCGAAATTTTAACGCACAAATTTGAAGCTAGCCGCAGAGTTTGCGAGAGACGGAATAAACTTGGCAGAATCATAGCGCACAGAATTAAAGAGCGAAATTTAGCCAACTGAAAAATACGCGCAGGGTTTTTACGACGTGAAATTTGGCGCTGGAATTTTACGATATTAAATTCGGCGCCTGGAATTTTGCAGCGAAATTTTACCTCATAGAATTTTAATGCGGATTTTGTTTTTGCGGCAGCGAGGGTTAAAATCTGCGCTTCAAGCTTCGCGGTATGCAGCTAGCCAGAATTCCATCTCGTATAGTCAGTTAAAATTTCGCAAGAAATTCTGCGTAGAATTTTATGCAGAATTCTGCTTTACGCGCTTGCGTGGCTAGGTAAAATTTCGCGCGAAATTTCGTTTTTCAAGACGACTTAGAATTTAGCGTGAATTTTAAAATTTGCCGCTAAGCTCAACGCAGGCTCGTGCGATTAAATTTAGCCGCGCAATCTCGCGCCGCCTTATCAATCGCGTCCCAAATTAAGACGCTAAATTTTTCCTGCGCGAGCCTAGTTCTATAAATCATGCTCTTCGATCAAAACGCTCTTATTATCGTCGTCGCCATCGCAGAACGCTCTATATGAGCCGGACGTTGTGCTTTCGAATAAAAATACTACGCCGTCGTTTTGAAATTTTTTCGAGCAGCCCTTGGCGTGCAGCTTGGCGAGCTTCGGGCTATCCGGGGCATAAAACTGATAGCTATCGGTGAAGTGCTCCACGTATCGGTAGGTGATCTCCGCCCAAGGCACCCCGCTATCGCCGCTTCTATTTAGCACGATGGTTCTAGCGTTTATCGCCGCGAGCTTTGATTTTAGCTCTGCAAACGTCTTTTTGTCCCAGCCGATGAGCTTTAACCCCTCGCCGATACCCGGCGCATTACCCCCGAAAATGGAATTTGAATAAAATTTCGTCTTATTGCCGTCCAAATCGATCCAAATATACTCATCGCCGTAGGTGCTCTGGATCGTAACACGCAAATTTTTAGGGAAGTTGCGACCTGCAAAAGCTAACAGGTCTAGGAATTTCTCGCGATTTTGCTCGTAGTTTTGCATTAACGGGGCTTTATCCAGCTCCATATCATCTTTATCAAAGAAAGAATTAAACGCGAAAAATGCCGCCAAAATCGGCAGCATCTTTACGCAAAAAAGCAAACCTAGAACCGCGGCTATGATGATTTTTAAAGCTTTAGCCAAATTTTTTCCTTAAATTTTATGAGCCGTTTAGGTGTGACGGCTAGTTTATGCCAGAATTATACGGCTACGTGCGTAAAATTTAGCGCTCGCAGCGTATTTTAGAGCTAGGGGCGCGAGAGCGTTCATGAAAAGCACTCGCGGTTGCGCTCAGCAACAGAAATAGCGCCCGCATGCAGAAGCGCGCAAACTCTCGCACGGCGCCGCCCATATAAAATACCGCGCAGAGTATCCGCCCAAAGCGCCTACGATCTCTCGCACTTGATAAAGCGCTCGCAATAGCTAGCGCCGAATAAATTTCAGGCGGTGCGAGCTGTTTACATAGCCTGCGGCGTGAAAACAAAGCGTTATTTTAAGGCAAGCGGGGCTTTATGGCTAGAATTTCGGCGCGTAAATTTTAAAATTTAGCCTAAATCCCGCTACTGCTTGTATTCAAACTCCTCGCTCGGAAAGCTCTCATCTTTGACTTCGCGCGCGTATTCGCGCACCGCGCCTTTTACCAATTCGGCGCCGTCTAGATAGCGCTTAACGAATTTTGGCCGAAACTCCGTGAAAAACCCGCACATATCGCTCCACACAAGCACCTGTCCGTCTATACCCGCGCCGGCGCCGATGCCGATAACGGGCACGTCGGTGCCAAGCGCCACTTGATTTGCGACTGCAGAAATCGTCCCCTCGACCAGCAGTAGCACCGCACCCGCCTCGGCAAGCGCTCTGGCGTCGCTTAAGACCTCGCGTGCGCCCTCCTCTCCGCGCCCGCTTACCTTGTAGCCGCCCGTAAAGCGCGAAAACTGCGGCTTTAGCCCGATGTGGCTCATCACGGCGATGCCGTTTCGATTAAGCAGCGCCACGGTATCTGCCATATGCGCACCGCCTTCGATTTTGACGGCGTCGCAGCCGGTGCTCTCATAGACTTTGGCGCAGTTTTGCAGCGCGAGCTCTGGCGTCGCACACGAGCAAAACGGCATGTCCACGACCATATACGCCCGCTTTAGCCCCCGTCTTACGGCGCGCGCGTGATAGATCATCTGGTCTACGCTTGCGCCCAGGGTCTCGGAGTGTCCGCCGAAGCTCATATTTAGGCTGTCGCCTACGAGCACCATATCGACCTCGTCGTCGAAAATTTTAGCAAAAAGCGCGTCGTAGGCAGTGATCATCACGATCTTCTCGCCAGATTTTTTCATCTCGTATAATTTAGAAAGCGTGATTTTTGACATTTTGGCTCCTTGATTTGGTTAAAATTTGAACGCAATTCTAGCATAAGCCGAATTTGACATTTATAAAATTTTAAAGTAAAATGCGCGCTCATTCTTTCGGGGGTGACTTGGCTTCGACGGGAACGGATGGGTCAAGGCGGCATGTCGCTTTGGATACAGCGTATAAAATCCAAACTAAATTTAAACGCAAACAACGTTAAATTTGCTCCTGCTTACGCTAAAGCTGCGTAAGTCCAGTCGAGCCCTGCTCTGCGCCGATACTATCTAAGCGCGGCGGCGGGTAATCTGCGATAGCGTAGCTCTGCGGCGTGACGAGCCGTAGGGTGAAATCCTAGTCTTTGCGCCGGCGGGTCGTTTTGGAAAGTGAGCGAGCCTGCGCGAGAACTTCACTTTTGCTAAACATGTAGAGGCTTTGGTCGTTTGTTTTCGGACTGCGGTTCAATCCCGCACACCTCCACCAATTATCTATTTTTGAATTTTAATCACTTCTTTTAGTTGCATTTGGTTCCTGCGCGCAGGCACCTATCTTAAATTTTAGTCGTTCCAGCCTCTTTCATTTTTATTTTAGATATAATCTTTTCCGAAATATTAGGAGTCTTATTAGGGGCTTTTTCGCATTAGGGGTTTCTCATATGAACAAAGGCGTATATTTTGCTAAAATTCGCCGGCGGGAGCGTCAAAAGCATCAAGAAGTACAAGACGCGATACGCAATATTATAGAAGAAAGGAGAAAGAAATGAATAAATTTGTTATGTTGTCATTGGCATATGTTGCTTTAATGGCGGGGTGCAGCTTAAATAATCGCTTTTTTGCTCGGGGTACAAAATCTGAAAGCGCTTGCGGTTTTATTTTTCATGACTCTATACCTCATGATAAACTTTATGTACCGAGGAACCTTGAGGATTTTTTAGATATATATTCAAGATCTAAAAGCCAAAAAAGCGGTGAATATGAATATAAGCTAGTAGAGACCTTATCTCACTATTATAATGGCACATCAACTATAGTTCCGATAGAATCTTGTGACGATAAGTGGTGTAAAATTTACTATCCTTGCGGCGATACGGAGTATTATGTCAAGAGGGATGAAATAGAGCAGCTTTGGCCTAACGGTCAAAAGACTTGGAGATCCAAATAAAAAATAGAGTGCATTTTAAGTAGGAGGAGAGATGAGAAATTTTGTTATATCTTTTGTCGCGTTATGCCTATATGGGTGCAGCCCTACAATTTTAGGGCATAAAATCACTTTTGCAAAACACGAAGACGGTGCCTTTTACGGCGAATGCGGCGAAAAAATAGATCAAAAAATTATATATAAATTTAAAGACGCCGTTATTCGTAAAATTTTCTATGAAGATAAAGAAGAATTTGCTTATTATGATGAGATAGTCATCCCTATCCAATCCTGCGAAGGCGAATGGTGTAAAATTTACTATCCTTGCGGTCAAAAAGAGTATTTCGTAAAGAAAGACGATATAGAAAAATGGTATTAATTTTATACTTGAAAGGAGCGAATTATGTTATTTACAGATGAGAATTTTGTAAATATCGTGCCGCAGGATCTGCTAGAGCGCGGTATACGCCTAAGAGAGGAGCTCGGTTTTTATGAAATCGCTTGGAGATTTGACGATATAATGGATGTGTTAAAAATCACAAGAGATAAAGGTATGATTATCCTAGGAGGAGAAGTATATCGCCTAAGCGGCAATAAGCCCGTCATCACATGCGACGGCTGGTATACAGACAAGGGAGATGACGATGCATTCGAAGTGGCGATCGAATATATCACTAATTATCGCGCTAGAAATGGAGATAATTTTATATATTATCCAGCCATTGGCCCCGGACGGGTGTCCAAATGAAAATTTTAATTGGATTGCGCAAATAAAATATCGACAACCGATTAAATTTTAAAAGGAAAAACAATATGAAATTTAGAATTTTAGAACCGAGGCTTTATGAAAAATATAAGGATATGGTTATAGATGCGTGAGGACGAAAGGGTAAATACAGCATTGATGGCCAAAATAGATATTTTATTAAATTTAATAAATTTTTCTAAAAATATAAGCGCGATAAAAAGCGACTTGGCAAAGATAGGTTTTAATAGCGAATCGGAGCTTGTAACAATAACTCAAAATACCATTGCAAACATCTTAAATAGGGTCGTCGATAAAGAAATTTCATATGATCTCCTTGAGGAGTGGGCAAATTTAATCGAGTGTCGCGAGGATATAGGATATGAGGATGAAATTTTGCAAGAGATCATATTTGAGCTGGCAAACCCTTGCCTTTATGGGGAGATAGACGAGAGGAAGATTTGTATGATTTTAGATGAAATTAAATACAGGCGGAGCGATTCAAATGATATTAGAGAAAAATATTGACATGGTAAGCGAAAGGGCAATTTTATTGATGGCGCTAGGTTCATTGCAGGCATTGGAGCACCAGGCGATTACCATAGATGAAAGCCAAAGAATTTTGTTTTCGCCCTATATTTCAACGCATTTGGAAAACAATAAAGTTAGCAAGCGTGTCATAGATATAATAACTGAATGTTGCGAACTAGAGGATATTTTCGAGATAATTCCTACAAAATATATACAAACCTTACGAATATTGCAAAATAGAATAATAAAAATTTTAAAGCGATACGATGAAGAATCTGGAAAAAGATGGGTAATTATAGATGAGAAATAGCCTCCATAGCTCCGTTTTGGCGAATAAGTAAATGAAATTTGACTCAAGATAAGTTGAAAACTTTCAAAGGAATTTTTGGCTTATCTTGAACTTTTAAAATTTTAACGTCACGATAGAAACTATGTGCAAATTTAATCCTTTCAATACTTGATAATGCTATTGGCAAGATCGGCGGTACAATATAAATCATAGATTTTAGATAAGTCGGTAAATTTTACAGTTTAAAGAGTTTGATGTATCTTATTTGATGACTTTATGAATTTTAAGCTATTAGTTTAAAAATAAATTTAGTAGATAAAATCCTCTGATTTAGATAAAACACATTTTTCTTATACCGCAATGAAGACAAGAGTAAAATTTTAAAGTCACGATGCTGTGATATAAATTTAAAAATATTGGTTGCAGAGGGTGGATTTGAACCACCGACCTTCGGGTTATGAGGAATTCGTGCGGCTAAGTAGCCATTAAGCTACAAAAATATATAATAGCTTTATGCAAGTAAAATATACTCCATATTTTGAAAAATGGTATAAGAATTTAATGGATTATAAAGCCAAAGCTTCTATTTTGCGTCGTATCGACAAAATAAAAAATGAGAACTATTTTGGCGACTATAAATCCGTAACGAATGCTATCGATATATATGAGCTTAGAATTTTCATTTCAGGAGGCATTAGAATTTATTTTACTTTCAAGGGCGATATGTTGATTATTTTGCTTTGTGGAGGCGACAAATCCACTCAAGCGCGTGATATTGAAAAAGCTAAGGAAATTTTAAAGGAGCTTCGATGAAAGAGTTAAAAACTTTTGAATTATCTGACTTTTTAGATAATGACGATGTAAGAAAAGAATATTTAAATCAAGTTTTAGCTGACGGCGATTTAGAGGAGCTTAAAAGAGCTCTTTTGTATATTTCAAAAAGCTATGGTGTTGAAAAAATAGCTAAAAAGGCTAATCTTAATAGAGAAAGTTTTTATAAAATTTTCAAACCGAACTCTAAGCCTAGATTTGAGACTATTTCTAAAATACTTCGTGCTTTTGATATGAATTTGAGTGTTTCGGCTTAAATATTAAGGCTGCTAGCTTAAAGTTTAATGGGATTTAATCGAACATAGGCATTGTTATATATTCTATTTCGTTTTGATTTTCTTTGACGTATAATTCTACGGCTTTTTTGGTATTTTCATTAGAGGTTATAAACATTTTTCTGATTTTTCTATTTTTTAAAAACATTGCATTTTTATTTACATATATATGACAATCGCCTATAAATGCTCTTATATCTTTTTGTTCTATTGGTTGATTCCAATTTTTACATTGTATTAAAATCGTTTCTTGATTTTTATGGCATATGACGTCTATGCCTCCGTCTTTTTTACCATTATTTAAGCCATTCATATAAATTTTATATCCTTCATTTTTGAAATATTTTGCTATATAAAATTCATAGTCTGCACCTTTTTTATGTTTTGATATCATTTTTGGTTTTGTTATATTTTCAATTTTTATTTGTTTATAAATTTCATAAAGATCGGTTTGCTTATTTTGCTCTACTAAATTTTTATTTTCTTGTATGTATTTATTGTGTTGTTCTTGCTTTTTTGTTTTTTTATAATTTGTAATTGTATAATTTCCTATTTTTGTGTTTTTTTCTATATTTAATGTTGAAAATAATATTAAAATAATAAAAGCGCATATTGCTGCCAAAATTAAAAATATCATTACTTATCGATTTCCTTTTTGAGAATTCTCGCTTTTATATCGCTTAAGTAAAATTCTTTTTCTATTTTACTTAAATTCTTAAAGTATTTTAGTAATTCATCTTCTATTGTTTCTTGTCCTTTATTATCAAAATGTTCTTTTTTATAGTTCATCACAATGCTATATAAATATTCTTTCTCTTTTTTCCAATTATATAAAGTAGGCTCTGAAATTTTTAAAATTTCACAAAAATCTTTGTTATTCATCTTGACAATCTTTTAGTTTTATTGTAAAATACTAAAATAATTTAAGTTATATTGTTTATAATTTAAAATATTAAAGCGATTAATTATATCAATATGTTTCTTAAATTTCAGACCCGAGCACGTCTTTAAACTGTTTGGGGGTGGTTATAAGCTCCGCCCCCGTTAAATCCAAAAGCTTGACGAAATTTTCCTTAAAGGAGCTTTACGATGATTACCTACCTTATCGGGCTTGTTGACGAAGTTCGCCCCGTCAAAAATACAAATCGCCAAACTGGCGAAATTACTCAAACGCTTGAAGTTACCGTTACTTACTCCTCTCACGATCTTGAGGGCTACAAGGTCAAAGATACTGAAATTTTACGTTTGCCTATTACGGAGCGTGAAAAATGGCAAGCTTTCAAAGACAAATTTGTCGGAATTCCCTATCGCTTTATTTCTGCGGGTCAAAGGGGTAATTTTCTTATAGTTGCCGATGATATCCAGATAGAAACTTTCGACAAGTCGCCTTTTGCGGCTCCTGCGGCTGCTACTGCTTCTGTTCCAAAGAAATAAGAGGTTCTGACCTAGGCAAGTCAAAAAACTACTAGGGCGGTTGGGTTTTCACTTCCTTTTCCGCCCGCACTAAAAAGCACATAAAAGCTTCGCTTATAAGTTTTTATGTGTCTTTTAGGCGCAAATTTCAAAAAAGGAGCTTGTTATGGGATTTGCAAGTAAAGTTAAAGCGTTTTTGCAAACTTCAAAAGCTAAGGTTTTAGGTGCCGTTGCTGCGGCTTCGATTGTCTGCGTGGATACTGTTTCTGCGGACGTTACGTTTTCCAAGGACAATGGATTTACTGGAACGTTTGATCTTACGTATTTCTATTCTGCTATCGGCATTATCGTTACCGCGATTGCTATCGTTGCCGCTATCGGTTTGGCTTTACGTCAGTTCCGCAAAATTTAGCGTCTTTGCTCCTACCTCCCGTGTGTTCGGGAGGTATGTTTTTGAATAGAAAAAAAGGTGTCGTATGGTTTCGTTCGATTTGTCCGCGCTAGTTCTAGCTTGTCAGACGTTGCTTGGCGTTTTCGTCGTTGCGCTTTTCGTTGTTAAAGCTGCTCTAGTCGGAATAGAAGCTTTGCGGAGAGTATAGAATGCTTACGATACGATCGGTAGATGTTGGGCTTAGTGACGAAATGCTAAACGTGCTATTTGCTGCGACTGCTATTACGCTTGGCTCTTTGATATTGTTGTTTATTGTATTGACGATTAGCAAAATTTCTGGTTGATAGTATGAATTCTGTTTTGAATATTACGGGCGTTGCGAGTTTTGATTTATTTTTTAGTATTTTTGTTTATGTGATTATCTCTATCGTGCCCGTAATGCTTGCCGTTTCTGTTTTGATGATTAAATTTTTTAAATGATGTCTGAAGTTTCTTTTTTAGCTTGATGCGCGCTTTTCATTTCGTCTTACGAAATGAAATTTAGCGCACGCATCAAGCCCACGCCTCCAAGGCGTGTATCGCGTAGCGTTTGGCGTCTGTCTAGCCGCTTTTATTCATCTGAAAGGAAGTGAAATGCTTAAATTTAAGGCTCTTTTATTATTGTCGCTTTCGTTTTGCTGCCTTTTTGCCGATGATAACCCCCTCGTTCCATTTAAAAATGCTTTCGATTATTTTTCTACTGCCGAGCCCGATATTCCATCTACTAGCCGTTTTTATGAGCCTACTGCCGATAAAGTTTCTCCCGCTACTTTCACTTTCCTAAAATCCGATAATGGTCTTGCCTATTATGATGTCGGCAGCGGTATATATAAACTATCTGACCCCGTAAAAAAAATGATATATACAAATGATGATCGTAAAGATGTCCCTCGTTTTAGTTTTGTTTCTGGCAACTCTTTTTATTCTTATGAGTATGCTTTACCTGCTGTTTATACTTTTAAAAATGGCGTTGATTATTACACACTCGATAAAAGTAAAATTCCCGGTAATGTTAGTTTTAATACTTTTAAAAGTGCTGTTTATACCGTGTATTCGATTGTTACTACTCTTAAATCTTGTCCTGAGGGCAGCAATTTTAATACCTCTTCCGAGCAATGCCAGGTATGTTTAAGCGGCGAAATTTGGAATAAATCTCAAAACAAGTGCATAACTGGTTGTCCTGCGGGTAAAATTTATGATCCTGATCGCAAAACTTGCGATGAAATTATTTGTGCTGCTCCCGAGGTTTTGGACAAGCTAACTAATACCTGCAAGCCTTGCTCTGAAAATACTCAATATGATTCTGAAACAAAATCTTGCGTATGCAAAAGTGGCACTTTCAATTTTGAAAATCGATGTGTTTCTACTTGCGCTGATTTTGAGATATTGCAGCAGCGCTTTAATTGCGTTTGCTCCCACGGCGAGGGCGATAAAAAAATTAAGGTTACTCAATCTAGCGGTAAAATTTCTGGTAAATTTGAGGGATTTTATGACAAAGGTGACACTATTGTCGGTGTAAATCAAGCCCCTGATACTATTGTTGCAAATTATTCTTGTGTCGCAAAATGTACCGTCGGTATTATTCGAGTTAACAAAAGCGCTGCTGGCGATGCTATGTGCTCTGGCTTAAATCTTGATGATTTCACTCAGATTGATTTGGACGCCCTGGATAAAAGTATGTCAAATCCTGATAGTGCTAAGACCGATAAAGAAAAAGAGGAAGATAAAAATAAGGACAAGGATAAAGATAAAGGCGGCGGTTCTGGTAAAGGCGATGGTAAGGGCGATGGTTCTACTACCGGTGATGATAATTCAAAGGGTTCTAGTGGCAATATCACTATAGGTGATAATAACAAAACTAAAAACCCTGATAAGCCGGGCTCTAATCATTCTAAAGATGATCCCAATAATAATGGTAAGGGCAAGGACGATGGTAGTAAAGGCGATAAGGGTCATAGTGGTAGCGGTAATAACAATAGTAGTTCTGGTATTTCTAATGTTGATTTAGGTATTGGCGATAGCGATAATACGGATTATTTTGCTGAGTTCGATGATATTATTAGTAAGGGTGATTCTATTATGAATGATTTTAAAGAGTTATCTAATTTTTTATCTACCGGTAATGCTATAGCAAAACTTAATAGTCCTTCTGTTCCTAAATCTTGCCCTGTTACTCGTAAATTTAGCGGTACTAATATTAAGACTATAAATGTTACTTGGGATTTATGTGCGATTTTAGCGCCTATGCGTGATCCGTTATATTTTATGTTTTATTTAGCCTTTTTTGTTTCTTTTGCCTGGTGTGCTTATAAAATTTTATTAAATACTTTTAAGGGAGTTTGATTTATGCCTGCTTTTATTGGTTTTCTTTTGGGTGGTTTTGCTGATGGTTTAATAAAATTTTTTAATTTATTTTCTAAGAATTGGACTATTTCTAAAGTTCGCGTCTACTTTGTTGTTTATTGGGGGGCTTTTCTTTCCTTTCTTGCTTTAGTTTATAAGCTTATTTCTAATGTTATGTCTTTTACTAATAGTGCTATTAATGAGGTAAATAATGCCATAGTTAATCCAAATGGCGAGCTTTTGAATGTTGCTTTCGCAGTTTTAAAAACTATCGGCTTTTTTGAGGCTCTTGCCTCTACTTTTAATAATTTTGTTCCGTTTCTTGGTATGGTTTTAGAGCTTTATATCGCTAAAATTTCTGTTCAGAAAGCTTGGCAATCTTATTTAGCTTCTTATCATATTGCTACTTTATATACCACTAACTCTGCTTCAAAAAATGGCAAGAGGTTTTTTAAGAAAAAATGAGCTTAACATATATCGTTGGTAATCCTGGTTCTGGTAAAACTTATTTGGCTGTTAATAAGCTATATGAATGTTTTATCAGTGATACTAAAACCAATAAGAAAAATTATCGGTTTGCTTATACGAATATTAATGAATTTGATTTTTCTAAGTCAGATAAAATTAAGAAGCTTGATATCGATGAATTTAAATCTAATCTTTCAGTTCTTTATTCTTACTATAAGTCTAAAGTAACCGATAGTGAGCTTATAAAATATGCAAAGGAGCTAAATTTATGTAATGTTTTAATCGTTATCGATGAATGTCATTCAACTATTTTTAGTCAGAAAGGCGATAAGGTCTTGATTTGGTGGCTTACTTATCATCGTCATCTTTATCAAGATATTTATCTTATTACTCAAAATTTAAGCCTCGTCGATAGTGCTTATAAAAAGATTGCTGAATTTTTTTATAAGGCAGTTGACGGCTCTAAACGTCTTTTTTCTAGTCGTTTACGGTATGTATTGTTTAACAGCCCTACAATGTATCAAAAGCGTGATATAGTCGTGGGTGGCGGTATAAGTCTTAAATTTAACCCTGAAATTTATAAACTTTACCATAGTGGTGATGAAACGAAACATAAAAGCCTTATTAAGTATTATTTTTTAGTATCTTTTTTTCTTATTTTTTTAATTGTTGTATTATTTTTATTTTTCAAAGATTATTTTAATACTAGCGATAAAAGCGCTCGTAAAGTTAGTTCGATTTCTACTTCCCCTGTTGTTGTTAATCAAATTTATGCAAATACTGCGGTTTCGGTTGATAAAAATGTTTCTATGGCTCAAATTCAGTATTCATATTTTGTAAGGTGCATATACACTGATTGCGTGATAGATGGTTATGCTCCTTTCACTTATAAATACTTTTCGCTTATGATCTCTCAAGTTGAGCCTATTTATATCGAATACAAAAGCGATACTAAAGGCTTTTTAGAAATTTATGCTTATTTTGATAAGCCTATTTTTGAAAATTTAAAAAAGGAAGTGAAAAATGAAAAGGATTCTTTTAGCACTAGTTCTGTCGTTAAATCTGCTTTTAGCAAGTGAGGTCAAGTTAAATTTATTAGAATTTGCTAATCTCGCTAGCGTAAATTCAAATACAGATATTCTTATATCTGACGATATTAACCCTAATGATTTCTATTTTTACACCAATAAACAAACTAAAATTTCTATATCTCTTTTTCGTAAAGCGATAGAAGTTAAAGGTTTAAGACTCGTTCGAAGTAGTAATTTTTACTACGTAGAAAATAAAGCTCTTGATAATAACGGCACTTTAACCCCTAAGGCTAAGCTTCGTTATCTTGAACTTAAGAATAATACCTTTGACGATGTATCCAAGATTATTAAATCGACTACCGATTCAAACGATTTTAATTCTACTTCGTCCAAGGTCGAATATATAAAATCTACTAATTCTGTTGTTTTTAAGGCTAATGACGACGATTACAGCGATATTATCGACTTCGCGCAGCGCTCTGATAAAAGGCTTGAGCAGGTAAATTTTAAGCTTACTATTTTAGAAACCAATCTCAATAATGCCGAAAATATAGGCACAAATCTAAATTCTCTTGCCGATGTTGTAACCCGCGCCGACTTTAATTATTTTGTAAATTTGATAACTATGCCTTACACTGCCGAAACTAACGTTGTCAGAGATAAGAAAAAAGGATTTTATGGAGTTTTAAATTTACTTGTTAAAAATGATGTTACTTCTGTTAAACAGTCGCCTTATTTAGTTGCCAAAAATGGCACTCCCGTTTATTTCTCATCTGTTAAGAATATTCCTTATCTTAAAAATACTTCTACCTATTCTAATGCTTCTACTACTACGCAGAACACTTATGATTATCGCGATGTAGGCTTAAAAGTTTCTATTACTCCAACTATATTGAAAGACCATATTGATTTTGATTTAGATCTTGTCGTTGAGGATATTTTAGATGAAACAACTTTGACGCCTCAAACGTCAAAGAAAGAGTTAAAATCTAATTACTCAATCAACAAGGGCGAAATTTTAGTATTAAGTGGGATCAATAAAGAAACAGCTTACGAGTATCGCAATGGTATTCCGCTTTTAAAAGATATCCCGATTATTCAGTATTTGTTTTCAATCAAACAAAAGGTTATCCAGAAGTCCGTTATTACGCTTACAATAGAAGCGTTTTGATGAGGCGAGTGCACGCCTAGCGAGGCGCTTCGCGCCGAGCGAAGGCGTGCCTCTTGACTAAATATAATAGATATGTGTAGCTTTCATATTTTGGGGATTTTGATAATGTATGGTATAACTAAAGAAGATAAAATTTTTCTTTCGGAGCGTTTAAAACTCCAGCAGAAATTTCTCGATGAGAATTTTGTTTCGTTTGATGATGTTGCCTTGCCGTTGTCGTCGTTCTATTTTAGCTCTTGGCATAATCCTGCACGCTATATTGCGGAGCTTAATACTCGTGTTTCATCTATGGAGCGATATGCTTCTGATCGTAATTTAGAGCCTATATTTTGTGTTTTTACGCTTCCTAGCGCCTATCATTGTAAGAGGTCTATAAAGCTTAAGAGTGGTGGATATAGGCTTGTGCGTAATGAAAATTTTGTCGATGATGAGGAGCATAGTGTTTGTGCTGGGGCTCATCGGCTTCAGTTGCTTATTCGTAGTATTATGAATTCTGTTGTGCTTCGCGAAATTCCCGCCGAGGATAGATGTTATATTACTACTAAAGAGCCTCATAAAGACGGCACTTGTCATTTGAATTTATTGCTTTTTGTTCCTGGTAGTTTTAAAGAACGCGTAATACACGCTATAAAAAGGCGTTTTATTTCTGATGAAAATAGGATTGAAACGAATATCCGTAATGCTACAGGTTATATTATGAAGTATATTTTTAAGACTTTGGACGATCTGCGAGATAATCCATCTATCGAAAATTTAAGCGACATTTCGTTTTGGTATTTAAAACACCGTATTCGCCGCGTCACTATGTCAAAGACCTTTATTAGTCTTGAAATTTATCGTAAGGTTGGCGGTAAATTTAGCCTTATTGAGCTTACTAAAAATTATAGTTTGGGTTTGCTTACGGTTCTTTGTGATACCGAAAGCAAAAAGCTTGTTTTAATTTATGATAACGATTTAGGGGATTTATGGGTTAAGAAAAAGACACAAGCTTTTAATCCTTGCGGTAAAATCCAGTCTCACGAGTTAAAATCTATTCAAAGTTTCTATAATAGCGGTATTAAGCCAGTTTATTACAACCCATATAAGATATTTCGCACCGCTTGGAAAGATATGAGCGACGAGCGTTTAAAATTATACTGGCGCGATAACCAAAAAGAGATGACGGACGACATTCTAAGCGTTCAAGATTACGCTATGCTTGAGAATGAGATGATTGATCGCGGATTTCTACAACGATATAAAAATCATATTAGGTATTTTACGGAGCACGCTCTTGAAGATATTAGAGAGTTAGAATTTAAGTATTCCAATAATGGCGTTATGCCGTATCCGTTTTAAAAGGCTTTACGATGCTGCTTAATGAGCTTTTTAATGATTATATAGAATTTTACGAGCTGATACTTCGTAAGCACACTTTAGAAAGTGATATATCAACCTACAAGAAGCATATAGCTTCAAGTTTGGGCGAAAAAGACGTAAGCGATATAAGCTTTTTAGATATTCAAAGGCTCTGTAATAACTTAATCAAAGCTGATTATAAAGTCAAGACCGTTAAGAATATCCTTGCAAAGCTGCACGTAATCTTTAAATTTGCTCAAAAGCTCGAACTTGTAGCTAAAAATCCTTGCGACTTCGTCGAGCTGCCTAAATTTGACAATAAGCGATATTTTGATTATCCGCTATCCGTCCAAAGGCAATTTATAAAAGCTATATGCGAAAATGAAGCTGATAGCGCCGATATATTCTTTTTTCTACTTCATGGCAGGCGTAAAAATGAAGTATTAAGCTTGCGCTGGAGTGACGTAAATTTAAAAACTAAAACCTACGTTATACCTTTTCAAATCAATAAAGCTAAGCGTGATATGGTTTATTCTATGAGCGACGAGCTTTATAAAAGGCTATTAAGGCGCTATATAGCCGCAAAACAGAATAATCAGCTAAATAGCTACGTCTTTATCAATCCTGCTACTAAAACAAAATTTGTCGATCTGCGTAGGAGTTGGAATTCTTTGCTAAAGAGGAATAATCTACCTAAAATCAGGCTTCATGATATACGACACCTTATCGGCACGTATTGCATTAATCATCTAAAGCTATCGATCGAACAAGTAAGTTTTACTCTGGGGCATACTAATATTATTACTACGCAAAAATATATTACTGCAAATATAAAACAATCGAAAAGCACTATCGAAAATTTGATGATTTCTGCTTTGGAAAAATAAGAATATTTTAAGATTTTATCAAATGCCCTTGTAATGGGTATTTGGTTGCAGAGGGTGGATTTGAACCACCGACCTTCGGGTTATGAGCCCGACGAGCTACCACTGCTCTACTCTGCGATACAAGAAGTGCGAATAAATTTTTAAATTCACCAAATGGATGGGGTAGGAGGATTCGAACCTCCGAATGATTGGACCAAAACCAATTGCCTTGCCACTTGGCTATACCCCAACTTTTTAAAATAAAACTATATTATACATAAATTATTCTTATAAGTCAAGTCCTATAATAAATAATATTAAAAATTTATTTTATGATATTACTCGCATCATAATTAACTATATATAAGTCGAAACAGTTATCTAATTTTAAGAATTATATTATTATAAAGAATAGAGAATTTTAAAATTAATAATTATAGAATCAAAAAATAAAGAAATATAAATTAAAAAAGCCCTAGCCGAAGCTAGGGCTAAACAGTAAATCGCTAAAACAATCTACTATTCGTATTGAACACCTTTACCACCAAATTTATAGGTATTTGTAGTTTTATTTCCAGCTGTGCTTTTAATAGCAGCTTCAACCTGTGATACACCAGGCATTTCCCATACTCTCTGACATAGAGCACCAGTCTTAGTTATAGTCATACTAGCCTCACCTTTAGCATTATCATATCCTGTTACCTCTAAGCAAGTTTGGCTTTTTACTTTAATAGGATTTGGGACATTAGTCATACTTGCAGTTGCCGATGATGCAGTACCAGCAAATTCACCTTGTGAAGTATAGTAAGAGCCTAGATCAGTTATAAGCGTCTGAATATTTGTAGCCGCTTTAGAAACCTCAGCATCATCACGTGTAGCTGCAAGTCTTGGAATAGCAACAGCTGCCAAAATACCTAAAATAACGATAACAAAGATCAACTCGATCATAGTAAAACCTTTTTTCATGGTTTACTCCTTAAATAAAATTCATCCCGCATACCTATATGCGAAACTTGGCGGAATTATAGAGAAAAATTTAAAAATTGTCAATAGTTTTTGGCAAATTTTTTACAATTTATTTACAAAGTCCGATTTTGCGGGCATTTCAAAATCAAAATTTTAAACCCATTTGGTCTATTAATGTATTTCGGCGGCACCTCTGCACATTGATACCATAAAAATTATTTGCTTTCATTCCTAGTATGGCGTCCAAATAAACTATATGGCTATTGAAGATACAAAGATACTACAGCCCGTATCTCTTCGTAAGAATTCCATACTCCTCTACGCGTCTATCGCGCAAAAACGGCCACCAGCGGCGCACATTTTCGCATCTTTGCATATCGATGGTTACGACTTCACATAGCTCATCGATGCTATTTGCGCGAAACAGCTGTTCGCCCTGTGCGCCAAAAACAAAGCTATTGCCCCAAAACCTAATCGCATCTTCGCTATCGAGCCCGTCTACGCGCTGTTTGCTAGGCAATACCTCAAAAGTCTCACCGTTAAATTTGACGTCTATCGAGATTTTTAGGCTCTTTTGCGCCGCTTCGCCGCACGTAAGCGGCCCGCGATCCAAATTCGAAGCGCATAAAATTTCACCCTGCGCGCCTCGTCCGCTTGCCGCAAGCGACATTCCGCCCGCACCACCCGTATCTACCGCATGCGCAACCCCGTCGCGTCCGCCTTGTATGCGTAAAATTTCATCTCGGACGGTCGAAATTTTGTCGCAAGCCGCCCTGCGGTCGCTTGCTCGCAAAAACTCTCCGTTTGCTGCCGAAATTTCATTTCCCCCAGATAAAATTTCATCCGGCGAAGCCTCGCTAAGCGCGGCTTTTTCAAAGCCCACGCGATTTACGGCGATTACGGGCAGGGAGTTTGCCACCGCATGCCCGCGCTGTACCGCGACCCAGGCCTCCAGCTGACGCGCCTTTTCGTCCTCGTCGTCGCCGTCAAACCACCCGATCGCAGTCGGATATATGAGCAGCTCGGCACCGCGTAGCGCCATCGCGCGCGCCGCCTCGGGATACCACTGATCCCAGCACACGAGCACGCCGAGCCGTCCCACGCTCGTATCTATGGGCTCAAAGCCCAGATCGCCCGGCGTGAAATAAAATTTTTCGTAAAACTGCGGATCGTCGGGAATATGCATCTTGCGATACTGCCCCGCGATAGAGCCGTCGCGCTCGAAGACCACGGCGGTGTTGTGATACAGCCCCGCAGCGCGACGCTCGAAAAGTGAGCTTACCAGCACTACGCCAAATCTCTTCGCCACCTCGCTCCACAGCCGTAAATCGCGCTCGAAATCCTGCGCATAGTCGAAATTTTCGGTATTTTCGCGCTGGCAAAAATAATGCGTCTGATGAAGCTCTTGCAAAACGATTAATTGCGCGCCATTCGCCGCTGCACGCGCGATGAGCTCGATGCTACGCGCTATCGTGCGCGCCTTAGTGCCTTCAAATTTATGCGAAATCAGCCCAACTTTTAAAATTTTCATATTTTTCCTTCGATCTAAATTTAAAGCTTGAATTTATTCATGCACGAGCAGTGCAGCGAGCCGTTTTGGCGGATGAAAACGCGCGCGTTTACTCCCACTACTCCGCGATCCGCACACGCCGCACGCAGACGCGACAGCGCCAGCTCGTCCGCCGCGCGGTTTGGATCGTGCGGATCTGCGGGGTCCGCGTAGATGGGCACGATGAGCGCGCCGTTTAAAAAGACGAAATTTGCATACGTCGCGGGCAGCCTACGCCCCTGATAAAAGATCGCGCGCGGGATCGGCAGTTCGATCACGTCGTATCCAAGCGATGAAATTTCATCTTTCATCGCGCTAAGCTCCGCATAGTGCAGATCGCTCGGATCGTCGCACGAGCTTATCGCCACGACGCGCGGGTTTAGAAAACGCGCGAGAGTATCGACGTGGCTGTCGGTATCGTCGCCTTTTATGAAACCGTGCTCTAGCCAGATTATCTTTTTTAGCCCGAAAATTTCACACAGCCGCGCGTCCAGTTCGGTCTTGCTTAGGGAGTTGCGATTTTCGTTCAGCAAACACGCGCTCGTAGTCAGCATCGTGCCCGCGCCGTCAAAATCGACGCTACCGCCTTCTAAGATCAGATCTACGTCTCGTAGCGGGCGGGCGCTCGTAGCATAAAGCTTAGAATTTAACGCGTCGTCCTTAGCGCTTGCGAACTTTCCGCCCCAGGCGTTGAAACGAAAATTTAGCCCCGTGATTTTACCGCCCTCCTCTACGTCGATCGCGCCGTAATCGCGGATCCACGTATCGTCGGTATCGATTTGTGCGAAGCTCGCGTTTGCTAAGCCGCCGCAAATTTGCTCAAAGTCCTCGCGGCTAGGCGCGATCGCGACGACCGACTCAAACCTCGCTGCGGCGGCGATAAAGTCGCGGTAAGCCGCCCGTATCTCGCCCAAATACGGCGCCCAGTCGGTACCTGCGTGCGGCAAAGACACTAAAAGCGCCTCTTGCTCTTCCCATTCGGCGAATGCTCTCATTTTTGCTCCAAGATTAAAATTTCACGGATTATAGCGAAAAAAATATTTGTAGATGGTGCGCCCGGAGGAATTCGAATCCCCGACCTTTTGAACCGCAATCAAATGCTCTATCCAGCTGAGCTACGAGCGCACGAAATAAAAGAAAACGGGATTATAGCGTTTTTAGCTTAAATTTAGCCAAAAAGGCGGTTTAAATTTCACTGCACAAAAAAATTATCTTTATTAAATTTCAAAAAATCAACTTTTAAAATTTTATCATTTTTTTAGGGGGGGGGGGTAAAATTATACTACGTTGTTTTATAAAGGAGGGAGAAGGGACTGATTAATTATCACTAAATTTTTAAAATGTTACGTAGATTTTGAAAATCCGCACGTAAAATTTTAAATCACTCGAATTTTAAAGGTGATTCGAAAAATGACGAACCGAGTTTTAAAAAACTAAAACAAGGATAGATGATGAAAAAACTATTTATCACGGCATTAGTGATAATGTTAGGATTAGTTACAACAAATGCTAATGAAGGCGGTAGGAAAGAGATGATAGCCAAAGACGCTAATATATGCGACATTTCTTATGATGATAGCAATGCGTTATTCTCCGTTCAAAAAATATGTATAGACGGAAATGTTATTGCTATCATAGAAGTTGTGACCGACACCGATAAGAGCAAAACTGCTGGAGCTAATTTAAATAAACCCTGCAGATGCGTTAAAGTCACCGAGCCTGGCGAAAGACCGTTTATAGTAGGACGAGAACTTAAAAAATAATCATACTGCGCTTGCGGCTTTGTTTCGATAAAAAGTCTCAAGCGCATAGTCCCCCACCACCACAAATGCCCTAAAATTTTATCGCTTTGCAGCCCAAATCCCACACAAAATAAATAAAATTTATCGCTTTTAGGTATCATAAGCGAATAATAAATGAACGAAGGGGAAAAAATGAAAAAAATCTTTTTAGCGTTTGTGCTGTGGCTCGGTTTTAGCGGGGCTGCTTTTGCGATGCAAGATACGGAGCCAAACGAGGCACAAGGGCAAAATTCGGCGGAAGTTAAAATTTTAAGCGATAAGTTTTTTAAGCTGTCCGCAAGAGAATACGCGAATGCAGTCGGTCGCTGCCTACCTTCCCATATCTATGACTATTGCGATAAAATTTATTCATTGGAAATTTCACGACTTATAAAGGAGTGCGGTTTCGGCGATGGAAAATATAGCGCTTGTCAAAATTTATTAAATATTGCGGATAGGAGTTGCTTTGAAAAGGATCAAATTGAAAATTCCTTGGCGTGCGGTTTATCCAGTGAAATTCTATTTAGAACAAATAGACCGTCAATTGGATTAAAACGATTAATAAGAGCTTGCGAAGTGGGCAAAATAGAAGATTTTTGCTTACTTTGTGCAGGAGCTCATTTTTACTATGATTTAGACATAGAAGAGGTAATAAAATATATGACGATGACGCGAGATTTGGCGCATGACAAAGAGCGCTATAATAAAATTATTACAAAATTGGAAAATTGCAAAGCCGACAAAGAGTGCAATCCCGCAAAATTAGAATTTCAATAAGCAAACGGCGAGAGCAAATACGGCGGGCTAAATTTCTGAATTTAAAAAGCAAAGGAAAGATCGCTATGGCGGATAGACTGATCGACATCGGGCTCATTTTGTTTTTCGGCGGCTTTTACATGCTATATAAACGGCGTATGCGGGATCGGCAAAGACTATATGCAGCGCAATAAAATAGACTTCGTGCGCTGGATGTTTAGTCCAAAGCACATCTTGCGCTCCAATGCGCCGTTTGATTCGAACGAGCCGCTAGAATTAAAATTTAAAGAGCCCAAAAGCAAGCACATAATCTACAATTTTTTCGAGCTCATCATACTTTATGCGATAATCGCGCCGTTTTTAGTGATCTATGCGGGGATTTTTCTATTTTGCGCGGGGCTCGTCATCAAAATTTTATCCTAAATTTAAAATTTGCGACGCGGATGCAGAGCGGGCATTACATAGACGCCGTTATTCGTTGTAGAATTTCAAAATTTTATACTGCGCCTCTTGCTAAGCACGCTACGCTTATTATATTTTAATAGATAAAATTTCAAAATTTTATCGCCGAATCCACGGCTTGTGGAATTTATGCCGTGATTTCCGTTTCTATCGGGGCGGGAGTGGCCCCAATTGCGAGGTCGCATTTCTCGCGGGCGCCGCCTCCGCAGCACCGCATTGCTCTGCTCGCCCGCAAACCCCATCTAAGCCCCTACAACGCTATATGGGTGAGCTGCACTCGCATTAAATTCTTTCTATTACAGCTACGCCGCATGAAATTCTTTAGAGGTAAATTTATCGTATTTGGAATTTTAAAATTCCATCCGTAGCCGCCAAGCCAATTTATCCGCCGATAAATCGTCAAACCGCCGACCGACCGCAAAACCGAAACGGCTTGTGGCGATGAAATTTAAGCAATGCGAGCTCAAATTCCATCCACGGCACGGCTTCTCCGTGGCGCGTTCATTTTGGCAGCGGTGCGACCGCAGCCGCACTCTATTAAAATTCTATTCGGAACCGCCCCCGCCTCGTTTAAATTCTATCGCATAAATTTTGCCGAGCGCTAAGGCGGAGGATGAACCGCCCCCGCTTTGTTTAAATTCCGCTGCACCGACCGATCGCCGACCAACCCCGGGATCGGTTACGAGCTCATTACAGGACCGATCGGCAGCAAGCCGGCCACAAACCAGCAGCCCGCCGAAGCAAACGATCTAGCAAAATCGAAAAGATCAGTCGCAAACAAACCTGTCGTTAAATCAAGGGATCGTCGAAGCGCTAAATCGGTCGTCGGTCCGGTTTCAAAACCGCTTGGTCCACCACAATGAGCGGGCCCGACTAACGAACCGAGGGAACCGAGCCGCAAATCCCCAACTGATTGCAATCCGAGCGGACTGATCCGCAAATAAGCAGACGGGCTAACGAGCTAGACGATCTAACCGCAAATTGCCGACTAATTGCGAGCCGAGCCGCTAAACCGCTCGGTCACAGACCGGCCTCCAAGCCGCCCCGCCACAGACTAGTCCTGAACCTATCCAAGCCGTAAGCATAACCCAAAGCCGTCCGGTCGTAAGCCGGTCCCGAAGCCGCCCAGCAAGCGGGCTAGCCTCGGAATCGCCCAAGCCGCAAGCCGATCCCGAAACTACTCGGTCGCAAGCTAAACTAGAAGCAGCCCGGTAAGAGGCTAGTCCCGAAACCGCCGCTTTACTCTACGTAAATTTTATAATCCCCGTAGCCGCGCGCGTCCATCTCCTCAAGCGGTATAAATTCCAAGCTAGCGCCGTTGATGCAGTATCTCATACCGCCCTTCTCTCTCGGTCCGTCCTCAAAGACGTGCCCCAAATGGCTGCCTCCTACGCGGCTTGAGACCTCGACGCGCTGCATGCCGTGGCTGTCATCTTGCGCGTACGCGATCGCATCGGTCGTTATCGGCTTTGAAAAGCTCGGCCAGCCGCAGCCTGCGTCAAATTTATCGGTGGATGAAAACAGCGGCTTTTTCGACACGATGTCGATGTAGATGCCCTTTTTATAATTTTTGTCGTATTCGCTCGAAAACGGCCGCTCTGTCGCCTTTTCCTGCGTGACTTGATACTGAAGCTCGGTTAAATTTTTCTTCAGCTCCTCCTTGCTTTGCACTTTAAATTTCTCATCGTCCTCAAGCGGCTTTTTGGCTAGGCGCAGATCGATGTGGCAGTATCCGCCGGGATTTTTGCCGAGGTAGTCTTGATGATACTCCTCTGCGCGGACGAAATTCTTTAGCGGCGCCACTTCGACGGCGATCTTTTCTTTAAATTTCGCCTGCTGCGCGGCTATGAAAAAGCGCGCGAGCTCGCCGCTCGCCTCATCGGCGTAGTAGATGCCCGTGCGGTATTGGCGACCGCGGTCGTTACCTTGCTTGTCGATCGAGAACGGATCGATGATGCGGAAATAATGCGCCAAAATTTCAGGCTCGCTGATGACGTTGGCGTCGTATTTTAAGTGTAGCGTCTCGGCATGATCGCTGCTATGTAAGCCCTCGTAGCTTGCTTTATCGCTCTTGCCGTTGGCGTAGCCCACCTGCGTCGCGACTATGCCGTCGAGCTGTTTAAAATACGCCTCCATGCCCCAGAAGCAGCCGCCTGCCAGATAAATTTCTTTTACGTTCGCGTTCACGCCGCCTCCTTTAACTTTAAAATTTGCGTCCGACGCACCGGCGCTACTGCCGCCTGCGGCATTAAGCGCGACTAAATAACCCGCCGCCAAAGCAAAGAGGCAGATTAAAACTTTAGAAATTTTCATTTTGATCCTTTCGTTTTGAATTTTGCGCAATTTTACAATCTCTAAATGAAGCGAGAGTGAAAGAGAGAAATTTTATCGCTTACGGCGGATCGGTACCCAAATTTTATCGCCGCAGGATCGGGGCTTTTGGCTCGCCGTCGCCGCAGAATTGGAATTTTATCGCTGCGGTGACGCGGGATCAAAAATTTTATCTTACCGCGGCGGCGCAAGATTAAAAATTTTATCTTATCCTCGCAGCGCGCTGCAGCATCGGAATTTTACCTCCTCGCAAGCGGTTAAAATTCTACGCTATAACGAGGGCTGAATTTTACCGCCGCCGCCGCCAAGATTAAAATTTTACTGCTTCAGCAGGGGGCGAATTTCGCTAGCGCGGCAAGCGGTTGGATTTGATCGCCGCGGCAAGAATTAAAATTTTGCTACCGCTGAAGGATTAGAATTTCATCGCCCTCACACTATGATGAAATTTATCCCTTTTACGAGCGAGACCCTTGCGCCGTCCATTCGCCTGCGCTACGGCTTGCGTGAAATTTATCCATTCGTCGCAGCTTACGTGGGGATTTTAGAGATTTCGATACGCCCTATTGCGGCGCGAAATTTTATTGTCGCGCCTCGCGGCTAGATTTTACTACCGTCGCGATAATTAGAATTTTGCCGCCGCGCAACCGCGATTTGAGCCCGATTTAGCGCCTTTGCGAATTTTACGACGCGGCCGAATTCTACCGCAGGCGCCGTTTTGCGAGGGCATGGACTGCTCGCGGGTCGGAAACTTTGCGCTGCACCCGCTGCTTTGCCGTATATAAAATTTTATCACGCGCCGCTGCGATCGCAGCACGGCACTTATCCACCGCGCGGCTAAATTTTCTACACGCCGCTTAGGTTGCGGCACGGCGTCCATCTGCTCGCAGCACGATTAAAATTTGTCTATGCGCGCGCCCGATCGCGACGAGGCACCGCCTTAAAAATTTATACTCCGCTCCGTATCTACTGCGAAACGGCGCCGAAATTTCAACGCAAAATGGGCGCCATGAATTTTCGCGCCGCGAGATAAAATTTGTGCGCCGTTATACGACGACGAGGCGCGAACCCATCCGCTGCGTGCGCGATTAAATTTAAAATTTTCGCGTTACGGCCGCTAGATAAAATTTCGCGACCATTCAGGGGGCGGCGAATGATTAAATTTAAACTGCGCCGCACCCGCCACGAAGCGGTATGCCGCGTAGCCAAAAACCCGCGCCGCGAAGTAGTATAACGAAGCGCGAATAGTCGGATTCCGCTGCCTCCGCCACGTAACGGAGCGCAGCCATTTACATCGCGCACGGCTGCGCAGCCCGATCCGCGCCGCGTTGTCGCGCAACAAAGCACCGCGCATTGGATCCGCGCCGCTCCCGCTACGAAACAATATACCGCACAGCTAAATCGTCGCCGCACAGCCGTATGGCAAAGCGCAAGTAGTCCGATTAGCATCACGCTCGCCGCGTATTGGAGCGCAGTCAAATTTATATCACGCCCACTACGCAGCGAGCAATGAGATCTGCTCCGGCGCGGTTTTCAAGATTCGCAACGGCATAAAAAGTTACGAAGCTAGCGCAATAAATCCGCCTCACCGCAGGTAAGTAAAATTTAGTGCAAAAAGTGGCGCACTCCGGTAAAATACATCGCCATGCCAAACTCGTCGGCGCTTGCGATCACCTCATCGTCGCGAATGCTGCCGCCCGGCTGCACCACCGCCGCGACGCCCGCAGCATGGGCGATCTCGATGCTGTCTTTAAACGGGAAAAACGCCTCGCTGGCAAGCGCGCAGCCGCTCAGATCGACGCCCACGTCGCGCGCCTTTGCCACTGCCGCACGCGCGGCATCCACGCGGCTCGTCATACCCATGCCGATCGCGACCATCGCGCGATTTTTGACGTAAACCACGCAGTTGCTCTTCGTAAGTGCGGCGATCTGCCACGCAATTTTTAGATCATCAAGCTCGCTCTGGCTCGCCGCGCGCCCCGTGACGCAGCGGGCATTTGCGACCTCGCCCGCGCCCACGTAGTCGCGCTGCTGATATACGAAGCCGCCGTCGATAAATTTAAAATCATACTTGTCGTTTTCGCGAATTAAAAACTCTCCGCCCTGCTCGAAAATTTTGATGCGCTTTTTCTTTTCAAATACCGCAAGCGCCGCGGGCGTAACGCGAGCGGCAAGGATAACCTCGACAAAAATTTCATTGATCTTATGCGCTAGCTCCTCGTCCAAAACGCCGTTTATCGCCACGATGCCGCCGTATGCCGAGACTGGGTCGCATTTTAGCGCCTCGGTGTAGCTTTCAAGCAGGCTAGATTTCACGGCAAAGCCGCATGGATTGGCATGCTTGCAGATCGCTACCGCAGGCGCCTCCCCGAAGCTACTAGCGAGCATCAGCGCGCCGTGCATATCGGTCATATTGTTAAAGCTCGCCTCGCCCTTTAGTCTCTTAAAATGGTTGCTAAAAAAGTCCTCGAACTCGTACAGCGCGCCCTTTTGGTGCGGATTTTCGCCGTAGCGAGTATCAAAAACCTTGCTGCCCGTGATAAATTTTTTCGCGCCGAAGCCGCCGTTAAAGCGCTCGTTCATATAGTTTGCGATCATTGCGTCGTAGGCTGCGGTGTGCTCATAAGCTTTTATCATTAAATTTTGCCTAAATTTCAGCTTCTCGCTCTCGTCAGAGCTCGCTAAATTTTGCAAAACCGCGTCGTAATCAAGCGGGCTCGTGACGACATAGACACTAGCAAAATTTTTAGCCGCGCTTCGAACCATCGCGGGGCCGCCGATGTCGATATTTTCGATGATCTCTGAAAAATCGTCGGTGCGAGCTACGGTTGCTTTAAAAGGATAGAGATTTACGCACACGAGATCGATGCCGCCGATGCCGTGCTGCGCGGCTTGGCTTACGTGATTTGCGTCGTTTCGCTTATACAAAATTCCGCCGTGGATCTTTGGATGCAGGGTCTTAACCCGCCCCTCAAACATCTCGGGCGAGCCCGAGTACTCGCTAACCTCGAGCGCCGAGGCGCCGTTTTCGCGCAAAAGCTTAAACGTGCCGCCCGTGCTTAAAATTTCAAATCCGAGCCTCTGCAGCCCGCGAGCAAACTCTACGACGCCCTCTTTATCGCTGACGCTGATTAACGCTCTCATCTTTTCTCCTTTTAATTTATTCGCATAATTTTTTAAAAATCAGCTCGCGCATGTCGTTTGCGTTAAGCTGAAAATACAAAATCGCCTCGCGCCGAGCCTTTTGATACTCGCGCCTCGTCTTTTCATCTGCCGCGCCGAGCTTGGCACCTTTAAATTTCGCCATGCGCGCCGAACTCAGCTCTTTAAGCATCTCGCCACTCGGAGAGATGCCACCGCTATAATTAAACCACTCTTTGCTTTGAAAAATATTAAATAAAATTTGAAAATCTACGAAATTTCCCTTATTGTACTCGGCGCAGACCCCGTTTTTGTGGCTTACGGCGTAGATCGCGCCGTATCTGCGCTCGAAAAAATATAGTTTTATGAGCTTCGCGTTTTTATCTAAATTTGCGCCGCCGCCTAAAATCGCAAGCTTCGCATCGCCTCGCGTTTCATAAGGACCTAAAATCGCGCCGTTTTCGTAGAGATTTCCGCCGTAAAAAGCGTATTTCGTATCTCCAAGCTCGCTTGAAAGAACGTAGGTTTTATCGCTTGCAGGCGAGTTTTTGCCAGCGCAGCCGAGCAGCGACAGAGCCAAAAATAGAGACGAGATAAAAAATTTCATCGCAAAAATCCTTTAAATTTTAAAATTTTGCCTGATTTATGAAGCGGAATCGGCAAAGTGAAATTTACTAAATTTACCGCATTTACCGCGTGTAAATTTTAAATTTGCTTCTTAAATATCGCCGCCATGCTCGTGCGAACGTAAATTTTAAAATTCTGCGCCGCTTGCAAAGGCTAAATTAAAAGCCGCGACGCAAAACGTAAATTTAAACCGCAGCGCAAATTTAGCCGCAAGGACCTGCGCAAACCGACTAAATTTAAAATTTCGCGGCGCAGCTTTTATCGCCAAGCTAGGTTGGCGCCTCCTCTTGCCGCTTTTAAAATTTTAAATTTACCTGCACATTTTGTTTCCCAGCTCATCCATAAGCGCGGCTATGTCATCATCAATCGCACCTTGCCGCTGCTGCTCGTTGAAATTTTATACGCCGCTTTAAATTTTACAAGCCGTAAATTTAAAGCGGCACGATATCCAAAACCGTACTAGATATAATAGATGCTGTTTTTGATATTTTTGCCGTCGATCTCGTTTTTGCGCCACGAGCTCTCGTCGTTTAGCACGATCCAGCGCTTCTCCTCCTCGCGGTAAAACCAGTCCTTGTCAATCTGATAATAAATCTGGCATCCCAAAATTTCGATGATATTGGCGATGTTATTGTCGTGGTAGTTGTTCTCGTCGAAGTCGGTGAAAGTGCGCTGCCCCATCTCGGCGTAGAGCTCGTTTAAAATTTGAAGCATCTCGCTTAGGCGTGTATCCATCTTCTCGACCTGAAGCCCAAGCTCGTTAGCTTCTCTGAATAAGATCGGATAGTCGTGCGACGGATAGCCGCTGTTTAGCTTGTCGCTGATAAAGGCGATCTTTTGCTCATCTTCGAAGTGATAGCGCAGAATTTCGCGGCAAATTTTAAGCGACAGGCTGCTTGCGCGATCTACGGCGCCGAAAACGAGCGGATGGATATATTTGTAAAGCTCCTTGTACGGGTTCTCATCGTTCGGGCGCTCGTTGTTTTTCCAAAGCTTCACCACGCGGCTTAGCTCGTCCATCGAGACATTGGCTTGGTCGTTGGTGTTCGTAACCGGCGAAAGCTCGTGTCGCAGCGAAGTATCGACCGACGTGAGGTATCCTAGCGGTCCCATTAAAATTTTATTCGCCCCAAGCGCCATCATTGTAGCCGCCGAAGCGCAGTTTGCAGGCACGAGCGCGATCAGCTCGTCGCAGTGGTTGCGCAAAATCGAGACGATCTTAAGCGATGCGATGCCGCTGCCGCCGTCGCTTTTGATGTAAAGATAGAGCTTTTCGAAATGCTTGCCCTTGAGGTGGTCGTTGATACTGATCGCGTCGTTACCGCAGACGCTGCCCGCGCCCGAGTTAAAATAGGTAAGCAGCGGCGCGCCCAGATATTTCTCGATATTGGTGATCACCTCTTGCGTTTGCTTCATCAAGATCGGCGGTTGCTTCGCCGCCTTTTTAGCGCCCTGCTTCTGCTGCTCCTCGTCTTTGGATAGAAATCCCATGTTTTTCCTTTCGTGTTGGTTTGGTTTTAAAATTTTATTTCATAAATAACAATCAGCCTTAACGCTATTACATATTAAAATTTCAACATTCGCGCATACTACTTGCCGCCTTTATCTTGCACTTAAAATTCTCGTACCGCATGCTAGACTGCCTGCACGATGTGCATCAAGGCTGTATTAAGCGCCCTGCAGGTCTTACGAGCTTGGAATTTTAAAATTTAGATACAAATTTAACTGTGCCGCACGCTTTGACATTTCACTGCCGCGCCGCATCCAATCTCTCGCGACCTGAAATTTTCGCACGCCGCGTATCTTGCGATATCGCGCCTTAAAATTCCTTCGCCACACCTTGTCGCCGTATCACGATCCACCTTAAAATTTCAAGGCGTTTTGCGCCCTCAAATTTTAAAATTTCGCCTTACTTCTCGCCGAAGCGCTCCTTTAAAATTTTATACGCCTCGTTGATCTCCTGAAGCTTCTTCGTGCCCTCCTGGATGATCTCCTCGTCCGCGCCCTTGCCCATCAGGATGTCGGGGTGGTATTTTTTAACGAGTTCGCGATATTTTTTCTTGATCTCGCTAAACGTAGCGTCCTTGGAGAGCCCCAAAATTTCATACGGATCTCTTTTGCTTTTGGCGGAGCCTTGCGAGCTGCCCGAATAGCCGCCGCCATATCCACTCGAATACCCGCCGTATGAGCCGCTAGAACTTTGCGAGCCTCCGTAGCCCGAACCCGTCGTGCCGCCATAACCGTAGCCCGTACCGCCGCCGTAACTGCTGCTTCCGTAGCCGCCGCCGTAACTACTGCTTCCGTAGCCGCCCGTGCTTCTGCCGCCGTATTTGTCCCAATACCCGCCGCTTCTTGTGCTATAGCCGTCGTATTCGTCGTAAGCCGTATCGCTTTGCGCGCCGCCGTTTTCGTAATAGGTTCCGTAAAAACTGCGCTCAAAGGTCGCGAATATCTGGCTTTGAATATGCTCCGCAATGCCCAATCCGTCGCAAATCTGCGAGATTGTGCGCCGCTCTGCCGCGCTAAAACCGCGATCGACGTAGGCTAAATTTAAAAAGAAATAGATTAGCCCCGTTTTGCGGCTCGGGCTCGGGCGGTAGGTTTGATTATATTTTTCGGCGAGCTCGCGCACGTTTGCGAGGCTTTCTTTCTCGAGCTTATAAACTAGCTTCAGCGCCTCGCGTTCGCGTTCGCCGGCGCCCATTTGGCGCACCAAATCATCTAAAATTTCGCTTATCATCGCGGCTTCGGACTCGCTTACGTGCCCGTCGCTTTTGGCGACCTTGGCTAGAAGCGCTACTAAAATTTTAGCCTCTCCTAGCTGCATTTGCGCCTTGCCGCGATAGCCGGAGTTGCCGAGAGCCCCACCGATCTGCGCGAAAATATACAGCGCGATTAAAAGAAATATGATGCTAAGCACGCGCTAGTCTTCGCTCTTTACGATCTTAGCAAACTCGCCGAAGTAAATTTCTTTTAGCACCTTTAGATTTTTACGGACGGAATTTATGCGAAAAACTTCGCCGCCGCTGGTGCCTAGACGCATCAAGCTTAGCCCGTATTTTGCGGCCAGCTCTTTAAATTTCGCCTCGTCGCGTACGCCGAAAATCGCGCGCGAAAAGCTCTCGTCGAAAATATCTCTGCCGTCGTCGCAGCTCATCTCAAACTCGCCGCCGATACCACCTACGCACGCCATCTTCGCTAGCGTGATCGCCACGCCGCCGATTCCTACGGAGTTTGCAAACTCCAAAACCCCGCTCCTGCCCGCCTCGATCGCGAAGTCCCACAGAGCGCGCTCTGCTTTTAAATTTAGCTCCGGCAGGCTGCCTGCGACGCGATTTTCCATCGCTTTCATATAAAGCGAGCCCGCAAAAACGCCCTTCGTATCACCCGCCAGATAGACGCTCACACCGCTAGCGCAAAAATCGCTAGGGATGATCTCGCTCTCGTTTGTGCCCACGCACACGATCGCGGGAGTGGGCTGGATGCTAACGCCGCCCGTTTCGTTATAAAGGCTTACGTTGCCGCTTACGACGGGAGTATTTAGCGCGGCACAAGCTTGCTTGATCCCCTCGCAGCCCTGCGCGAACTGCCACATAACCTCTGGATTTTGTGGATTGCCGTAGTTTAGGCAGTCAGTGATGGCTAGAGGCGTCGCGCCGCTCATAGCGACCTTTCGCCCCGCCGACGCTACCGCGAGCGCCGCGCCTATGCGCGGATGGACGTAATTCATCCGCGTGTTGCAATCCGCAGCCATCGCAAGCTTGACGCCGTTTTGCTTAACTCGCATCACCGCAGCGCCCAGCATACCGGGACGCTTGGCGGAATTTAACCCTACGTTGGCGTCGTATTGATCGTAGATGTAGGATTTATTTAGCACTTCGGGGTCCTCAAAAATTTTATCAAACGCCGCGTCCAGCTCGCGCTCGCTCGCGCCGCAGCCGCATAAATTTTGCCGCGCGATCTGCGCCATATATGCAGGCTCTTTTATCGGGCGATCCAGCACGGGAGCCGCCTCGCTAAGCGGCTCGATCGGGATGACGCCTGCTAGCTCGCCGTGCCAAAAAAGCTCCATCTTGCCGCTATCCGTCACCTCACCGATGACGGCGGCATCAAGATCCCACTTAGCAAAAATTTCTTTGATTTTCTCCTCGCAGCCCTTTTTGGCGCAGATCAGCATGCGTTCCTGGCTCTCGCTTAGCATCAGCTCATACGGGCTCATCCCCTCCTCGCGCATCGGTACGCGGTCTAAATTTAATCTCATGCCGCTGCCGCTGCGCCCCGCCATCTCAAAGCTACTTGAAGTAAGCCCCGCCGCGCCCATATCCTGGATACCAACGACGTAGTTTGTCTTAAAAAGCTCCAAGCACGCCTCCATCAGCAGCTTTTCGGCGAACGGATCGCCCACCTGCACCGTCGGGCGCAGAGATTTGTTCGCGTCGTTAAAGCTATCGCTCGCCATCACGGCTCCGCCGAGCCCGTCGCGCCCGGTCTTAGAGCCCACGTAGATTACGCTATTGCCCACGCCTTCGGCCCTGCCGTAGAAAATTTCATCCTTTTTAACGATACCTAGAGCAAAGGCATTAACCAAAATATTGCCGTCAAAGCTCTTATCAAAGCTCGTCTCGCCGCCGATAGTAGGGATGCCCATGCAGTTGCCGTAGTGCGCAATGCCGGCAACCGCTCCTTTTAGCAGATAGCGCTGCTTGCGCGCATTCTCGCTTCTTCCTCGCACCTCGCCGAAGCGAAGCGAGTTCATATTGGCCTCGACGCGCGCGCCCATCGTAAATATATCGCGCAGTATCCCGCCTACGCCGGTCGCAGCCCCTTGAAACGGCTCTATGAAGCTAGGGTGGTTGTGGCTTTCCATCTTAAAAACCGCCGCCATGCCGCCGCCGATATCGATGACGCCTGCGTTTTCGCCGGGCCCCTGGATAACCCAAGGCGCCTTGGTCGGGAAGCCGCTTAAATATTTTTTGCTCGATTTGTAGCTACAGTGCTCGCTCCACATCGCGCTAAAAATCCCAAGCTCGAGCAGATTCGGCTCGCGACCTAAAATTTTTAAAATTTTTTCATATTCTTCGTCTGAAATTTTATGTGCCGCTATCGTTTTTTTATCCATTTTTTCGCCCTTTTCGCCGTTAAATTTAGGTCGCAATAATAACTAAAATTTTCTATCATTTCGATTAATTTTCGCCCTTTTTAAGATACTTCTCGTAAAGTTTCGCCTCTTTTAAAAACGCGTAAAATGCGTTAATATTTGCCGTGATAAATCCTTTGCGCCCGTCAAAAAGCGATCTGCGCAAAATGTACGATTTAAAAAACGCAAACGGATAGATCAGCAAAAGCTTCGCAAGGCTCGGCTTCTTGCCCTTCTCAAAATCCCCCTGCGCGCGCAGCGTAGAGTAGTTGTTATTTTTCATAACGAGCTCTGCAATCGGCTTTTCGCTAAAGTGATTAATGCAAAATTTGCTCTTTTTCACCGCGCCTTTTATGATCGAAATTTGCGCGTGCACCCCCATATTTTTATACTCGCCGCACTCCTTACGAAAGAAGCGGATGTGAGTATTTTTGCGCACGAGATCCGAGCACTTGCGCCCTAGCGAGTATTCGTGAAATTTAATATCCAGCGCCGAGTAATCGCTCTGGCTCATAAACTCCTCTATCTCGCCCTTTAGCTCAGGACTTACCTCCTCGTCGCCGTCGAGATTTAGCACCCATTCGTTGCTGCAGAGCGAAAATGCGTAGTTTTTCTGCACCCCCTCGCCCTGCCAATCGTGATGGTAAATTTTATCGGTAAATTTACGCGCGATTTGCAGCGTGGCATCGGTGCTGCCGCTATCGACGATTATGATCTCGGCGAAATCCGCCACGCTACGCAGCATACGCTCGATGTGGCGCTCCTCATTCATCACTATCGCATAAACGGATGCTTTAATCATAGTTTGTTCCTTATCCTCGTAAATTTCAGCCAAAAATCAAAAAACCCCTCCGTGCCCAAAATGCCGATACGCTTTACGGCGTGTCTGTCGTCGCCCGCCTCGTAAAGTCCGCGCTTGACAACTACCGCGCCTTTGAAATTTGATCTGGCGATATTTAAAATTTCGTCGTTAAATTTACCGTACGGGTAGGCAAACACCTCGCAAGGCTGAGCGCAAATACTTGCTACGCGAGCCTTGGATGCGATGATCTCATCTACGGCGAGCTGCGGATCGCTCGCGTAGGTAAGGTCTAAATTTACGTGGTGCATCGTATGCGCGCCAAACTCCACCAGCCCGCTTGCTTGCATTTTTAAAATTTGCTCCTCGCTCAGCATCCGCGCGAGATGAGCGGTGTTGACACGCTCCCAGTCGTTTTGCACGGCATCCGGCACCAAAAATATACTCGCTTTAAAATCGTATTTTTTCAAAATTTCAAAGGCGCTAGTAAAATTATTTTCAAACCCGTCGTCGAATGTGATGCAAACAGCCTTTTTAGGCAGCCGCTCTAGCGCGATAAGCTCGCTAAGCTTAAAGCTTTTAAAGCTGTTTTTTGCAAGCCACGCGATCTGTCTTTCAAAATCAGCAGGTCTTAGCCGCCATTTGTCGAATTTATCGCCCTTGTGCTCCTCTATGCTATGATACATCAGCACCCGTGCCTTATGCCAGCTCTGCGGGATCCGCCACCAGTTATACCGCAGCGAAACGCCCGCTACGGCGGCAAAGATCAGAAACATAAAAATATAGTTCATCTTGATTCTTTTACATCATTAACTTTTCTATCACTCGATGAATTTATATACTTATAATAGTTAGCGACAAGCGTAAATATGGTTATAGAAAATATCATAAAAAACGACCAACGGCTCTTAGAAATTACAAAAGTGGAATTTAAAAAGGAAAATGCATAAAAAACACTAAATGCACCGATCAATATAAAAGTTCCTTTTCTATAAACATTATAAAGGATACTAAAAAATAGTGTAATGGCAAACCCAAATCCAACAATTCCTTGCTCTGCAAGTATATCCATCCAAGGGCTATGCGCATGTTCAACCATTTTATTTTGTTCCTTGTCTATTTCGTAACTTTCAAATTCCGGTTTATAGTAATCGAATTGTCTATATTTAAAATTTTTAAAACCTACGCCTAATATAGGATTATCTTTGAACTCTTCTATAGCAGTTTTCCAAATAGCCACCCTAAGGTGCTTTTGATTCTCGAATGGATGTACTAAAGAAATCAACCTATCCTGTAATTTATCGCTATTAAAGGCTATAGAAATCACGCATGCACATAAAACAGCCAACACAATAAAAGCTGTTTTTCTATAAGGGCTAGTCCAAACTATTATAGGGATAAACACGGAAAGCAATAATAAAGGGCCCCTGGAGCCGCTTAGCGGAACAGCTATTAAAATTCCAAAAAGAGCCGAGCCGTATAGAATGTAATGAGATAAAGAGCGATCTTTCAAACTAAGCATAGCCCCAAACACTCCAACATAAAGAGGCAAGATAAAAGGGAAAATTCTACTATTGCTAGAAAAAAATATATCGGTCGCCCTACCATCCAAAATCGGAACGCCAAAAATATTATAGCCTATAAGAAATTGTAGCAGTGCATTGAATGCAACGAATAAAACAATATAAGTTTGAAATTTAAAAAATCTTTCTAATTTATCCTTGGAATCAAGATATGTCTTAATCGCCAAATATAAAAGCACCCATAAGAATAAAACTCCTGCAGCACTAATAATACCATCTTTATGCGTTGCCCAAATTACACTAGACAGCATATATATACACCAAATAGACATAAATATAAAAAATTTATCTTTAAACACGCAAAATAAGCGCTCCTTAAAAGTATGGAATAGAAATATAACTACTATTAAGGCGCTGAAGACATTATAAGACTTACCTACAAAAAGACTTAAAGACAATATATATAATAAATATCCCATAATCTTTTCATAGCCAAATTTTGATAACATTTATTTTCCTTTCTTATATTTCATCTTATTATATTATCAAAATCTTCTAAAAATTGAACTAGAAAATAGTGGCGTTTAACACTTATGATTTTACAATAAACATCAATGCTCATCCAAATTTAATAATAGCAGCATAAAAAATTTAGCAATCCCATACCGCCTTTGCTTAAGCAATTAGCATCGAAAGTAAAAAGTTATAGCATGCTGTTTTTGATTACGCCGCCGTATCGTCAGACTGTGCACCCAAAAAGGCAGCAAAAACAAAGCTACAAATCACCACACAAACTACTATATAACCAACCATCTCTACCCTCCTACTTTTTTAACTCTCGTATTTCTTTATACTTTTTTTCAATTTTCCTATTAACCAGCACTAGAGCAAAACACAAAGCAATCATTCCTAATCCGCTTAAAATCAAAATAAATACTTTTGCCGTTTCGTAGTTATTTAATAACCAACCGCCAAGCGAAATCATTAGCCCGACGATTATGCCCAACCAAAATCTAAGCGTCATCAATCTTTCTTTTGCTTCGTCTAATTTAGACATCTTTATCCTTTATTTCGGGATTATAACATTATTATCAAGCATTTACAAGACTAAATTTATGCCCGAAATACGCCAAACGAATAAATATATCATCCATTAATCGCTACTTTGCCTAAATTTAGGCTTCGCATAACAGCTCCTCGTAGTAATTTTTAAGCGAGCTAATATAATTTTGCAGCGTCAAAGCTTGCTTGAACTTGGCGTGTTTTTGCGCAAAAGCCCGGGCGTATTTGCCGTAAGTGCGGTAAATTTCATCGATCTTGGCGCCCAGATCCGCCGCCTCGCATAAAAACTCCTCGCTTAAAATTTCCGAAATTCCGCCCACGCGGGTAGATATCAGCACGGGCGAATAAAAAATACCTTCGATCAAAATCACCGGAAAGCCCTCCTTGCGCGAGCTGATGACGTGCAGGTGCGATGCGCTCAGAATAGCTGCAACGTCGTCGCAAAAGCCGCACAGCCGCACGTGGTCCTGTAATTTTAGCGAATCGATTAAATTTTGCAAATTTTGCCTCTCGCCGCCCTGCCCGTAAATTTTAAGCTCGAAATCAAATTTCAGCTCGCTTGCGGCGCGGATCAAAAGATCAAAACCCTTGATCTTATCGAGTCTGCCGACCGCGACGATGTTAAATTTAAAATTTTCCGCCGCTGCGCTTGCGCCCTGTTGCGATACGAATACGCCGCTAGTCTTATTTTGCGATGCGTCCGCATCCAAAGCCCTATCCTGCGACATATGCGCCCCGCTAAGCGTATCTTGCGACGCAAATGCAGAGCCAGCCCTATTTTGCGACGTATTCGCAGCGCCAGCCGAGTCGCCGCGCGCATTCTTTATTTCCTTGAGCGCTTCGTTTGCGGCACCCTCCGCGTCCTTGCAGCGCGCGAGAATTTCATGATTTGCAAACTCCCGCCGCGGCTCTATGCCGAAATATATCACCTTCGCGGCGTGATTTATCGTGGTTGCGACCTTGCGCGAGGCTGCGATGACGTTTCGCACGCGATCAAAAACGGGCGCTTTGCGGTCGTTGTGTTTGGTCGCAACAAGCTTAAGATTTAAAAATTTTTCGACTACAAAGCCGATCTGCGCGGCTTTGGCGCCGTGTGAATGTAAAATTTCAAATCCGCCCGAGCGTAAAAACCGATAAATTTCAGCGAACAAAAACGGATTGTAGCGCTTGTCGCGGCTTTTGTACTGATAAATTTGCACGCGAGCATCCAGACGCTGCAAAAACTCGCATCTATCGGGCACGATTAGCGCCGCCTGCTCGCTTTTGCAAAGCTCATTTAGCGAGTCGATCACGATCTTTTCGACGCCGCCGTAAAATCTGGAGCAGCAAAGATAGGCGATTTTCATCTATTTCTGCCCTTCTTCATCTTCAAAATGAAGCTCAAAAGCCCCTGTCTGCCGCTAACCATGATGCGCGGAATTTCAAAATTTGAGTAGTGAGGGCGCAACACGTCGTTTTGGGTCGTAACGGCGCAGCTAAAGCCCGCCTTGCGCGCGCAGCGCACGCTAATCTCGTCATAAAAGCCGAACGGATAGGCAAAGGCGCTGCAAGGGACGTCAAATTTCGCCTCTATTTCGCGCTTTGATTCACTCATCTGACGCAGCTGCTCTGCCGCGTCTAAGCTAGGTAAGTTCGCGTGATCGAGCGTATGCGAGCCGATCTCGATGAGCCCGCTTTGCAAAAGCTCGCGAACCTCATCGTCGCTTAGCATCTCCTCGCGATTTAGCTCATCGCTTGATTTTTTCAGATCCTTATCGGTCGCCCAATTCCCCTCAAAGCGCCGGTTCACGATGAAAATCGTCGCCTTAAAGCCGTATTTTTGCAAAAGAGGCAGGGCGCCCGTAAGATTATCGCGATACCCGTCGTCGAAGGTAATGCAAACCGCCTTTGCGGGCTTTTTATCCAAACTCGCAAGCTCACTTAGAGTGTAGCTCATAAAGCCGTTTCGCTTCAGCCACGCAAGCTGCTTCTCAAACGCGGCGGGCTCTACGCGCAGACGGTTAAATTTAGAGGCGCGCTTTGGCAGATGCTCGCGGATCATATGATACATCAGCACGCGCGGATACTCGTAAGGTTGGTCCTTCGCCCACCACGCAAAGCGCAGGCAAAACCACGCAAAAAGCGCCGCAAAAGCCAAAACCGCCGCGTAGATCATCGCTCGATCCTTACGCGATAAGCCAAAAAGCTCAAAATCGTAGCCAGACTTAGCGCCGCAAAGGAGATCTGATAGACCGCGTTTTTGAAAAACAGCGACGCGCACCAAAGAAGCAGCAGCGTTAAAAATGCGATCCTCCAGCCGCTAGGCGCGTTTTCGTAAAAAAATTTTTTCATATTAAACTCTCATAAACCTTTATCGTTTTTTCTACCATCTGCTTTAGGCTGAAGTTTTGCGAAACGTAGCCGTAGCCGTCAAATTTCAGCTCGCGCGCGGGGGCAAACAGCCCCGCTAACGCCTGCGCGTCGCCCGCGTCAAAAAAATAACCGTTTTCGCCCTCTCTTACGATATCCAGCGCGCCGCCGTGACGGGTCGCTATCACCGGGCAATTCAGCGCGATCGCCTCAGCCATCGAGCGCCCAAAGCTCTCGGGCTTGCTTGAAGCGCTTACCGTGACCGACGAGAGCGAGTAAATCTCGGCCACCTTGCTCTGCGAACCTGCAAAAATTACGCGCTCGTCTAGTCCAAGCCCCTCTACGAGCGATTTTAGCTCGGAAAAATACTCGTTGCGATCCGCTCTCACGCCGCCTACGATCAAAATTTTAAGCTTTTGTTCGCTTGCCAAAGCCGCGGCGCGGATCAGGGTTTTGTAATCCTTAATCTGCGTGATGCGCCCAACGCCCGAGACGATGAAATCATCCTGCGCGAGGTTAAAATTCTGTCTAAATTCCGCGATGAAGCGCTCGTCTAAATTTTTGGGATTAAATTTTTCTAGATCGATGCCGCGCGGAATGATCGTGATCTTGGCCGCATCCACGCCGTAGCTTCGCACCACGTGATCGCGCGCATAGCCGCTAGGGCAGATGATCGCGTCCGCATCCGTCATGATTTTGCTGTAAAAATTTACGGAATTTATCCCATGCACGGTGCTTACGATCTTTGCACGCGGGCGAGCAAACTTAACCAGCCACGCCGGCACGCGTGAGCGGACATGCACGATGTCGGGAGCGATCCTGCTTAAAATTTTACGCAGCTTTAAAACGCGCGCCGCAACGCTTAGGATATTTTTGGAGCAAACGTCGAGCTGTACGTGCACGCCGCCCTCGTTTTCTATCTTTGGCGCCAATTTGCCGCCGTTACTGATAACGAAATTTTCGATGCCGCGCCGCGCAAACTCCCTATTTAGCTCGACTACGCCGCGCTCGACGCCGCCTTCGTTAAGCTCGGGCAGGATTTGCACGACCCTCATATTTTTATCCCCCTCACAAACGCCCCAAGATCGTACTTCGCGGTCTTTTTTGGCTTCGCACCCTCGCTGTAGCGCCTAGCATAGCCCGTAGAAACGAGAGCACTTATAAAATCGTCAAATTTATTATGAGCGTCTTTGCGCTTTAAACTCAAAATAGCTACGCTCGCGCTCCCGTTAGATGCAGCCTCGCTTATCATCGAGACGCTATCCTCGCTGATAAAGACCCACTCGCACTGCGCCAAAAAATCGCCGATCGGATTTACGGGCTCTCGGCTATAAATCACGCTGTAATCCCAGCCAAGCTTTTCTAGCGCGCTCTCGGTAGCCCTCGGCGTGCGCGGAGAGGTCGTTAGCGCAAACTCGCAGTCCGCAAACTGCGCCCTTACGCCCTCTATCTGCTTTAAAATTTCATCCCCCATCTCAAAGCAGGAATTCGGCCCGCCGATGATAAATCCGATGGATTTGCGCTGCGGCCTATACAGCCCCTGCGGGCGCGAAAAACTAAGCGAGACGGGCGAAATTTTTAGATTTGCACGCGGCTTTGGGCGGTCATGCGCGCCTGCGATGATGACGCTAAAATCCTTGCGGTAGCCCTTCGGATACATTAGTGCTATACTCGGCTTTGCATATCTGCGCGCGTAAAATTTCAGCGCGTAATAGGTCGTAGAGCCCGCGCCTACGAACAGATCGAAATCTGCGAAATTTAAATTGCGATCTGATGCAGCATCTAAATTTCTGCCATTCGGTGCGGCATCTAAATTTACGCTATCCGGCGCGGCGGGACTATTTAAAGCAGAATTGTTTAAATTCGATCTGTTTTTGCAGTCTGCCACCGTGTCTCCTCCACTGAGATCGCACTTAAAAATTTTAAAATAAAGCCCGAAAAAATCAAGCACGTAGGAGCAAAGCTTAAGAAGCTTGTTTGCGTAAGCAATCTTGCAAATGCAAAACTCAAGCCCTCTTAGCTCGCAAAATGCGATGCTTTGGTTCTCGTGCCCTTTGCGGCCGTCGCTTAAGATGAGCACTTTTCGATGCGAATTTTTTGCTGCGGGCGGATTTGCGCAGGAGCTTTCGCTGTTTAAATTTAAAGAGCCGCCGCCTGCGTGCCACGCGTAATCTGAGGCACCCGATCTTAAATTTTTATATCTAAAATTTTCGCGGCGTAAAATGTAAGAGGGGCTACCGCAAAACGATATAAAATTTTTGAAATCCGAATTTTTGCTCGCTCGCGTGGCGGCGATCGCCATAGAGCTTTCGCGATTTAAAATTTTACCTTCTCGCGCGGCTCTACTTAAATTTACGACGCTTTGCTCTTTTGCAAAGAGGCGCGAGCCCTGCGGCGCGGATAAATTTCTCGCGATGCCCTGTTTGCTCTCGCCTCTTGAAATTTGCCGCGCCATCAGTCCATTTTCCATCGTTTGTGTATCCAAAACCACTGCTGCGGCGCAGTTCGCACAACCTCTTCGAAAATGTCATTGCACTTTTGCGTGATAAACAGTTCGGCCTCGTCCTTATTTAGCCCCTCAGGTAGCGGCGGGAAATCCTTGATCACGATCTCGTAGCGATCATCCTCTCCGCGGCGCGCAAAAATGGGTATCAGCACGGGGCGAAATTTCAAATAAAGCGACGCGATAGTCTTCGTGGTGTAGCACTGTCGTCCAAAAAAGGTCGTAATCAGGCTGTTTTTAGGGCCTGGCTTTTGATCGGGCAGAATGCCTACGTTGCGTCCTTGTTTTAGTGCCTGTACGAGCCTGCGCATCGCATCGTCTTTATAAATGAGGTCGTTGCCGTAGCGCTCGCGAAAGGGCGCCACGAGCCGCTCTTCGATCAGCTCGTTATCGCTGCGGCGCCCCACTACCGAGACGGGAAAGCCGTTAGCGCCGAAAAAATTGGCTAGAATTTCCCAGTTTCCAAAATGCGCGGTAAAAAATAAAATCCCGTGCGGATTATCACCTTTTAGCTTTCGGACGCGCTCTAGCGCCTGCTCGCCGTTTGAAATCAGATCATCAAATTTTAGTCTACCATTGTAAAATAAAAGCGTGTCGGTAAGCGTCCTAGCGATACTGCGAAAATTCTCGATCGCAAGAGAGTGAAGCTCACTTTCGCTTTTTTGCGGATAGGCGGCGCGAAGGTTATCCTGCGCGACTTTAACGCGCCTGCTAAGCTTCCACGATGCAAAAAGTGCAAGCTTGTCGAAAAATGCGAATATGAAGCTTTTCGGCGCGAATTTTGCAAATTTTATCAGACCCAGCGCCAAAAAATATTGGATTTTTTCCTTCATAAAGACCTCGTTTTAAATGCGAGATTATATTGAATTTTGGCTAATTAGTAGCTAAAACGCTATTTACCGAGGCAAAAATTGCTAAACATTTCGTCTAGAATTTCGTCTCGCTCAAATGGACGCGAAATACGTGCAATCGCCTCAATCGCGCGATTTATCTCAAATGCAAAAAGCTCAAGTTCGCCGCAAGCCAGGCGCTCGCTCGCATTTTTAAGAGCCGCAAGCGCGCTCTCGCAAGATAGAATTTGCCGCTCATTACTCAGCATAAGACCATCGAAATTTTGAGAATTTAAGTAGCTCTCAAGCGCGGTTAAAATTTTATCCACACCCTCGTTTGCAGAAATTTCAAGTGACGTAAAAATGGAATTTGCTTGGGTAGTTTGCTTAGCGGAATTTATTGCAGAGCTACTAGGCGCGATGGAATTTGCAGAATTTTGTTTGAAATCATCTTGAGTAAAATTCCCCGCAGCACAGCTTGCAGTAACGCGCTCGGTATTTGGCGACACTAGTCCCGCTTTTGCGGCGGAATTCTGCCCCACCAGATTTATGGAATTCGCAAGAGCTATTTGGCTTGTAGGCGCGGAATTTGTGGAAGTAGAATTTTGCGCGCTTAAGTCACGCTTTAAATTTTTAGCTTTTAAATTCTGCGCGCAGGAATTTAAAAAAACATCGCAGGTCCGACTTTGCTTTAAATTTTCGGCTGTGAAATTCTCTGATATGGGATTTTTGACTGCGAAATTTTTTTCAGAAAAAGCCTCTAAATCCTCGCCAAGATCCTCCACGCTAGGATGAAATTTACGAGGCAGGTCACATTTATTTAAAACGTAGATGATTTTTTTGTCTTTTTGTTCACGCAATATTTTTAGGATCTGCGCGTCCTCGGAGTCCCATTCGCGACTTGCATCAAACACTGCCAAAATCACGTCCGCCTCGATTGCAGCGCGAAGCGAATATGAAATGCCGATACTTTCGAGCTTTGAGCCGCTGTGTCTGATACCTGCAGTATCGACTATACGGATTAGATGGGTGCCTATTTGCAAGCTTTCTTCGATGAGATCGCGCGTAGTGCCCGCTTCGTCGCTCACGATAGCGCGACTAAAGCTCAGCATAGAATTTAAAATGCTTGATTTACCGACATTGGGCTTACCCACAATCGCTACTTTAAAGCCCTCGATCAACCCCTTTCGGCTGCGGCTGATGCGAGTGATTTTTTCTAGCGAAGCGATATTTTGGCTAAGCATTTCTTGCGAGTTTTGCAGCACATCAGAAGGCAGATCGTCCTCCGCGTAGTCGATGCAAACCTCGACAAAAGCTAGCGTCTTAACCAGAGCCGCGCGCAGATTTGCGACGAAGTCTGCTAGCTCGCCTCGCAGGCTGCGCGATAAAGCTTTAGCCGCACTTTGCGAGCGCGAATTAATCAGATCGCTTATGGCTTCCGCTTTACTAAGATCCATTTTACCGTTTAAAAAAGCTCGCTTACTAAACTCGCCCGGATTTGCTATGCGCGCGCCCAGAGCCAGCACGGCATCTAACGCCAAGGACGAAGCCGTAAAGCCGCCGTGGGTCTGCACTTCTACGACATCCTCACCAGTAAAGCTATGCGGAGCTTTAAAATATATCAAAATCGCCTCGCCGAACGCTTCGCCGCTCGCGTCAAAAAGATTTACAAGCGTAGCATAGCGAGGGCGCAAAGAACTGCGATGTGAAAGGCTTAGGGCGATAGATAGCGCTTCCTCGCCTGAAATTCTAACTATGCAAATTCCGCCGATACCGTGAGCCGTAGCGATAGCGGCGATAGTCTCGCTCACGATTAGCTTTTTTCGTCTACGATGACGATTTTGCCGCTACGCGTGGATTTTATGCCCACGAAACGATCCGGATATGCTTGTTTTAGCTTGTCGGCTACGATTTTGATAAATGCGCCATCAAAAGCTTTCGTGACAATACGCTCATTTCCGGAGCGCTCTACGAGTGCATTTACATAAGAATCGATAAATCGTTCTTGATTTTGTAAAAATTCCGCGATTTCAAAAACCACAGCAAGATCGTATCTGATGCTGATCCAGTTGTAAATCATATACGAAAGTGCCTTGTAGCGGTGTCCTTCTTTGCCTATCAAAAGCGCGCTATCCTCGCCTTGCAGCTTGATATAGACGGTATTTTCGTCGATTTTGCTAACATCGCTAACTTCGATATTAAACTCGCTTGATCTAAAAAGTGCAGATAGCTTCTCTTTGATATCGGATAAAATTTCATCCGTCACAACGCCCTTTTGCTTTTCTTTGCGATGTTTAGAATGCGTGGCGCGCGGACTTTGCGGCTCTGATTTATCGCCCTGCTTTTTCTCTGCTTTGCCGACTTTATTTTGCGGGGCGTTAAATTCCGGATTTTCGCTAAATTTCTCCCCTTCCAAAACCGCTTCTATAATGGCATTTTTCTTAAAAAAGCCCAAAAATCCGCTGCTTGGATGCTGCAGTACGCGCACGTTAAGCTGCGTTACTGAGCATTCCAGCTCAGCTGCTGCTTTATTATATGCGTCTTTTAAATTTTCTGCTTCAATTATCATGATTTTTTCTCCGCTATTTGAGCTTGTTTATGCCTAGCAAAGGCTTTATTGATGACATATTGCTGGATAATGGAGCAGAAGTTATTGACCGTCCAGTATAGCGTAAGACCCGCCGGGAACATCACAAAAAATACCGTAAAAATAAGAGGCAAGAATTTCATCATCTTCTCTTGCATCGGATCGGTAAATGTAGTCGGAGTAATCTTTTGCTGCAAAAACATCAAAATTCCCATCGTAATCGGCAGGATGTAATATGGATCTTTAAGCGACAGATCGTGGATCCACAGCGCCCATTCAGCGCCCTTTAGCTCGATCGCGTTAAGCAAAACGCGGTAGATCGCGAAAAATACCGGTATTTGAAGCAGGATCGGTAAGCAACCGCCCATCGGATTGGCGCCGTTTTTCTTATACAGATCCATCATATGCATCTGCAGCTTCTGCTTATCGTCCTTATATTTCTCCTGAAGTTCCTTCATCTTAGGCGCCAGATCTTTTAGCTTATTCATAGATAGCATTCCCTTGTAACTTAGCGGGAATAAGATTAGGCGGATGATGAGCGTAAGCACTACGATCGACCAGCCCCAGTTACCGATATAGCCGTGCAACCAGTTTAGAAATTTAAACATCGGGCGAGCGATGAAGGTAAACCAGCCGTATTCGATAATGTGCGTAAGAGTAGGATTTATCGAGCTTAGCGTTGCGTGATCTTTCGCGCCGATATAGCCCGTAAGACTAAGATCGCCGTCTGAGCCTATGAAAACCTGCGAAATTTTATCTGCGTCAGTCACGGTCGCATTCAAGCTCTCTCCGTAAAATAGCGTCGTATAATAACGATCCGAGCTCGCAGCGATATTTGCGCCACTTATTCGCTCGTTTTTATCCACGTCGCCATCTTTAAAAATTTCTACGCTTTCGTTTATAGCCTGCGAGCCCGTAAAAAATGAAGTGATTTTATCTGAAATTCCAGCTTCGCCCGGTTTTCCAACGATGACGCCGTGAACCGTATAGCTATCTACTTCTACGTTCGGGCGCGAGCCGGGGCTGATAAAATAATGCGCATTGCCGCTTAACTTCAGATCCAATTTATAACTACCATTTGGATAAAAGGTAAGAATTTTATTTATGCTAACGGCGCCTAAACTTTGACTTAATGTAACACTAGCCTCTCCGTTTCGTACGTCAAGCTCGTTAGATGAGGCGCTGTAAGGAGTATCGAAAGCCATCGCATTCAACGCCGCGTCCTCAAAGCGCATCTCAAGCGGTTTAGAATGTGATTTAGGATCAATTAAATTTATCGCATCGCCGTTTTCGTCACGGAATTTAGCATCATTTAGCACATACGAGCTTATGCGACCGAGCCCGTCGATCGTGAAATTTGCTTCTTTGCCAACCACGCGCACTAACGGTGCAGAGATGGAATTTGTGGTATTTAAATTCGCTCCCTGCGCGCTCACGCCAGCAGCGGTAGTTTGCGGAGCGGACTTGGCGGCATTTTTTTGCGCGATTTGCGCTGCGGTTGCGTTTGCCTCCATAGCGGCGCGAATTTTTGATAAATAAAAATGATCGTAAGCTACGAAAAATATGAGCGCAGTTGCTATTGCGATAGCAAGGCGCTTTGATTGAGGAAGTTTATCTAGCACTATTTTTCTCCTAGTCGTATGACGTAATATCTATTTTTTTTATATGGTATGAACCAAAGCTTAAATTTCTGCGCGCGCGCGTTAAAGCCGCCTTCGCAGGCTTTTGAAAATACGCAAAATTTAAAATTTTGCGCGATTATCGGATAATCTATGCCACCGCTAAAGAGCGGATTGCATCTTAAAATTCTAGCCGTTACAGCGCAGAGCGCGCCAAAGGCGCCGTTAAACTTAAACTCATAAAGCGCATATTCCGAACAGCTCGGATAGTAGCGGCAACAGCGCGGAAACGCGGGCGAAATGAATTTTTGGTAAAACCCGATCGCGGCTATAAAAAATCTCTTCATTTTACTGCGCCGATCTTTTTAAACGCCCATTTTAAATTTCGCTCAATGTCTTCAAAGCTCATATCTACGATCCGCTTTTTTGCGATTAATATAAAAATTCCGCTAACAATGGCGTCTTTTTGATTATAAAACGCGGCGCGCAAACGCCTTTTAGCGTAATTTCGCGTAACTGAATTGCCTATTTTTTTGCTGGCGACCGCGCTAAATCTGCGTTGCTCGCTCGCCAAAAAATACACGACGGCGCATTCGCAATGCCACTTTGCTGCACTTTTATAAACCTCCGAAAAAACCCTGCTATCGCTTATTGCAGCAAATTCGCCTACGCAGCCAATCTTCTTCTGCCTTTAGCGCGTCTTGCACTTAAAACTCTGCGACCGTTTTTTGTTTTCATACGGACGCGAAAGCCGTGAGTACGCTTTTTAGGGGTATTGTGGGGTTGGTACGTTCTTTTCATAACTGTTCCTTTAAGAAAATGTAAAGCGGAGATTTTATAGAAACTTTACTTAAAAACCGATAAACAAAAGCAGCCCTAGCGCCGATAAGCGTCGCCTTGCAGCTTTTTACGGCGCAGTTTTAAGTCTTGCTCATTTTTATTGTTTCGCTCCTTGATATCTTGCATCGGCTGTTTTTTCATCGAAAAATCATCGTGGTCGCCTACGCCTTTTGATTCACGTTGCAAATTATTTTGCAGGCTTTGCCTATCTAGTTCATTTTTTTGACGATTTAGCATAATTTCATTATGGTTTTTCTCAAATTCTGATTGTTTATCGTTCGCAACGTAAGCGCTGGCACCAAAGCTTACTGAGTCATCTTGCGCGCTTAGTGCCGTGGAATCAGCAAATATTGCGCCGCAAAGCAGCCAAAATATCAAAGCCTTTTTCATTTGCGTTTAAATTTGCCTGCCATTGCGCGATAGATCGCTGCCTCGTTTTGAAGCGTCAAATATCTTTGATTTAGCTCGTTTATCTTGGCATTTACGGCGTCGGTGCGGGCTTCTAGCATATCCTTCAGCTCACTTGAGCCAGCTTCGTATTTCGCGGCGTAAAGATCGGCAATGCGCGCCTTTTCATCGTAAGCAGCGCTTAAATTTTTAAGGCTAGCCAGATTGATCTGGTAAATTCTATATAAATTTAGCACCTCATTCGTAGCGTTAGAGAGCGTCTGTTCGTAATTTACGACGTTTTTGCGAAAAGCGATCTCTGAAATTTTAAGGCGGTTTTCAACCCTCGCATAATCCAAAAACGGCAGACTTATGCTTACGTTGCCACTTAAAAAATTTAGCTTGAAGCTATCGTTAGCGCTCACGCCTTGCCCATTAGTAAGCCCTGCGCCCAAATTCACGCTAGGAAAGAAATTTAACTTAGCGGTCTGTTCGTCGTAAAAGCTGGAATTTAGCCTAGCGATCGCAGCTCTAATGTCGGGGCGGTTAGCAAGCGCTGTGTAAGGTACATTTAGATCAACGCCTTGGAATTCTATGGAATTTATTGAATCTGTGTTATCATCAAATTGCAAGCTGGAGGAGATGAGATTTCTCATATATTTATGATTATCCTCAATATTTTTTTGAATGCTTAATACCTTGTTTTCAAGCCCTAGAATAGAATTTTGAATCTGCCTGTAATCAAGCTGTTCGGACTTGCCGTAATCGTATTTTGCCTTGATTATTTTTTCGATCTCGCGGTAATCGCTTAAATTCTGTTTTGTCCATTTTAGCGAATCGTTTAGATAAAGCATCTCAAAGTAGCCGCTTACGACAGAATTTATAAGAGTCAGGCGAGTATTTTCAAGGTCAAACTCGCTGGCTTTAGCGTTCCAGCCCTCGGCATTTACCGCCGAGCGGATCTTGCCGAAAAGATCAAGCTCATAGCTTACGTTAAAGCCCGAACTATAGGTTTTGTTCCAATTCGAGCCGGTGCTTATGTCGCGATTAGCGCCCGCACTCCACGAGCTACTTAGCGTAGGAAAAAGATCAGCCCTGCTTAGCCCTAAATTTGCATAAGCACTCTCAACATTTAAAGCCGCTGTTTTTAGATCGTAGTTATTCGCAAGGGCTTGATCTACAAGCTTATTTAGGTACGATTCGCCATATTTTTTATACCACAGCGTATCGATTTCATAGCTTGCATTTTCGTCCTTGAAATGCTCTACAGGTTTAAATTCGACCTCACTTTGATTTGAGGCGCAACCGCCAATAAAAACAGCTAAAATGCCGCTTAAAATTACTTTGGAATTTATCATTTTCTCTCCTTGTTTATTCTTGTGCTAAAGCATCTATCGGATTTAATCTGCTGGCGTTTCTTGCCGGCAAATAGCCGAAAACTATACCGATCGCGGACGACGCCGCAAAGGCGATCACGAAGGGCGCAGTAGTAAATTTCATCGCAAAATCCGGGCTTATGGTATTAAACGCAAATCCAAGCGCCAAAGCGATTAAAATTCCTAAAGCTCCGCCCAGCGAGCAAAGCAAGATCGCCTCTATCAAAAACTGCTGCAAGATATTGGATTGCTTCGCGCCGATCGCCATTCTGATGCCGATCTCGCGCGTGCGCTCGGTAACGCTTACGAGCATGATATTCATCACGCCGATGCCGCCGACGACGAGCGAGATAACCGCAATCGATGAGATCAAAATCGTCATCGTGCCGGTAGTGCTTTGTATTGTTTGTTTGATAGTATCTGCGTTCATCGTATGAAAATCCCGCGAGCCGTGTCTTTGGATAAGTAGCTGAGTTAGGCTCTCTTCAGCCACTTGAGTATTGACATCGTCTTTTATTTTGATGGTGATAGAGCTGATTTTTCGATTGCCCGTGATTTTATTCATCACAGTTGAGTACGGCGCGTAAATTCTTAAATTTTCGTTGCTTCCGAAGGCGTTCTCATCCTTACCCGAAACTCCTATGATCTTAAGTGGCTTACCCGAAAATAAAATCGTCTTGCCAATAGGATCGGAATTTTTAAAAAACGTTTTTTTAGTGTTTGGATCGATAATCGCGACAGAGGCAGAATTTTTAATATCGTCGTCGCTAAAATTTCTACCATCCTCTATATCTATGCCATTAACTGCCAAAGAATTCACGCCGCCGCCGCGCAGTTGAGCCTTGGAGCTTAAATTAGCATATGTTGCCGTACCGCTTGCAGAAGCATTTGGTGTAGCGTAATCGACGTAGGGCTGGCGCGCCAAAACTTTAGAATCGCTTATCGTAAGGGTGCTCACAAAGCCTGCTCGCACGTCGCCGAAATTTTTACCGGGAAAGATATCGATCGTATTGGTGCCAATTTTACGGATCTCGGATAAAATTTTCTCCTCCGAACCCTTACCAAGAGCTACTACGCAGATAACAGACGCGATGCCGATGATGATGCCTAACATCGTCAAAATCGATCTTAGTTTATGCGAAAATATCGCGCTAATCGACATTTTAAAGCTTTCGATGAGCTGATCTTTGCAAAATATAAAGGAATTTTTCGTTTTAATCTCCTCTTTTTTGCGCTCAAAAACCCGTTCCGCCTTTCTTTTATCGCTTAAAATTCTACCGTCTTTTATCTCGATGATACGATCCGCAAATTCCGCAATATGCGCATCGTGCGTAACTATGATGATGGTGTGGCCCTCTTTGTGTAGCGCCGTTAAAATTTGCATCACCGTCTCACCGCTTTTGCTATCAAGCGCGCCGGTGGGCTCGTCGGCCAAAATCACTTCGCCGCCGTTTATCAGAGCGCGGGCGATACTTACTCGCTGCTGCTGCCCGCCGCTAAGCTTGCTCGGTAAATTTTTAATGCGATCCCCAAGCTCCAGCTTATCCAAAAGCTCCACCGCCCGTTTCGTCCGTTCGCTCGCCCCTACGCCCGCATACACCGCAGGCAGCGAGACGTTTGCGGTCGCATCCATCGTAGCGATGAGATTGTATTTTTGAAAGACGAAGCCGAATTTTTTACTTCTAAGTGCTGCGAGCTCGTCGCCGCTTAAATTCGCGGTCTCGCGACATTCGATCTTGTAGCTTCCGCTGCTTGGCGTATCGATGCAGCCGATTATATTCATCAGCGTCGATTTCCCACTTCCGGATTGCCCGATTATCGATATAAACTCGCCCGCTTCGATATTTAAACTTACGTCTTTTAGGACGTGGATTTCGTTATCGCCGAGAATGAATTTTTTGTTTATATCTTTAAGCTCTAGCATCTTTAACACCATAAAATTTTAACTAAAACACCATCGGAGGTCCGTCCATATTTAACGGTGCGGCTTTTCCGTCAGCGATAAGCACCTCATCTTTTTCATCCAAACCGCTTAAAATTTCAGTATTCAAATCGTCGCTGACGCCCGTTTTTACGTATCGCTGCTCGGGCTCTTTGCCGTTAAGCACCGTGACGTAATCGCCTTTCGCGTCGCGCTTGATAACGGAGGTAGGTAGGTAGCTCGTATTGTTCGCTTCGCTTACGATTATGTTGTTTTCGGTCGTCATTCCGATTTTTAAAAAATCATTTTCATTGTCTACGAGCATCTTTGCGTAAAAATAGATCGCGCTGTCGCTGCTACTGGAGGATGAAGAGCCACTGGAAGTTTTATCGTAAGTTCCGTCGCTAAGCGTAGTAAGACCGGGGTCGATCTTGTAAATTTTAGCCTTTTTGATATTATCCAGATCTGATAATATGGAGTATTCTACGTCCATTCCGACCTTTACTTTGGATATATCGCCCTCTGCGATTTGCATCTTGATCTCCATCTTGCTTAGATCGGCGATCTTTACGATCGTAGGCGTGGTTTGGTTGGAATTTACCGTTTTGCCCTCCTCTACCGGCATTGAAACGATCGTACCGCTTATCGGAGCCGTGATCTTGGTGTAGCCGAAATTCGTCTCCGCGGTGCTTAGCTGAAGTTTGGTCTGCTCGATCTGCGCCTCGATCTGCTTCTGCTCGGCCTCTTTTAAAGCGGCGCTATTTTTAGCATTTTCCACCGCCTCTTTGGAAGCGGCGTTTCTTTTATACAGCTGCAATTCGCGGTTATACTGCGTTTTGGCGTTTGCCGCGACGATCTTTGCAGAAGCCAAATTTGCTTCGTGGATCAGAAGCTGCGCCTTTTGCTGCGCGATCTCGTTTTCTTGAGCAACCGAGTCGATCTGTGCGATCATATCACCTTTTTGAACCTTATCGCCCACTTTGACGTAGAGCTTTTTGATCTGTCCGCTTACCTGCGCGCCCACGTCTACCAAATCCCTGGCATAAACCTCTCCCGCAGCCGTCACCGTGCCTCTGATACTGCCCTTCTCAAGCCTTGTGGTGAGGGCTTTCGGTGCCTCTTCTTGCTTAAAAAATTTACCGTATAAAAAATATATCGCAATAAAGATAAGTACGATAGAGACGATAAATTTCAAGGTTTTTTTCATTTTGCCAACTTCAAATAAAATAAGAGCTAATTCTAATGTAAAAATATAAAATTTTAGTTAAATACTAAATTCTTTGCTCGCGCAGGGCGTAAAATTTCATAATCTTTTTATGCAAAATTAGCGAAACGTAAATCAGCGCCGAGCCCGCAAGCAGGCGCGCTATATCGGCGTCCTTTTGCCAAAATACTAAATTTACGACGATCGCTGCGGGGATGAGCGCGTTATTCATAATCGCAAGCACGCCGCTATCGACTTCGCATGCGCCTTTATTCCACAAAAAATACCCCAAAGCGCTAGCTACCGTACCCAGATACACGATCACCGCGCCCTGCGAGAAGCTGGGATTAAATTTAGAAAAATCCCCGAGCACGATCGCGGCAATCGCCGTAACGGCGGTGGCCCCCATGAAAAAGTAGCCGAAAAGCTCCTTCTGCTCGCTAAAGCCGTGGCGCTCCAGCATAAATTTATACGCGCTCTGCCCGAGCCCGAAGCATAAATTTGCGCCTTGTACGAGCAAGAAACCCGTCAAAAACTCAGAATTTATCGCGCCGAATTTTATCACCAGGGCACCTAGCACCGCGACTGCGACGCTGAAAAGGTATAACGCGCGAAATCTAAGCTTAAGCGCGTCGTAAAGTAACGTCACGTAAAACGGAGTAAATATCGTAAAAAGCGCCACTTCATAGACCTTCAAATACGCAAAGCTGCGGTAGTAGAAGATATACATCACGCCGATCTGCACGGCGCCCACGGCGCAAATTTTAAGCGCTAAAGTGGGATTTACGCCGCGAAATTTCATAAATGGCAAAAAACAAATTAGTGCCAACGATACGCGCGAAAATGCCAAATACGCGCTGTCTATGCCGCGCAAAAACTCGCCTATCAAAGAGAAACTAAAAGCCCAAATACAAGTAACCAAAATCAGTTTTTTCAAAACGTCCGCCTAAGCTTTAAAATTTAGGCGGACATTTTATAAAATTTTAGTTAAATTTGGGATTTAAATTTCGCCCACGCAGCATAAATTTAGGTTTTTATTTATTTTAAATGTGTTAAAATTATCCGATTTTTGAAATTTAAGGGTAAAAATGAACGACGTTTCGGTTATAGTTCTTGCCGCAGGGCTGGGCACTCGGATGAAGTCGCAAAAAGCCAAGGTTCTTTTCGAGCTTTGCGGCGAGCCGATGATAATCCACATCCTAAAGAAAGCTTACGAAATTTCAAACGACGTGAGCGTGATTTTACACTATCAATTTGACGAGGTTAAAAGCGCGGTTCTAGCACACTTCCCAAACGCTAAAATTTACAAACAAGACCACGAGCGCTTCCCAGGCACTGCGGGCGGGTTAAAAGAGGTCGAAATCCGCGGAAAAAAAACGCTCATAATCTGCGGCGATATGCCTTTGGTAAAAAGCGCCGAGCTTCGCAAACTCTGCGAGGGGGACGCAGAAGTAAATTTAAGCGTTTTTAGCGCGCGCGATCCTTTCGGATACGGCCGCGTAATTACCTGCGGCGGCGAAATTTTAAAGATCGTCGAGCAAAAGGACGCAAGCGAGGAAGAAAAGGCGGTAAAAGACGCAAACGCCGGCTGCTACTGCTTCAAAAGCGAGGCATTGAAACAAATTCTGCCGCAGATCAAACCAGATAACGCGCAAAAAGAATACTACCTCACCGACGCGATCAAAATCGCCAAAGATATGGGCTTAAAATGCGCCGCCGTGTGGGTGGACGAGCAAAGCTTCATGGGCATAAACGATAAATTTGCCCTCAGCATCGCCGAAAATTTAATGCAAAACGAGATCAAAGAAAATTTGATGAAGCAGGGCGTTTTGATGCGCCTACCGCAAAGCATCTACATCGATAGCAGGGCAAAATTTATCGGCGAGTGCGAGCTGCAAGAAAACGTAAGTATCATCGGTCCTTGCGTGATCGAAAGCTCGCTCATCAAAAGCGGCTGCGTCATCGAAGATAGCATCGTAAAAAACTCCGATATCGGCCCGATGGCGCATCTGCGCCCAAAATGCGAAGTTATAGGCACTCATATCGGAAATTTCGTCGAGCTTAAAAACGCAAAAGTAAACAAAATCAAGGCGGGGCATTTAAGCTATCTTGGGGATTGCGAGATCGATGAGGGCAGCAATATCGGCTGCGGCACGATTACGTGCAACTATGACGGCAAGAAAAAATACAAAACGATAATCGGCAAAAACGTCTTTATCGGCTCGGACACGCAGCTAGTAGCGCCCGTGCAGATAGCCGACGACGTCATAATCGCTGCGGGCACGACGATAACAAGCGATGTTCCGAGCGGCGCGCTGGCGATCAGCCGAAGTAAACAAATCAACAAAGATGGGTTTTTCCATAAATTTTTTAGGAGCGAAGATGAGTAAGAAAAAGGTTTTACTGGCGGTTTGCGGGAGTATAAGTTTTTACAAAGCGTTTGAAATTTTATCCGCTCTGAAAAAGTCGAATTTCGATGTCTATGTCGCGCTTAGCGACGGCGTGCAGGAGTTTGTCAGCTACAAGGCATTCGAGGCGCTGTGCGATCACCCGGTACTTTGCAAAGCCAACGAAAACTGGCAGGCGGGCATTAACCACATCGCTTATTCTAAGGTGGATTTAGTTTTGATCGCGCCTGCGACGGCAAATACGATAAACAAACTTGCGTGGGGCGTCTGCGACAACGTATTTTTAGAGGTGCTAAACGCGGCTTTCGCCCACGCTAAGGTAGTCATCGCACCGGCCGCGAACCCCGCACTACTTGAAAACAACATCACGAAAAACTGCATTGATATGCTAAAAGCAAGCGTAAATGCGTATTTTGTGGATCCGATAGAAAAAACTCTAGCTTGCGGCGACACCGGCAAGGGCGGGCTAGCGAGCACCGAGGCGATCATGCAGACGCTAAAGCGCGCGCTTTACAACGATAAATTTTGGGAGGATAAAACCGTCATCATTACCGGAGGCGCGACGATCGAAAAGATCGACAGCGTGCGCGGCATTACGAATTTTTCCAGCGGCAAAACCTCCAAAGCGATTGCCGACGCGCTGTTTTACCTAGGCGCGGACGTGACGCTGATCTCTAGCAACGAATATGAAAATTTACCGTACAAGCTCGTTAAATTTGAAAGCACTATCGGGCTAAAATCGGCGCTTGACAGCACAAAATTTCCCGACGGCGCATATTTGATAATGGCTGCCGCGGTAAGCGATTACTCGCCAAAGGTGCGCTACAAAGACAAAGTGAAAAAAGCCGAGATCGGCGAAATTTGGAATTTACGCCTAGGCGAAAACGAGGATATCTTAAGCTCCGTGCGCGGAAATATCAAAAAAGTGGGCTTTAAACTCGAAACCGACCGCGAAAACGCCGTCGGCGAGGCTAAACGCATGCTTAACGAAAAGCATCTCGACGCCGTCTGCCTAAACGTGCTGGACGACATCATCAAGCTCGGCGGCGACGTCCTTAAGGTCACCTTTATCACGAAAAACGATCAGGTCGTAATCGACACCGCGCCGAAGGACGAAGTCGCCCTAAAAATCGCGGCTGAGCTGAAAAAAATCTGATCCGTGAATAGCCTAAATCATCTAGCCCTCGTGATGGACGGCAACGGGCGCTGGGCGAAAAAACGCGGTCTACTGCGCACCGGCGGGCACGAAGCGGGCGCGGAGGTCGTGGAGCAGATCTGCGAGTTTTGTATCGATGAAGGCATCGCAAACCTCACGCTTTACGCCTTTAGCACCGAAAATTGGAAGCGCCCGAAAAGCGAAGTGGAATTTTTGATGAAACTGCTTCAAAAATTCCTAATTTCGCGCCGCGAAAAATTTATCCAAAACGAGATAAAATTTTATCCGATTGGCGATATATCGGCTTTTGAGGGCGATCTGCGAAGCGAGATCAAATATCTTTCAAATTTAACTCAAAACGGGCGAGCGCTAAATTTTAACCTAGCGATCAACTACGGCTCGCGAGACGAGATCGTGCGAGCATGCGAGCGGCTGCTTGCAAGCGGCGAGCGACTAAGCGAAGCGGGCATCGGCGCACATCTAGATACCGCGCACAGCGGCGACGTGGATCTGCTGGTGCGCACGGGCGGCGAGCAGCGGCTGTCTAATTTCTTGCTCTGGCAGGCGAGCTACGCCGAGCTTGCGTTTACGCCGACGCTGTGGCCCGATTTCACGCGCGAGGAGCTTGCGCGCATAGTGGATGATTTCCGCCGCAAACAGCGCCGCTTCGGCGGTCTTTGAGCTGCGTCGCGGTCGCTCTAACGGTCGCTTTAAATTTTAAAATTTTATTTTGCAGAGCCGCTTAGACGCGATAAATTTTAAAATTTAATCCGCGGGCGCTCGCGATACCATGAAATTTTAAAATTTCAGGATTTTAATTTACGGCGCCATAAAATTTAAAATTTTTAATACGCAGGCGCGCGACACCATAGAAATTTTAAATTTCGCCCTTTTAAATTTAAAGCTATAGCGCGAGCCGTGTTACGAGGCGCGGTAAATTTAACGCGGCAGGAATTTTAAAATCACGCCGCCCATTCACGCAAGGACCGAAAGGAAGGCCATGAGCTACTACATACAATGTGGTTGCGGCAAAAAGCTTACGAAAAAGCCGATGAAAACTCTAAGATGCCCAAGATGCGGCAGCGTGTATAAAAAACCAAAGAAATTTATACTGGCGGTCTACATTTGCCTGCTGCTGTTTTTTATGCTAGCGTTTGCCATCATCCCCGATAAAATGGGTATTTTGGCATCCGCAGGCAGCGGGATAGGCGCATATATTATGTTTTTATGGATCGTAGATACTTTGAACTTCGATCTTTTGGACGCCGTGATACTGGTGGCGGGATTTTTAATTTTAGCGGATTATATGGGGTATACGACAAGCCGCTAATCGCAGGGCTCATAGCCATTTTATTTTGCGTAGGCGCAGCGGCGATTTTCGTAAAATTTTTCCCTTACGAGAGGCAAAAAATCAATGAAAACTAAGAAATTTCTCGCTACCATAAAGCGTTTGATTAAATTTTAAAAAGTTAAAGCTCCAAAGGAAAAAGATGGATTTAAATATCGTTTACGGCGTGATTTTTGCGGTATTCGGCACCTGCGTGGGTTCGTTTTGCAACGTCCTGATCTACCGCCTGCCGCGCGGACAGAGCGTAAATTTTCCCGCTTCGCACTGCCCCAAATGCTCTCACGCTTTAAAATTTTACCACAATATCCCGCTGCTTTCGTGGCTCTTTTTGGGCGGCAAATGCGCCTTTTGCAAAACCAAAATTTCGATCCGCTACCCGATCGTCGAGCTTTTAGGCGGCGCGCTTGCGCTTGCGGCGTATTTCGGCGAGCCCGATCTTGCAAAAGCCGCGGTGCTTGGGCTTTGCTTTATCTTGCTTATGGCGCTTTCGGCGATCGATTTTGAGTATAAGGCCGTGCCCGAGAGCCTTCTTTACGTAGTTACGGCGCTTTCGCTTGCTTATACGCTGATGTATGATTTTGATCTTAGCGGCGTTGGCGCGGCGGCGGGATACGCGGCGATATTTTTCGCGCTGCGCCTAATCGTTACTTTCGTGCTAAAGCGCGAAGCGATGGGCAGCGCGGATATTTTTATCGCGGGCGTTATGGGGGCAATTTTGGGCTGGAAGCTGGGCGGCATCTCGATCTACATCGGCGCGATTTTGACGCTGCCTGCGTATCTCATCGCGCACAAAAGAGGCTACGAGCTTCCGTTCGTGCCGTTTTTATCGATGGGGCTACTTCTTACCTTTATCTTCAAAGATCAAATTTTAAGGCTTCTGGACGTCATTTATGGATAGGGTGCAGCGCTATTTATTTAGCAATTTCGTAAGCTCGTTCGCGTCGCTTTTTAGCACGCTTTTTATCATAATGTCGATCGTATTTTTCCTTCAGATCGCGCGCATTACGTCGTTTATCGAGATAAATTTTTCAGAGCTCGTAAAACTCTATCTTTTCATGCTGCCGCGCATCCTCATATTTACGGTGCCGATCGCGTTTTTCGTAGCGCTTAGCATCTCGCTTTTTAGGCTCTCTAAAGAGAACGAAACCATCGTAATATTTACAATCGGCTACGCCACGCGCAAGATCGCGCTATTTTTCGGCATAAGCGCCGCGTTGTGTTCCTTGGCGCTACTTTTCGTATCGCTTTTTATGATGCCGATAGCCGAAAATTTAAAGGACAATTTCATCGATTACAAAAAGATCAGCGCGACGCTAAATATCAAATCCAACGAATTCGGGCAGAAATTTTCCGACTGGCTCGTTTTTATCGATTCGCAGGAAAACAACGGCACAAGCACGCTGTATAAGGATCTGGTGCTGTATAATCCGGGTGGCTCGCAGGATCACGAGCGGATGATCGTAGCGCGCAGCGGAGAGTTTAAAAACGAAAACGCGAGCTTTTCGGCGATGCTGCACGACGGCAAAATTTACACGATGGGCGGCGAGCAGTGGCACGTAAGCGAGTTTGAAAGCCTAACCCTACGCACGCAAAGCGACCGCAATATCCGCGGCGGAGGCGGCGTGATCGGATACTGGAGCGATATGAGCGGCAGCGAGAAGCGCAGGAAGGAATTTAGCATCTACACCCTCGTCTCGCTCTTTCCGTTAGCGAGCTTTTTGTTTGCGCTAAGCCTCGGCATCGTGACCTATCGCTACGAAAAGGGTTTCGTTTACGCGGGGATCTTCGGCGTGCTTTTTAGCTACTTCGCGATGATCATGCTGCTCTCTAAATACCCAAGCATCGCGCTTCCAGTGACATTCGGCGTTACACTTATCGGCTCGTTGTTTTACTACAGGATCAAAATTGCCCCGAGGTACTGAAAAAGGCTCCGAGCTTTGCGGCGGCGAAATTTTAAATAAAAGCTCGTCCGCTCAAAATTTAGCGGATAAAATTTTGGCAAGCAAGCCTAACGCGTCTGAAATTTTGCGTGGCGTAAATTTAAAGTATGAAGCGCAAAACGACGAGCAAGGCTTTGTTTCAAAAGATGAGCTTTTAAATTTTAAAAATTCCGCTCTTGTAAGTTCGGCAAGCGATACAGCTGCCTATACTGCGCCCGATTGCGGTTTGAATCACGAAAGCGTCAGGCGGAATTCGGACGCCGTTCGCGCCAAAGAGACCGCGCGCGCGGCAAATTTAAATTCCGCCCGCGAAAATTCCGCCGATACCGCCGCTTCCGATATTTGCGCGGCAAGCATAGAAGAGATTTGCACAAGTCCCGCAGACGCTTGCAGGGCAAACGCCGCCCGCATAGCAGATGCCCCCGCAAACACCTTCGCAAGCGCGTCCGAACTCAAAAATATTATTGAAAGCGCGCCCGCAAGCGACTTCGCAGCGAGCGAACTTGCGCAAATCGGCAAAATAAACACCCTGCCAAATACCACTGCAGATGCGTGCACCTTCGCAGCGAGCGTAAACTCCGAGCGCGTGAAGCTCAAGCTCGTCTATTCCTATGACGGCTCGAAATTTAGCGGCTCGCAGTCTCAACCTCACGGGCGCGGCGTCGAGGACGTGCTGCGCGCGGCTTTGGGGCGCGTGGGGATCTTTGCGCCGCTTATCAGCAGCTCGCGCACCGATAAAGGGGTGCACGCGCTGCGCCAGGTAAGCTGCGTCGAATGTACCGTGCACTGGGAGCTGCCGCGCCTAAAAGAGCTTATTAACCGCCACTGTGCGCCCTATATTTTTGTGCAACACATCAGCCCGGTGCCGCGCGATTTTCATCCGCGTTACGACGCCGTGGCGCGCTCCTATCGCTACGTTTTAAACCACGGACGCCCCAGCCCCTTTCTTAGCGATTTTTGCGTGTTTTATCCGCGCGTAGATCTTGCCGCGCTCAATGCTGCGCTTGCAAATTTTATCGGCGAGCACGATTTTAGCGAGTTTATGAAAAGCGGCAGCGACATAAAAAGCCCCGTACGCGAGCTCTACGTCGCGCGCGCCTACTCTTTTAGAAATTTAACCTTGATAAATTTTAAAGCCAATGGATTTTTGCGAGCGCAGGTGCGGCTGATGGTCGCAAACGCCCTAAAATTCGTGCAGAGCGGGCGCAAGATCAGCTTCTCGCGAGCTCTTAGCAGAATCCCCTTTCCGCCGAACGGGCTGTATCTTAGCAGCGTGAGTTATTAAGGCTTGAAATTTATAGCGTTAAATTTTATCTCCAGACGTTTGGATTTCAAGCTTAGAATTTTATCGCGGTAAAATCCTGCATATCAGAGCAGATCACCGAGCTACTTGATATTAAATCACCTGCGCCACAATGTGTAAAATCGTAAATTTGCGCGAAATTCGATCTATTTTTATTAGAATTTTATAGAAATTTAGCAATACTTTCAAACTTTTAACTCAAAAAGGAGCAAAGATGAAAAAATTTTCTGTTGCTTTGGCCGGTTTGGCCTTACTAGCTAGCGTTTCAGGCGCTAAGGAGTTCATCAATATCGGCACCGGCGGTATGACCGGCACCTATTATCCCGTAGGCGGCGCGATTTGCCGCTTGGTAAATATGGATAAAAATATGAAATGCTCCGTGCAATCGACGGGCGGCTCGACGTATAACGTCAATAACGTGCTTAAAAAAGAGCTAAATTTCGGCTTCGTTCAAAGCGATGTCGTCTATGATAAATACAACGGTACGGGCAAATTCCAAGGTGCGGCGGATAAAAATTTACGCTCCGTAATTTCGATCTATCCGGAGCTTTTGGCTTTCGTAGTTTCTAAAGAGAGCGGCATCAAAGCCTACGGCGACGCTGCAGGCAAAAAGATCAATATCGGAAACCCGGGCAGCGGCAACGAGCTAACCAGCACGATAGTTTTTGAAAATTACGACTTTGATCTTAAAAAGCTCGCCCAGCACGGTGTCTTAACCGCGCAAGAATGCCCTATGGCGCTAAAAGATAAAAAGATCGACGGATACTTCTACGTCGTAGGACATCCAACCGCAAATATCACTGATGCGGCGACTTCGCTTCCTATCGACTTAGTTAGCATCGACGATGAGCATATTAAAAAAATTCTAGAAAAATATCCGTATTTTGCCAAAGGCGTGATACCTGCAAAAATGTATGACGGGGTAGATCACGATACGCAGACTATCGGCGTAAAGGCTGTACTCGTAACTGACGCTAGCCAAAGCGACGAAGCGGTTAGAGCGGTAGTTAAGGCGATACTTGATAATTTCGACGAGTATAAAAAGCTACATCCTGCGTTAAATTTGGTAAGCAAAGAATCTCTTTTAGAGGGGCTTAGTGCGCCGCTTCATCCTGCGGCAGAGGCGGTGTATAAAGAAGCCGGGCTGCTGAAATAGGCTAGTTGATGGAGAAATCTACACAAAACGACGAGCAGGTTTTAGAGGTAAAGAGTAGAGAATTTACCTCTAAAAAGCTCTTCTGGCTCGTGACGCTGGTCTGCTTCGCGTGGTCGGTCTTTCAGCTTTACATCGCGTATTTTACGCTAAATACGAATATCGCGCGCTCAATCCACTTGGCGTTCGCCATTTTTATAATTTTTTCGCTTTTTCCGTTTCGCCCGCGCTCTAAGGCACATTTTTACATCCCGTTTTACGATTATATTTTATTAATCGTCGGAGTCGCCGCGATCTTGTATCCTGCGATAGAATTTAACGGGCTAGCGCAGCGCCCGGGAAATTATCTAACCAGAGATATCGTAGCAGCCTTTATCGGAATTTTCATACTCTTTGAAGCAGGTCGTCGTATGATGGGACCAGCGCTTGGCATTATCGCTTTTACCTTTCTTCTGTATTGTTACTTCGGCCCCTATATGCCAGATATCATCGCGCACCGCGGTGCAAGCTTTGAACTACTTGCAGGGCATATGTTTTTAACGACAGAGGGCGTATTCGGCGTGCCGGTAGGGGTCAGCACCAGCTTCATCTATCTGTTCGTGCTATTCGGTGCGCTTTTGGAGCGAGCCGGAGCGGGACAGTATTTTATAAACGTAGCGTTTGCGATTTTGGGTCGCTTCCGCGGAGGGCCTGCTAAGGCTAGCGTAATCGCCAGCGGACTAACCGGTATGGTAAGCGGCAGCTCAACCGCAAACGTCGTGACGGTGGGTACCTTTACGATCCCTCTAATGAAAAAAGCGGGGCTTACCGCCACCAAGGCTGGCGCCATCGAGGTTGCCGCCGGCGTAAACGGGCAGCTAATGCCGCCTATAATGGGCGCTGCGGCGTTTATCATCGCGGAATTTTTAGGCATGAGCTACACCAATGTAATGATCGCGGCGGTGATCCCCGCCTTTGTCTGCTACGCGGGGTTATTTTTTATCGTGCATCTGGAAAGCTGCAAGTTGGGACTTCACGGCAGCCGCGATTACGCCAAGGTTTCAAAGCTAAAAATTATATTTAGCGGCATTCATTACATAATACCGATTTTGGTGCTTCTTTTTACTCTATTGATTCTGAAAGAAAGCGCGATCTCTGCAGCATTTAACTCGATTTGCGTGCTATTTTTAATAATGATCGTACAAGAGCCCGCTAAAAAAACGATATTTGGCGAAAAGGTTGGCAAGTCCGATTTTATCGTCGGTTTTGTCGATATTTTTTGGGCTATGGTGGGTGCTGCTAAAAACATGGTCACGGTCGCCGTTGCCACCGCGCTAGCGGGCATCATCATCGGCTCGATCTCGCTTACCGGGCTGGGGCAGGTTCTTTCAGAGCTCGTAGAAGCAGTCGCAGGAAATAGCATAGTATTGATACTTCTGATGACTGCGATAATGAGCCTGATTTTGGGCATGGGACTTCCTACGACGGCGAATTATATCGTCGTTTCAAGCCTGATTGCGCCAGTGATTTTGATACTAGCGGGCAAAAACGGCTTTTTGATCCCTGCGATCGCAGTGCATCTTTTCGTATTTTATTTCGGAATTTTAGCCGATGATACCCCTCCGGTGGGCATCGCCGCATACGCCGCCGCGGGTATCGCAAAGGCAAATCCCGTAACTGTGGGACTTCAGGGCTTCGTGTATGATCTGCGTACCGCGGTGCTTCCGTTTGCGTTCTTTTTCAACAACAAGCTGCTTTTGATCCAAAGCATCGGCGATCCGATGGATTCAAAGAGCATCGTTTGGATCAGCGATCCACTACAAATCGTGCTGATTTTTGCCACGGCGATCGTGGGTATGTTTGCTTTCAGCTCCTCACTTCAGGGCTGGTTCGTAACTAAATGTAACCCGATAGAGCGCCTGCTATTGCTACTAGTAACGCCGCTAATGCTGGTGCCTAATATCTGCGCGAAATTTATAGAGTTTATCCCAAGCGAATACGCAAGTTATGGCATCGGCGCTGCGATCTACGCGCTGATATTTGCAAAGCAGTGGCTTTTAAGGCCCAAAGACTCTAGCGATACTCACGCCGAAAATAACGTGCCTGCGGCGTAAATCCAAATTTGATCTCGCTAAATTTTAGGATAACTTTGCGGGGTCTTATTAAATTTTACCCTTTTGCGCCTAGATTTAAATTAAGATCAGATCTTTTCTTTAAATTTAATCTCAGCAGATTTACGACATGGCGGCAACTTGAGTTTAAATTTAGTGCAAACTCGGTTTCAATTTATCTAGTGTAGCACGCCAGTACACATGCGGCATCATGCATGGGCGAGCGCAGTAAATACGGCATGCGAACCTTTCGTAGTAACTTTTAACATATTGTACGGAATACGGCAGGTAACGTACGCAGTACAATCAATCTCGCTAGCAATGAAATTTATTTAACCTACATTGATGCACAACATAATGCACCGCAAAGCTTCACCGCTCTCATAAGATTCTAAATTTCAAATGCTCTGCTGTGCGGCGACGACTTAAATTTCAGGGCGAGGCGCAGCATGCAGATCTAATAAAATCTTGCGGCGGTGCATGACGCTGTGTGCGGCAGTGTAAGATTTACGAGCGAGCACGGAGAGTAAAATTTTAATCTTGCGGCAATCAATCGGCGCGGGGCGCATACACGAAGTGCAATTAAAATTTTATAAGCAAACGACGATGCGTAGTCTTGCAAAATCTTTCACGGCGCGCGTCGCGAAGGCTCGTAAAATTTAATCCAGCGACGCGCAATTAATCGCGATGCTGTAAATTTAACTTGCGCCTGCATAAACTACGCATGCGGGCGTGAAATTTCACGGCGGGTGAGCATATGAAATTTTAAATTTCATGGCAAGGCGTGCGAACGGCTCGACTTAAATCTCTCGTGTAATTTTTGCATGAAATTTAGCGAGTTAGATTTTAAGTGTGAGATTTCAAAGGCTAAACTCGCGCAAGTTTTGCGCCAAATTTTTGCATAAAACTTTGCATAGAATTTAACAAAATTTGTGCAATTTCTATGTTGATTTTGCACTAAATTTAATGAAATTTCACATAAAATTTAATAAAATTACGCGGACTGAGCTCGATGCGCGAAAGCTCGATCAGCCAAAACCTAGCGCACTAAAACTGGGGCGCTATAAATTCATTAAAGCTTACGAGCAAGATTTAGCGTCATCGAAACTCAAAGATAAGATTTATTGCTATCAAAGCTTGAGAAAAAAATTGCCGCCGCCAAAGCTCGCAGGCAAGCTTTACTGCCATGGTGCAAAATCCAGGCTTTGGTTTTAAACGCTGAAATAAAATTTAAAGGAGAGAAAATGCAAAGTTTCAAATGGCAAATTTCAAAGCGGCTCAAGCAGGTGATGCGCGAGCGAGATATCGATAATCTCACGCTCGTGCGGCGCACGGACGAGCTGTATTCGCGCTCGCACCCGGGCCATGACGAGGATATGCGCGCCGAAGTTTACACCGTCTTGGACGAATACGCGCCCAACGTCGATATTGAAATTTTTGATCTAGTCTGCAAGGTTCTAGACATCAAAATCGAGCTAGGATAGGGCTTCGCGCGGGATTTGCCTGCGCTTTTTTACTCGGAGGGCGGCGCTAAATCGGTTTTTGAAATTTTATTTAATTTGGCTTTGCACTGCGACGCTGATCGTACTGCGAGCCGCGACCGATCTTGGCCTTTAAAATACGCAGCGCATGGCATTCGCGCCGCACTTGTCATTTGCTACACGTGGATTTCGAGCCGGCTAAAACGAGCCGTCGCTCATACGACCGCGCCCGCCGCAAAATTTGCTAGCGGCGTGTCTTACGCGGCATTAAATTTTAACGATGCCGTAAAATTTAGTAGTGACGGCACCCATATCCGCGAGACGCGGATCGTGAAATTTAAACTCGAGCGGCGCGAACTTCGTAATTTAAGCACTCGCTTGCCCGTTCTTTAAAATTAAGCGCGCTTGTTTATTCGCCGAAATTTAACTCAAATTTAAACGCTCTCTCGCAGGAATTTTAAAATTTACCGCACGATTGCATCAGCTCGCACAGCTTCCACACGACTCATACTACCCAATGTGCGCCTGGCTACTCCACGCGATGTGTTTTTGCGCCGTGAAGTCGAGAGCAGAGTTCGGCGCAGAATTGTGTATAAAATTTCATTCACGCAGCTGGCTCGCAGATGGCTTAACTGGCAGCTCCAAATTTTAAACTCCGATCAAAATTTATTCTAACCGCTTAAAATTTTAAATTCCAATCAAAATTCACTCAAGCGGCGACAAATTAGCGATTAAAATTTGAAATTTTAGAAGTGAAATCTCGCTCCTGCTTGCGATCAAAATTTTAAATTTTGCTGCAAAATTTCGCCCAAAATCCGCAAGATTAATATCTATTTTAACTGCAAAGTGCTAAATTTAGCGCTAAATTTTAATCCGAGGTAAGCTTTGAACTACTTAATCCAATTTAGTGTGATTTTAGGAATATCTTTTGTTGCGGAGATTTTGGCGGCGCTCGTGCCTGTGCCGATCCCCGCTAGCATCTATGGGCTAGTCATTATGCTTTTAGCCCTGATCTTCAAACTCATCAAAGTATCGCAGATCAGAGAAACCGTGTCGTTTTTTATGCAGATTATGCCTGTGATCTTCATCCCGGCGGGCGCTGCGATCATCATCGCAGGCGACGCGCTACGCCAGCATCTTTTCGCAATCATCGCGATTACGGCAGTCTCTACAGTAGTAGTCATCGGTGCAAGTGGCGCGGTAACGCAGATCTTTTATAAAATCGCCCTCGCCCGCGTTAAGCGCAGACTCTACGCAGCCGTGCACGAACAAGACGGCGTGAATACAAAGGGCGTGGATGCGAAGTTGGAGCGCGAAATTCTATCCGGAGACGACAAAAAATGAGGGAAATTTTAATGAACTCCGCTTTTTTCGGCGTATTTTTGTGCCTAGGCTCGTTTGAGCTGGGACTTTATCTGAAAAAGCGCTTTAAGCTAACTATTTTCAACCCACTTCTAATCGGTATCGTGCTTACCGTCTGCGTGCTTTTACTCTTTAAAATTCCATACGAAAAATTTAACGCGAGCGCCTCGCACATTAGCTTTTTCTTAACGCCGATTACCGTCTGTCTAGCTGTGCCGCTATACGAGCAGCTGGCGCTTTTGCGAAGTAATTTTTTAGCTATTTTTGCAGGACTGATTTCGGGTATGATCGCAGGGCTAGGCAGCATCTACGCGATGTCGGTGATATTTGGGCTAAATCACACAATGTATGTCACGCTACTACCGAAATCCGTCACAGCGCCAATCGGTATGGGTATCAGCGAAAGCTTAGGCGGCATCGTGACACTAACGGTAGCCTGCATCATCGCTACGGGCATCATCGGCAGCGTATTTGGCGAGGCACTACTTAAAATTTTTGGCATCAAAAAGGCGATGGCAAAAGGTATCGCCCTAGGCTGCGCGAGCCATGCGATGGGAACGGCGCGCGCCCTTGAGATCGGTGACGTAGAAGGCGCGATGGCGTCTTTAGCAATGGCGGTTACGGGACTTCTTACCGTCATCGGTGCCGGTATTTTTGCACATTTCATCTAAGGAGAAAATATGATAATCTCGATCGCTAGACAAACTGGCGCAGGCGGGCGCGAAACCGCGCGCAAACTAGCCGAGCGCTTAGGCTACACCTATCTAGCCAAGGCGGATCTGCTCCGCAAAGCAGACGAGCTTGGCTGCTTCGAGCAGATGTATGAGTTCTACAACGAAATGCCCGTAAATACGCTACTTCAGGCAATATCGCACAACGAGCTAGCCAATGAGCAGAAGCGCGATCGTATTGTAGCAATCTACGAAAAGATCGTCTCGGGCGGCAACGTTATAGTGCTTGGGCGCTGCGCGGGGTTTTTCTTGCGCGGACATCCGGATCTGCTGACGGTATTTTTACGCGCGAGCGATGAGTTTAAGCTCGCTAGATTGGAAAAAGAGGGCCATACCGACGCGCGCGAATATATGGAAAACAGCGATGCAGGCAGGATGAGCTTTCATCAATACTACACCAACCAAGTCTGGGGCGCGTCCGCAAACTACAATATCTGCATCGACACGTCGTATTGCGGCATCGATAATGCGGTAAATATCATTGAGTATCTGGTCAAACATCACATTGAAAAGTGATTTGCGCCTAAGCGCACAAAAGTAGAATTCATCTTTAAAAAGATGAATTCTACTTTATCTCGCAAACCCACCCTACTTCTATCGTAATTTAAAATTTACATCTCTTTTTAACTTAAATTTCACTTGTAAATAACGCATTTAGGTGTATTATAAAGCCTCTCGTTCAATGCGACATTAAATTCTAAACCGCACCTACTCACCAAAAAGTAGTAAAATTTCGCTAAAATTTGATAAAATTTAAATCCAAATTTAAGGAGATAAAATGCAAAGCAAAGCCCATCCATGCCCAAAATGCGGCGAAAACACGATCTATTTCGACGGCATCTGCCACTCATGCAGCCAAAAGCAGAGGCGGGACGAAATTTTAAACCTAAGCGCGGACGAAGTGGAGGCGATGATCCTAAAAATCGCGGACCGAATCGATGAGATCGAAAAATGGGATGAGATTTACAACGATTTTTGGGCGCTTTTTAGCCTACGTGACATACACGATCCAAGGATCGCGCGAGCCGCCGCGGCGGCGGAGATCTACTGCCCGCCGGAGCTTTACTTCGGCGCGCCTAAGGACGTGAGAGACGCGCTCGTCCGCAAGCTCGCCTCGCTGCAGGACAATGCCAAAAACACTCTAAACGACCTACTGTGCGCGCTTGCGTGGCAGGGCGACGAGCAGACGACGCAGCTTTTTTATGAGCTGTATCAAAACCCAAAGCCGTGGCGCCAAAAGCTCTACGCAGGCACCGAAATTTACGCGCAAATCGGCGGCTGGAGCTTTGACGAGGCGGGCGAGCGAAAATCGCTCGTTTTTGATAAGTGCCTCTCGGTAGTGCGCGCGAGAGACGGCGCGGAGAAAAACGGCGTTTGCGCGAGCGGGCGCGGAGATGAAAGCGCGAGTAAAATTTCAAATTTCAAAGGCGGCGCGGACGGCGAAAATTACGAACAAAATGCGCAAAACGGCGCGGATAAAATTTCAAATTTACACGCGGGCGTACAGAGTGCTCGCGCAAGCATGGACGAAGACGCGAGCTTGCAGAATGAGCACGCGAATTTCAAATCAGACGCGCAAAAAGACGCTAGCAGCAGTTTAAATTTAAGCGAAAATACAAAGGATGCCCGCTGCGAAGGCGCAAACCAAAACGCGGATGAGCCCGTACGTATCGGCAGGCCTACGGGGCAAAAGTGCGAGTTTTGCGGCTGCGAGATGCTCGATATGCTGCGCCTTAAGGCCGATGAGCCGCGGCTTGCGTTTCTGAATTTAAAGCGCGACGCGATCTTTCGCTGCTGCCCGACCTGCGTCGGCTCGGTAATGTATTTTTGCAAACGCGGCGCAGACGGCGAGATGGAGCTAAGCTGCGAGGGCGAAGGGATGGAGAAAAGCTACTTTTCGCAGCAGGATATGACGCGGCTGAGCGGTATGAAATTTAAGCTAGGCGGCGAAGTATCGCCCTTTTACGGCTGCTTTAGCGAGCTTGATACGACGGTTGGCGGCTATCCGCAGTGGGTGCAGGACGCCGCGTATCTGAGCTGCCCTAGCTGCGGCGGGACGATGAAGCATCTAGCGCAGATCCCATTCGGCGAGCTGGTGCAGGGCGAAGGCGTCATATACGTGCAGATCTGCGAGAAATGCGAGATTTTGGGCGGCTGCTTTCAGTGCACGTGAGGGCGTGGGGATTTTAAAATTTGCGCCCCGAGCCTGCGCAAAAATCGGCGTCGTACTCTTTAAATTTAATCAAGACGGAGCTTATGGGGCTATTTGGCCTTGGTAAAAAGAATAGGCGCTAGTCAAATTTATAAGCCATAAAATTTAGCCTCGCCGGCGTTTCGCGCCATAACCAAATTCGGCTAATGAAATTTTATCAAAACAGCTCGCACTGTAACCAAATATATAAATCTGGCGAGCTTAAATTTTGAAAGTTTCAAATTTTAAATAAGCCTACCGTGCTATATCGGACGTATTCGGCGGCAAACAGAATTTACAAGCGACGAAATTTAAACAATGCCCGCAACGGTATCCGGCATATCTAGCGATAGTAAAATTTTCATCTCGCACGCAGCCAAATTTATCGCCATAGACCCGTCGCTAAATTTCACAAACGGCAAAAGCTAAATTCCAAGCGAGAAATTTGCGCCGCCTACTTACTAAGTGCCTCCGCGACGTGATCCCAGCCGAGCGCTCTAGCATAATCAAGCGCAGTTTTGCCGTGGATATTTTTAGCGTTTTTATCCGCACCCTTAGCAAGCAAAAGCTCGAGCCTCGTCAGATTGCCCGCGATCGCCTCGTAGTGCAGCATAGTGTAGCCCTCATCGTCCGTGCGCGTGATCTCGTCCGGATACCCGCGCAAAAACTCCTCGAAATTTTTCTTCGTATTGACGCTCATCGGGTGCTCGGTTAAATTTTGCGGATGCTCCTGTTGTTCGTACGCCACCAGCACGACGTCAGGATCGCCGAAATTTAGCCCCCACGCCTCGTCGTGCTCGGCGCGCTCGCTCTGGCTCATAGCTTTGCGCATCGCCTGCACGCTAAAGCCGCCGTAGGTCTTGCCCTCTATCGCAAACATCCAGTCGCTGATCTGCTCTAGCGGTACCGAGACTTGCTCGCCGTTTTTGACGTTGCTTAGCACGTTCGGGTCGTTTACGAGCACGCCGCAAACGCGCTCGCCGTCAAAATACACGTCGTTTACCCACATATGCTCGACCTCGGTGCTGCCGTTTAGCTCCTGCGAAAAGGCGACCTTGACGCAGGCAAAGCTAAGCGCGGGGACCATGCGGAGGCGCTCCCAGTACAGCTCGCGCCAGAAGTAGCGAAAGCTCTTTCGCGCCTGTTCGAATGCCTTTAGCATCGCCTCATCTTCGCCGTCCGCGTAAAACACGGGCGCGCCGTCTGCGCTACCTTTTCCTTCGCAGCCGCCTTCAAGATCGCGTGCGGCGCGCTCGCAGGAGCCTTTGCCCTCGCAGCTCGCGTCATCGCCGCCGAATAGTTTTTTAAACAGTCCCATTTGCTCTCCTTAAATTTAGTTGAGATTTGTATTGTATTTTAAATTTACTTTCATTTGCCTGATTAAAATGGCAGTAAAATTTCACCTCGCGGACCGTATATCGGAGCGCAGAAGAGCGGGGCGGTTTTACAGCTTGCGCTCCGCGTCTGCAAAAATTAAGCTATAATTGCGTTTAAATTTAATTAAAGGAGAGATTATGGGGCTATTCGGTTTGAGCAAAAAAGCTGAAAAGGCGCAAATTCCAAGCACTTTTGCCGGCAGAGTGGATAAATTTTGGGCGGAATTTAGCGGCGCGATAGATGAGATCAAGGCCGATTTGGCGGCGGAGGAGTTTGAAAAGGCGATGCGAAAGACCGACGAGAAGCTTCGCATCTGCCTTGCGGAGCCCTATTTTATGACGGGGCTTGCGGGCGATAAGCTTGATTTGGTGCTAACTCCCGAGGGTATGTGGCACCGCCTATTTTGGCTAAGCTTTATCAAAAACGCTATGCCCAAGCAGCTCGAATCCAAAATGCGCTGCACGCTCGGAAAGCCGCGCGCGCCGCGAGGCATCGGCGGACTTGAGATGTACGGCACGCGCGTAAACGCCGAGGAGTCGATGATCTACGCACAGTTTAACGAAAGCGACGTGGATATTAAAATTTACAACGAAAACCTAGCGGCTCTGCTCGCGCAGGATGAGAACAAGGCGGGCAATCTAAGTTTCATCCTACTTGATAATATCATCGGCGAGACGACGGTCATTAACACTTTGGGCATACTTGAAGTGCTGTCCCAGCCGCAGGAAAACGGCGTGCCGCTAAGCGAATTTGCCGATCTGATCGATGAGAAATTCGGCGAAAAAGCCGCGCGCGAACCGCTGAAGAATTTTTTCAGCTACAAGATGGAACCGCGCGGAAGCGAGGTGCGCGAGGACGTGATCGTGGGCACCACCTGCCTACGAAATCTCATAGGCGAGTACCTAGGCGGCAAGCGCGACATCTACAATGAAGCTTTCGAGCTCGGCATCAAATTTTGCTTTCTTAGTATCGATAACGGCGGCGACATGCAGGCGGGCTTTGATCTGAGAAACAAGATCGAGGACGAGGAGCTGGAAGGTTGCGGCTCGTTTCTGGAGATAATCGGCGGCGCAACCGGGCAAAGACACGCATATATCGATCTCATCTGCTACGACGAGGAAAAGCTGAAAGAAAAAGTAAGCGAGCTTTGCAAAAAATATGGCGCGAATATACAAATTCACGACTTTAAGCGGTAGCGACTTTGGTTTTTACCGCTATTAAAATTTGCGACTTAAGCGGTAGCGGCTTCCGTTTTTGCGGCAGATAAATTTGAAATTTTGCGCCATTGCAGAAAATAAATTTTAAAATTCTACGTTGCCGCGTAAAATAAATTTAAAATTTGCCGCGCCGCACGCTTTTCGTTCGGTTTTACCATTTCGCCGACACGCGGTAAAATTGAGCGAGCTGTGAGCTTGCGATATAAATTTTGGCGATTTAGCAGTAAAATTTGCGAGGTTCGCAGTGCGAATTTGCGATGATAAAATTTTGCTTCGGTTTCAGTACAAAGCGCGCCGATTAGGAAGCTTTTGAAAGATAAAATTTTAGAGAACGAACATGAAAATTATCTCGAAATTTAAAGATAATTACGATTTTATGGTGTCAAAATACGGGCTTGACGAGACTTTGGTCTATGACCGCAGAAACTCTACTCCAGTCAGTGCGGACGAGCTATGGAGGCTTGACGAGGGCGATAAAAAGGAGTTTGAAAGGAAGCTTAGCGGGTACCGCTTTATCCGCGGTAAATTTATAAACTGGAGCAAAACGGACGTAAATAAACTGCCGCGTCTGCTTCACTCCGTGATTTTCATCGGCAAAAATTTAGTCCATATTTTCGCCTCTCAGGATAAAATTTACACAAGCCTAGAGTTTGACGAGACGGAGCTAAGAAGGCAGTATTGGGAAGACAGAACTTTGAGCTTTAGCGATGGATTTCGCGCCCATATCATCTCGTGGCTAAACAAGGTCGGCGAACAGGCTACGCGCGAGGAGATTCTGCAGCTCGTGGCGCTAGAGGGCGACCGCAAAACGACACTAAAAAATATTGTTCGCGACGATAAAATTATAAGCAAAGATGAAATTTTGAGCGCACCTATCGTATTTTTTAAGCTCACACAGAACATTCACACCGCGGCGATAAATCCACAGCTTAACGCGATGGGGTTTTATCTGGATGCCGACTTTGTCTGGCAAAGCCTAGTCGAGTTTTTATCCGCCAAAAAGGACGCCTCTGCTCCGGCAGGCACGATACCAAATGATATAAAAATCGCTAGCAAGGGCTTTGACGTAAAGCGCTCGTTTCGCCCAAAAATGAAATAATTCGGCTCGCGCAGCAAATAATCCGTGCAAATCGTCGCCAGAATTTATCCCTCTTTACTTCGCTGTTTTGACGCGCCTCATAAATCGAGCGAAATTTTATAAATTTTTATAAAGTTTAGGTAAGCAAGCACGCAAAAGCTTAGGCGCAAAATAAAATGCGGATAAAATTCCGCAAAAGCTCTTTCGCAAAATTTTAAAAGAATTAAAATATTTCCTTGAGAAATTTTAAAATTCCGCATAAGGCAAATTTACAAAAATCTCGTGAAAAATATGGAATTTCGTGAAAATTCCGCAAAATTTTAAAATTTTACCGCAGCGGCGTCCATCGCGCGCATTAGCCGTAGCATTTGAATATGCGGGGAAACGTCGTGCGTGCGGATGATCGCAGCGCCGTTTAAAGCGGCGATCTGGTGCAGATACAGCGAGCCTGCGAGCCTGTCCGCGACTGCAGAGGGGCTGTAAAAATCGATAACGCTCTTTCTGCTCGCGCCCACGAGCAGCGGGCAGCCGAAGTGCAAAAAATGCTGCAAATTTTTAATCAGTACCAAATTTTGCTCGGCGGTCTTGCCAAAGCCGATGCCCACGTCAAGGATGATCTTTTTAAGCCCCGCGCTTCGCAGCTGCTGCAGATTTTGCGCAAAAAACTCATCTATCTCGCCCATCAGATCGTCATATTTTGGCGCAAGCTGCATATTTTGCGGCTTTCCTTGCATATGCATCAGCACGTAAGCGGCGTCATAGCGAAGCGCAAGCGGGGCAAGAGCGAGATTTGCGCTGATATCGTTGATGATGCTAAAGCCCCGATCTAGCGCAAATTCCAAACAATACTCATCGAAGCTATCGAGGCTAAATTTAGCCTTTTCGTGTAGACGCAGACGGTAAATTTCGCTCACGACATCCTTTATGCGCGCAAACTCCTCATCCCTGCCGCAGTACTGGCTGCCCGGGCGCGAGCTCACGCCGCCTATATCGATGATAGCGGCGCCTTGCTCAATCATCTTTTCGATCTTATTGGTCGCCTCTTTTAGGTTTGCCGCGCGGCTTGCGGGGTTGAAGCTATCGGAGTTGATATTGACGACGCCCATTATTTCGCAGCTTTGCGGCTTAGCAAATTTCTTGCCTAGAAATTTCGCGAGCTCTTTTAGCCCGAAATCCTGCAGCGCTTCTTTTTGCGCCAAAACTTCGATCTGACGGTCGTTTGCGATCAAAACCGCATCCGTATCGTCGCGCCCTAGGATCACTCCTTCGTTGCACGCAAGCTCGGCGCCGATACTAAGGGCGTCTTGTTTTAAAATATTTGCTGCGGGCGCTCGCAGATCTTTTAGATAGAAAAAGTTTAGGCGCGATTTTTTCTGCATTATCGCCCGTCCTGCATTTCGCACGCCGATGCGCTCGCAAATCAGCGCAAAATCGGCCTCGTTTGAAATTTTATAAATTTTCATCTTTTCTCCTCGATCATCAACAGTAACGGAGTAAGCACGGCGTGGGCTTTGGCGTTGTGCTCGGCGAGGTAGCTTAAGCGGTCGATCCGCTGCAGCTCATCGCCGCTTAGCCTAACGCCTGCTTCGAAGCATTCTAGCGCGATCTCGCCGATGAGCGCTTTTAGCGCCGTTTTGTCCAGCTCGCCCTTGCGCTCCAGCGCGATCTGCGCGTCGATAAACTCCACCGCTTCCTTTAGGCTTAGCCTGGTTAAGTTTAGCCCGGTGCGGTATCTGGGCTTTCGCACGCAGAGGTTTTGTACGATCAGACGCGAGCGGATGGTGGGCAGCAGGGCGTTGATGAAAGGGGTGATCAGGAAAAACACCGTGTTTTTAGGCGGCTCCTCTAAAATTTTAAGCAGAGCGTTTTGCGCCTCCTCGCCGAATTTCGTAGCGGCGATGACGATGATCTTATCCTCGCGCTCGGCGACGTAGGCTTCGTCAATGATCTTTCGCGTCTCGTCGATCTTAAGCTCGACGCTTTCGAAAAACCTTAAATTTTTGCGCGGAATTTCGGCTAAAATTTTATCTTTAAAGCCCTCATAATCGCCCGTTAAAACGATCTGATTTATGATTTTCAAAGCACCACTTCGTCAAAAAGCACGGCGTCGATGCTTTTGTCTAAAATTTTAAAAAGTTGGATCAGTTTGAGATCCAAGCTCGGATCGCTCTCGCTCATGTAAAAGCTGTTTTGCAGCCTCTCGTCGATGAGCCACAGATAGCTATCCTCGTGGCTTTTGGCGATTTTGGCTAACGGATGGTTGCCGTTGCCGATGTAAAAATATATAAAGCCGTTGGCAAACGCGAGGCTTAGCATATCGTTTAGCAGCAGCGCGTCCTCGAGGCTATTTACGCCGCCACGGTAGAGCGAGCGCAGCGAAAAAAACGGCAGCAGCGGGCGGGAGTTGGTAGAGGAGTTGATCTTTTTGATGATGTATTCGCTAAACCAGCTTCGCTCATCGTCGCAGATGACGATGAAAGCAAAGCCGTCGTGGAGGAATTTTAGCTTTGATGCTAAAAGCGGCGTCCAGTCCTCCTTGCGATCCTCGAGCCACTCAAGTCCGGGCTCGGAGCGCATCGCCGTGACGCTCCAAGTGTGCAGATCCTGCATTATTTATCCAAATCGTAGGCTTTGTGCAGCGCGCGCACGGCGAGCTCGCCGTATTTGGCCTCTACGATCATCGAAATTTTAATCTCGCTCGTGGAGATCATCTGGATATTTATCCCTTCGTCCGCAAGCGTCTTAAACGCCTTACTGGCTATGCCGCTGTGGCTTTTCATACCTACGCCTACCAAAGAAACCTTTACGATATCGGCATCCGATTCGATGATGGAATTCGGATTTGGATTTACCTCTTTCATTACCGCATAAGCAGTCTGCAGCTCGTTTTGCGGCACGGTAAAGCCCAAATTCGTCTCGCCGTTTCGTCCGATATTTTGCACGATCATATCGACGTTGATCTCCTTACTCGCAAGCGCGGAGAAAATTTCAGCCGCGACGCCGGGGCGATCCTCTACGTTTCTAATCGTGATTCTTGCTTGATTTTTATCCAGTGCAATGCCGCTAATTACCGCATCTTCCATCTTTTCTTCTCCTGTTATGAGTGTTCCTTCATGATCGTTAAAACTGCTTCGCGTCACCAAATTTACGTTTAATTTCTTCGCAAGCTCGACGCTTCGATTTTGCAAAACCTTCGCTCCCAAGCTCGCAAGCTCAAGCATCTCGTCGTAGCTGATGCGATCAAGCTTTTTAGCTTTCGGCTCAATGCGCGGATCGGTTGTATATACGCCGTCTACGTCGGTGTAAATTTCGCACAGATCGGCATTCAGTGCTCCTGCGACGGCGACTGCGCTAAGATCGCTTCCGCCTCGCCCGAGCGTAGTTACCTCGCCTGCGGTACTGATGCCTTGAAAGCCCGCGACGACGACGATTTTGCCCTGCTTTAGCGCCTCTTGCATGCTTTTTCGATCGATCGAGACGATGCGAGCTTTGGTGTGAAACTCGTCCGTCACGATGCCCGCGCCTCGCCCGCTAAACGCGATCGCAGCATAGCCCTTGGCATTTAGCGCGATAGCTAAAAGTGCACTCGTAACGCGCTCGCCAGAGCTTAGCAGCACGTCCATCTCTCTGCCTATTGGAGTTTTAGTAAAAAATTCCGCCTGCTCGATGAGCTGATTGGTAACGCCGCTCATCGCAGAGACGATTACCGCGACATCGTGCCCTTCGTTTTTAGTCTTTATCACGCGCTGCGCGACCGCCTCGATCCGCTCTAGCGTACCGACGCTCGTACCGCCGTATTTTTGAACGATCAGCATTAAATGTAACCCTCCTCCTTAAAATATTTTAAAACTGTCGCGTAAATCGGCTTTTTGAAGTGATTTACGTGCCTTAAAACCTCATTTGCGCCTACGAATTTAAATGCGTCGAACTCCGGAAGTTTAGTATTGATGTTTATATCGGCTAAGCTTCGCAATCTCACCAAAAAATACCTTTGAATTTGCCCGTCGTATGGGCGCATCTTTTGAGCTACTCCATCGGGAAAGTCGTAGCTGAGCCACTTCGGGCACTCAGCGATGATATCGACTTTGCTTGTTCCGATCTCCTCACCCAGCTCTCTGCGGATCGCCATCTTAGGCGTCTCACCATCGTCGATACCGCCTTGAGGAAACTGCCAAGCGCCTTTGATGTCGCTTCGTTGCGCGATTAAAATTTCGCAATTAAACGGATACGAGGGCGAAAGTACGATTGCAGCGACATTTGGTCTGTAATTTTTCTCTTTTTCCATCTCGTTTTCTCACAAAAAATTTCTCAAAATTCTACCTAAAAATATTAAAATTTGCGTTAAGAGGCTTAAAATTTATATAAATTTTCAAATTAATTCGCTAAATTTTGCGACGTAAATTTAGCCCATAGGACCGCCCTTGCACATCTACATACACGTGCCGTTTTGCACCTCCAAATGCCCGTATTGCGCCTTTGGCTCCTTCAGCGATAAGTTTAGCCTCGCAAAAAGCTACTTTCGCGCGCTAGCGCTTGAGGTGCGCGACTTTTTGGCAAAAAATCCGCAAGCGAAAATTTCGACGCTTTTTATCGGCGGAGGCACGCCAAGCGCCGCAGATGCGGGACTTTACGACGAAATTTTTGCGCTGCTTGCGCCGCGTTTTACCGCCCGAGCCGAAATCAGCTCGGAAGCCAACCCAAACTCCGCCAGCCCCGCTTGGCTTAGGGCGATGCGAAAGCTCGGCGTAAATCGCATCAGCTTCGGCGCGCAGAGCTTCAACGACGCCAAGCTAAAGCTCCTCGGTCGAGCGCACAGTGCGGCGCAGATTTTTCTCGCGGTGCAAAATGCCAAAGCAGCGGGCTTTGATAATATAAACTTAGACCTAATCTATGCGAGCAAATTTGATGATAAAAGGAATTTAAAATTTGAAATGGCCGAGCTTGCGCGCTGCGAAGTGCCGCATCTAAGCGCTTATGCGCTAAGCCTTGAGGAAAATACGCCCTTTTTCGGGCGTGAAAGCTTTAAAAAGGAAAGCGCGGCTCTAGCTAAATTTCTTTTTGCTCTTGCGGCGGATAGCGGCCTTAGCCAGTATGAAATTTCAAATTTTGCCGCGCGCGGACTGCGCTGTAAGCACAATCTCGCTTACTGGCGCGGCGAGGATTACGCTGGATTCGGAGCGTTTGCCGTGGGCACAAGCGGGCAGGTGCGCCTCAGCTCGCCTAAAAATTTGCGAGACTACATCGCAGATCCGCTGCAAAAACAGCGTGAAGCTCTAAGCGCGCAGGATAAAAAGCTTGAGCGCATATTTCTCGGGCTGCGCTGCGTTTTGGGGCTCGAGGCGCAAATTTTAGACGCAGCGGAGCTAAGCAACGCGCAGCTGCTCGTGCGCGAAAAAAAGCTGAAATTCGGCGAGGACAAATTTTATAATCCCAACTTTTTGCTCGCCGACGAGATCGCGCTTTTTATCACGCAAGAAAGCCGCCGCGGGCGCTAAATTTAAGATTAATGAAATTTTAGTTACAATACGCCACTTTTTACGTTAGGAAATTTTATGTTTGGTATCAGTATGCCTGAAATTACGGTCATTTTAATCATCGCGATAATCGTGCTGGGGCCCGAAAAGCTTCCAAAAGTGCTGGTCGAGCTCGCTAAATACTTCAAAGTTATCAAAAAAACGATCAACGACGCAAAATCGAGCTTCGATCAGGAGCTTCGCATCGCCGAGCTCAAAGAGGACGCCAAAAAATATAAAGAGAGTATCACACAAGCAAGTGAGGGCGTGCGCAAAAAGCTCACGTTTGAGGAGCTCGACGAGATAAAAGGCGGCATAGACTCGGTCAAAGAGACGCTAAATGCGGGGCTAAAAGACGCGGAAAGCTCGCTTAAAGAAACGCTTAGCTCGGACGCCGCCAAAGACGTGTTAAACTCCGCGAAAGTCTCGGCACAAAAACAAAATGGGACGGCAAATTTAAAGTCAAATTCGGGCGGAGAAAATTCCGCGCAAAACTCCGCTGGCGCCGCAAACTCTACGCAAGGCTCCGCCGGCAGCGCAACAAATTCCGGCGCTGAAAGTAAAAGCGCGAATTCGAGTGCCGAAAACAAAGGCGAAAATTCTATGCCGAGCGCAAGCGGCGGCGCGGAAAATTCTGCACAAAATACAAATGCGAATGGCGAAGCGAAAAGCGGTACGCAAAATGCAAATTTAAACGGCGATGCGCAAAATTCTATGCAAAATTCCGCGCAAAATAACGATACGCAAAAATCATAATGAGAGAGAAATTTAATGTTTGAAGAGCTAAAACCCCATCTAGCCGAGCTTCGCAAGCGCCTAGTTATCTGCGTTCTGTCCGTCATCGTCCTTTTTATCGCGTGCTTCGGCTTTTGGGAGGATATTTTAGGCTTTATGACCCGCCCGCTAGTGCGCGTACTTCCCAAAGGCAGCGAGATCATCTTTACCCAGCTTGGCGAGACCTTTTTTACTGCGATGAAGGTGTCGTTTTTCACCTCGTTACTTCTAGCAATGCCGATAATTTTCTGGCAGGTGTGGCTTTTCGTAGCGCCTGGGCTTTACGACAACGAGAAAAAATACGTCATCCCTTTCGTTAGCGGCGCGAGCATTATGTTCTTTTTAGGCGCGGCGTTTTGCTATTTTTTCGTAATCCCCGTCGCATTTAATTTCTTGGTAAATTTTGGCGCCAAGCAATTTACTGCGATGCCTACGATCGGCGAATATGTAGGCTTTTTCGCTAAGCTCGTCGTCGCATTCGGCATCAGCTTCGAGCTTCCGGTGGTGACCTTTTTTCTCGCCAAGATCGGGCTTGTGACAAACAAAAGCCTGAGCGATTTTTTCCGCTACGCAATCGTTATTATTTTCATCTTTGCAGCGGTCATGACGCCGCCAGACGTGCTTAGTCAGTTTATGCTCGCAACTCCGCTAATTGCGCTTTATCTGCTTTCAATCTTCATCGCCAAAATGATAAATCCGTATAAGCAGGAGGATGACGAAAGCGAAAATTCCACGGACGTAGCGCAGGCGTGAGATGGCGGATCTAAATTTAGTTGGCAGCTACGATTACGAGCTTCCTAGCGAGCTCATCGCAAGCGCTCCCGTCATGCCCAAACAAAGCGCGCGCCTGCTGATCTACGACCGCGCCAAGGAGCAGATCACGCACGCGCACTTCGGCGATCTGGCGGACGCCCTGCCGCCCTGCGATATTATTTTCAACGACACGCGAGTGATTAAGGCGCGCCTATTCGGTCACAAAAATAGCGGCGGCAAGATCGAGCTTCTGCTAAATTCGCCGCTTGAGGGCAATAAATTTAGTGCCTATATTCGCGGCAGCGTCAAAGTAGGCAGCGAATTAAAATTTCAAAGCGGTCTTAATGCGCGCGTTTGTGAGCTTATGGAAGGTGGGCTTCGCATCGTGCAGTTTGAGCGCGGCGGCGAAGCTTTAAACACCCATGATGTTTTTGAAATTTGCGAACGTATCGGCCACGTGCCGCTGCCGCCGTATATCAAGCGCGCCGATACCAAGCAGGACGAGAGCTGGTATCAAAGCATCTTCGCGCGCGAACAAGGCGCCGTCGCTGCACCTACCGCGAGCCTTCATTTTAACGATGCGATGCTAAACGATCTGCGCAAAAACCACGAAATTTATTTTATCACGCTACACGTGGGCGCAGGCACCTTCAAGCCCGTGGAAGTAGCGGATCTGCGCGATCACAAAATGCACGGTGAGCTCTACTCTATCCCGCCGCAGACCGCGCAAATTTTAAAAAGCGAGCGAAAAATTTTAGGCGTGGGTACGACCGTTACGAGAACGATCGAAAATTTTGCACGCAACGGGCAAAACAGCGGGATCTGCGAGCTGTTTTTGCACCCGGGCAATCCGCCGATAAGACAGAATTTTTTGCTTACGAACTTTCACCTGCCCAAATCCACGCTGATAATGCTCGTGGCGAGCTTCATCGGCCTTGAGCGCACGCTTGAGCTCTACCGCATCGCAGTGGAGCAAAGATACCGCTTCTACTCCTATGGCGATGGGATGCTTGTGCTATGAAAGCCGTGGTTTTAGGCGCGCTAGCAATATTGGCTACGACGGTAGGCTTTGCGGCAAGAAAACTTTTTGCTAAAAAGCCCGCTGCAAGCGGTAAAATTTTCTCCGCTGCGCCTAAAGCCAAAGAAAGCGATTCCGTCGTGCCTAGACGCGAGGATATCGCGCAGATCGATATTTTAAAAATTTTAAAATTTCAAAGCGAAATTTTATTTGAGGAATGCACGAAATACGATAGCACGCTCTATCTTAGCTTCCCGCCGCAGCTACCGCGTATCTACGGCGGCGAGGTGCTAAATCTCACTAGCGCAGTCTTTGATGCGTGCGAGTTTTTTCTACAAAATATCGCTGAGCCAATCCGCGTAAGCGTGGAATTTAGTAGCAAGGAACTTAGAGCGAATATGAGCTCTATCAAGCTCGACGTGCGAGTAGGTATCGATCGCGAGCTAAAGGATCCGCGCACCTATGCGTTTAAAAGTGCACTAGAAAGCGCCGCTAGCACGGATGATGAGTATCTTACTTCGGCGCAGACCCATTTGCGTGCACTCGGTTCGCATCCAAGTATTGGAGCCGACGGGCGCGGAACCTTTATCAAAATGGATGCCGTGCTTAGCTGCTTCGCGCAGCAGAGCTTTAGCGCCAAAAAATACGACTACAACGTCATCATCACGCATAAAAACCGCGCGATCTTCGAGGAGCTGCGAGATTTTTTGAGCGGGCTTGGTTGCGACGTGATGCCAAACTCCAACTGGGAGAGCGCAAAGAGGCACCTAAACGACTTCATCTACGTAGCCGATGTCGTCATCCTTGACGCCGAGATCCTACGCGCCAATATAAGCGAAATAAACTACCTCAACGCGCTGGAAAAAGACGGGGTATTTTTTATATTTTTGCTTAAAAACAAACACTCGCTCAAGGTGCTGGAGGGGCTAAGCTTTAAATTTTTCAAACTCGAGATGCCATATTTCTACGATGAGTTTTATGCCACGCTTGATCTCATCGAAAAGATCAAAAATGATGAGAATTTCTTGGGGCTGTAGCGAACAGGTGGCGATAAATTTAAAACCGAAGAGATTGAAGTGCTATATTTTGACTTAGATTGGATCAAGGGCAATATAAACGATAGCGAATATGCCTTAAGGCAGCGGCGATACGAGGCGTATTTAGCAGGGCTGCATAAAAATATGCATACGCTAAAAAGAATTTTTGCGGGCATAAACTTCAACGATGCGCTATTGCTACCCAAAAAGCAAATTAATGAAAAGTTGCATTTGAAATTTTACATCGGAGATTTGCAAAATGGATATTATGAACTAAAATGCGTTATGAGCTCGGATCAAAGATGCGACGCGGCGCCCGGCGAAATAATAACGAGCGAGATATTTTACGAAAATGGCAATTACCGCTTCTCTTTCATCCTTGCCTGTCTGAAGGAATACGCCGTTAATTTTTCCAGGATAGATAGCCTTAAATTTAACGCGATTTCGCAGAAAAAATACCACTTTGAGCATAAGAAATTTAAACTTTCATAGAAAACCGCGCACCTCATCGGTAGCGCATAAAATTTTGCCCGTAAAGATCGCACCCTTAAATTTATCCCGCTTGCAAGCCGCAAACAGCGTAAATTCCGTCGCGCCTTGCAGCTAAATTTATTAAATTTAACATAGTCCGCGCACAAGCAAGTTTATTTCGTCCGCTTATCTCAAAAACGCTCAAGCCCCATTTTTAAAATTTACGCCCCAAGCGGACTTAAGAAATTTTACAAACGGCACAATCTGTTTTGAAGCACGCCCGATAAGACGTATATAAAGCTAGTAAATTTAAGAATTTGGTGCGAGGCTCGGCTCGCGATTTAAATTTTATCTTTTACCCTCTTTTTTAGCCTTGACGGCTTCATAAAGTTCGTCGATCGAGGTTGCGGACGAGCCCGAATATTTCTGTGACGCTTGCATAGTTTTTTTGCCCCATTTACCGTCGATCGTCACGCCGTAGCCGCTAAACATCAAACTTCGCTGGATATAATAGACTTTATCTTGCTGCGTCATATTTTGTTGCTTCTGCACTTCGTGCTCGGCATCTTTTGCCTGCTCACTTTTATAAACAGCATCAGCCGCTAAATACCCCAGAGTCAAACTTACCGCAAGAGACGTAATTATCATAAATCTATTATTCGTATTGCATATAATAATTACATATAATAACCAGGTCGCGATACAAAATACTATATATCCTACGGAAAAGCAATCGTGGCATTAAAAGCGCTGAAAATAACCATAGCGGCAGCGATTAAAATCGCTATAGCAAGCCCTTCAAGTGAAGTAGCCGCCGCAATAATGAGACCTAATAAAAAGTCCATAAGCAACCTTTAAAAATTTAAATAGCGAGAATCTCCGATTATAAATTCAATCGGAGAGTTTCAGAATTTAACCATAGATTGGGCGATGAAAAATATGCAAGGCTATTCGACATGTTCCATAGTCCTATGAAATTCCGGGCTATGATCTCTTGCTAGCGCAAAAGAATATAAAACTAAAATCGTACCGATAGAGATAAGAAAAACATCTTGAATTATAAAACCAGCTCTTATAAGGACACGTATTCCAAAAACAAGACATACCACGCCTATTAAAAATTTCAAGAACCATGCTCTACTATAAGAGATCTCCGCCTGGCATCCGCTACATACGACCGCACCGTATTTGATGTCATCTTTGCCGCAAAAAGGACATTCCAAATATTCCTCTTGTTCATTCTCTTCCATAATTTCTCCTTTGAAAAAATATGGGTGAAATTATATATATATAAGAGCGAGCTTAAAATTTAAAAAATTAGAATTTAAAATGAGAAGATTTTAGCGGCTTTACGCCGCTAAAATTTAAAGATTTTCGAATGGATTTACGACCACGTCTTTGCGATCGACGATGTAAGGTATAAGGGCTGCTTGGCGCGCACGCTTGATAGCCTTTTCCACCATCTCTTGGTATTTTTTGCTGGTGCCAGTTAGGCGACGCGGCATAATCTTAAAGCGCTCGCTTAGGCAGTGCTTTAGCAGCGCCGTGTCCTTATAATCGATAAATTCGATCTTTGCTTCCGTAAATTTGCAATACTTTCTAGTATATTTTCTCTTATCTGCCATGGTTTTTCCTTAATTAAAATGGGATCGTGTCGTTGCCGTCATCGTATTTATCGGCATCGACGTCGACTTCCGGAATCGTGCTTTCGTAACTCTGCTCTTTTTGTTTAGGCGCGTTATAATCGTTTTTTGCACCTCTAGAATTTGAGTTTTGTCTATTAGCATAGCTATTTCCACCGCCGTAATTACCGCCGCTATAGTTAGAATTTCCTCCGCCGTAGCCGCCGGAGCTTCCGCCATAATTGCCGCCCTCGTAATTGCCGCCTTGATTATAGCCGCCGCTTCCACCTTGATTGCTTCCTAGCATCTCCATCGTATCTACGCTGATGGAGTGCTTGCTTCGGTTCTGTCCGTTCTGATCTTGCCACTGATCTAGCTTTAAGCGGCCTTCGATCAAAATTTTACTGCCTTTTCGCAAGTATTGATTTGCGATTTCGGCCGTGCGACCGAAAAAATCTATGTCTATAAAGCATGTCTCTTCGCGTTTCTCGCCGTTTGAGCTATTGTATCTGCGCGTGACGGCGATGCCGGTTTTACCTACGGCGGTGCCCGTTTGCAGATATCTAAGCTCGATATCTCGGGTCAAATTACCTACCAAAACTACTTTATTGAACATATTTTATCCTTTATTCGCCTTCTTTGGCTGCTTCTTCAGGCTCTTTTGGCTCTGCCGGCGCTTTTGGCTCGCGCTCTTTTTTCGCAGGGCTTAGCTTGATGCCTTTGCTTAACTTGTCCCAAGCGGAAATTTCACGCTTAGTCTCATATTTGACGGTCAAAAATCTAATGATATCTTCGTTGATGCGCAGATTTCTAACAAGTTCGGAGATCAAGCTCGGTTCGGCCTTAAAATAGATTACGAAATAAACTCCGCGCTCATATTTGTCGATCTTATAGGCAAGCTTTCTAGCGCCCATTTCGATCACGGAAGCGATCTCTCCGCCGTTTTTGGTTATGATTTCTTTGACGAAATCGACTTTTGTTTTAACTTCATCGTCTGTAAGCGTGGGCTTAACGATGAATAAAACCTCGTAGTTTCTCATAAATTCTCCTTATGGATTTTAGCTCGCAAACGGTGTCTGCGGGCAAGGATTTTGCAAAAAATGCGAAGAGATATTACTAAAATTTCACTTAATGTTTGCTTTTTGCCCGAGCGAGCTTAGCAGCATGCGCTGCAACCTCAAAAACGACGCGAGCAAAAGCTCATCCTTCGCCGCGTTCTTTTCGCTTTTGAGTTCAAATTCCAAATCATTTAAGTGAGCGAAAATTTTATAAAACGTCCGCGTTGAAAAACCGGTGGCGTAGCGCTGCATCTGTGCGGCCACGGAAGGGGGCGGTTGATAACCTAAAACCGCCTTAAAATCAAATCTGCCGTTTATTTTCACGTAAGCATGCAGGCGAAAAATTCTATAAATCAAGCGGTAGAAATAATTTATCAGCTCCATCTCGTTGTATCCGCCGCCCAGAGCCATTTTGTAAAAATCTATGCGAAAATCGCTTAGTCCAAAAATTTTATCAAAAAGCTCGTCGTAGCTCACCTCGCTAAGACCATAAACCATCAAATTTACGTTTTGCAGGCTAAGCTCGAGCCCCAAACTTGCAAATTTCTCTATCTCGCTCGCGCTTAAGCTCAGGCTTTCGTTGTGGATGGCGTAGATCCTGCTAAGCGCGGCGGTGTTTGCAAAAAGCCCGCACATCTCGCATTTTTGCGCAAGCAGCGCTATGGCTTCATTCACGCCCGAGGGTTTGAAAAATCTCACTTCGTTTCGTTCAAATTCCTTGATAAAATCCGCGCTCACTGAAATTTCGCTATCGTTTAGCTCGTAGATCAGATGGTTATTCTCGTCCGACTTACACAACGCGATGAGCCTTCGCAGCTCCTCTTTTTTGATGAGCGAGGCGGTTTTGATATGAAGCGTATTGCTGCCGCCGAAAAGCGAGGGCTCCAAGAAGCTCCGCGCCTGCTCAAAATCATACTCCAAAAAATACAAACTCAAAAAATTTTCCGAGGCGTAAATTTGCTTCAGGCGCTGCGCGTAAAGCTCGTTTGAAAAGTCGTCTCCGCCGCGCAAAAGCACGAAATTCGGCACCCTTCCGCTTGCTATAAGACCGTCAAATTCTTTCCTATACATCAGATCTTCTTTACCACCCTGCCTATGATCACTCCGCTAGCGATATTTGCGTCCGTAAGCTCGACTAGCACGGGCGTTAAAATGTCGCCGGCGAAATTTGAAACTAAAATTTTAGCCCCCTTTAGTTTGTCGTCTAGCTTTGCGGTGACGGAATTTCCGCTTTCGTCGATGTAGCAGCGGAATTTTTTGCCTAAATTTTCTGCGGCCCAGCGCGCAAATTTTCGGTCCATGAAATCAAACGCGACCTTATCCGCCTCGCGCTCAAGCTCATTTAGCCGCGCGCACGTCGCGTCTATGTTTAAAAGCAGGTAATTATAAAATTTCTCATCCCCCCTCATCTGCGCCTTTAGCAATCGGTGCAAAATGAGATCGGAATAGCGCCTAATCGGGCTTGTGAAGTGCGTGTAGTTATCAAATCCGAGCCCGAAATGCCCGCGCGATTCGGATCCGTACTCGGCGCGCTTTTGAGCCTTGATGATGAGCTTATCGACCTCCTCGCGGATCCCCATGGCATCGGCTTGCGCTTGGATTTCGCCGATCATTTTGGCAAGGTTGCTCTGATAGGGCGCATCGATGCCGAACAGCGCCAGATCGTCAAGCAGAGCGTAAATTTTTTTAAGCTCCGCTGAGCCGTGATTTCTAAAAACGCCCCGTTCGATGCGTGCTGCAGCGGCTTTGTTGGCTAGCAGCATACAATCCTCGATGAGCTTGTGCGACGGAGTGTCGGTCTCAAAGCGGGTGGAGCTTATAAAACCGTGTTCATCAAGCGTGATGCGAAGCTCCTTGGTGCGGAAATCAAATCCGCGCTTTAGCCTCGCGCAGCGCAGGCGCTCGCAAATTTCATTAAGCGGCGAGAGCCAGCTTAAAATTTCAGGCTCGCGCGCCTTGCGGGTGCGTAAAATTTCATCGACCTCGTCGTAATTGTAGCGGCGTTTTGATCTTATAATCGCTTCGAAAAGCTCCTCTTTTTGCGGGTTTAAATTTTCATCCAAAGCGATTTTAAAAACAAAGGCTAATCTAGGCAGATTTGGCATCAGCGAGCAGATGTTTTCGCTAAGCTCGCGCGGCAGCATCGGCACGGATCTGTGCGGGAAGTAAATCGAAAAGCCGCGAAATTTCGCCTCCTTATCGATCGGCGAGTATTCGCTTACGTATTCGCTCACGTCGGCGATCGCTACGTAAAGCGTGCGCACTTTTACGTCGAAATAGATCGCGTCGTCGAAGTCCTTGGCGTCGATGGGATCGATGGTGCAAAAGGGCAGATGCTGCAAATCCACGCGCTGCGGATACAGCGCCTCGTCCACTTCGCTGCCGAAGCTCGCGGCTTGCTGCTTGCACGCTTCGTTAAATTCGTCGTTTTTATCGTAGATTGCTAAAGAAATTTTCTCATCGACGAAGGGATCGGATAAGCTTCCGATCACCTCGGTAATTTCGTTCGTTAGATTATCGATCTTTAAAAGGGTGTTTGCGGGCAGCTGCTTTAGCGATTTTTGCGTGGCTTTGAGCGGATTTGCGAGGCCGGTTTTGACGTTCACGCCTAAAATTTCGCGCCCGAAGCTTTTGGTATAAACCACGCTCGTTAAAAATGCGGGCTTAATACACATCAGCACTTTTGCGTGCAGACGGGACTTTCTTGAGCTTAAAATTTTTGCTAGGATCAGATCGCCCAGATGCACGCCGCTTAAATATCTGTTTTCGATGATGAGATCTGCTTTGAAGCGATCGTCGAAGCTTTGCAGATAGCCCGTGCCGTCGCGCGAGATGTCGAGCCTGCCGAAAACATAGCCGTCGTTTAGATAGAGCTTGCCCTTGTGCGCGCTGATAGCGCCGATATTTAGGAGGTTGCGCACGAGCTCCTTTTGCTCGCCGTTAAGGTCCTTTTCAAATACGCCCGAGTTAAAGGCGCGCAGGAACTCTTTCATATCGAAATTTCGCCTTTCGCCTCTAAAAACGCCTCCTGCTCGAAGCCGAACTCGACTAGTAAATTTAAAGCGTTGTCGATGCTAAGCTCGTCGAAGTGGTGGTAGATATTGACCGCGGTTTTGGCGATCTTTAGCATCGCGTAGCGGGATTTGTTCTTAAAAGGCGCGTCGTCCGGGGCGTTTGAATACAGCGCGTCCTGCGCGATCTGCCCTAGCCCGAAATGTGCAAATAGCGCATGCGAGACGCTCTCGCGGTTCGTGCCGCTAAATTCCATCTCTACGTCGGTAAAATCCTGCGGAAAGATCGAGCCCTTGATGGCGTGGTAAAATTCCTCCGCCTTGCCTGCCGCGCACACCTGCTCGTCGATAAAAACCCGCCCGAACTCCACTAAAATCACGCTTGAAAGGATGTTTTGCTCTATCTGCGGGTAGGATTTGATCCACGAAAACATAAGCAGATTTCGCAGCAGCGAGACCTGCGTGAGCTTTTTGCGGTCGATGCGATATGCCTGCAAATCGGGCTTTAGCATAGCATCAAATACGGCGAATAGAAAAAACGCCCGCATCTGCTCGCGCCCGTAAAGCTCGAACGCTCGCTGCAAATTTAGCGTCTTTAATGCCGCGGCGCCCTGCTCCTGTCCCCGCTCCTGCGCTCTGCCCCATTCTTGTTCCTGTTTTTGCTGCTGCGCTTGCCCATGCTCCTGCTCTCGTTCTTGCTGTTGCGTTTGCGCGGCTTGCATAGAGATGCTCGAACCTAGCGTGCAATCGGCTTTCGCAGCGGCGTGCTGATTTTGCCGCTGCGTATCGCTCGCTGCTTGTGAAGGGTTAAATTTAAAATTCTTGTCGCTGCAGTTCGCGTCGTTTGCGTCATTTGAATGATTAAATTTAAGACTATCGCCCTGCCCTGCTAAGTCTGCGCCTTTTTGCTCGCTCGAGGTGCACTCTTTTTGCTGCCACTCGTTTGCAGCGTCTTGCAAGCCGCACTCTATGGGCTCCGCGCCTTGTAGATCGCGCCGCTCATCCGTGGCAATAAAATTTTGCCGCGCGAGCCCTTCGGCGCTAAATTTAGACAAACCGCAAAAGGCTAAATCTAAAATTTTATCCGCAAGAGAGGCGTTTTTGGAAATTTGCAAAGCGAGCCTGACGTCCGAAACGTCCGCATCAAACGATGCTAAAATTTTTAAAATTTCATCGCTAAAGCCTGCAAGAGCGCCTATTTTTTGGGTTATAAATTTATTCATTTTAAAAAGCCGTTCAACAAAAATTTCGCACAATCATATCAAATTTTAACTCAAATTGCAAAGCAAAACGCCGCCGTTGCGTCTAAATTCCGCTTCAGCTCGCGAGGCTTTTGAAGTGCTTTTTTTGCGTTTGAAAATCGCAGATTAATCCGCCCGTTTATCGTGACGGCAAACCTAAAATTTCATCCGCTGTTTTATAAAATTTTAATCCCCTTTCGTATAGAATGCATCGAAATTCTATTTATAAAGAGCTTGATTAAAACAGAAGTTTGAAGAGCCAAAAAGACTTAAAAACTGAAAATAACTTTAAAATGCTCAAACTAGTTTTTAAAATTTCATATAAATTTAAGCCGATGAATTTATATGAAATTTAATGACGAGCTAAGATATAGAGCAATAAAATATTGCTACTAAAAAAGCTCTTTGAGCTCTACAAATTTGCATATGTATTTTTATAAGGGTTAGATATGCGCAGTATAGTATTTCTTTTCATAATACCCGTTTTTTTTACCATAAGCTTTTTTGTCGCCTTAATCGCCCTCAAGGGCAAACGCAAACGTTTTTGGCTTTTTGTTTGGTTTATGGTGTTTTTCGGGGATATTGTCGTACTTAAAGCAATTATGGCCTATTATGATTTTAAATATGCCAAGATAAACGTCTATGAAAAGCCCGCCATACATGCTTACTATGCCGGAGAAAGAGAAATAGTCGAATGGAATATAAGCGGTTTTCCTTTGATAGATCCAACCAATTGGCTAAATTTCCCTGCAAATACGACCGATGCGAATTTCATATCTTTGATAAACGGCTACGTAAATTTCATAGATTATAAAGAAAAAAGCGAAAATCCTGTCACAAACGGTAAATATTTTAGAATTTATCTGGATGACTATACCGCACAAGAGTGCTTTTTATCAGCCAAGTTAAGCACAAGAGGCTTTTTAAAGAGTATCCCGATAACGTATGAAGAATTAAATATATTTTTTAATCAACTACAATCAAATCATGAAAGCGAGGATAAAATAATCAGAGAGATAAAATCATTACTTGATGATAGAAATGCCTCGACGATAGATATAAAACCGTCTAAAATATTAAGCTACATAAAATACAATATGAAAGATCTCAAGCAAATTTACAAAGACAAATGCGTAGCTCGTAAAGAAATCAATGAAGATGAGATAGCCGATATAGAGTTGGTATTGGAAAAAGAAAATAGGATGACGGACTGGCGCATAGAGCCGGTACCAAATATCAAAACCTTTCTTGACGACCTAATCGGTCTAAGCTTTAACTACGGCGGAATCATAAAAGATAGAAAAACGGGCAGGATACTAGCCGATAATATATACGAAAACGTAAGATACCAAGGAGCGTTAGGCGAAAGCTTTATAAAGGCTTTTGGAAGCGAGTCGAGAGGATACGGGATATCTTGCGATAGCGGCAGGGAGAAGTATTTGGATATATGTAATCAAAAGATGATAGAAGAATTCTTCAGAAAGGATAGAAAATGAGAAAGTTTGAGGCGCTAAAAACATATGCAGAGCTAGCATGGGCGGGGTATATATGGGATTGAACAATTAACAAGCTGTGGTATAAAAAAGACTGCTATGCTATTTAGATTTAACTGAGGGCTAATTCAGATCAAACAGATCCAAATATTAAATTTGCAAATTTAAATTTACTAATTGTGTGAATTTGTAAAGTAAGTTTAAATTTGTAAATTCATAAAATTCAGTATCAGCGATACTGACCGATATTGAATTTACAATAAAATTTTATAAAAAGGGTAAATTTGGAAAAACTAAAAGAAAATTCAGAAAATAATCAAAATTTAGATGAAAACACGAATTTGGAAAATCAAAACAAGCCAAAACTACTTTATAGACTTGATAAAAGAAATCCGTTTTATGTAGCTTTTGATTTAATTGTTTATTTGTTGATAGCTTGGATACCGATAATATTTGCTATACCAAATTTTGTTTTTGATATTGGCATATTTAGTCTGATTTTAAATATGTTTTGTGCCTATATTTCGTTTATAGTTTTACAAATTTTATATTCGATAATCTTTTTTGATTATTTTGAAATTTATGAAGATAAAATGGTTTATAAGGATATTTTTGGTTTTAAAATTATATTACATGCAAAACAAATTGATAGATTTTTTTCGTATGGATATTGTGGAGTTACAGAATTGATGGCTATTTTTAGAAAAAGAAGATTTAAAATTTTCCCAACAATACAATTCTTAGTTTAACTTCTGAACAAGAAAACGAAATAAGAAAAAACATAGCAAATTTAAATATAAAAAATTTTAATAAAAAGGGCAAAAAATGAGTAATTCAAGTAGAATTAACAAGGCAACAAACGAGTTGGATAAAGCAGAAAAAAGACTGCTATATTCTTTGGGTTTAACCGAGGGCAATTCAGATCAAACAGATCCAAATATTAAATTTGCAAATTTAAATTTACTTGTTGCTTGAATTCAAAAGCAATAGCAAGTTTAAATTTGTGAATTCATAAAATTCAGTATCAGCGATACTGACCGAGTTTAAATTCGCAAGTTAAACTTTAAATTTAAAAGGAAAAATATGAAAAAAATATTTAAAATTTTATTTATAATATTTATTTTATTTACTTTGTGTCT
>NZ_CALHGM010000041.1 GCF_938030145.1 uncultured Campylobacter sp.
CGCCGCCTCTGCGAGAAGTGTGACCTCGCAATTCAAGTCCCCTTCCCGCCCCAAGAAAATAGAAATCACGGCGTGAATTTAGGAATGAAATTTTATTTTGTAAATTTTTACAAAATTTTATGATATAGCCTAGCGCTTGGGTACATTATGTGCGATATTCGTAAGGGGGCGGCGCTCAGAGTTGCGAGGCGCGCCCGCCCCCTTACCAACCCCCACCCGCGCGACGCTAGCAGGGCGGACTGCGTCCGCGTTATTCAAACTGCGGCTTGCGCCGCATATTTGAAATTTTAAATTCTACGTAAAATTTAAAACCACGAGCCGCAAAGTGTTTCGGCGCAGCGGGTATAAGCGGATGTAAATTTAAAATTTACCCGCTGCAAGCTGCAATCAGGATGCAAGCGAGTAAATTTGGCAATTTCAGGCAAATTCACGAGCAAAAATAAATTTTACAAATTCCCAAGAAATTTTATAAAATCTCTCTAAAATCATACCCTGCGTTTTTGAGCGCCCAGGCGATGTCCTCTTGATGAGCCTTGCCTTTAGTCTCAAGCGTGATCGTGATCTGCGCGTCGCCGTATTCGATATTGGTCGAAAAGCGGTCGTAGTCGATCTTGACGATGTTTGCATTGGCACGGCGCAAAATTTCTGTAAGCCCCGTAAGTGCGCCCGGCTTATCGACGAGCGTGACGTTGATCGTCATCTTGCGGTGCGACTTGATAAGACCTTTTTCGATGATGATGTTTAGCATCTGCACGTCGATATTGCCGCCGCTTAGGATGATACCGATCTTTGCGCCCGCGGGGAATGCAAATTTCGCGTTCATCAGCGCTGCTACTCCCGCCGCGCCCGCGCCCTCGACGATGATTTTTTGCTGCTCGAGCAGATAGAGTATCGCGCTTGCGATCTCCTCGTCATCGACCTGCACGAACTCATCGACGCACTCGATGATCGTAGAGAGCGTGATCTCGCTCGTATCTCGTACCGCGATGCCGTCGGCGATGGTGCGGACCGATTCGGAATTTAGCGGCTTTTTCGCGACGAAGCTATCGTGCATCGCAGGCGCGCCCTTGGCGGCTACGGCAATAATTTTGATGTCGGGGTTGATCTGCTTGGCGCAGCTGCAAACTCCCGTCGCAAGCCCGCCGCCGCCTACAGGAACGACGATGTATTCAAGATCAGCGACCTCTTCGATCATCTCAAGCGCGATCGTGCCCTGGCCCGCTTGGACGAACTCGTCGTTAAAAGGATGCACGAACGTCAGATTGTGCTCTTTGGCATATTCCAGTGCAAACGCGTACGCCTCGTCGAAATTATCGCCCTTTAGGATGATCTCTGCGCCCAGAGCCTTCGTGCCGCTTACCTTAAGTAGCGGCGTAGCTTCAGGCATTACGATCACGGCATGCACGCCGAATTTTTGCGCGCTCATCGCTACGCCCTGGGCGTGGTTGCCCGCGCTTGCAGCTATTACTCCATGGGCCCGCTCCTCATCCGTTAGGTGCGCGATTTTATTGTAAGCGCCGCGAATCTTATACGCGCCGGTGCGCTGCAAATTCTCGCTTTTGAGATACACTTCCGCGCCGTAAAGCTTGCTGAGCTTCGGCGCCAAAGCAAAGGGCGTTTTATAGACGAAATCGTTTATCGTGCGCTTTGCTTGGATGATTTTATTTAGATCAACCATCTACTTCCTTTCGTAATTTTAAATTTTGTTATTATACATATTTTTAGGCGAAATTTTATCCAGCGCGCCGTCTAAATCCGCGACTTCGGTTTTAAGCTCATCTAACTCCTGCGCCGCAGCAGCACGCCGCATTCGATATGGCTCGTATGCGCGAACTGATCGAAGATCGCAAACCTGCGCACCTCATGCGTAACGCAAAGCGAGCGTAAATTTTCAAAAAGCGTCTGCGGATTACAGGAGATGTAGATTAGATTACGAAAATTTTTTATGAAATCAATCACGCTAGGCTCCAGCCCCGCGCGCGGCGGATCTATCAAGACGTGCGAAAAATCGTAGCTGAAAATATCGATCCCCTTCAGCCGCTCAAACTCGCGCTTGCGCGCAAACGCACTCATCAGCTCATCCGCGCTAAGGCGGATGAATTGCGCGTTGCAAACGCCGTTGAGCTCGCAGTTTATGCGGGCATTCGCGATCGAGCTTTTTGAAATTTCGCTCGCCAGCACGCGGTTAAATTTAGCCGCAAGCGGGATAGTGAAGTTGCCGTGCCCGCAGTACAGCTCCAGCAGATCGCGCGCGGCGGAGCTTTTGGGGCGCACGGCATATTTTTTGCAGCTAGAATTTTGCGCGGCGGGCTTCTCGCAGCTAGAATTTTGCGCGCTTTGCTTTTCGCAATCTAAATTTTGTGAGGCGGAATTTTGCACGTCCAAATCCTTGCGAGCGAAATTTTTATCCGCAGAGCTCTCGTCTTTGGACGTATAGTTAAATTTCACGGAATTTTCGCCGTTAAATTTTGCAGAAGCGGAATTTGCTTTAACGGAATTTCGGTAGGCGGCGTCAAATTCGGCGGAATTTACAGAAGCAGAATTTCTATCAGTAGAATTTTGCGGGGCGGACTGCTCGCAACTGTAATTTTGCGCAGCGGAATTCTCCGCTATGGAATTCTTTGCAACGAAATTCTGCGCGGCGCACAGCTCGCTCGTGCCCTCTTTGCCGAAGTCCACGCAGCTTCTCGCCCAGGCGATCATCTTTTCGTTCACGCCGCGGTTTGGCTGGATGAAGGCGTTTTCGCCGAAGCGAAATTTATAAACTCGCCCGTCCACACAAAGCTCGTCTATGAGGCTTAGCTCGCCGCTTAGAAGCTTCTGTCTGCGCGCGCGAGCCATGATCGTGATACCAAGCTTGCCCGCTAGTTCGCAAATCGCCTCCTGTTCGCGCTCGCCCAGGCGCTTGTGATAAAGCAGCGTCGCCAAAATCCCGCTAGCACACGAGATAAACTCGACGCCGAAGAGCTTCTCTTTTAAAGCTTCGCTCCGCCTAAGCGCCTCTAGCAGCCGCGGCATTAAATTTGCGATAGGAAGCGCTACCTTAGGGCATTCGTTAATTAAAATTTTCTTGCTACGTGCACCGCCCATCGTGTATGCAAGATCAGATGCGCTATGCCAAATATCGTGCCAGATGCCAAATTCCGCCCTGATGCGGTAATTTTGCGGCTGCGAGGCAAAAAACTCAAACTCGCCGTCAAAAAATTCTCTGAACTTATCGCTTATCAGCTGCTTTTTGTATGAAATTTGATCCTCATAGGGCTCGACGAGCGTGCAGCTGCCGCAGCTACTGAAGCTTTCGCAATTCATACATCCACTCTTTTACCCACCGTGCGCAGTAAAAGAATGATAGCTGCGATACCCAAGATCAGACATCCCCACACGCTGAGCCCAAAGCCCGCAGGTAGGTAGCCGCAAACGATACTAATGCCGCAAACGACCAGCGCATAGGTCATCTGCGTGCTTACGTGCTCGATGTGATCGCAGCCTGCGCCCATCGAAGAAAGGATCGTCGTATCCGAAATCGGCGAGCAGTGATCGCCGAAGATCGCTCCGGTGAGTACTGCGCTGATATTTACGCACATGAAAACGTGAAATTCCTCGCCGCTAAGTCCGTATTTTTGCCCCACGGCGTGCGCTAACGGTACGGCCAGAGGAGTTACGATACCCATGGTGCCGAAGCTCGTGCCGGTGGAAAATGAGATAAACGAGCTAAGCACGAAGATCACGATCGCAAGCGCAAAGCGCGGCGTAGCGTCGCTTAGAAGCTCGACTAGGTAGCGCGAAGTACCAAGCTCTTTGATAACAGAGCTTAGCGACCACGCAAAAAGCAGGATTATGACGGTGTTTAGCATGCTTTTCCAGCCGCCAACCCAGACCTCGATCGCCTCTTTGACGCCGTAAATTTTTTGTGCGATGCCTAAAACGACGGCGATGATCGATGAAAAGAGCGCGGATTGAAACAGCACTACCGAGGCATCCGCCGCGCTAAATGCGGTGCGGATCGAAGTGAAGCTAAGAGGAGCCGCCTTGACCGCCTCCAAAGCCTCGCCCTCCAGCGAGCTGTAGCCGTTGAGATAAAATCCGATAACGGAAAGAACGATCATCGCTCCTAGCGGGATTATCGCGTTTATCTTGCGAAGTACTACGCCCTCTTTGGGTACGAAAATTTGATCCTCTAAATTTTTGATCTTAAAATCCGCGGCTCCGCTCTTACCGCCGCGAGATGCGATCTCTGCGCGATACATCGAGCCAAACTCCCTACTCATCACTGCCGTGGCGACTACGAAAAAGATCATGAAAATGTTATAAAATCTATACGGAATCGTCTCTACAAAGACGGTAAAGGCATTTATGTTTTCTATGCCGATCTGCGAGTAGGCCTCTTTGATCGCCGAAATTTCGACTCCGACCCAGGTGGAGATCACCGCGATACCGGTAATCGGCGCGGCGGTCGCGTCGATGATGAAGGCGAATTTCGCGCGCGAAATTTTAAATTTATCCATCAGAGGCCGCATGATGGGGCCCACGATCAACGCGTTTGCGTAATCATCAAAAAATATCACGATACCCATGAGCCAAGTATAAATTTGACCCAAAACTGGGGTGTCTGCGTGCTTGCTAAGCCAAAGCGCAAGCGCCTTCGTACCGCCGCTTTTGGTCACCAAAGCGATGAGCCCGCCGATACACATAACCTGAAGCAAAATACCCGCATTCCACGTATCCGCCATCGATTTTACCATACGCGAGCACAGGTTTGTAAAAGCGAAAAGCGCCGAAGCTGCGATATTTTGATCGACCATACCGATAAGAAAGGTTCCGCTTAGCACGCCCAAAAACAGCGACAAAATCACGTCCTTGGTGATGAAAGCAAGCACGATCGCCGCAACCGGCGGGATAAGCGTCAGCACGCCGTAAAGCTCGCTGTTTCGCACGGCGGGCTCCACGTCCGCAAGCGCCAGCGCGGGCAAAAAAATCGCTGTAAAGATAAGCAAATTTTTTAACATTTTAATCCTTGATTATTGATAAAATTTTAAAATTTAACCTCCGATCGGGGGTTAAATTTTAAAATTCTGCGCGCCTTGCAGCAATTATTCGTATTCACGCGCTTTCTTTTACGGCGATTTTTGAGCGTCTTAATCGCACAGCAAGCTCTACAATTTTGCTGCGTTTACAATTTCGAGCACGCATTTTTAAGCAATTTATCGCACAGAAAAATCTCTCCGGTGCAAAATACCGCGCGCGGCGTAATCAAAAGCGTTTTATAAACGCATTTAAAATTTTACTTAACATAGCAAAAGCCCCAAGTCAAGGTAAAATTCCGCAATGTTGCGACACTTGCTTTGCCGCAAGAGCGATAAATTTCGTGCGCAAAATTTGACGAAATCCCGCTCTTGATCGCAAACCAAAATCCCTCGGCAAAAATTTTATCGCGCATAAACGCACAAATATCGTCATTTTTAAAGCTCGTCTGCGCGTTTATAAAATTTCAGAGCATGCAACCTGCGCAAGCAAAGCGATAAAATTTTAAAGCGTTAAATTCTACCAACTCGCACTCGAAAAATCTGCTAAATTTATAGAATTTACAAAGCGGCAAAACATTAAATTTAAAGCTCATAAGGCTTTTGCAAACCCAAAACGCCGCAAACCTAAAACGACGACGAAGCGGCGAGCGACCCTTTAAATCAAGCCTGCTAATTCTCACGCTCAGGTGCATCTTGCGGATCGCTCGTAAAATCATCGCTTACTTGCGTAGGACTTAATCCAAGCGAGCGCAAATAGCTCTGCGTAGCCGCTTCACCACCCGCAAGCGCGTAGTCTAGCGCATTTAGCCCCGACTCATCGACTGCTTTTTCGTTTGCGCCCGATTTTACGAGCAATTCAACGATCTGCTTGGTACTTTTTTGCGCCGCAAACATCAGCAGTGTCTTGCCCGCGCCCGAACGCTCACAGCCGTCGCTACGCTCGCCTAACGATGCTAGAGCCTGGGCCTCGGCGCTGCCGATCTGGCGGACATTTACGCTAGCATGCGAGTAGATTAGCAACTTTACGAGCTCATAATTTTTTGCCGCGGCGGCGAAAAATATCGGAGTTTGCCCAAGTGAGTTTTTATAGCCAACCAAGGCGCCTTTAGAGATCATAAATTTTGCGCTTTGAACGTTATTCATCGCGTAAAATAGAGAGTTTTCCTCGCCCGCATTCACCTGCGCGCCTCGCTCGATCAAAGCGCCGCTAAAGCGCTCGTCATATCCTAGCAAAAGCGCCAGATCCAGGGCATTATCAAGCTCGTAAATTGCAAAATCCTTGCTAAAAAGTAGCGCACGGAACTCATCTGGGCCTACTCCGCCTTTTAGCGCCAGCTCAAGCTCACCGTAATTTCCCGCCTTGCGATCCTTTGCGGCGTATGCGATAAATTCCGCTATAACAGCGCTTGCCAGCTCATCGGCGTCGTTTTTATTAAATTTGGCGGCGAAATAATCTTTTAGCGCCTCCCTGGCTGCTGAGATCTCGCCCATAAAATTGCCATAAGCGATGAAATTTCCAATCTTGCGCTCAGAGTAAAATTCTAAGGCTTCAAGCGATTTTTCGCTAATTTGCGCGTAGTTTTTCTCTTTGGCATAGCTCAAAAAGCCCTCGCCATCCATTCCCGCAAATGCCAAGGTTCGCTCAAGCCTTTTTTCGTTCAGCAAGGCTTCGTTACCGACACAATCGATATTTTCGTCCCTGATCTCAGAAGCCGCGCTTTTTAAATTTTGCAAAAATTCTGCGCCAGCCAGCGAGCCTTTACAGCCAAAATCGCTTTGCAGCAGCTCTTCGTCCGCAGGCTCTTTGCTAAAAAAGCCGCGCGGATCGCTTAGTATCTGCTCGCAAGAAGCGCCAAAAAGCGTGCCGCAAAAAACAAACGAACCCATTAGAATTTTTCGCATCGCTACCTCGAATTGCATTTGAAGCGTTATTTTACCTTTAAATTTATTTATTAAAACTTAGTGCGGGCGGTGGACTGCACGAAATTTCTTTAAGCTTTATGGAATTTCGCGAAATTTCTGAAATTTTGCGGCGCGGCGGCGCGGCGGCGGGCGGCGTTAAACGACGGCTAGGCAGAGGTGTAGAGACGGACGGCGCTGTATGACGACACAGCGACCGGCAGGTTAAAATTTTAAAATTTACGCGCGGGCTAGCGGTAAAATAAAATTTTGCAAGCTGTACAGATCTAGCGGAATTCCGCGCACGATCGCGCAATTAACTTGCCGAATAAAATTTTATGCGCTCTGCGCGGAGTGAAATTAAAATTTCTCCGAGTAAAATTCCGCGCTTAGCGCAAATTCCGCCGCGTTAAAATTTAGCGAATTTCAATCTGATGGAATTTAGCACGACCGTTACGGAGCTAAAGCACATCGCCGCGGCGCCGTACATCGGCTTTAGAAGCACGCCGAGCGCTGGATATAGCGCGCCTGCCGCGATCGGGATACACACGGCGTTGTAAAACAGCGCCCAGAAGAGGTTTTGCCTAATCGTCCGCATGGCAGCACCGCCTAGGCGGAATAGATACAGCACGCTTTCAAGGTCGTTCTTTATAAAAATCACGTCGCCCGCACCCTTGGCTACGTCGCTGCCGCCGTTCATCGCGATGCCGATGCTAGCGGCTTTTAAGCTCGGTGCGTCATTGACGCCGTCGCCCACGAAAAGCACCCGTTTGCCCTCGTCGGTCAAGGATTTGATGAACTCATATTTGCCGCTTGGAAGCACTCCGCTTCTTACCTCGTCGATGCCGAGGTTGCGAGCGACGAAATTTGCCGTTTTGGCGTTATCGCCCGTTAGCATGACGGTTTTTACGCCTCTGTTTTGTAGCGTCTGCACGACGCTGCGCGCTTCGGCTCTGATCTCGTCGTTAAATGCGATAAAGCCCGCGTATGAGCCGCCTATCGCGCAGTAAACGACGCCGAAGCCCTTGTCTAAAAGCTCCTCCGCTTCTACTTCGACGCCCGCATCCACGCCGCGCTCGCGCAGAAAGCCCGCGCTGCCGCAAAGAATTTCGCCGGTGGGATTTTTTGCGACGATACCTTTTCCCGCGACGCTTTCAAACTCACCGTTAAATTTAGAAATTTCGCCGAATTTCAGCTCGGCAAATTTCACGATCGCCTTTGAGATCGGATGTTCGCTAAGCTTTTGCGCGCTTGCTAAAGCGTAGAGATCCTGAGCGCTCAGATCGCTGAAGCTTACCGAAATTTCGCCCTTGCTAAGCGTGCCTGTTTTATCAAAAACCGCGACGTCCGCGTCCTTTAAAATTTCTAAAATTTCGGGATTTTTGATTAAAATTCCAGCTTTTGCGGCGTTTGAGATCGCGCAAACGATCGCAATCGGCGTCGCAAGCCCTAGCGCGCACGGGCAGGAGATGATAAGCACGCAGATAGCTGCGGATGCAGCGTATGAGAGCCGCCCGTCAAGCGCCATCCACGCTATAAAGCTAACAAGCGCGATCAAGATCACCGCGGGCACGAAGATATTTGAAATTTTATCGGCAAAGCGCGCGATCGGCATCTTTTTGTTGCCCGCCTCGTTTAGCAGATTTTTAATCTCGGCAAGCAGCGTCTGATGCGAAAATTTCGTCACCTTCACGTAGATGACGCCGTCAGTGCTGACGCAGCCTGCATTTACCTCATCGCCTACGCTTTTATAAACCGCCAAGCTCTCGCCGCTGATGAGAGAGGCGTCGATCTGCGCGCCGCCTTCTACGATAAGCCCGTCGCAAGGGATGCGCGAGCCGTTTTTTACGAGAACCTTATCGCCCGGCTTTAGCGCTTCTGCGCGCACTTCGGCTATCGTGCCGTCGTCTTTGATCAAAAGCGCGGTTTTAGGGCTTAGATCGATTAGCCCCTTGATGTAGTCGTTCGCCTTCATCTTGCTGCGCTCTTCGAGGTATTTGCCGAGCGAAATAAAGGCGATTATCATCGAGGCGGATGAGAAATAAAGATTGGTAAATTCATTCTGCGCGCCGTGCGTATAGACCCACGCCGCGGCCGTTAGCGAATAAGCAAACGCAAAAAAGCTTCCCATCGCCACGAGCACGTTCATATCGAAGCTTCTGTTTTTCAGCGAGCCGTAAGCGTGATAAAAGAAGTTCTTGCCGCAGTAAAAAAGGCTCACGCACGCCATCGCCGCGCAAAGCAGCGCCTTTGGAACGAAGCTTAAAAACCCGCTCATCTCCACAGCCATTACCGCCGCAGCTAAAATGAGAGCGAGGATTAGCCTAAATAGCGCCGCTTTGAGGTTGCGCCGCTTTTTGCGCTCCAAATCCTCGTAATCCACGGCGATATCGTAGCCTAGTTTTTTGATCTTAGCTTTTAACGTCTCCTCAAGCACCGGATCGGCAAGTACGAACTCGCCGTTGCCGTTTGCGAAATTTACGTGCGCGTCCTGTACCCCCTCGATCTTGCGACTTACCCGCTCGATCGCGTTAGAGCAGTTTACGCAGCTCATCCCGACGATATTTAGAGTGATTTTACTTGACATTGCGTTAGTTTTTAGGCTAGCTTTTCTGCGACGCTAAAGCCCAAATCGTCCATCTCCTCTTTAAATTTAGCCTCGTCGCGCGGATCTAAGCTTAAACTCACCACTCCGCTTGCTACGTCCACCTCGATCTCGCCGAAATCGTCCTTAAGCGCGTTTTTGATCGTCCTTGCGCAGTTTTCGCAGTGGATATTTTGCGCCTTAAATTTTACGCTTTGTTTCAAAGCCATAAGCCTCTCCTTTGGATTAAAATTTTAAAACTTATACTACTTTTTAATAAATTTAAGTCGCAACACATTAAATTTACTCTATTATAGCAGTTAAATCTTTAAACTGCGAGGTATAGACATGAGTGAAATTTCTTTCTATTTTGAGGAAGGTGATTTCGTGTTAAAAGCCAGTAGAGTTGTTAAAGCCGAAAAGAGCGGCACGCTTGTCTTTCGAAACAAAATGAACTCTGTGTTATTCCCGGTTAATTTCACGGCTAGGGATTATGATATTTTCTTTACGATCTGCTGGTATGCAAAGCAGATGGGCTATGTTGAAAATGCCAAATTTATTGAAATGCCTTACTCTGAAATTTGTAGATTTATGCCGTCTGGCCTGAATAAAACCAGATTTAACGATGAAGTAAAGAATTTTAGAGCCAAAGTTTTAGGGCAAGACGGCGCTGCCATCTATAGGAGCGTCGAAATTACCGAAGATGATGAAATAACTACCGTAGGCGTATTTTTTACGGATATTCGGATTTTTAGAAATAAGCAATCATTAAGTTTTAGACTAAACCCGGTTGCTCTTGAGATTTTATTCAGTACCCTTAAATTTATGAAAATAGATTTAAACGACTTTGTTGCGATTAAGGGCAAATTTGCCAAGACTTTATATCGACTCCTGCATCAATACGAAAACGTAAAAGCCGATAAAGACGGCTTTAAGTGTGTAAATTTTAATAGAGACGACTTTGAAAGATTTATGAGTGCGCCGGCTAAATATAACGCTTCCGATTTGGATCGCTTTGTAATTAATCCGTCTATAAACGAATTAAATGAAAGCTATTTCAAAAAACTTCTTTTTGAGAAAAGAATAGCTGACGGCAATAAAAAAGCAGTGGTCGGCTACTCGTTCAAATTTATTTTGAATGAAAAAACGGAAAGAATAGGGGCTTAAAACTGCGCCTCTTGTCGCTTTAGGTGCATAACCCTATCGCTTTGATCCTTATCGTCGCTTACAGGGCTTCTAGGGACTTAAAATTATCTTAAAACAACGCATTCCCGGTACAAATAAATTGCCGGGTTCTGCGCTATCCTCTTATTCTCATAGCGATGTATTCGTCCGTATCTAGGTCGTAGTTGTTCGCTTCGGCTTTAAACTGCATCAGTTCGTCAAAGGTAAAAATATCTTTGAGCTCGTATGTGGCTAAAATTTTAACGTCTGAATACGTCAGGATGCTTACTTCTAGGCTCTCTGCGATCTGCCTTATTTTCTCTTTCTTGGAATCACTTACGAATACGATATAATTTTTTATATGCTGCACGTCCTTTGGATCGTTTGGCTGCGGCGCCTCGATAAGCCCCATTTTAAACCGCACAAACTCGCTCATGCTGGTGTTGAACCATTTGGCCTGATCATAAATTGTTATCAGCACATCGTCTTTTATATGCGGTATCGGCGTCGTTAGGGCGAGCTCTATAAATTTGGCCAGCGTATACGTCGGATATTTTTTTCGTATTTTTACGGCCAGTTCCTTTGAGAATTTCGTCCCTATCGCCACTTTGCTCTTTTTTGCCGGCGCTTCTTTTTGCGTGTCCGCCCCAGTTATAAATTCCTCTAGCTTGTCCGTAGAGTTGCTTGCTCTTTTAAAGTCCATTTTCTTCCCTTTTATTTTTTAAAATTCTAATCTCTTAATCTTAATAAAAAATGAAATATTAAAAATTAAGATAGCATTATTTTTAATTTTTCGCAAAACTAAAAATAATAAATTTCCTAAATTTATACTAAAAAAACGATAAAATGCTCATTTTTCACCCTTTTAAAAATATCTCTTCGCATAAGTTTTTGATTTCTTGCTCCGCCTTGTTGCCGTCATTCATCTCGACTACGCCGTAGCCTAGTTGTGTGGCTATTTTGTAGCGCTCGCGCTCAAATATGATCGTGCCCGCTAGCCTTATGTAATCCTCTTGAAGCTCCTCGATAAATGCTTTCAGGCTGTCTATTTTCTTGTATAAAAACGGGTTGGTCGAGGCTCGGTTTATTACGATATAGGCTTGCAGCTTTTCGTTTTGCTCTTTGGCCATTTTTACGATATTGACCATTTTGTCTAGGACGCTTACGTCAAACTGGCTTGGAATGGTCGGGATTATCACGATGTCGCTTAGAGCGATGGCTATTCGCATCTCTCTGCTATCTCGGCCGCCCGTGTCTACGACTATGTCTTTGCTGCGATCTACGTTTTGCAGAAATTCTTTTAAATTTTCGCCGTATTTGTAAGCAAAATCAAATGCCTTTGGATGCCCCTCTTCGTTTCGTATATTTAAAAACGTGGCGATCGACTTTTGCGGATCGGTATCCAGCAGCAAAAGTGACTCGCCTTTTACCATGCCTTGATTTATGGCTATGTTTGTGGCAAGCGTACTTTTTCCGCTGCCGCCTTTTTCGTTGCAGATCGATACTATCATCATCTCTCCTTTGCGTAAAAATTTAAAATGATTATATCGCCTTAAACTTAATAAATAATAAAATATATATTGTTAGAATACTATCTTATAAAATAAAATCAAAGATAAAAGGTATATTTTAAATAAAATTACATAAAAATAGCAATAATATTTTATAAATTTCTACTCTTTTCTAGTCGATAGTAAGAAGTGCATTTTTATAATAAAATAAAGCATTGCGTTAAATACGATATAGCAGATCGCGGCCAGCGTTATAAAGAACGCGTCCGCGTTTAGGATCGTTTCCACCTTATTAGGTAGTTTGAAAAAATATAAAACTGCATTTGTGCCAAAGCCTAGTAAATTTATGGCCAAAAATACCCACATAAATCGCTTGGCGGGGCTGTTAAATAGTTCTGTTTTCTTTGACTTCTTCATGATTTTAAATAAATTTCTCCCTAAATTTGATTTATTAGCCTAGTTCTCGGTTTAAGGCCGTTGATTCGCTGAATTATTATCCTGGTAAATAGTTCTTGTCCGTTTAGGACGGCCGATTTCGTGTTGCTTTGTGCATAGTCTTGTTTTACTAGCTCGGGGTATTTTTCCTTGATCTCAAAATCGCAGCCCAATATATGAAACTGCGCAGGGTTGTGCCGTAAAAAGAACGTAAGGGGTACGCCGATTACGCCATCATAGTCGATCGGTATGTTTTTATAATTGGTCACTTCTATGATTTTGTAGTTATCGTATTCCGGGTATTCGTGCTCATTGCCTTTGTATTTTTTCATCAGTCTTACGCCGGTTTGATGCTTTGTGCTTTTTAAATTCGTAAACCACGATACGTTGCTAAATCGCTTTTTGCTGCCGTCCGGGCGAGTAAAAATATTTACTTGGTGATTTCCTAGCCAAATTTGGTTATTTTTGTATAGCTCAAATATCTTTTTATAGGTAATCGAATACGTTCCGCCTACGATTAAAAATTTCTTTTGACCGCTTTGGGCTATATCTATAAGCTCTCTAAAAAGGGAGAAGGGTGGATTAGTTACGACGATGTCGGCCTGCGCGATTATCTCCTTTACTTCGTCGCTGCGAAAGTCGCCCCGACCGCGCAACTGCGTTTCGCTCATGCCGTCACTCGTGATCTCTATTTTCGTGCCTTTCGAGTTTAGCTCGTTGATGTTAAACGTCGTCGTGATCAGCTTTTTTAGCTCCAAAGTTTTAAAATTTAAGGCGAAATACCTATAAAAGTTGCTATTTTTGCCGTCATTGCACGGGCAGACTACGATTTTGCCTTTAAAGTGCGCTTTGTAGTCTCGTAGCTCTTCTCTGATCTCGTCAAAGCTAGTATAAAACTCGTCGTCGATCTCGTATTTGGCTTTCATAAAATATACATTGGCTCTCTTTTCTTTATCTGCCATCCAGCCTTGCTCGACCAGCTCGTTTTGGGTTGAAATTTGGCTCATTCTTTCCCTTTTTGTCCCGTTTTGCTTTTTGTATCGAAATACGATTTTAAAAAGCAAATTTCAAAATAATCAGCTTCTGGATCATTTAAATAATGCTCTAAAAATGAAGTGAGTTCTGAACGTACGCTGCCAAACTCTTTAATAAATTTTTTCTTATTTTGCGTTGCAAAGCATATAAAATCATCTTTGCCGATAATACACTCATAACGACTTTCTAAGTTTTTCTTGTATTTTTTAAAAATGTCAAAAAATACAGGGTTTAACGTATCCTTATATTTTTTACCGAAATAAATCCCGGCTATATCTTGCTCTTTATCGATTGTCGTTTTACGGCAAACACGAAAAAAGATTTCGGTGTTGTCCACAACCATGTTATTTCCTCTTCAATGCCTTTTCTATAAACGCCTTACAAATTTTCAGATCAGTATCGTAACCTTTGGGTAGCTCCAGCTTTTTATCTTTTGCTAGATCTTGCGCTAGTTTGATTTGTTTGTCGCTCGGCGGGCGGATGGCTTTATCTTTATTTTTATTTATAAAATCCGAGCAAATTTTCCAGTCTGCTTCTATGCCGTCCGGCAATGCTATTTTTAAATCCGAAGCTATGTTTTTCGCAAAATTTAGCTGGGCTTCGCTCGGAGGTTTGGTCTCGCCGCTATTTAGCTCTTTAAAGCCCATTTTCTCGTGCAGCGGCTTTATAAAATCGAGATAATTTACTTTGCCGTCGCTTATTTCGTCTAGCACGCCTTCCATTTGCTTTGTAAATTCGCTTTGCGTGATCCACTCGTCATTCGCCTTAACACTTTCGATGAAACTTATCCCTTTGCCGGTGGCCACTATGTTTTGATTTTTGCCTTTGGTCTCGATAACTACGAATTCCCGCTTTAAAAGCGTAGGCAGAAACGTCGCATACGTGCTTGGCCTACCGATGCCCTCTTTTTCTAAAAGGGAGATAAAATTGCTTTCCTTGTAGTGCTGCGGAGCTTGCTTTTTAACTTCTTGTAGCTCGAAGCCTAGCACCTCGACTTCGTCGCCTTGATTTAAATTTAGCTCTATTTGGGCTACGTCTTTATCTTGCTCGTCTTCATCGTCCGCTTGCTCTTTCAAAGCCCCCTTAAAGCCTTTATAAATGCATTTGCCGGTCTTGGCCTTAAAGCTTAGAGCCTTGACGTCTATGTCGTATGTTTTGTTCTCGTTTACGGCATTTTTGGCTTGGCTTAGGACTGAATTTAGAAAAATGAGCTCATAAAGCGATTTTTCGTCATCGCTTAGGCTTTCGCGCCCGGCGATCTCATCTATCTCGCCGTAACCATGCACGTGGCTTATACGGATCGCTTCGTGGGCTTCGGCTTGACTTTGGCTGCCGGCTTTATATATTTTTTTCTCGTACCACTCCTCCCCTTTAAATTTAGCTTCTACTTCGTTTATAAACTCGTCCGATATAGTGTTGCTGTCGGTTCTATGATACGTTATAAGACCTTTTTCGAATAGCTTTTGAGCTAGGCTCATGGTTTTATCCGAGCTAAACCCCAGCCTCTTATTCGCCGCTTCTTGCATTTGGCTGGTTCTAAACGGAGCTTGCGGCTTTATTTGGCTTTGTTTCGTATCTATTTGATATACTTTCGCCCTGCTACCGCCAAGTTCGGCGATTTTTGCGTTCGCTTCGTCCTTTGAGCTAAAAATATTATCGTTTACGGCCGTAAATTCTACGCCGCTCCTCGTTTTTAGCTTTGCTTTGATTTTGTAGTCGATCTGTTTTGATGCCGGGCTCGCTAAAAACTCTTTTATTTCAAGCTCTCTTTTTACGATCAGGGCGAGCGCAGGCGTTTGAACCCTGCCGACGGATAAATTTTTATCGTTGAGCTTGTTGATGTAAGCAGGCGACATAATAAAGCCCACCAGCTTATCGCCTACCGCTCGTGCTTTAAAGCTATCGAATTCCTTTAAATTTGAGCTTGCAAACGGCACGGCTTTATCTAGCCCTTTTTTGATGCCGCTTTCGGTTATTTCGTGAAACTCGGCGCGCTTTACGCTTTTGGCGATATTTTTAATCGTCTCGTAAACCATGTAGCCGATGCCGTATCCCTCTCTGTCCGGGTCGGTAGCGATAATGACGTCCTTGCCTTTGCAATCGTTAAAAATTTCGTTCATTCTATGCTTGCTTTGCTCTTTCATCTCAAATATCGGCTCATAGCCGGTATAATCGGCCACTATCTCCTTTGTAAGCTCTTTAAAATGTCCTTTGGTAGCATAAACCTTTGCGCCGGTTATATGCTCTATCTTATCGCACTTGTTTGGGCTTTCGATGATGATTACGGCATTGCTCATTTTTCGCTCCTTAGTTAAATTTATTGCTCAAACGGCGCATCTTGCGCGTTATCGATATATTCATTGTCTATCTGCGACGCAGAATGGGTTTGCTCGTTTTGCCCGATTTCTTGCCTATCTTTGGTATCGAGCATTATCATCTTATCGACGACTACGCTATGCTTGCTTCTGTTTTGTCCGTTATTATCCGTCCATCGGTCAAATTTCAACCGTCCCTCGATAAATATCCTTGAACCCTTAGCCAGGTACTGATTGGCTATTTCCGCGCTTTTACCCATAAAAGTTACGTCTATAAAGCACGTCTCTTCCCGCTTCTCGCCGTTTGCCGCATTAAATTTGTGTGTCGAGGCTATTGCGGTATTGCCTATGGCCATACCACTTGCCGTGTATCTGAGCTCTATATCTTTGGTTAAATTTCCTATGATTGTAGCTTGTGCGAACATTTTTACCCCTTTTAAAAGAATTTTCTAAATTTGAGCCTTACGGCACCGCGTATCCGCCGCGAAATACTTTATAAGCATCATATACGCCTTTTCCTAGCATTTTCGTGCCTTTGCCTATATCTTTTCCAAGATTTACGCTCGCGTCTATTCCGGCTTTCGTGATTTGTCCTACCGCATTTCCGCCGGTAGCCTTGCCGAAGCTTTGCAACGCTCCGCCGATAAAGCTGCCGCCTGTCGCTTTTCTAGCTAGTCCACCCAGCAAAGTCTTTCCGGCTATGCCGCCTGCTACTGCGCCTGCCACTACTCCGCCTGCTCCGCTTTCCATCTGTGTTCCTAGTACCGCATTTATCCAATTTGGTATTTTTCTGATTATGAAAAGCGCAGTTATGCAAGTAATTGCTCCAGTAATCAAATATTCAAACTGCTTTATAAATAATTCGCCTATGACGTTTTGATATTTCTCAAGCTCTATGATCGGATTCATTGCTAAATTTAGGGCTATAAATGCCAAAGGAGCGATGATGGCGTATGATAGGTATAGCTTGTACCAGCTCCATAAATACGGCAAAAAGCGCGGCGTTATCAAAAATGGCAGCACTAGCGGCAGCGTGCTTAATATCAAAAATGCCACGAATTTGCTAAAAAATATAACGATCGTGATGCCGATTAATAGAATGAAAAATACTAAGTAAAATATCCAAAACGGGATCATTAAAAATGCCGTTACAACCCCTGCCATTATATAATCACTCGGACCATTAAAGCTTAATCCCAAAAATGACCATTCTTGTGATTTTAAATAAGTTTTTGTTCCATAGTCCCACATTAAAGCTCTTAAATTATCCACCCTATTGGCCGATTCCGTTACAATCGTTCCGAAATCTTGACTCTGAAAAATCGAGCTTACAGTCGCGGTTATCATATTTTCAGGTATGGTTAGGACGTATAGGGCGCCGGTATATGCGCCAAATGAGCTAAGAACGGCAAAAATAAAGCAAAGCTTGATTATATATTTTATAGCGTTAAATGTCTCCTCTCGCGTCGGATAGCCGTTTTTTAGCTTATCCAACAGCCAAAATACGACTATTAAGATTACGATCGTCGTCGTGGCGGTCGAATAAACTAAATCGTGAGCTCCTTGATAAAATTTTTCAAATAAACTCATCACGTTTTCTTGCATAACTGCTTGAGTCTTGTTTATCCAGTTGCTATCCGTTAAAAGCGTTTTTGCTACTTGCTGCTGTGCCATTTTATGCCCTCGTTATATCTTTTTTATAGGTTTTTATCGATATTAGTGCTTTATTGTTATCTAGCGGCTCTGAGATTTTTATCTTTTTGATTTCTATTTTTTTGCCGTCTTTCATTATCGTCTCTGTCGTAATCTCCTCTTGAAAATACGGGCTTTGCATCTCGATGATAAACTCTTCAGCTCCCTCTTTTATGCTTACATCATCCGCGCTTATCGGTTGCTTTTTGGCGGTCATTCCGTCGCCGACTCCTAAAAAATTCAAAAATTCAAATAACATTTTAATTCCTTTAAATTCGGGGCTTTCGCCCCGTCTACCCTAAGTTTGGTTTAGCTTACCTGCCTTGCTCCATGCCCTTATCTTTTTGCCTAGTCTGCTTTTTAGCTTTCTCGGCTTCTTTGGACATATCAAGCCTTTGCGCCGGGTTATAGTAGTCTACGCCTTTGATTTGAGCCATAGTTAGGTTGTCTAGCTGCTTTGCTAAATTTCCGCCTATCCCCAATGTCTTGCTGTAGTCTATTCTGACTTCGTATGCTTGGTTTTTGGCCGCCTCTCGGTAGTTTTGGATGGCAGTTAGATCCCGCTCCTTGATTTTTTCTTCGTTTAGCCCGTCGAATTGACTTACGTGATAGAGCGTTTTCGTCTCTAATCGCGGCTTTATCGGGATTTTTTCCTTGACTACGTACGTGATCGCCTTGCCGGTATTTTCATCGAGTCTAACGTTGCCGTCTTTGTCTTTGACTGCTGCTATAACCTCTTTGCCGTCTTTGTCCAGTTTCGGCCTTAGCTCGTGATCTGCGATATAAAGCATTTTAACGCCGTCCACTCTCGCTTGTAGGCCGTTTTTGGTTTTTAAAATTTCGCCGGTTTGCTCGTCGTGTTTGAGCTTTAGCACCCCGCCCATCGCGTTGCCTTGCTCCATCGTTACGAATTGAGCCTTGTCGTAGCCTTTTATGGCCATCTCCGCCCTTAAAAGCATGCTGGTCTCTCTTGAATACGTTTTGCCGGTTAAGGCGTTGTAAGGCATGGTGTTATCCACCTCTTCCTTGCTCATATCCCTTTGCCAATCCGCTTTTGCGGTCTTATGAGCTTCAAAAAGTTTATACTTCATATATTTATCGAAGCTCTCTTTTTTCTCGGCATTACTCATCTGCTCCCAACTCTTTTTCTCTTGTTCCGTTGCCATTTTTTATCCTTACGTCTGTCGTTTACTCATAGCTTTTGGGCTATGAGTCGGTATTGGGCTCGTCTTGATCGGCGACTTCCATGCTTTGGTGGGACTTGTTTAAATATTCCCATTCCTTGCTCTCGCCGTCGCTGATTTCAAACTCACCGTCTTCGCTTGTCGCAAATCGCTCGGCAAGATTTTTCTCATACTCTTTGTATGCCTTTTCTTGCTCTTGCTTTTCTGCATAGGTCATTGCTTACTCCTTAGGGTAGATTTTAGAGCTTTGAGCTCTAATTTAAATCTTCTATAAAAATTTAGATTAGAGCTCTTAAAAAATAATAAAACATCTAAAAATAAAATTACATATAATTTAAATTTAACAAAAATAAAAATATTATATTTTTAAATTTTTTGCTAAATTTATTATAAAAATTTATAAAATTTTACTCCCTATCCACTTTAATTTTTA
>NZ_CALHGM010000042.1 GCF_938030145.1 uncultured Campylobacter sp.
GGCGGACGAGAGCTGAAACATGTGCATAAAAAAGGCATTAGCCTAGATGGTGTGAGGTTTTACAGCGTGGAGATGTACGGGCTTGAGCGCGTATGGGTCAGCAAAAACGTCAATAATATAAATGAGTGCTTTTTATGGAGCGAGGATAACAAATTTATCGGCGTTGCCTCTACGCTTGATTTGGATGAGGGAGTAAGCGCCGAGGAGGCTAAAAGCGCGCAAAAGCTATTTAATAAGCGCTTAAAAGAGACTAAAAAGCAGATGGACGCTGCATCGATCGCACATCGGGCGGATTTCGAGCAGATAGTGCGCATAGTAGAAGCAAAGCCTGCCGCAATGCCTAAGCCGCAAGCGGCGAATAACGAAAGCAGGCTAATAGATGCTGCGCTAAAAGGAGCTAAAAGTTTGAACTCTAACGCAGCTTTGAGCGATGAAATTTTAAGTGCGCAAGCTGCGCAGCGCAAGATAGAGCGAAAGATAAAGAGCTTTGAGGAAGTAGTCTGCGGATAAGGTACTTTTAAAGGGCATAAAATGTCTTTTAAAAGCCCCTTTATGGGCAAAGGAGAAAATATGCAAGAGATTATATCTAAGCTAAACGAATTCTTAGAGGGCGGAAGCGTGAGTATGAGTGCGCTTGCGCGGGCTTTGGGCATTAGCCCGGGAGCGATCAGTCAATTTCGAGCGGGCAAATACAAGGGCGATAATGCGGCGATCGCAGCCAAGATAGGCGCCTATATCGATGCGAGCGCCAAAAAAGCAAAAGAGTTTGCCACCTCGCCCGCGCGAGATGAAATTTTTAACTCACGGGACTACAAGATGGCGAATTTCGTCATCTCCGAAGCCGTAGGCGAGCGCGAGATAGCTTTGCTTTACGGCACGGCTGGTAGCGGCAAGAGCACGATACTACGCGACTTTGCCGCCAAAAATCCCAACGCGGTGCTAATTGAAGCTACTTGCCACACCAACGCTAACGCTCTGCTCGGCGAGCTATGCGAGGCGCTAAGGCTGGAAGCCGCAGGCAGCGCGAATGCCAAATTAAAAGCTATATCAAGCTTCTTAAAAACCGCCGATAAGGTGCTGCTAATCGACGAAGCCGAGCATCTGCCGCTCAGGGCGCTTGAGGATCTACGCAGAATTTACGATTTTTCGAGTACGCCACTAATTCTAGCAGGCACGGAGATTTTGCTAAAGAATTTAGTGGGGCGCAATAAGGAGCTTAGGCAGCTATATAGCCGCATTTGCGGCAAATGGGCTATGCAGGGGCTCAGCAAAGAGGAGAGCGATGCCTTTTACGGCACGGGGATCTTCGCTCACGCCAAAGGCAACTTCCGCGCGTCCGAAAAGTTGCACAAAAAGTCGGTCCGCCTAGCGGCTCTTAACGGCTGCGCCGTGGGCGAGGAGATCATAGCCCAAGCCTGCGGCATGGTAATTTTATAAGGAGGAATAAGAGATGAAAGCGTATAAGGGTATGAAAATGAGCGATCTAAAGGCTTGCAAAGATGAGATCATAATCGCGCACTCATTCATTCTATTTCGCACCCCGCGAGGTTGGATCTCAAAGAGGAGAAAGCGCGAGAGCATAGTGGTGCCGATCCCGCACTTCCGTCGCGGATTCGGAACAATCTGGAGCTAAGGCTTTGATTTTAAATGGCGCCCCACGCGGGCGTCTTATAAAGTTAAATTTAAAAGGAGTGGATATGAAATTTCCTAAAGAGTTTGAAGCAAAACGCACCAAGTGCATAGTATACACCCGTGTGATGGGCTACTTGCGCCCGGTAGAAAGCTTCAATATTGGTAAAGTGGGCGAGCACAAAGAACGTGTGCTGTTTGAAGAGAAAAAAGATGAGAGCCACACTAAGTAGGCGCGAAAGCGCAAGAGAACCGCTGAAAGCGCCTGCGATAGCAGGCAGTAACTTTAGGTGGGTGCAGGGAGCGTAGCTCCCGCTCGCAGGGCGGGCTTAGCTCGCCTGAGAAGTTAAAACAAAAGGAAGTGTGAAATGCAAAGGATTCAGGGCTACCGCACGGATAAGGTATGCGCCGAGCGGGTGAGGATGCTAAAGGGCGATGCGGATGTAGCTTACCGCGAGCTTGCGGCGATGCTAGGCATCAGCGTCGAGCGCGTCGCGATGATAGAGCGCACGGCGCTTGCGAAGCTTAGGCACCCGAAAAACCGCAAGAAGTGGATGGAGATATTTGAAACCATCGCAGAGCTTGAGCGCTGCGAAGCTCAAAGGCTCGGTAGCGGCTGGGGCCTGAAAGGAACGATCAATGAAGCTTAAAGACCTGATAAATTTGCCCGCCGATAGCTATAGCGCAAACGCATTGCGCGAGCTGCACGCAAAGATGAGCGCCGCCGTGCCTGCTATGGTAAGCGTAGGTCTGCGATCCGTGCGTCGCGACGAGGTAAAGGGCGGGCAGCTCGTAAAGGGCTGGGCATTTTATGTGAGCTTTTTCTATGGCTCTAAAAAGCCCTGCACGGAAATTGCGAGGTTCGGCAGGCTTCATATCTGCGCCGATGAAACGATGGCGGCAGATCCGTATATTGAGAAAATTTTAAGATATCTAAGAGAGGCGTAGCTTTTATCGGGCTCTTTTTGCAAGACATAAGCGCTAAAGCTTAAATTTTAAAACAAAGGAGCAAAAGATAATGGACAAACGAACGGCAAGGCTGGTATTTGTAAGCTCGCCGTATGCAAGCATCCCGTGCAAGCATGATCGAGATCGCGACTACTACGCCCGCAAGCTTGCCGAGCAAGCCTGCGCCATCGTGCGCGCCAACGGCTACGAGCCTATATCGCCCGTGCTTGCATGGATGGGGGTGTATAGCGAGCTGGAGCGAGATCGCATAATGAAAAACTGCGAGGAGCTCCTCTCGGTATGCAGCTACTACTACTTTTTTGCCTGCGAAGGCAGCGAAAATAGCAAGGGCATGGCATACGAGCGAGAGCTTGCAAGGCAGTTCGGCGTGAGGGAGCTGAAATTTAGTCTTTTCGAGTGAATTTGGGGGATTAAGGTGAATTCAAATCGTGCCGCAATTCTCGGGGGACAAGAAGGGAGCTACTTGCGAGGCGCCCCCTTCTTATCCCCCAAACCCCCAATTAACCCCGGCACGCTCAAGGTGCGAGCCTGCGGCTCGAGTTATTGCGCTGCGCGCGACGAATTGCTCCGCTCGCCTAAAGCGGGTTAACACTTATATTTTTATCTCGCATTTTAGCTCGAAATTTTTTCCATTTCACTCTTGATAGCCCCTAAATAGAGTGATTTTAACGGCGTTTATCCGTATAATACCGCCAAATTTCGAGACGGAGGCAGTATGAGACAAGGCATAAATAGCGTTTTAGAGCTAAATTTTAAGCAGGACGAAAAGGTAAAGGTTTCGCCAGTCGGCGAAGTGATAGGTCTTGACGGGCGCGCGTTTCGGATTGACGGCGCCGCACTGATAGCCTCCATAGAAAAAAACGCCCTTGATATCGCCCTTGATGAAAACCACAGCTTTGGCGCGGCTTTAGGGTGGTTTGATAAGGATAGTTTCGAGCTTAGAGATGGCGGGATTTACGCTAGCCTAAGCCTAAATAAAACGGGTGAGGAGCTTATCGGCTCGCGGGCGTATCGATACCTAAGCCCCGTTTTTGATATGGGAGAGAATAGACGGGTGATCGGGCTTGATAGCGTAGGGCTCGTAAATCGCCCAAATTTGCTAAATAATGCAATCAACTCAAAAGGAGAGGAAGAGATGGATAAAGAAATTTCGGAGCTTTCGGCAAAAATAGACGCCCTAGGCAAGCAAATAGAGGAGCTTAGCGCAAATTTTGCCGCTAGCAACAAAGCAGAGGCTGTAAACACAAAGCAAGACGATGCCGCAGAAAGCGAAGCGAATGCAAAAGAAAGTAACGCAATGGTGGAAAAGATTGCGGCGCTAGACGGACAGGTGCAAAAGCTTAGCTCCCTTTTGGGCGCGTTTTTCGGCAAAAAGGAGCTTCAAAAAAATAGCGCGTCCTCCTTGAGCGACGAGCAGAAAAAGGTGGCCTCTCTTTTAGGGCTTAGCGAAGAGGAATATGCAAGGGGGATTAAATAATGGCAAATTTTGAAGAGACATCGATCGGCTTTAAGGCGGTCTTTCAAAAGACCTTCAACGATACCAAAAGCGAGGCGGATGTTCTTGCTATGCGCATAGACAGCAACGATCTAAGCGAGAAATATGTTTGGCTAGGTAACTTTCCGATGATGAAAGAGTGGGTCGGCGATAGAGATATCAAAAAGTTCAAGGATTATGGCTATGCGCTAGAAAATCAGCCTTTCGAAGCTAGCGTTACGGTGCCAAATACTCATCTTGAATATGACAAAGTCGGGCTCTATAAACCTGCGATCGAACAGATGGCGTTCAATGCGAAAAAATTTGGCGGCGCGCTAGTGGCGAAAATTCTAGCCAACGCGGCCGACTCCACAAAGGGCAAATGCTACGACGGCAAGGCGTTTTTTGCCGCCGACCATGCATCTGGTAGTGATACCTATGCAAATAGCGGCACCGGCGCGCTGGATACGGCGCATCTTTTAGCTGCGGAGGCCTATATGATCAGCATCAAAGGCGACACCGGGCAAGCCCTGGGCGTAAGTCCGACGCATCTAATCTGCGGTCCTAAAAACCTTGCCGCGGCGATTACTGCGGTAAATAAGGAGCATTTAACCGCAGGCGAAACAAACCCTACTTTCAAGCGCTACAGCTTGCTCGTTTTGCCAGAGATCGCGGGCACCGAGTGGTATTTGATGGATCTAGGCAAACCGGTGCGCCCTTTCGTGCTTCAAGTTGCGAAAGATGGCGTCTTTGAGAGCAGCGACGACCATAAATTTATGAAAGACGCTGCACTATTTGGCTGCAAAAGCTTTATGAATGCAGGATACGCGTTATGGCAACTTGCCTATATGTCCACGGGAAAATAAGGAGATAAGATGCATTATTGTGCGGAGGATTTTTTAGAAGATGGACGAGGAATTTCTAAGCAGAGCGAGACAGAGTCTATTCAACAAGGCGGAAGTGAGCGAAGCTCTAGCGAAGCGAGCGATGGAGGAAGCCAGGGCACTGAGCAAGAAAAAGGCGATTCCGAAACCCTCGCTAATGGATCTGGCGATGTTTCGACTGAAGCTACTACTGAAAATAGAGCCGACGCAGCTGGATCAGATACTGGCAAACGAAGCCCTAAGAGAAGCGGCAGCAATAAAAAATGACGACGGCAGTGGCGGGATAATCAAGAGCGGGCAGCGCAAAAGCGAGCTGAATCAAATTTAGAACAAAGGAGAAAATATGGCTAGCAGTAGCGATTACGTAACCCTCGGCGGCGGCAAACTCTATATCGACGTCTATAAAGAGGGCAAACCTACGGGCAGATTTGAATACTTCGGGCTCAGCTCGGAGGTAAGCATAAAGACCGAGCTTGAGAAGCTCGAGCATACCAACACCGAGGGGGCGACGCAAGCGATCGATAAAACGATCGTGAAGAGCCAAAGCGCTACGATGAGTTTTAAAAGCGACGAAATTTCCATCAAGAATTTGGCTAGAGCCTATTTCGGCGAAACGTCGCAGAGCGGCAAGACGGCAAGCGTTAAAATTACCGACGCGAAAGCGGGCGATATCGTAGATTTGGGAGCCGTAGGCGGCAATCTGAGCGCCGCCGTAGGAGGCGGCGGTACCGCTCCAAAAAAGGATGAGGACTACAAGTATCACGAAAATAGCGGGATAGTAGAGTTTTTAAAAGACGTTTCGGGCGAGGTTACGTTGAGCCTGAGCGCCGGTATCCAAAAAGAAAAGATGAGCGCCTTTAAAAATAGCAAACTGGAGTGCGCGCTGATGTTTATCGGCGAGGCGGCGACGGGAAGCGCGATGAAAGCGACTTTTTATAAGTGCTCCTTAAGAGCGGACGGGGATTTTGCGCTCAAGGGCGATGATTGGCTCTCTATCAGCTTCAGCGTCGATATTCTCAAAGACGAAACCCGTGCGGCAGGAAACCAATTCTTTGAAATTTGCGCTCTTTAAGGATAGGATTATGCCTTTTTTGAACGCGCGGGCTTTGGGTTACGCTCTAATCGCAGTCTGCATGCTAAGCGCAGCGTGGATTACGAAGCTAAAATTTGAAATTTCGTCTCTTAATAGTGCCTATGCTTCAAAGCAGGCGGAGGCTCAAAGCTGCGCGGCAAATCTCAGCCTGCAAAACGCGGCGATAAAGTCGCTGCAAATTAAGGCAAGTGGGCTAAACGAGGATAAAATTAAGAGCGTTTCAAAAATTTACATTAAGGACAAAGGCTGTGAGAGTGAACTGCGGGCATATAAAATGCTTTTTAATAGCGCTTTTTAGCGTTTTTGCTCTTGGCGGCTGTGGGGCAAAAGAGCCGCAGATAAAGCAGGTATTCATCCCCGTAAAATGCAACCTAAAAATGCCGCTACGCCCCGCCGAAAGCTCGGATTTCGAAGCGCACAAGGCGCTAATGGCATATTTTCTAAAGTGCGAACAGATCGCAAAAGATTGCACACAGGGAGCGAATGAATGAGACCTGTTCTGCTCTATCTACTGCGCGCGGTGCTTTTGGTGATTTTCAATTTAGAGCTTTTTGCGCTACTTGAGCTTTTTATCCGCAATACGAATGTGCTATTTTTGGCGTGGTCGTGCTGCATAGGCATTAGCGGAGCACTTACGGCGTCTCCTGGGCGCTTGAGCCCACACGGCAAAGCATGAGAAATGGAGTATCTAGCTTATGTCTGTGCCGTCGGCGTCGCAGGCAGCATAGTAGCATGGTTTAGACAGCCTTCCGCAACCGAAAAATCGCCGGCGGTAGCGCTGCGCTCGTTTTTTACAAGGCTTTGCGACGGCTGTTTTAGCGCCTATATCATTTATGAGATCGCGTTTTTTTATGCCAAGGATATGCGCCTTAGCCTTGCGATTTGCGGCATAGGCGCGTTTAAAGGAAGCGGGATTTTAGATTTGGCGACAAGCTTTTTTAAAGAGAAATTTACTCTAAGAGACGATGAGGAACCTAGATGAAAGAGACGCTGGAGTATTTAAAATCTAAGCTAAATCTTACGGCGGTAGCGAATACGGCGCTTATAGATCAAAACGGCGATTATCTGATTTTTAGCGGCTTTGAGCGTATCAGCGCAAACGAAACGAGCCTGAAGTTTCAAATCGTTTTAGCGCGCAACACTTTAGATTGCGAAATTTACGAAATTTTAGATGAGATCATGGCGCTTAGCGACAAGCTTTTAAAAGATGAGGCCGCAAGCCGCGCCGTCATTTTAAAAAGCGCCGAGACGCAATTTATAAGCGAGAGCTTATACGCTTATATCTTTGAGCTGAATTACCCCCTAAAGCGGGTTAGATAGGAGCGAGAATGGATCTGTTTAAAAAAAAGACGTTGAAAAACGGCATTACGATTAGAGAATTATCCATCGGATTAATTTATAAAATTCAATCGGGCATCATCAAAAACGACGATATAGCCGAAATTTTAAAGCAGTGCTGCGATCTTAGCGCAGATAAGATTGAAAACCTAGGCTATAGCGCCGCAAATGAGCTTTATGAGGAAATTTTGCGCCTAACCTACGGCGATCTTACCGCAAGCGGCGAGGGCGGTAAAAAAAAATAACCTTTTGGATCTGCTACCTGCTAGAGCACGGCTTAGATAGGGCGTGGGAGTTTCCTTTTAGCTTCGCAAAAGAAGCAATAGAGGGCTTTTCGCAGATAGAGGGACAAAGGCTTAAAGAAATTTCTGCGGCAGTTAGAATCGCTCGCTTCGCGGACGACCGGGCGTTTAAAAAATTTATGAGCGAGGGAAGGGATGAAAGAAGCGGTATCGAAAGGCTTAAGGAATTTGCTAAAGCTTGATTTTTATGAGGCGCGGGTAAAGCTTATTCCGCTTTTTCGAGCAAGCTCACGCACAAAAGGCTCGTCTTTAGGCGAAATCCTAACTTCGGCTCGCTGCTCGCGGCTAAATTTATCTATATTTTTAAATATAAAAGCTAGCTCCGGGCGGCTTAGGCGCTCTTTCGCTTCGATTTTTGCGGCAATCTTTTGCGCCTTTTTGCGCGCAAAATACTCTTTTAACTGCGTCGCTATCGCAAGGCACATTAAAAAACCAAACAAGCCTTCGCCGTTTTTATCTGTAAAACCGAATAGATCCATTTGCTCGTCTCCTGAAAGCATATTATATCAAAATTTAAGGCAAAGCGCATGGCTGATTTGAAGATAAAAATAGGTGTCGAAGCAGACGCCAGCGGTGCCGAAAAGGTCAAAAAAGGGCTATCGGACGTAGAGGCTGCTGCACAAAAGGCGAGCAAAAGCACGGGTATACTCAAAAGCGCGCTAGATGGAATTAAATCCGACGCGTTTGCGAATTTGACAATCTCGCTGCGAGGGCTCAGCTCGGTTATATCTAGCGCTACTCAGGGTGTTAGGGAGTTTATCGCCGCCGGGCTAGAAAACAACACCACTATAGAGAATTTAAATGCTCGGCTAAGAAGCTTGATAAATGTCGCGGAAAAAAGCGGCAAGCTCGATCCTTTCGAGAAATGGAAGCTTAGCGGACAAAAGGCGAGCGCGGCTCTTGAGGAGCTTAAAAAGCTCGATAGCGAGCTAGATTTCAGCTCCAGCGATCTAGCCGCGATGTTTACGAGCTTTTATTCTACTGCTAGCTCGAATATGAGTCTAGAAAAGGCTCTCGCGCTATTTCGAAATATCTCATACGCAGCCCAAAGCTCGGGTGCGGATGTAAGCTCGCTAAAAGCGACGCTAGATAGCGTGGGCGCAGGCATTATCCAAACAAATACCGACTTCGGACGGTTTTTGAAATCCTTGGGGCTTCAAACCGAAAGTCTAAAGGCTGCGATAGAAAACGGCTCGTTTTTTGACGTGATGAACGAAAAGCTTAAAATTTTCGGCGAGCAAGCCTCCTTTAGCGCTCCGAAATTTGAAGCCCTGGTAAGTACCTATAAAGCGTCTATGGCGGAACTTCAAGGAGAGGCTACTAAGCCTTTGTTTGAGGGGCTTAAAAATTCCTTTGCCGAAATAAACGAATATCTCTCAAACGATACGACGCTTAGGCAGGCTTTGGCAAACTTCGGCGAGGGCATAAATGAGATCGCAAGCGGTATTTTCAACAAAGATACCTTCGAAGCTGCCGCTAATGCCGCGGCGCTGCTTGCAAACTCCATAGGCTCGCTTATAAAAGCAGCCTCCGCTTTAAGCGATATAGCTATGCCCGATTGGCTCGCCGGAGAAAAGGATGCAGGAGTTTTTTCTACCGCGGCAAAGGGGCTCGGAGAACTCGCCGAGGCTTTCAATAACATATTTTATATCCCCGCAAATCTTAAATTTGACCTGCCTTCATATATGCTTAAAGCGACGCAAAATACCAATGATTTTCGCAACAGCTTAGCAAATTTAGGCGTAGAATTAGAAAAGACGGGCAATGTATGGAACCTAGGCAAAAATGAAAATTTAAGCACGGAAGCTGCCGCAAAAGGGATAGCCGCCGCAGATGAAGCGCTTAGAGGGCTTAGAGCAAGCCTTGAGGGGCTAAAAGAGGTAAGGCTTGATAAGGTTGTAGAAGCGGACGCAAAAAATCAGATTGAACTGCAGATCAATCAAATAGAGAGACTTAAGCAGGGTCTTACCTCTATGGTGGATGCGCGCGAGGCTGCAAATAACGCGATTATAAACGACAATAAAAGGGTTTTAAACGAGTTTTTAAAGGATGCCGATGCGCGTATAAAAAGCCATGACCGCACTATCGCTTCGCTGCTTGCAAAGGAGCAAAGTTACAACTCGCAGCTAGAAAAGATGGCGCAGCAGCGAGTGGGTATAGAGGAGAAATACGCCCGCAGCCGTGAGAGCTTGGAATTTAGCGCTGCAGAAAAAATCCGCCTAGCCAATCAAGCCGGGATGAGCGAGGAAGCGAAATTCAACGACGATCGCCTAGCCCTATCCCGCTCACTTAGCGCAGCCAAAGAAGCGCTCAATAATAAAGATCTGGAAAGCTTCAAGCGCTACGCCGATCAAGCCTCTAAGCTAAACGATAGCTTGGGCGCACAAAAGAGCTTAGGAAGCGGCAAAAACGCGCAAACTATCAATAGAGCCTCAGACTATAAGAATACGGTAAATGAAATTTTGGCGTTAAACTTGAGCGCCAATGAGATGCAAAAAAATGCCGATCTTGCTGCTCATGACGCCAAGATGGCAAATATCGCCGCCGAAAAAGCGGCGGTAGAGGCTAGCTTGCAGAGTGAAAAGGCACTCTACAACGAGCTCATCGCACTAAAACAAAGGGCTGCAGAGGGTAAGATAGATTTTAGTGCCGAGGGATTTGAGGATGTAAAAACCAAAATCGCCGAGCTTAAAGACGCAATGAACGGAGGGGCTAGCATAAAGATAACCGCAGACGATGCGGCGGCGCAGGAAGCGAAAAAGAGCCTGCAAGCTCCAAGCTCAAGCATCCATACGATCGATCCGGATGCTAAAGCGGCGCAAAAGACGATCGAGACTCTTAAAAGGCCCACATCATCGGTCCATACGATCCATGTCAAAACCATAGGCGGAGGCAAGATAAAAGGCACGAATACCGCAGCTTTTGCTAGCGGCGGAGCGGTGGAGCTTTTTAGGCGATATAGCGGCAAGATCGCTGGGCATGATGCCGCAGGCAGGGATGATGTGCCTGCGCTACTAAGCAGAGGTGAGTTTATCCAAAACGTCAGAGCCGTGGACTACTACGGCGCTAAATTTTTTGCGAAGCTAAACGCTAGAGCGATCCCAAAAGAGAAGTTAGCCCACTTCGCTAGCGGCGGGCTTGTACTAGCTCGCCAAAACAGCGAGTTTATGCAAAGAATAGATATGAGCATAAGCTCCGCAGACGTTAGGAGGTTAGCCAATAGGCTCTCCGATAAATTCTATTCGATGATCGACAAAAAGCTTTTCAGGAATGGGCTTGACGCCGTTAGGTCATGGAGTGCGCAATATCCGGGATTTTTTAAAATTAAAGGGAACGATTATTTTACAAACTTCCGCGCTCTTGCCGAGGATCTATTATCCAGAGCGAAGCAGGGTCTAAACATAGAGGGTTATGCCGCCGAGTTTATAAAGCCGAATGCCGCTGCTGCTAAAAACGTAAATTTAAACTTCAATTTAGGCGGGGCAAGCTACAAAGCTCAAACCGACGAAGATACCGCCGCAGCGCTTCAAAGATATTTAAAAGGAGCTGGAGTATGAGACTAAAAGCCGTAGAAAACGTAAAACTCGACGAGCCTTTGTTTTTGCAAGACGAATTTAGAAACTACTCGCTAACAGCGGCAAGCGAGACCGCTATAAGCGGAGCGGAGATAGTATTTTTAAGGGAGCGCAAAAACAGAGCCCTCGTATTTTCCAGTGATGAGATCGCATGGCAAAGCAAAGCCTGCATAGACGCCCTAATCGCTCTAGCCGAAAGCTCTGCTGATAGCGAGCTTGTGCTGCTAACTGATACGGGGCAAATCAGAGCAAGGTTTGATTATACGGACGCTGCGGTGAGCGCAGAGCCGCTTTTTAAAAGCGCAGAGCCGCTCTTTTATCTGACGCTTAAATTCAGAGAGGTTTAAAAATTTTGAGAAGTGAAATTTTCAAAAACGGCGGGGCGCTTCCTAGCCGATGCGCGAAAAGATGGAAGTGCCCGCTCGCAGGGCGGGCTTAGCTCGCAAGGGAAATTAAAATATAAAGGAGTCAAAAATGGCGGGAATTGAATTTTATAAGGACAAAGAGTGCACGCAAAGAGTGGGAACAGGGGATAAATTACTTCCAAGTCCTAGAATTTCGATCTTTACCCCCTCGACTAAAACCGACGAAATGACGATTTATGCAAAGATTACGGATCTTGCCGCTACCTTTTATCCGCACGTAACGCTACTTTATGATAAGCGCGATATCGAATATCTAGGCTTAAACGCCGGGGGCGTCG
>NZ_CALHGM010000043.1 GCF_938030145.1 uncultured Campylobacter sp.
AACCAGCGACCAAGCGGTTAACAGCCGCCTACTCTACCGCTGAGCTAATCCGGAACGCGTAGAATGGATGGTGCGGATGAAAGGACTTGAACCTTCATGCCGTGAGGCGCCAGATCCTAAGTCTGGTGTGTCTGCCAATTTCACCACATCCGCAAAAAAGAAAGCGCATATTAGCCAAAAAGCTCTTAATATGAGCTTAATATGGTACGCCCAAGAGGATTCGAACCTCTGGCCTACGGCTTAGAAGGCCGTTGCTCTATCCAACTGAGCTATGAGCGCAAAATATCAAATCAGTGGTACGCTCGAAAGGAGTCGAACCTTCAACCTACAGATCCGAAGTCTGTTGCTCTATCCAATTGAGCTACGAGCGCATAAAGTGGGGTGAGTTGTGGGAATCGAACCCACGACCCTCAGGACCACAATCTGATGCTCTAACCTACTGAGCTAAACTCACCACAATGGTCGGAGCGAAAGGATTCGAACCTTCGACCCTCTGGTCCCAAACCAGATGCGCTACCAGCCTGCGCTACGCTCCGTAGATTTTCGTGGATTGAATGAAAAGCGTATTATATATATTTTTTCTTAAATTCCGCTTTTTGCGGCTTTAAATTTAATGAAATTTAACAAGTCGCATCTGTTTTTCTAAATTTTTTAATAAAATTTGCATCAGCGCTAGCCCCTTAGTGCGGTGCGAAATTTTAAATTTCACCGCAGCGGACAGCTCCCCGATCGTGCGGTAAAATCCGCGCGGAATAAACATAAAATCGTATCCGAATCCGTTTTGCCCACGCTGCTGTGTTATCGCCGTGCCGTGCATAAAGCCGTGCGTACAAAATTCGCCCAGAGCGCATTTTAGCGCGATCGCCGCGGTGTAATGCGCGGGCGAGGAGTCTAAATTTAAAGCTCTCAGCTCGCTTGCTAATTTATAGCGATTGCTCGCATCCGTTGCACCCGCTCCGCTAAAGCGCGCCGAAAATATCCCCGGAGCCCCGCCCAGCGCGTCCACGCAGATACCGCTATCATCGCTTAGCACGAAAAATTCGCTCTGCAAATTTTTACTTTTTAGCGCCTCATACACTGCGCGAACTTTAATAAGTGCGTTTTGTTTGAAGCTCGTGCCGCATTCGTCGATCTCAAAAGGATCCAGCACCTCGCCGAGCGCGTAAATTTCATATTCTGCGAAGAATTCTTTTATCTCTTTTACTTTATCCGCGTTGCTCGTCGCAAGTAAAATTTTCATCCGCTCTCCTTAAATTTAATGCGCCATTTTACCCAAAATCAAAGAATTCATTACGATTTTTGGCTATAATCGCCAGAAATTTTATACTTTTAAGGTTCACAACAATGCTAAAAAGCGTCCTGCCGCTTAGTTTTATAATCGCTACCAGATTTTTCGGGCTGTTTATACTGCTGCCGGTGCTCAGTCTCTACGCCCTTAGCCTGCGCGGCGCCAACGAAGATCTCATCGGCCTACTTTTTGGAATTTACGCCATTACGCAGATGATCCTGCAAACCCCGTTTGGGGTGCTAAGCGATAAGATCGGACGTAAAAAAACCCTTGCGATAGGGCTGGTGCTTTTTATCGTGGGCGCTTGCGTTTGCGCGGCGAGTGAGAGCATTTATACGATGATTTTTGGGCGCTTTTTGCAAGGCTGCGGTGCCGTAGGAGCCGTAGCTACCGCACTAATTAGCGATTTTACGCGAGAGGAAGAGCGCGGCAAGGCGATGGCGGTAATGGGCGCAATGATAGGCGTGAGCTTTGGTGTCGCAATGATTTTAAGTCCGCTTTTAAGCGCCAAATTTGGACTTGCCAGCCTATTTCATCTAAGTTCAGCGCTTACGCTTTTATGTTTGATGCTGCTTTTTTTCGTAGTACCTACCGAACCGCATATCCGCTCTCTGCGTCAAAAGGTCCCGCTCGGCTCACTTTTGAGTGACAAAAATTTAATGCTTATGAATTTAACGAATTTTTTTCAAAAAGCTTTCATGACGGCAGCGTTTTTTCTAATTCCAATTTTGCTCGTGCAAAAATTCGGGCTTTCCAAAAGTGATTTGACCAAAATTTATGCTCTAGGCGCGGTATTCGGCTTTACTGCGATGGGTGCGAGCGGCGCTTTAGGCGAAAAGCGCGCACTAGCTAAGCAAATTCTACTTATCGGCATCTGCTTTTTCATCGCTTCGTATTTGATTTTTGCGTTTGCTAGCGGGGCGAGCGCTTTCGTGGTGGGTGTGATGCTCTTTTTCGTGGGATTTAACGCGCATGAGCCCATTATGCAAAGCCTTGCGTCCAAATTTGCCAAAGTCGCTCAAAAAGGCGCCGCGCTTGGGATTTTTAATTCGTTCGGATTTTTTGGCAGTTTTTTGGGCGGGCTATGCGGCGGCGCACTTTTTGGCAAAATTGGTATCGAAGCGCTAGGCATTGGCGTCGCGGTTTTGGGTGTGATCTGGCTTGTGCTACTTTCTAGGCTGAGCGATCCAAAACTTTTTAAGAATTTATACTTTCCTAAAGGCGGCGATTTTTCCGCACTACAGGGCGTAAAGGGCATTATTGAAATTTACGAGACCGATGGCGAACTCGTTGTGAAATTTAACTCAAAACTGATAAATGAAGATCAAATTTATAAAATCGTAGGAGGCAAATGATGGAATTTGAAAAATTTGAAAGCGCGATGGAGCGCTTCGCAAACACGGTGCAAAAGTCCTCGCGCATCGAGAAGGTCGCGATCACGCAGGCGCTGGGGCGTATTTTGGCAAGCGATGTTGCAGCACCTTTTAGCACTCCGCGCCGCCCGACCGCCGCGATGGACGGCTACGCGCTAAAGGGCGCAGATCTAAGCGAAGGGGCAAAATTTAAGATCGTCGGCACGACGCCTGCAGGCAAGATGCCTGGCGCCGCGGCAAAGGCGGGCGAGTGCGTCAAAACCTTCACTGGTGGGCTAATGTGCGAGGGCAGCGACACGCTCTTGCCTATCGAAAACGTGCAGGTACAAGCAGGCGAGATCGTCGTCATAAAGCCTGTCGCGGCGGGCTTTGCCGTGCGCGCGGCGGGCGAGAGCTACCGCGAGGGCGAACTTTTGCTTAGAAGCGGCACGAAGCTCGGCTTTTCGCAGATCGCGCTGCTAGCAGAGCTTGGTCTATTTCACATAAGCGTATTCGTCCGCCCAAAAGTAGCGATCCTAGCCACAGGCAGCGAGATCAAGGATCTGGGCGAAAAACTCGAAAACGACGCTCAAATTTACAGCTCCAACCACATCGCGCTTGCAAATTTAGTAACGCAGCTAGGCTGCGAAGCGATGATAATGCCGATCGCGCGCGACGACGAAAAAGAGCTAGAAGGCGCGATCTTATCGGCCTTGCATAGCGCAGACATACTTCTAACCAGCGGCGGAGTGAGCGTTGGAGACTACGACTTCGTGCAAAGCACGCTACAATCAAAATTTGAGCTAATCGTAAAGGGCGCAGCGATCAAACCGGGCCGCCACGTGCGCGTAGCCAAAACCGGCGAAAAATATATCTTCGCGTTCCCCGGCTTCCCGCTCTCGGCGCTTATTACGTGCATTTTGTTTTTGCGCGTATATTTGCAAAGATCCTTCGGCGTGCACGAAAACACCGAATTTAGCGCAATCTTAGATCACGACTACGTAAAAAAGACGCCGTGGCTGGAGTTTATGCCTGCCGTTTTACAAAACAGAGAGGGGCGGCTTTTTGTTAGCCTGCAAAGTAAAAAGCAAGGCTCCAGCGCGATTTTAAACAATTTAGACGACGATAGCGTCCTGCTCGTAGCGCCGCTAGAGGTCAAAGAGCTCAAAAAAGGCGAGCTCGTGCGCGTAATCTCGGTACCTAAAATTTAGCGTGCAGCGGCTCGGAGACGGTTGCGGCGGCGGACGGAATTTTAACTGCCGCGAGGGTTAAAATTTTGCCGTCGCGAGGCACTAAATTTAGCCGCGAAAGCTCGGTTTAGGATTTACAAAGGCTGAAATTTAGACCCAAATCGCGTCGCGGCAGGCTCAGTAGGATTTTACCGCGCGCCGTATCAGAGCAAGCAGGCGCGCCGAAATCTTTGCCGCCGCGCAACTTCAGCTCTAAGTTGCTTTACGGGCGAAATTCGGGGATTTGCGAGAGATAAAGTAAAAATGAAAGATAAATTTTATAGCGCTCTAGCGGGCGTTTTCGGCGAATACAAAGCGGGTGTAAAATGAGCCAAACTCACCCTTTTAAACCGATTTTCGATGAGAATTCTAAAATTTTAATCCTCGGCTCCTTTCCCTCCGTCGTTTCTCGTAAATTTGGCTTTTACTACGCAAATCCGCAAAACCGCTTCTGGCGCGTGCTGGCGCAAATTTTAAACGCGCCGCCGCCTGCGAGTACGGACGAAAAGATAAAATTCCTGCTCGCCCGCGGCATCGCCATCTACGACGCTGCGATCTGCTGCGAGATAAAGGGCTCGAGCGACGCCAAAATGACCGCCGTCGTGCCTGCAAATTTGGAGCCGATCTTTAGCGGCGCGCGCATCGTACAAGTTTACGCAAACGGCAGCAGGGCGCACGAAATCTGCGAAAAATACCTAAAAACTCAAATTTTAAACGCGACCGGCAAAGAGCCCGTCAAGCTGCCGTCCACGAGCCCTGCGAATGCAAATTTTAATTTTGAAAGGCTGGTACGCGAGTGGACGATCGTCGCGGATATGTTAAAGCGCGCCTAAATTTAGCGCTCGGCTCCATTAAACAGCGCGCGCGAGGCTTACGGGTACGGCTTGCGCTCTGCCCGCATCATAAACCAAACCCACAGCCTAAACTCCGTGAGGATTTATCTAAAATTTAGCTTCAAATTTTAAAATTCTTCAAATTTAACCAAGCCAAAGGAAGCAAAATATGAAAACCTGCAAAGCCGCGCAAAATTCGCTCAATTTGAGCTTAAATTTAATGCGAAGTTTTATCTTTTCAAGCGCATTAAAGCTCCTGCTTCTGCTTCCGCTTTTGGCGCTAGGCGCGCAAGCTCTGGAGCCAAAAATCGTAATGCAACCCGAGCCGATCCTAAAAAACGGCCTGTATTTCGTAGCGGACAAGCCCTACAGCGGGACGCTCAAGGTACTGCATTATAGCGTCGAGGATCTCTACGACGTAAATTTTATGGGCGTCGTCTACCCCAGAGCAAAGCCGCTGCCGCCCACGCTTATCAGAGAGATCGACGTAAAGAACGGCACCGCGGTGCTTCAGCGCGATTACTTTGACGGCAGAGATAAGCCCTCAAACGAATATCCGCTAAAGGGCGGCCTATACGACGGCGTCGCGAAGAGCTACTACGCAGACGGCGGCGAGCTGAGATCGCAGAGCGAATACAAAGCCGGCAAGCGCGAGGGTTTTTACAAGCTGTATTATCAGGGAAGCGGCAAGCTAAAGCAGCAGGGCACGTATAAAGCGGATAGGCGCGAGGGCGTTTTCACCGACTACTACGAAAGCGGCGAAGTAAGCGCGCGCCATCCGTATAAGGGCGGGCTGCGAAACGGCAAGGACGTGGATTATTACAAAAGCGGCAAAGCGCGCGGCGTGCGAACATACAAAGCGGGCAAGCGCCAAGGCACGGAAAAATGGTATTACGAAAGCGGCGCACTAAAGCAGATGGGCGCATACAAGGATGACCGCAAACAGGGCGTTTGGAAGTTGTTTTACGAGGACGGTAAGACGCGCGTAGTAGAAAATTTCAAAGATGGCGAGCGTGACGGCGTCGTGCGCGAATACTACGAGGGCGGCGCGCTGCAGGGCGAATACGAGTTTGAGCGCGGCAGGCAAACGGGCACAAGTAAGCAATACTACGCAAGCGGCGCGCTTGCGGCGAAGGTAATGTTCAGAGATGGGCGTAAGCACGGGCTTTATGAAACATATCACGAAAACGGCGCACTCAAGGCCAGAGTCACGTTCAAGGATGGGCTCGAGACGGGCACGGCGAAGCACTACTACGCAGACGGAAAGCTCGAAGCCGAGGGCGAGTTTGAGCGCGGTAGGCTCGTGCGTGCCAAAAAATACGACGAAAGCGGCAAACTAATCAGCGACAAATCCGATAAAAACGGGCTAGCGAGGGAGTAAAGCGGGCTAAATTTTAAAATTTTGCGGGCTTGGAATTTTGAAAAGGCTTAAAAATTTTGAGTAGATGCGGCTTTGCGTTTTAACGAGCGTAGCTTCGCGTTTTCAGCACTCACGGCTTCGTACTTAAAGCGAGCGAGATTTTGCGTTTTAACGAGCGTAGCTTCGCGTTTTAAATAAATTTAGCTTTACCTTTCGAGCGAGCGTGGTTTTAAATTTTATTGAGTATGTCTTTGAATTTTAAGCAAGCGAGCCTTGGGCTTTTGGTTTTCGACACATATACCGCGCCGTCAAGTGGCGCCTTAACGGATTAAATTTTGTGCTTGTGAAGCGGCACGCTGCATTTCGAGCGAGTAAAATTCTACGCCGAGCGGCTTTACACGGCACGCGAATACGGCTCGGCGCTTTAATTAACGAAGTCTCGCACAGCGCAGCTCGCCGCGTAATTTGAGCTGATGCGGTTAAAACCCCACGCTGTATTTTGGCACACATAGCGCGCATGTATCGCCTGACGCGGCATAGCTTGGTTTCGATGCGGCTTGTTTTTTCCGCGTAACGAGCAACTTTGGCACGGTGCAAATTTTTAAAATTTAAAGCGAAATTTCAAGCCGAAACGACGCTAAAAATTTCAACTGCCAAAAAGTAAAATTTGATGATCAAATTTTGTTAAATTTAGACCGCGGTTCGCAAGTCGCAAGCCGTGCTATTCAGGCCCAAATTCAAATTCACCGCAACCTTGTCTTTGGCGCGGCAAATTTTATCTGGCTGATATTTTAAAATTTGCCGACCGCTTTACTAAACAAAATTTTACGAATAGGGCATGGGTGAACAAAGCAGGGATGCAGAGAGTGCCTCTGTATATAATTACGGAAGCAAAGAATGCGCTGCTTATTTCGGTATGAAAATTTCATGGGCTTATTGCAACTTTAAAATTTTGCAAGATGCTCGCTCGTAGCGTTAAATTTCAATACGCAGGTGGCAAAAATTTTAAGAAAGCAGAGCCATATAGAGCTAAATTTCGTATAGGAGTCCGTGCAACGCGGTATTTGCGCACAAGATATAAGCGCTGAAAAGAAGAAGCACTCGGAATTTGGCGCGTAACGAGCGGTGAACTATAGTCAAGCAAACTTCAAATTAAAAATCTTAAATTTTAATCCGTGGACGCTAAATGGGTTCAAAATCAAATTTACGTAAATTTAGTACGCGGCAAACCGACAAGCCGTGAGCGCTCGCAGAGCAACGCAGGCTATATGGCGCAGTATCCGTGCGGCAAAAGAAGCGTTGAAAGGCGGAGCTATTTGAAATTTAGAGCGCGGCGGGCATAGAGAACCGAAAATCCGCAGCGCTCGAAGCTGTGTAACGAAAGTCCAATTTTATCCGCAGCAGCCGCAATCGCAGCGCGAAGATGCGGCTGGATGAAGCTCGCCGATGTAGAGCTTCACGGAGCCAAGCCCTTGCTCTTTTACCCACGAATAGGCGTCGCTTGCGAAGCCGAAATCCGCAAAATGCAAGAAATTCTCCACGTAGGATTTGCGCGCATTTTGATAATCTATGTAGTAGGCGTGCTCCCAAAGATCGCAAGCTAAAAGCGGAATTTTGCCGCGTGCGATCGGGGTATCCGCGTTTTGCGTCGTGATGATTTCTAAATTTGTGCCGCGCTCGTCGCATATGAGCCAGCACCAGCCGCTGCCAAAAAGCCCCATCGCGCGCTTTAAAAACTCGCTTTTAAAATTTTCCATCCCGCCGAAAGCCTGCGCCAAAGCGTCCTCCAGCTCGCCACTAGGCTCGCTTGGCTGCGCGATGCAGTCGAAGTAAAAATCGTGGTTGTAAATTTCAGAGGCATTGTTAAAAATACGGCTAAAACCTAGGCAAATTTGATAAAGCTTTGAAATTTGCGAAAACTCGCACTCCTCTCCGCGAGCCTCCTTGAACGACTGCGTGATGATCGTAAAAAGATCCGCGTTTTGTATCGGCGTATCCGCAATGTCTCGATTTAGGGCGGAGACATAGTCCTCGCAAAGCCCGCCGTGATGAAATTTCAAACTCTGCAAGCTCGCGATTTTATTCGTGCGCGGATCAAAAGGCAGCGCCCTGGATCTAAACACTAATAATCCTCGCTGTCCAAATCGCTATAATCGTTAAAACCGTCGTCGTCTTCGTAGCTGTAATCATCCTCGTCGTAGTTGTAGTTGTAACTCTCGTCACCTCCGATTAAATCATCGTCCTCATATTCGTCCTCATCGAACTCTTCGTCTTCGAAGTCATCGAAATCAGCCATTTTGCTCTCCTTTGTCGTTGGAATTTACTTTTGATTTTACGCATTCGCTTGCTATTTCCGGGATATTTTCGATATAAACGCTCTGCGATGGGAAGGCAAACGATAGTCCGTTTTGCTCCACGATCTCCATTATTTTAAATAAAACATCCTCTTTAGTTTGGATGAAATTTGCCCATATTACGGTTTTTGTGAAGCAGTAAACTAAAATATTAATAGACGAATCGCCAAAGCTATCTAACGCCACGAACATAGTGCTTTTATAGCCCGCTAAATCGTCGATAGAGACCATATTTTGTCTATAGCGCATACGAAAATCTTTAGAATTTAATGCTGTATCTGCAGATTGAGCGATGCCCGGGTGAGATTTTAGCATCTCTTTGATATCGTTTACGCACTTTCGCAGTTGAGCCGTGCTCGCGCCGTATTCGACGCCTACGGTAAGCTTTAAATTCCGTCCTACCTTCCTGCGGCTCCAGTTTTTGATATTTTGCGCCATTATGTTGGAATTCGGCACAAAAACAAGAGCGTTATCAAAGGTCCTGATCGTCGTCTTTCTAAAGCCCGTTTCTACGACGTTTCCTTCTATGTCTCCTAATACGACCCAATCTCCTTGCGAGAACGAGTTATCGAATAATAACATCACGGATGAGAAGAAATTTGCGATGATGTCCTTGGTCGCAAACGCGATCGCAAGTCCGCCGATTCCAAGCGATGCCATAAGCGCTGAGATGTCAAAGCCCAGACGCTTTAGTACCAAAAGTGCGGCGATGATGATTACGATGACATATAGAATTTTAACGACTAGATTTATGATGTCTTTTCTGACGCCTTTTTTCGTGATGTTTCCAAGCACGACAATGCCGTAACCATCAATGATTTCAATGATGAGCCATGCCCAAAGTACCACGTAAACGATCGAGAATAAATTTGCAAATTTTATCGGCACAGGCGCTGGATAATAAAAGATACTAAGACAGATATCAACCGAATAAGCGATCAGCAAAATACCCATCGGACGCTTGATAATGCCCACTACTTGCGTTTTTAGAGTTTCGCTATCTAGTGAAAAGCTTTTATTGAAGAATTTAAACACGAAATAGATGATGTTGGCAAGTAGCCTGCGAAGCGAGTAGAAAAATAGCGTAATCAGCGTGATTAGAATGAGCTTGCCGAAATTTACGTGGCTGAGCTTAAACGGAATTTTATCGTTGATATAATCGATCACCGATTTAAAATTTAAGCTCGTAAAAACCACGCTGCTTGCGAGTAGATCGCTATTTCGCGATAGATACGTAAGCACCTCGTCGTAGGTCTGCTTGTCGTTTTTCAAATCGTTGATTTTAGACTCTAAGGCGTCTATCTGCTCTTGACTGCTTAGATTATTTTTCAAATCATTAAGTTTGCTAAAATCCCTAGTTTGGATATTTAGTAGCGTGCTACTTAGCTCGCTTTCAAGCGCGCTTCTGCTTGCGCCGTTTACAAACATATCCTCAATTTTCATAAGCGAGGTATAAAAGATCTCTGCCATCTCCATCTTTTCTAAATCCGCGCTTGCATTTACGTATTCGGGAGAGCTCTGCTTTTTGGCGTATTTTTTTAGCGTAGTTTGGATATTCTTTTTATTTTGCGCATACGACATTATGCTTTCGATATCCATATCCTGCTGCGTAATCGCAAAAGGTAGGCGATCAAAGAGCTTAGCTTTATTGCGATCGATGGCGTCTAGCTCGTTTTTGCTCGCGTTGGCATCGCCGCCGTTAAGCAGGGAGCTGCGCTGCAAATTTAGCTTTTTAATCTCTTTGATTACAGAGATAAGCGTCTCGCCGTTAGGAGCTTTTTTCTGCGAAGTCTCCGTTTTAGCAACCTTTTCTGCGATCATATTTATTACTTCAGTTTTATTACCATCCTCTGCACCGAGAGATTTGGATAAAATTTTAGCGACCTCTTTTTTGATCTCGGTTTTGTTGTTTTCTAAAGTAAGATTTGCCTCTGGAGTAGAAGAATTCGTCTCTACAAAGCTTCCCTCACCGGTCGTGTTGAGGTCTGCAAACGCTAAAGCGGCGCTAAAAAGACTAATCGTTAAAAAGCTAATTATAGATTTTTTCATAATCCATTCCCTTATTTAATAGCGTAAAATGCGCGCCTTCGTCGTCGTAGTTGAATAGCTCGCCCGTTTCGATGACGTAGTGCCAGCCGTAAATTTTAATCTCGCCGTTTTTGTAGGCGTCTTTGATGCCAGGAAAGCTAAGTAAATTTTGCATGGAATTTATAATATTTAGCCGCTCGGTGATCCACTCGCGCTTGTCGGTGCCGAGATCTTTGAGTTTTTCGACCTCGTCTTTTACAGGCTGCATTAAATTTAGCCAGCGCCTTACGTTTGGAATTTTTTCGAGCTTTTTTGCGTCGTAAAATAGCGCAGCGCAGCCACCGCAGTTGCTGTGCCCACAAACGATGATATTTTTGATTTTTAGCGAATACAGCGCGTATTCAATCGCTGAGGTAGTCGCTAAAAATTCCTCGCTAATGCGGTATGGAGGAACGACGTTTGCGATATTTCGTACGACGAAAAGCTCTCCTGGAAGCGTCGAGGTAATTAGGCTTGGCACCACGCGCGAGTCGGAGCAGCCGATAAAAAGTGTGTGGGGCTTTTGATGATTTGCCAGACTCCCGAAAAGCTCGGCATGCTCGGCAAAATTTTCTTCCATAAATTTAATAGCTCCATTTATTAACTGGCTGGGCATACTTTCTCCTTAAAAAAGTCGGGAATTATATATTACTTTCATAAATAGATAGAATTCTAGGAATTTTTAATTATATATTTACCAAATTTTCGCTAAACTCCCCGCTCATAAATCAAAAGAAGGAGAAAAATATGAGTCTATACGACAGACGAAATTACGCGGACGGCTATGAACTATCGGACGCGTCACTGGAACAAGGACGAATCTCTCAGACCATTAAACAAACCTACGCGCTTCTAACCGCTTCGATGATAGCTGCGGCGGCAGGGGCTTTTGTGGCGATGAGTTTCGGCGTGAGCTTGGCTCTTCATCCGATTTTATATCTGGTAGTTTTAATGGGGCTGATCTTCGGTATGCAAGCAGCTGTAAATCGCGGCGCCAACACGATCGCGCTAGTTTTGCTTTTTGCATTTACTTTTATTACCGGTCTTACTCTAGGTAAATTGATCGCTATTTATATCGCAGCAGGCGCTGGAGATGTAGTAACGCATGCGTTTGTGGCTACGGCGATTACTTTCGGTGCTCTTACCGTTTATGCGATGAATACAAAGACAAATTTCGACTCTTGGGGCAAGCCGCTATTGGTATCGCTTGTGGCTATTATCGTGCTAAGCCTTTTGAACTACTTCTTTTTCAAAAGCACCGTGCTTGATATAGCGATTTCAGCTTTTTCGGCTTTAATCTTTTCGATGTATATCATCTACGATACTAAAAATATTATAAACGGCACCTACACTTCACCGATAATGGCTGCCGTAGATATGTATCTAAACATCTACAACCTCTTCCTTTCGCTGCTAAGAATTTTCGGCGCAAGTAGAGACTAAATTTTACGCACCGCTTCGTGCGGTGCACTCTTAACTTAAAATTTATAAATCTTTTATTATAATCGCAAATTCAATTTTTTCAAAAGGTTTTATAGTGACTACGTTATTTTTAGTTTTACAAGTCGTCTTCGCCGTGATAATTACGATCTCCGTTCTGCTGCAAAAGAGCTCTTCTATTGGGCTTGGCGCATACAGCGGAAGCAACGAAAGCTTATTCGGAGCGAAGGGTCCGGCGGGGTTTTTAGCTAAATTTACCGCCGCAATGGGAATTCTATTTGTGATAAATACACTGGTGCTTGCGTATTTCTATCAGCAAGATGCTAAATCTTCCGTAGTCGATCGCGTAAAGATCGAAGCAAATGCTACTAAATCCGTGCCAAACGCTGTCCCTGGCGTGCCATCCATACCTGCTTCTGGTGCAAAGCCTAATTTCGCTCCGGCAAGCACCGAGTCAAATTCCATAATTAGCGGCGAGAGCAATGCGACGGATACGAAAATCGAAGCGCCAGCAGCTCCTGCGACCGGCACTACCGCAGCTAGCGCACCTGCTCGGTCGCAAGCATCAAGCGATACCAATGCCAGCGCTGCTTCCGCAGATCAAAACACAACCAAATAAACTCTAAATTTTAAAATTTAAAAGCGCAAAATCCGCGCTTTTAAATGCTATTCTTATTTTTTTAACGCTATAATTTCGCAAATTTTATTTAAAGGATTTGAATGCTAGAAGCTATCTACAAAGAGCAAAGAGCAAACGGCGATCGAGCTATCGAGGCTTTGAAAAAGGACTTTACGACGCTACGCACCGGCAAGGTAAGCGTGGCGATCCTGGATCATATTTTCGTGGATTATTACGGCTCGCAGACTCCGCTAAATCAGGTCGCGACCGTCCTTTCGACCGATGCAGTAACGATTTCGATCACGCCGTGGGAAAAACCGATGCTAAAGGCGATCGAAAGCGCGATCGCAGCGGCGAATATCGGCGTAAACCCAACTAATGACGGCGAGAGCGTGAAGCTGTTTTTTCCGCCGATGACGGTCGAGCAACGCCAAGAAAACGCTAAAAAAGCAAAAGCAATGGGCGAGAAGGCCAAAATCGGCATTCGCAACGTCCGCAAAGACGCTAACGACGAGATCAAAAAGCTCGAAAAAGACAAAGCGATCTCCGAAGACGACGCCAAAAAGGGCTATGACGAGGTGCAAAAGATCACCGACTCTTACTCAAGTAAAATCGACGACGCAGTTAAGGCCAAAGAAGCCGAGCTTTTGAAGGTCTGAGCTGTGAATATAGAAAAAATCTATCGCGACTGCGGCGCATATTTGCGAGGGCATTTTCTACTTTCAAGCGGCAACCATTCGGAATTCTATCTGCAAAGTGCCAAAGTACTTGAAGATCCGCAGCTAGCAGGGCAGCTCGCAGACGAGCTCGCCGCCGTTATTAAAAGGGCGGGGGTGGAGTTTGACAGCGTCTGCTCGCCCGCGCTGGGCGGAATTTTAGCGGGCTACGAGCTAGCTCGAGCGGCAAAAAAACGCTTCATCTTTACCGAGCGCGTAGATCGCGTGATGAGCCTGCGCCGCGGCTTTGAAGTGCATAAGGGCGAGAGATTTATCGTCTGCGACGATATCATCACGACGGGCGGCTCGGCTCTTGAGAGCGTAAAGCTCATCGAAGACCTCGGCGGAGAGGTCGTGGGCTTTGCCGCGCTTGCCAATCGCGGATTTTGTAAGGTCGCAAATTTAGCGGGCAGCGATGCAAAGGGCGGTGCCAAGCTGCCCGCGGATAAGCCGTTTTTTGCGCTAGGCAATTTCGAGTTTGAAATTTACGAGCCTGCGACCTGCCCGCTTTGTGCTACCGGAAGCAAGGCGATCAAGCCCGGTAGTCGCGGAAACTAGGCGCCGATTTGCTGCTAACAAACCGCAACGAGATTAAATTTTATCCTCTAGGCTCTAAATTTAGCGCGCCGGAATTTTAAAATTTAATCCAAAACGAAGCAAAATGGCAAAACAAAAAGCTAAAATTTCACCGATTTTTCTGCGTGTAAAGGCCTTCATCGTCGATCTTTTCATCATCGCGATGCCCCTATTCTACGGCGTTACCTATCTCGTCTTGGGTTCAAAGGAAGCTCTGTGGCGCAACCAAGCCGCGATCGCGCTTATCTGGCTCGCGTACGGCGCGATTTGCGCGGCATTTTACGCTCGCAGCGCCCAGACGCCGGGCTACAAGCTCGCGGGGCTTTACCTCATCGACGTTCGCAGCGGGCGCAAAGTAAGCTTCTTTAGAGCCTTAGCGCGCTTTGGATGCTTCGTGCTTGCGGGCTTTAGCGTCATCGGGCTTTTGATCTGCTTCTTTCGCAAAGATAGGCTGAACTTACACGACCTGCTAAGCGGGGCTGCGCCAGTCGTGCGAAAGGACGCGCAGTGAGCGGGCAGATTTGCGGTATCGACGAGGCAGGGCGCGGCTGTCTTGCAGGACCGCTTTGCGTCGCTGGTTGCGTCTTGCAGCGCGAGATCGCGGGACTTGCCGATAGCAAAAAGCTAAGCGAGAAGCGCCGCGAGGAGCTTTACGCCCAGATCACCAAAAACTCGCGCTATAAAATCGTCGAAATTTCAAGCGCACAGGTCGATGAGGCGGGCCTAAGCTCGTGTCTAAGATCGGCGCTTGAGCAGATTCTCGCGTATTTTATGGGTTTTAGCGGACAGATCATCTACGACGGTAACGCAAACTTCGGCGTACGCGGGCTTCAGACGCTCGTAAAGGCCGACGCTCAAATCGCCGAAGTAAGCGCGGCGAGCATCCTCGCCAAGGTCACGCGCGACCGCACGATGTATGAGCTCGCGCAGCGCTACCCGCAATACGGTTTCGCGCAAAACAAAGGCTATGGTTCGCGCGCACACATCGCGGCGATCGAGCAGTACGGGCTCACGCCTTTTCACCGCGCAAGCTACAAGATCAAATCGCTGCAACCCTCGCTGTTTGATTAACGCGGCAGCAAGCTTGCTTGATCAGCGAGGAAAAACCGCCGATTTCGGTTGATATTTTGGACGGTACAAAACTAATATCCAAAGACGAAGTGCGCTGATTTAGACTGATACTCCGTCGGAAAACGGCGCCGAAACTCATACTCGAAGGCACAAACTTCCAATTTTGGTTAATACGGCGAGTCGCTAGTTTCGGCGGGCAGAATACGCTTTTTGGCTAGCTAGCAAGAAATTTAATAGCCCACAGCCTGCGCTCTCGGCTATAGTCTACTCTTGCGCTGTTTACAGGAATTTTAATCCGTACTTTTGTATCTCGTAAGAGTCCGTACAAGGTCGAATTTTATCTAAAACCTCAAGCTCGGCTCGCTAGCTTATCCGCGCCGCGCGGTATGTTGAATAAAATTTAAAATTTCGCGCAGCGAAAATTCAGCCCCCGCGCCGCAATGAAGCTAAAATTTAAATTTAGCCTTGGCGACGAGAAGGCATCGTGCTTTAAATTTAAAACCGCGCGCAAAATTTTGGATGAAATTTTGATATAAAAAGGCGGCTAAATTTTAAAATTTTATCAAATTTAGCTGCTAGTTCAGGCGCTTATTGCCTTTCGTAGAAGCCCGTAAGAATCTTTTTTGAGCTTATTCTATTATTGGAATCTTCTTTGCCGTCTTGGGTAAATTTAAATTTATCGGATAAACTCACGCTCTTGTCGGCATTTACCACAAAATTTAGCTCAATCGTGGAGGATGATAGCTTTGCCGCTTTTCCTAGCTGCGCTTTTTCTTGTTCGGGCGTTAGTTGCGACAAATAAGCGGCTTCTTTCAAAAACATCGTAATCTCACCCATAGAATTTGTTTTGTTAATTCTAGAATCGCCGGGCTTTAGTATTTCATCTTTTAACGTATCGTCACAATCAACTAGCATTTTTTGATCGTCATAATCTATTTTCCCTTTAGTCTTGAGCGTTTCTTGAAATTTCGCATTGTTTATTTTGCAATGCTCGTTCGCTATCTTAAGCAGATCTTGCTTATCATAAGTCTTTCCTCCACAAAAGATCATGGCACTATCTAAAATACGGCTCAACATATCTTGCTCGCGCTTTTTATTTGATTCTATAATATTTGCCAGTACTTTCTCCATATTCAGGTCGCAAACCATTTTGACCGTCTTTAATCCGCCGTTTTCCTCTTTGCTCCACGTGATATTTTTACACATTTTCGAGCCCTCGATCGCCGTGCCGATACTCATCGACTTAAAATCGGGCAGAGTATAGTTTTTCACGAGCTCTACTTCGTCTGCGCCGCATCCTGTTAAAATCAATGTCGCAAGCGCGACACTTAGTGCATATTTCATCTTCGCTCCTTTGAGATAAATTCTGAAAATAATGCTACCCCCCCCCCTGCTTAAAAACGTATAAATTTAGAGCCTAAATTTTAAAATTTCGCCGCCAAAATTCTACGCTCTTAATCTACGAAATTCCGCGCGCCGCAATTTTGCCACGATAAATTTGCGGTAAAATTCCAAGATAAACCGTCCGCATCGCATCGCCGAAATTCCCCGCGCAGTTTCGCACACGAAGGCGGTAAAATTTAGAAATTTTAACCAAACTTTCGCTATCATCACGGCTTAAATTTCACCCAAAGGAAACCGATGTTTGAATGGATCGCCTCACCTGAGGCATGGATCAGCCTGGCGACGCTCACGGGGCTTGAGATCGTGCTTGGCATCGACAATATCATCTTTATCGCGATTTTGTGCGGCCGCCTGCCCGAGGCGCAGCGCGGGCGCGCCCGTATAATGGGGCTCGCGCTTGCGATGTTCACGCGCATACTGCTACTTCTTAGCCTAAGCTGGATCATGGGGCTAACTAAGCCGCTATTTAGCGTGCTTGCGCGCGATTTTAGCGGACGCGACCTCGTGCTGATTGGCGGCGGATTGTTTCTACTCGTCAAATCCACGCTCGAGATCCACTCCAGCGCTACGGGCGAGGCACACGAGCGCAGCGCTAGCAGCGGCAAGGCAAGCTTCGGCGGCACGCTCGTGCAGATCGCCGTTTTGGACATTATCTTTTCACTCGACAGCGTCATCACCGCCGTGGGCATGGCGCAGCACCTACCCGTGATGATCCTCGCAGTGATCATCGCCGTGGGCGTGATGATGCTCGCTAGCAGCGCGATCGCGCGCTTCGTGGACACAAACCCGACGATCAAAATTTTAGCGCTTGCATTTTTGATTTTGGTGGGCGTCTCGCTGATCGCCGACGGCCTGGGCTTTCACATACCTAAGGGCTACATCTACTTCTCGATGGCGTTTTCGCTGCTTGTTGAGCTCATCAATATCCAGATCCGCAAAAAATCCGCCGCGAAATAGGAGGAACGGAATTTTGCGAGATCTCAAAGGCACGCATGAGGTTTGCTAAATTTCTTTCGCCGCTACGTATCAAGCTTGCTCGCGGCACGGCCAGGGATTTGAAGCTACAGCCCGCGGCTGCAGGTGCGGCTAAATTTAGCTTTACGCTGGAGGGCTTGCGCTTTGCGGGAAATTTAGACTTAAAAAGAGACGGACTTTATCTGCCGATACGCGAGGGCGACGAGCTGGCGGTGATATATGAGGCTTCAAGCTCAAATTCCAGCCGCGAAGCTTTGAGAGGCTTAAATTCCGATCGCGAGGCTTTAAGCGGCGTAGGTTTAAGCGGCGAAAATTCCGAGCCACGCTCTAGCTGAGAAACTCCAAGTAGCGGAAATTCCGCTGCCGCAAATTCAAACCGCGACGCATATAGCGATACGGCGGCAAGTGCGCGCCAAAATTCTACAGCATCTGATTTATCGGACAAAGATCGCAGCGGCATAAATTCCGCCGCTTTGGGTTTGATCCGCGAAGGCTTTAACGAGCAGGCGAACGCTAATACGGAACTTTATACTTCGAGTTTGAATTGCAAAGATTTAAGCGGCTCCACCTCTTTAAATTCTACCCGCGAGAGCCGTGGCGGCGCTTTGTCAAACTCCACTGCCTCCGCCCTTCCGCTAGATTTCGTTAATCTAAGCTTAGGCGCGCAGCGCTGGAAGGACGCCGGTAGCACGGCACTTGCCGCGATATTCGCAGCCTTCGGCGTAGTGCTAGCCGCGATGAGCATCTACTGCATAATCTTTATTTTTGAAAAGAGCGATCCTGCGGTGGCGATAGCCCTGCCCGTCCTCGCGCCTTTTGCGTATTGCAGCTTTAGATTTATGCGAAGAGACTGGCGCGCCGCAAAGTTCGGACGCATATTCGCAGCGCTTCCGCACTCCAAAGAGCCCAAGCGAAGCGGCGAAGCGGAGGGCTGTGCTAGCGGCGTGCGCGTGCTAAAAGGCGATGACGTTTATTATTTTGGCTTCGCGCTGGACGGAGTGTATTTATCGGGCGATAGCAAGCTGCAGATCGTTTCCGACGGGATACTCACAGATCAAAATTTAGCGGAGCTTGTGGACGGCGAAAATTCTGCGGAATTTAAGAATTTAAACGCAGAAAATTCTACGAGCGTTAAGAATTTTGCGAAATCAGCGAATTCTACAAGCTCTGTAAATTCTACTAGCGTAGCAAATTCTATAAATTCCGCCAGCTTCGCCGAAGCCGCGGCACCCGCCAATACAAAGGACGCCCCGCAGAGCTTCGAGCTGCAAAACGGTGATATTCTCCGCGCCCGCTACAAAGACTACCGCGTAAGCGGACTGTGGAACCAAAACCGCAGCACCGAGCTAGGCGATACGCGCAGCGGACTTCGGCGCGTAGCGGATTTTATCGCGAGCGTGGCGCTACAAATAGGTCTGCGTCTAGGCGGCGCGCTCGTGTTGACGCGGCTCGGCGATCACATCGGCGGCTCCTTCGGCAACGCTCTAAGCTTCATCGGATTTTTGCTGCTGCTTAGCCTTATGCTTTGAAGGGAGAATTTCAAGCGACAGCCTCGCGGAATTTTGCAACTTCAAGGAATTTCAAATTTCGCAATTTCATAGAATTTCGCAGCGAGCGGATTCGGGTTTTAAATTGAGGGCGCAAATTTGCGCTATAATCTATCGAAAATCAAAGATTTAAAGGATGCGACTTGAAAATTTTAATCTCGTTTTTGTGCTTATTAAGCTTCATGTTCGCCGAGGCAGCGCCCGCTTTGGCAGGAGGTGCAAACAGCGCTCAAAAAGATCAAAGCCTAGAAATTTTAACCGCAAATTTAAGCACGGCGCTTCAGGAGATTGACGAAGCCGGGCATCGCCCCGATGGTACGCCTTGCGAGAGCATCGTTAGGTTAAGGGCTGCGTTTATGGAGTTTTTGCAAAGCGCGGGCGAGAGCGCTCCGCAAATTTTAAAATCCTTGAGGTTCGCCCCGAATATGGCGATCTCGCAGGACGGCAAGTTTCGGGCATATTCGGTAGATATCAGCACCGGCGGCACGATGGGCGCGAGCTACGTAGCGTATCAATACGCAAGCGGCGGGCAGAATTTCATTATGGATTTTGCGGACAAGGGTGCGCAGCAGCTGCAAAACTGCGTCATTGGCGGCAGGCGGGATTGCGACTGCGGCGAATGGGCGCTTGATACCGCATGGGGTGGCGAGCGAGTGATAAAAATTTTTAAAGTTAAAGAAAATCTATATCTAGTTTACGGAGTATCAAAAGGCTCTAGCAAACTCGCAAGCGATAAGCTTAAGGCGGTAGAAGCAAGCGAAACGGGTATAAAAATGGCTGATATATTTCATTACGTCCGCTCATGCGGCGCAGATTGCGACTGCTCTAAGATGAGCTCTTTGGCGCCGCACGACTCCGCTCGCTTCGGCATAGAATATGATTTTTTCTCATACTTAGACGGCAGCGACGAGATAAAGAGCAAATACGCTAAAAAGACGTTTTTGACCTTTGAAAACGGCGCGTTGGGCGCTCTTAAGGTAAAATCTAGCGACAAATACCCTGACGGCGAGCTAATCAATGAATATAGATATTTTAAATTTGACGGCGAAAAATTTACGATAGAGAGTAAAATAACTCATTGCGAGCACGGTAAAATTATAGAGGAGTTGGCCGCGCCCTCTAGCGCGCAGGGGCTTTGATGGGTACCGCGATACTTGGCGGGTGCGCTAAATTTTAAGGCGCGGCAAAATTTCAAATTTTAGGCACATAAGATTTCGGCTGCGAAATTTTAAAATTCTAAATTTTGAAGCGTAGAATTTCAAGGCGCGGAATTTTAATTTCAGAATTTTAAATTTTGCGGTGCAGAATTCCTCGGTGTGTATTAAAATTTTAAATTTCAAAACGCACGGAATTTTAAAGCGTTTAAAATTCCAAAGCGCGAAATCAAAAAGCGGAGTTTTAAAATTTCAAATTTTAAGGCGCACAGAGCTGTAGCATGTGGAGCCACAGCACGGCGTGCGAGACCGCGGCACGGAGCGTGAGACCGTAGCATGCCAAACTGCGGCGAGCCGCTCGCTAGCTCCAAATTCTTTCGTTTAGTTTTAGGTTTTTTACGATCGCTAAAAAGTGCGAAAGCTCGCGCTTGAGCTGCGCGGCAGGGTCACGGCGCAGCACGCTTTCGTCGATGTCCGGTTCGAAATTATCGCGCCCCGTATTTACGAAAATATAAATTTTGCTATCTGCGAAGCTAAGACTGACGGGCGCGGCTACGGCGCTTGCGAAGCGCAAGAGCCTGCGCATAAAGGCTGGCGTTAGAATATACATCGCGCCCATCGCGTCCTCGCAATACACAGCAAAGGCGGCGTTAAACTCAGCATCGTCCATATCGATCTTTTTTAGCCCGCCTGTGTTCGGCGCGCCGGCGCGAGCGGGAAAAATCAGGGTTTTGGCACTTATGCGTTTGTTAAATTCTGCGTAGAAAAAGGTGCCGAGGATTTCGCTTTCCGAAAATCTATTAAATAAGCTCACGTCGCAAAATGCGAACTTCACGCCGTCATAAACGCCCGAGACCCTGTCGTTGCCGCCTTTGAATTTATCTAGTCGAAAAAAGAGCCCGGAGAGCTTAAGCTTGGCGGGATCGATACTGCCTCCAATATCGTATCGATAGCCGAACGCCTTGAAATAAGGCATTAGATAGTGCTCTTTAAAAGCGCGCCGAAATTTTATCGAATAATCTCGTTTGAAGACTCTAAATAATACGAATAAGCTATAAGCAGCCAAGATTAAAATTATAATCGCGAGTAAGATATATTTGGAAATCGTGGGGCGATTTTGTAAATCGTTTAGAAATAGGCTCATAGCAAAAAGGCAGGCAGCGTAGATTATCTTAGCTTTTATGGAGCTTTCATCGCACAAAACGGCCACTATAAGAACAACCGCGAATAATCCGATAAGGGACAACAAATCCGCCATGCTTCCTCCGTCGCGCAGTTTGTATAACAAAAACGCGCCGTAAAAGAGCATGCACGCTGCCGCTAAGATCATATTTCTTTTCGCCTTATACAAAAGCTCCAGTCTGATCTGCTCCAGCTCGCCTGCGCTCAATCGCCCCTCCTAAAATTTAAATCCGATTATGGCGCTAGCGAGCTTTAAATTTGCTTACGAACGACGCCGAAATTTTAAAATTTAGACTTGCGTAAATTTACGGTTAAATTTTAGCGGTGGATCGTCTAAATGAAGCAAAGGCGAAATTTTGGTAGAAATTTAAGCGGCACGAAATTTTAAAAATTCCGTGTCGTAAGAGAGATAAAATTTTACGGGCGCGCTTTAAATTCGCTATAAAATTTCACTGCGCCGAGTCGTAAAATTTCGCGAAATAAACGCCGCAAATTATGCTGCGAAATTTAGGGTGCCCGAGCGGACGCCGATAAATTTACGAACGCTCGCGCCACAAAAAAGCACCGCGCGGACGCCGCTAGCAAAATTTAAATTTTTCTATAAGGTGCCTGTCCGACTTCGTAGAAGTTATTGCCCTCGCTGTCGATCGCTACGATAGCTGGGAAATCCTCGACCGTAAGTCGCGCAACCGCCTCGGGGCCGAGCTCGGGATAGGCTAATACTTCATATTTTTTGATACTTTGGCTGATTAGCGCGCCCGCGCCGCCGATAGCGACCATATAGACGCAGCCAGATTTTTTCATCGCTTCGACGACGGCGTCGCTGCGGTAGCCCTTGCCGATCATGCCGTTGATGCCTACCTCGTTTATCATCGTCGGAGTGTATTTGTCCATGCGCCCGCTAGTCGTAGGTCCTGCAGCGCCAATAGCCTGACCCGGTTTGGCAGGGGTCGGCCCCAGATAATATATAGTCTCGCCGGCTAAATTTACAGGTAGCTTCTCGCCGCGAGCGAGGGTTTCGGTTAGAGCCTTGTGCGCGGCATCGCGAGCTGCGATGATGGTGCCGCTGATTAGGACGTTATCGCCCGCCTTTAGGCTTTTTACTACGCTTTTATCGAAAGGTGCGGTAATTCTTTTAACTTCTGACATAATTTCCTCCTTATAGTTCGGCATCGGCATGGCGAGCCGCGTGGCAGTTGATATTAACGGCGACCGGGAGCCCCGCTATGTGGGTCGGATACCACTCTACATTTACCTTAACGGCGGTGTTTATGCCGCCCAAACCCTGCGGACCGACGCCCGTAGCGCGCGCCATCTCCAGTAGTTCATCCTCTAGCTTGGCGTAGCGCTCGTCGGGATTTCTGCTGTCGATCGAGCGAACCGCGGCTTGCTTGGCTAAAAGCGCCGCCTTATCCATCGTGCCGCCGATACCGACGCCTACGACCATAGGAGGGCAAGCGTTAGGACCTGCGTATTTGACCGCCTCTAAAAATACCTTTTTTACCCCCTCGATGCCGTCTGCGGGAACAAGCATTTTTAGCACCGATTTGTTTTCGCTACCAAAGCCCTTAGGAGCTACTTTGATCTTAAGCTTGTCGCCGGGGATGATGCGGGTATTGATGACCGCAGGGGTATTATTCGTGGTGTTTTTTCGTTCAAAAAGCGGCTCTGCGACCACGGATTTACGCAGATAGCCGCCTACGTAGCCGTCCGCGACGCCTGCGTTGATAGCATCCTCCAAATATCCGCCCTCGATATGCACATCCTGACCAAGTTCGACAAAAACCACCGTCATACCGGTATCTTGGCAGATCGGCGCGACCTCTTTTGCCGCCAAATCGGCATTTTGTAAGAGCTTGCCTAAGATATCTTTGCCGATAGGCGAAGTCTCGTTCTCGCGCGCTTTCTCAAATGCTGCGCGCATGTCGGGCGTGACTTGATAACAGGCTTTTTTGCAAAGCTCGCTGACTACTTTGGTAATTTCATTCGCTTGGATCGTTTTCATGATCTCTCCTTGTATTGAAATTTTAATGGATTATATTCCGTTAAACTAAAAACTTAGTTTAAAATTTTATCTTCATTTAATAAATTTTAACAAAAGGCTAGAAAATAAGCGGTTTTTAATCTTTTTATAATAAAATACCGCTTTACGAATTATCAAATACTAAAAATTTTGCGAAGAAATTTTAAAATCAAGGAAACCTATGAAAAAGAAAACTCTTGTGCTACTCGTGGGCGCTTGTGTGCTTATAGGAATGATACTTTCTCTTGGGATTGCGGAGATGGTTCACCTTACGGGCACCGATAAATTCTGCGTGTCCTGTCATACGATGCAGCCGATGGCAAACGCCTTTCACAACGATGTTCACGGCGGCAACAACCCGCAAGGCTTCAAGGCCGATTGCGTCGCCTGTCACGTCTCTCATGAAAATACCTTTATGTATCTTTGGACTAAAGCTCTAACCTCCGCAAATGATGTCTACAAAACGGTCTTTACCGATGCCGATAAGATCGACTGGCAAGAAAAACGCAAGGAGCGAAATCATTTCGTTTATGAAAGCGGCTGTCTAAGTTGCCATCGAAATTTAAAAGAGCAGAATAATCAAGTAAATAAAGCCTGGCTCGCGCATAGGGATTATTTCGCGGGCACTACCGGCAAAACCTGCGTGCAGTGCCACGAAAACGTCGGCCACAAAAATATGGGTATAGAGATTGCCAAATATTGGGATAAATACAACCGAGAAAATAACAAAACCAAGTAAAGGAGAAGTAATGCTAAAAAAAGTCGCTATTTTAATAGCCTGTATCGCATCGTTTGCATTCGCAGAAATGCCCGCGCAGCATGCGAATATGTCCGCGTCGGACGCGAACGTAAGCAATTCTGTAAACGTTAGTCTTACGAAGAATTTAAAGGTAAATAGGCAGCTTACGCCGCTAGCTAGACGCTGCGTCGAGTGCCATGCCGAAAAAACTCCGGGCGTCGTTGCGGATTGGAAGATGAGTCGCCACGCCCACGTAGGCGTTAGCTGTACCGACTGCCACTCGCAGCCAGCAGATAGCCCTATGGCAGCTAAAGAGCCGCATCCGAAAGACACAGACAATCATATTTCGGTGCTAGTTAGCCCAAAAACCTGTGCCAAATGCCACAGCAACGAGGTTAAAGAGTTTGAAAACAGCGGTCACGCAAGAGGCGCTATGCAAATGCAAGCCAACAAAGGAATGGTTGATCTAATGTATCACTACGAAGGACGTGATATCCCTGATCTTAAACATGCGCCTGATATTACCGGCTGCTCTCAATGCCACGGTGGCGTCGTTAAAATGGATGAGCATAACAAGCCTACCAAAGAGACCTGGCCCGTTTACGGCATCGGTACGGTTTATCCGGACGGTAGCGTAGGCGGATGCAAATCATGCCATTCTGGTCATAAATTTTCGATTGCTGAAGCTCGTAAGCCTGCTGCTTGCGCATCTTGCCACTTAGGACCTGATCATCCGGATATCGAAATTTACAATAACTCAATGCACGGACACGTATTTAACGCTGAAGGCAATGAGTGGAAATTCGATAGCGCTCCTGGTACTTGGGCGGTTCCTGATTACCGCGCCCCTACATGCGCGACCTGCCATATGAGCGGCGGTGTTGGCGATTTAAACTCCACTCACAACGTATCTCAACGCTTGAAGTGGAATTTGTGGCAGCCTAAGAGCAATCTACGCACCGGCGGTAATGAGACTGCGGTAAGCGAGTTTTTAAATACCGGCAAACTAAACGTCGGCAATCCTTTGGCAGGTAACCTAAACGGTCCTGAGGCGGCACGTGCCGAGATGAAGCAAGTATGCAAAGAGTGCCATGCAAGCACCCATACGAATAATTTCTTTGAGGTGGGCGATAAGCAGGTACTTCTATATAATGTTTACAACGACGAAGCAACTAAGATGCTAAAAGAGCTTAAGGAAAAGAAACTTCTAAAAGACGATCCTTGGGCGGATGCGTTCCAGCGAATCTATTATGTTTCATGGCACCACGAGGGTCGCAGAATGCGCCAAGGTGCGCTAATGGGAGGACCTGATTATTCGCATTGGCACGGCATATTCGAGGTCAAAAACGACATCAGAGAGATGCGCGAAATCTATGAGCGCCGCATCAAAACCGGCAAGATCGAGGAATAATCCTTCTTAGTCTGCTAAATTTTGCCGGACTAAACAGATCAAGCTTGTAAGCCCCTGCACTTCGCAGGGGCTTTTTTGTTTGGATAAAATTTTGGAATTTTATTTTGTAATCCGCGCAAAGCCCATCGAAAATCGCCCCTAAAAGCCACTATAAAATCACTATCTAATTATTTAAGATTATTGAGAATTTATGACGGAAGTAGCTGATAAATTAGAGTAAATTTATCTCTTTGCAATCCAAAATTAGCTACAATCGCGCATATCATTTAAAAGGAATTTTATGGACAAGCAAACGGCATTAGACTTTTTGAGACTTCATCAGCCGATGCCTACGCAGCTTTCGGATCAGCTCGCGGCAGAGTTTCGCGCGGTGCGGGAGTTCTTGCGTGATAATCCCTGTGACGAGGCGCTTGAGCCGCTTTTGCGCTCGCTAAACGAGGGCGACGGCGCAGGTGAATATCCGCTCGTGGACGAGGTGCTAGGTGCAGCGGACGATGCTGCTGCGGTAGCTGCGATTAGAGCGGTCTTGGAAGATCCGAGCACGGGCAGCGGAGCGCGATTTTGGGCGACGCTTTTTAGCGTGAGCTTCGTCCGTAAGGAGCTCATCGCAAGTCTGGAGACATCGCTTAAATACGCAAACGATGATTTGATCGAGCTTACGAAGGAACAGATCGAAATGTTTAAGCAGCTGACGTAAAGCTAGCTGCGTAACTTATAGTTGCGCCTTGCTCACCAGATTGCGCTGCTACAAAGCAAATCCAAATTTATAAAAATCGGCTTAATCGAAGGTTGCTTTTAAATTTTAAAATTTTGCGGTCGCTTAAAATTTTTTAGAGGCTACGATTACGAAAGAGGCGCACTTTATTTTCTATGGGCTGTGGCAGGCGCCCTGTGCGAGGGTTGCTATCGGCAAAGGATAGCGTCACCGCTAAGTGCGAGTGGCACAGGCACCGCGAGATATGTATCTAGGAGGGTAGAAATTTCACGGCGTCGTTTGAAGTAAAATTTTAAATCTGCGGGCTTGTGATAGAATTTAAGTCGTAATAATGAAGCATAATTTAATATCGCTACGAGCTCACCGCTGAAATTTTAAGATTACGTCGCGCAGTGACGAGATTTTGCTCGGTGCAATCCGTACGAAATTTTAAGCCGTAAAGATAAAGCGGAATTTCTCATACGTGATTTTTTGAGACGAAATTTTAAGTAATGAGTTTGAAGCGGAATTTTAAGGTGCGAGTTAGAGACTATAAACTCGCACCGCCGATAGAGGATACCGCGTCTTTTTTGCTCTGAGAACTCCTACCGCACGGCAAAGAATTTTGCGCCATTTGCACTACAGCTACGGACCTCGACCACGCAGTGAGCAAGGCTGCGCTATGCGACTAAGGATGTTGTACTATTTCGCAAGCGATCTTGTAGCGAGATTAGATTATGAGTCTCGGCGTGCGACATAGAAATTTGTGCGGTGCGATCCGCGTGGGATTACACGGCGCAGATTTTGCGTCCCCTTCTGCACCGCCAAAAATTCTTACTGAGCGGAGTTGCGATCTAGAAATTTTGCAACGGCACAAAATTGCCTGGCGCGGATTTTGAGCTTGCGCGAAATTTCGCACCGCTAGTATTTGAGAGGCGTAAAATTTTAAATTGCATGTCGCTTTTAAATTTTAAACTTATGAAATTTGAGCCGCGCTTACTTTTAAATCCTAAATCACGCGCCGTGTTTGGTGATGAAATTTTAAAATTTTATCACGCCAAGAGCAGCTCGATTGATTGGCGGGCGCAGCTAAAAAAATTGATTGGCGGGCGCAGCTAAAAAATAAGATAGATAAAATGCATCAGCGCCTGAAGCGGGGCTAAATTTAAACTGCTGGCTAAATTTTAAAGCGCGGCCTAGACCGCTTGCGGGCGCTCGATCTTGGCTTTAAAATAGTTAAATTTAGCTCTGCGCCCGCGAGACGCTTCGGCTACCTGATTTTTGCGGTGCCGAAGCAAAGTCCGTTTTCGTTGCACTGCATATTTTCGATTTGCGGATCCTCGCTTTCGCCGCAAATTTGGATCATCTGATGCGACGCCTCGTCCATTTTAGGCTCGCTGCAATGCGAAACGCCTGGCTTTGGCTGCTCAGAATTGGAGCAAGCGCATACAAACAGCGCTGCGCAGGCGAACAAGAGGGAATTTTTCATTCTGAATCCTTTTAAAAAAATTTTGTAATTTTATCTTTACAAAACTGAAATTTTACGGAATTTAAAGCGTTTCGGATAAATTTAATGTATCTGCATCTGCAAATATAAATTTTCTAAATTTTGCGTTAGATACGAAGAGGCGGCGTACGAGGCGAGATTAAAAATTTAATATTTGCGGGCGAGCTTTAAGACGCAGCCCAAATCGTTTTATGGAAAGATAAGATTAAAGGTGCACTTAATCTTATCTATTGTTTTAAAATTTTTTACCGAAAGCCGCTAGAATTGCGCCCTTTAAATCAAAATAAGGAGAAAACATGGCAATGACGAATTACATGGAACTTTTGATGGCAAATCAGCCGTGGAATTTGATTTTATTTATGGCGGTGCCGATGGGCTTAGCAGAAGCGATAGTAGCGAGCGAATTTTTTAGCTTGTACCGCGCGAAGGAGGGCTCTTTGGCACTAAAAATCAATAAATGCCTTAGCATCATTCTCGGCGCTTATTTTACGATATTAATCATTTACGTAGCGGTTAAAATTTTGCCCGTCATTCATTTACGTGGCGCTGCGGACGCCTTAGCTTTGGCGGCATACGTAGCGGCGGCGCTGCCTGCGCTGGTGCTGCTACTTTTGGAGCTCGGAGTTATCGCAAAAGGAGCGGAATTTAGAGCTAGGCTTAAATTTCATTTCTTGGCGCTGATTGTATTTTTGGTGCTAGGACACGTCGCGATGATTTTTGGAATGACCGATCCAGGTGCGAGTGGCATGGAACATTCTATGATGGATCATGGCTCGATGAGTGGGATGAGCCACGATATGGGTTCGATGGAGGGGATGGATCATTCGCATATGAATCATGGCTCGATGGAGAACATGGATCACGGCGGCATGGATCACTCAAAGATGGAGCATTCACATTAACTTTAGTATGCCCGGCTTGGGCTAAATTTTAAAATTCTATCCCGCCGAGCTGTGGAGTTGATAGATCTTTATGATTTGATTGCCTTTGTCTGTGAAATGCATATGCAAGCACCTCTCAAATAAAATTTTACTGCCTTTCATATGCCGCCTGCAAGGCGGTAAAATTTAATATCAAGCTTATCGCCCCACCTTTTTACGTTCTTGTGATCTTTTAAGCCGACTTATGCAGGCGCAAAGCTCGCACATAGGCGGTTTGAGGTTTAAATTTGCGTGCAAACCGCTTTGGTATATTTTTTAACGTTAGTTTAATGCTAAATTTATATAATTTAAGCGAGTTATATTTAAGAGATGATTAAGAATGAAATGCGCTAAGCTTGGAGGCGGATAGAGTATGCAAGATTACGAATTATTGGACGTTTTGTCCAATAAAAGGGTTCTTTGCCTAGAGGACGAGCCCGGGATTTTAAAAAATATAACCGAATCGCTACAGCTGTTTTTCGGCGAAGTAGTGGGGGTTAAGGACGGGCTGGAGGCGCTTGATGAGGCGATGAGCGGCTCGTACGACGCGCTGGTTTTTGATATCGGCGTGCCGCATATGGACGGGCTAGAGGTCGTTAAAAAGATCCGAGCTGCCGGCATCGGCGTGCCGATCGTGATCCTTTCGAGCCATACCGAGCAGGAGTATCTGTGGCGGGCGGTGGAGCTTAAGATCACTAGGTATCTGCCTAAGCCGTACGACAAAAACGCCTTTATAAAGGCGCTGCAAGACGTCGCTGCGGAGCTGATAAATCACGCGCCGATATTTAGCATAAGCAGTGAGTTGAAGTATGATTTTGCCAAAAAGATCATCTACGTCAAAGACAGCGCCTGTCATCTTTCCAAAAGCGAGAGCAAGCTTTTGGAGTACTTCTTAGCGCGCAAAAATCAAACCGTAACCTACGAGCAGCTATTCGACTATATGTGGGAGTTCGAGCAGCCCAGCAAGGAGGCGATCAAGGCGATCGTCAAAGAGCTACGCCGCAAGATAGGCAAGGACGTGATCAAAAATTTATATGCGGTAGGGTATCTCTTTGAAGTATAAATTTAAATTTATCGTAGCGCTTTTCGTGCTGCTATATATCGTAATTACGGCTTTGGTTTTTAACTTCTACCGCGAGCTTGCGCTAAAAGACACGAGGCGCGAGGCGTTTTATATCCTAGATACGATGAATGCGGTGCGCGATTACGTATCGACCGTGCAGCGCCCGTTAATAAACGAACTTAAGGAAAAAAAGCTTCTGAGTGAGGATTTTTTCGATCCGAGGCTGATGTCCTCGACCTACATAACGCGCGAAATTTATAAAATTCAGCTCGCCAAAAATCACATTAACTACGACTACAAGCTCGTCGCTACCGATCCGCTCAATCCCGAGCACGAGGGAAGTGAGTTTGAGAATGAAATTTTAGAGGGCTTTAAAGAAAACAGATATAAAGAATACTCCAAGATCGTCTACGATAAAGGTGGCGCCTCGTATCTTTTGAGCCTGCCGATAACAAACTCCCAGCCTTCGTGCACTGAGTGCCACAGCATCAACGCAGCACCTAAAAAGATGCAAGAGCTCTACGGCTATGTGGGGAATTTCAAAGGCGGTCTAGGCGATACGATCGCGATGATAAGCTTTAAAATTCCGATAAAAAGCATTCTGCTCTATCACACCAAAGAGTTTGTCGTTAGCGGCCTAAGCTTGCTTGTGGTGTTTTTGATCTGTATATTTTGTATCTATAAAATTCACAAAAAAAACGCGACTTTAAAGATGCAAACGCAGCTTTTACTGATAAATCAAAGCCGCCTCGCGCTCATGGGCGAGATGATCGGCAATATCTCGCACCAGTGGCGCCAGCCGCTATCTCAGATTAGCTCCACGCTCATAAATTTAGAGCTTTACAACGAACGGGGCAAGCTCTCAAAAGAAAGGCTCGAGGGCGGCATAAAAGACGCGGGCGAGCAGGTGAAATTTATGAGCGATACGATCGAGGATTTTAAAAATTTCTTCAATCCGAATATGCCGAAGAGGGAATTTAGCGCCGGCGAAGCGATAGAGCAGGCGCGTAAAATTTTAAACGCCTCGCTTAAGAAGCACGTCATCGACATAAGCGTGCAGGTAGAGGAAAATTTCACCCTTTACGGCAACGTAAACGAGCTCATCCAGGTGCTAATAAACATCATAAACAACGCAAAGGAGGCGTTTTTAGACGTACCGCTTAAACGGCGTGAAATTAAAATTTGCTCGTTTTTAAAGCAGGGCGAGCGGGTAATCACGATCGAAAATAACGCAAGCCGCATCGATGAAGCGCAGCTAGATAAAATTTTTGAGCCGCACTTTACTACAAAGCAGCAGGGCAGCGGGCTCGGACTATATATGAGCAAGATGATAATCGAAAAAAACGGGGGGAGCATAAGCGCTGCGAATTCCGACGAAGGCGCGATATTTACGATCTCTTTTCGTTAAATTTAGATTTCATTAAATTTCTCCCTTTTTCACCCTTTTTTGTTGATATTATTTCGAGCGTAGAACTTTGCTAATTTAAAATTTCGATTTTCAAAGGAGGAGCCATGAAAAAATGGAATAAGATGCTACTAGGCGCGCTAGCCTGTATTAGCATTTTTGCCGCAGGAGCCTGTGCTGATGAAGGCATGGGGCATGAGATGGAAATGTCGCAAAAATCGCGAGATGTCATCGCAAATCCTAAGGGCACGTTGCAAAGCAGAGGCGTCATATCCTTGCAGGACTACGTCGTAGAAGAGCGAGAGATGTATGACTGGCTATTTAAAAATCACCCGATTTTTACCAAATACGGCGGTAAGACGGTTGGTAAGATGGATGTTCACGACCGAGGTTTGGAGTGGCTTGCGGAAGGGCATGGATTTGACTTTTCAAAGGCTAGCAAAAGAGACGACGGCAAGGGCTATAGCTCTATGATGTATAGAATCCCTGCGGGCTCTTCTTTGCAATTTCCGAATAAATTCATAGGTCCTGAAAAATGCGGCGAGTGCCACCCTGCGCAGTATGAGACATGGAGCAGATCGCGCCACGCCACTACTATCCGCTTCCCGGGCGAGCACCCGGAGGTTAATAACAACCTAACTGATCCGGTATTTAGCCCGGATACGGCGTCGATCCTTCCAAAAGGTATTACCCCTGACGTAATTTATGCGACCGTCGGACATCTAAGGACAAAATTTGGCTACGTAGATGCATGGCTTCTACGCGGAACCTATCACGTAGAGGGCGGCTTGCTAAGAGATGGTACCGGTCAAATCGTAGCCGGCGGCAACCAATTCCAAAGGACTTGGGCGTTAAATTTAGACGATGAGACGGTCAAAAAGATTAAAAAGATCGTTCCGGAATTCCCAGGCACGCTTGAGGAATACGGAGATAACGGCGGTTACGTAAGAGGTCTTGCGTCATATGCTGCGAAATACAAAAAATCGATGTTTTTCCAAGCAAACAGCTCGTATTGCGAAGTCTGCCACCCATTCAAATTCGATTTTAAAACTAAAAAAGAATTCTATGCTGCTTTGGGTAATGCAAAAGAGCTTCAAAAGCACACTATCTCCAAAGGTATCACCTGTGAAGAGTGTCATGGAGCGGGCGGTCACCTTGACGGCGCTACAAATTTTAGAACCTCAAACTGCGAACGCTGCCACCAAAGATTTAACTATAGCCCTGATTTAGCTCGTGCTAATCCGCTAAACAACGGAAATCCCGATCTATCTCTTAGCTCTAAATTTAAATCTATGGGACCAGGATGTGGCTCTGAGGGCTCTCAATCTTACTTTACCGCTCACTACGAGAAGGGTATGCGCTGCGTAACCTGCCACGATCCGCATGATAATACCGGACCGGTAGTTGGCGACAAGACCGTAAAGGGCGTAAATTATAACTCCGAGCAGGGCTATTTGAGTGCGTTTTATACAAAGCCTAAGATCACAAAAGAGTGCAAAGATTGCCACCAAGAGCAAGCCTACATCGCTGCAAGAGCTGATACGCATAAAGACAACACCTGCGCATCTTGCCACATGCCGTTTATGATGAGCTGCGAGAACTTCTATGCTATTCAGTTTCAAGACAACGCGGGATTCGATACTCAAAGAAGATCGCACATCTGGAAGATCGACATCGACCCTGCTAGAAAATCTCTAGTCGCAGGCGATGCCGCCAAAGGTCCAAGAGATGCGAAAGATTGGCACTTCCAAAGAAATAAAGATGGACGAAATTTCGTCGATCTTATGTGGTCGTGCGCCAGAACCTCGTGGGCGGATAAAGATATGCAAGATACCAAAGGCTGCCACAGCCCTGTCGTTTCCGAGCTAAAAGAGACACTTCACTTCAAGAACCAAAAGCAGGTTTACGATGAGGTTATGGGCTGGCAAACTCCGATTAAGAGCGACTTCTCGCAAGTTAAGATCGGTATTCAAGGAATTTACTCTATCCTTGAGACTAAAAAGCTTAACTCTAGCGATAAAACTCGCGTTTACGAGCTAATAGAAAAAGCTCAAGACACCGTCGATCTTATCGAAAAAGACGGCTCATGGGGAATGCATGGCTTTAAATATACTAAGCAAAGGCTAGAGGCCGCTAAAGAGTATATTAAAGAGGCTCAAAGAATTTTAAATAATAATTTATAATTCTTTCGGGGTCGCGTAAGCTCGCGGCCCCGAAATTTAAAAGGCAAATGTATGCAAAAAAGACTAAAAATTTTCTTGCCTATCGTTTTGGCAAGCTGCGCGTTGGGCGCGAATTTAACTACGCAAGAACAAAAAGAATCTTATAGCATCGGAGCTTCCACCGGAAGCTATGTTTCAAACCAGCTGCATTCACAAGCCGCGTTAGGTGTCAAATACGACTTAGATGCGGTGATAGAGGGGTTTTTGGACGCTCTTAAAAAGCAGCAGAAGCTAAAAGATGAGGAAATTATTGCACTTTTGAATCAAAGAGCCGATAAGCTAAATAAGATCGTAGAAACAAATTCCAAAGCGGAGCTTGATAAAAATTTAAAAGCAGGCAAGGAATTTATGGCGAAAAATGCCAAAAATCCGGACGTTAAAACCACAAAATCCGGTCTTCAATATGAAATTCTAAAGCTAGGTATGGGCGAAAAGCCAAAGCCTGAGAGCGTAGTGGTGATGAACTACAAGGCGTATTTGACGAACGGTAGCGTATTTGACGATACTTTCGCATCTAAAATTCCGGCGCATCTTTCTATGATAGGCTTAATCGACGGATTGCGCGAGGGGCTGCTTTTGATGAATACAGGCTCGAAATATAAATTTACAATCCCTAGTAATTTAGCCTACGGCAACGTGGACGTAGATAGAATTCCTGCGGGTTCTGTGGTGATTTTTGAAGCCGAACTACTAAAGGTTCTAAAGCCCGGCGAGCTTGCCGAAGCGGCGAAAAAGCTTAGCGAGAGCGAGGCTAAAAGCTTTCACGACGCGAATAAAACAAAGTAGTTTTGCTTAAATTTAGTCGGAGGAGAATATGCAAAAGCAAAGAAGAAATTTTATAAAATCCGCCGCACTCGGCTCTTTAGGGCTTGGCGCAATCGCCTCAAGCTTACTCGCACAAAATAGCGCGGATAAAAGCGCGCAAGACGCAAATGCAAGCGCCGAAAAGCAAGAGCCGAAAAAGCCGCACTACGGCATGATATTCGATCAGAACAAATGCGTGGGCTGCACCGACTGCGAGATCGCCTGTAAAAAGGTAAATTCGGTTCCGAAAGGCCAAATGAGGCTTTTTATCCAGGACAAAACAGATCCGCTAAATTTGAAAGAAAAGCGCTATGTTAGAGTATCTTGCCAGCAGTGCGAGGACGCGCCGTGCGTGAATGTCTGCCCGACGAAAGCCTGCCACAAGGACGAAAAAACCGGCATCACGACGATGAACACCGACGACTGCATCGCCTGTAAATATTGCATCGTGGCCTGTCCTTATGACGTGCGCTTTATAAATCACGAAACCAAAGCCGCAGAGAGCTGTAACTTCTGCTTGGATACGAATTTAAAAGACGGCCACGAGCCTGCCTGCATCGAGGCGTGCAGATACGAGGCGATCGTGTTCGGCGATCTAAACGACGAAGGCTCGCACATCAGCAAGCTACTTCGCGTAAAAGATAGCCTGCGCATGCATCCTGAGTGTGGTACGAAGCCGAGCCTGCGCTATATTTCTGCGGTAAAACTGGGGGTGTGATATGAACGGAGCTATAAATTTCACTGCGACCTTCTCGCACGGCGTGGAGTGGGGCTGGCCGATCGCGGTCTATCTTTTGCTAGCGGGTATGAGTGGCGGCGCTTTGGTAGTCGCGATCCTCGTCAAATTTTATAAAAAACAGACCGAAAGCACGCCGCTGTTTAAGGCTGCATCGCTGCTATCTTTCGTAGCGATCCTTCTGGGTATGGTCTGCCTGGTAGCCGATTTAGAGCGGCCGCTTCTTTTTTGGAAAATTTTGATTAATTATAACTTTACATCGGTTATGTCCGTGGGCGTGGCGGCGCTTTGCGTCTATATCCCGCTTAGCTTCGTAGCCTGCCTTTATGCGTTTGAAGCTGATCTTAGCGGATTTTTATCGCGTAGACTTACTTTTTTAAAAGGGCTTTTCACGCTCGTAATGAAAATTTTAAACGCGCTTCGCCCGCTGCTTCTTGCGCTTACGCTAGTTTTTGCGGTCGCGATCTGCGCCTATACGGGCTTTTTGATCTCGGTTTTAGTTAGATTTCCTATCCTTAATACCGCCGTTTTACCCGCGCTTTTCGTGGCATCGGGCTTATCGGCGGGCATTGCGGGCTCAAGCCTGATAGCCGCGCTTTTCTTTAAAGCAGACCAGCACGGCGGCGATCTTAAAGCTTTACACGCGGTCGAGTGGCCGGTTTTAGCGATGGAAATTTTACTAATCGGCATGATTTTCGTCTCGCTAGTAACGGGCAGCGACGTGCAAAAAGCCGCGAGCGTCGCCTTTAGCGAGGGAATTTACGCGCGTCTTTTTTGGCTAGGCGTCGTAGGCGTTGGTTTTTGCGTACCGCTCGTTTTAAATTTCGCACTGGGCAAAAAGATCGCTCACACCGCGTTTGCGTTCTACGTTAGCGCGCTTGCCAGCGTGGTCGGGGTATTACTTCTTAGAATGTTTATACTATACGCAGGTCAAACTTACGATATAATAATGTAAAACTGCGGAGGGTTAATGAGCGCGCTAAAAATATTAAAATTTTTCATCTCTTACAAGTTCGCGCTCTGCCTCCTTTTTATTCTAGCCGCAGGTGCCGGCGTCGCGACCTTTTTAGAGAGCATTTACGATACGCAAACTGCTAAAATTTTAGTCTATGAGGCGCGCTGGTACGAGTGCGTCATGGGTGCGGCGACGCTGAGCCTGCTCGGCATTATAATTAAAACCAAAATGTGGCGCCACTTCGGCTCCTTCGTCCTTCACGCGGCATTTATCGTCATCTTTATCGGCGCGGCGCTGACGCGCTATTTTGGCACCGAGGGCGTGCTGCACGTAAGGGCGGGCGAGAGCGAAAACGAGATGGTAAGCGTCAAGCCATACTTGCAAATCCGCACGCAAGACGCGCTGTTTGAGCATCCGCTAAATCTGTCTCAGATCGGCGATAACGATTTTAGCTTCACGCAAAGTATAAATTCTAAAAGCTTCACCGTCAAATTTAGCTCCTACAAACCCGCGCCCAAAGGCGAGCAGAGCACGCTTGCGGTAAAGGCGGGCTTTGAGGGCGGAAGCGAGCAAGAAGCGCAGCTGCGCGGCGGCGCGGGCTGGCTCGGGGAGCCTAAAATTTTAAACTTTGACGGCGAGGAGATAATGCTAAGCTGGGGCTCGAAACTGATAGGGCTTCCGTTTGCGGTAAAGCTTTTGAAATTTAAGCTCGAGCGCTACCCAGGCTCGCAAAGTCCATCATCCTACGCCAGCGACGTTGAAATTTTAAAAGAGAGCAAGAGCGCGGGAGAGCATGAAATTTATATGAACCACCCGCTAAACTTTGACGGCTTTAAGCTCTTTCAGTCCTCCTACGACACCGACGAGCTGGGCACGGTGCTGGAGCTTAATCGCGATCCGGGTAAAATCCCCACTTATTTCGGCTATTTCTTGCTTTGCGTCGGATTTATCGGCAATCTTTTTACTGCGGGCAGCAGGTTTAAAAAGCTCGCTAAATTTATCAAAAATAACGCGCCCGCCGCGCTCCTTTTGATCGCGCCGCTTTTTTTCAGCATTGAGCTTCGCGCCGCGGATGAAAACTATCTAGCAAACCTTAAAACTAACTCGCGAGTTCATGCAAACGGCGCGTTCGCGGAGCTCTTGGTGCAAGATTACATGGGCAGAATCAAGCCGCTTAGCACCGAAGCAAGCGAGATCGTAAATAAAATTTCAGGCACGGATTCGCTCTATGGCTTAAGCGCCGAGCAGATGATCCTAGGAATGAGCCTAAATCCCGCGTTTTGGCGCGATCAAAAGATCATCAGGATTAAAAACGACGAGATCAAAAAGATGCTAGGCTTAGCGCCGCAGGAGCGATATGCGAGCTTCAATTCGGTCTTTGATGAAAACGGCAACTACAAGCTCGCCCACGCCCTGGACGAGGCGAATGAAAAAAGCGCCTCGCGCCGCGGCGTGCTCGATAACGAGCTGATTAAATTCGACGAGCGGCTAAACATCGCATATCTGACCTTTAGAGGAGTGTTTTTTAAATTTATCCCCGTACCGAACGATCCGCAAAACGCGTGGCTCTCGCCGAACGACGCCTTTGCGGATTATAGGATCGCTCCGCAGATCAAAGGCGTGCTAAATGACTATCTAAACGGCCTGCAAGACGGAATTTCGGATAATGATTGGGCTAAAGCGGATGCAGCACTTGCAGAGCTGAAAAACTATCAAAGAGCCACCTCGGCGGCTATTCTTCCTAGCGTTAGCCGCGTCAAGGCCGAGGTGTTTTACAACAAAGCTTCGGTTTTTAAAAAGCTCGTTTATTGCTATATGATCCTAGGCGGCGTAGCTCTAATATTGGCGCTTTTGGGCGCACTTTGTGGCAAACGCTTCATGCTCGCGCAAAAAATTTTATTCGCAGCCTTTGCGATATGTTTTACCGCACATACCCTTACGCTTGCGCTGCGCTGGTACGTCGCGGCTCACGCGCCGTGGAGCGATAGCTATGAGTCGATGATCTACATCGGCTGGTCGGCGACGCTTGCCGGGATCATATTTTTTAGAAAGTCCCTACTTACGCTAAGCGCGAGCTGCTTGCTAGCCAGCATCGTGATGCTGGTAGCGCATATGAGCTTCGTAAACCAGCAGATTACCAACCTCGTGCCGGTGCTAAAATCGTATTGGCTTAGCATCCACGTATCTGTTATCACGGCTAGCTACGGATTTTTAGGGCTTAGCTGCCTGCTTGGGCTTTTGGCTCTTATTTTAATGGCGCTTAAAAACAGTGCCAATCGCGAGCGGCTTAACGCGCAGATCAGATATATAACGGCGATCAACGAGATCAGCCTCATCGTGGGACTTTCGATGCTGACGCTCGGAAATTTCTTCGGCGGCGTGTGGGCGAATGAGAGCTGGGGGCGATACTGGGGCTGGGATAGCAAAGAGACCTGGTCATATGTCTCGATCATCGTCTATGCGATCGTGCTGCATCTAAAGCTTATCCCGAAACTCGGCTCGATCTATGTTTATTGCGTGAGCTCGACGCTCGCGTATAGCTCGATCATAATGACCTATTTCGGCGTAAATTTCTACCTCACCGGCATGCACTCTTACGCCGCGGGCGATGCGCCGCAGATACCCGCGCCGTTTTATTGTATAATAGCGGCGGTCTTTTTAATAATCGCTCTTGCTTTCAGAGGCAGGGACGTAAAAACGATATGAAGGAGTAAATTTGAAAAAATTTCTAATAGCGTTAGCCTTGGCTGCCGCGGCAAATGCGGGCTTTATCAGCGAGGGCATTCAGGCACAGCAAAGCGGCGATCATAAAAAACTCGCAGAAATTTACGAGCGAGCGTGCGGTTTGGAAAATAAAGCTTCGGGCTGCTATAATCTAGCCGTTTTGTATTTTGAGGGCACCGGCAACGTAGAGAAAAATTTCGAAAAAGCGATCAGCCTCTACGAGAAGGCGTGTAGCGCTAAATTTGCGCTTGCATGTAATAATCTAGGCTATATCTACGAAAGCGGCAACGGCGCTGATCAAAATTTTACCAAAGCCGCGGCTTATTACGAAAAAGCCTGCAAAGATAACGAAGGCTGCACCTCGCTCGGGCTTTTATACGCAAACGGCGCGGGGCTTGCAAAGGACGTCGCTAAGGCGGCGAGCCTTTATGAGAAGGCCTGCACCTACGGCGATATGATGGGCTGCAACAACCTGGGCTATCTGTATCTGAAAGGCGAAGGCGTGCAGCAAAGCTTCGCAAAGGCTAAAATTTTTTATGAAAAAGCTTGCGGTGGCGACATCGGCATCGGCTGTAACAACCTTGGCTATCTATACGCCTTCGGGCAGGGGGTGGGCCAGGATTATAAGCAAGCAAAGCAGCAGTATGAAAAGGCGTGCAATCTCGGCCACTTCGACGGTTGCAATAATTTAGCCATAATGTATGCCGAAGGTAAGGGCGTGAAGTCCGATAATGCCAAAGCAAAAGAGTTTTTCAAAAAAAGCTGCGACGGCGGCATCAAGATGGGATGCGAGAATTTGGAATTTTTAAATTCGATTAGTAAGTAGATTTAAAACATCAAATTTTTAAGGAGACAGTATGATTTTACGTTCGTTTTTAGCTTCGGCTGCGCTCGTCGCGTTCGTTTTCGGTGCCTCGATGGACGGGGCCAATAAACCGGCAAAGCCTATGTTTCAAAGCGTGGATCCTAGCAAGGCTACGCTCGTAGGAAGCGGCGAGGGCAAAGAATACTGCGCCGTTTGCGGAATGAATTTGGTTAAATTTTATAAAACCAACCATGTTTGGAACGGCAAGCAAGTAGCTTCTCTGCACTGCTTGTACGAGCTAACGGAGGGGAAAATTCCAAGCGATGCGCAGGTCGTCGATACGAAAAATCTAAATTTGATCGACGTAAATAAAGCCTTTTACGTCGTGGGCAGCAAGGTCAAAGGCACGATGACGCGAAATAGCAAATATGCCTTCTCAACCGAAGCCGACGCGAAAGAATTCCAAGCCGAAAACGGCGGCGAGATAGTGAACTTTGCCAAAGCCTACGAGATTGCGGGGCAGGACTTCGCGGGCGATAATAAGATGATCAAAGCCAAGCGCGAGGGCGGCGTTTACGCGCACGGTAAAGAATTTTACGAAACAAACTGCGCTAAAACTGAAGCGAAAAGCTTCAAAGCCATCTCCGAGCTTAAAGCTCATCTTAAAAAAACTTGCGACGCAAAGGGCGCAAACAAGGCACCTGACTACGACAAACACATACAAGCCGCGGCGCTGTATCTATGGGATGCGCCGGCAGATTTAGGCAGCAGCGGCAAAGATACAAAAGCGAAAAAGCCTGAGAAGATCGTCGTGCCTGAGGGCGCTAAATGCCCGGTCTGCGGCATGCTAGTGGGCAAAAACCCTAACTGGGCGGCGATGATAGAGGTTCAGGGCGGCGAGAATTTGTATTTTGACGGTGTAAAAGATATGATGAAATACTACTTCCAAAAGGGCAAGGGCTTTGATAAAATTTACGTAACCGACTACTACAAGCTTCATAAGATCGACGCTAAAAGCGCCTTTTACGTGCTCGGCTCCAACGTCTTAGGACCGATGGGCGACGAGCTCATTGCGTTTGATAGCGAGAGCGCGGCTAAGACCTTCGCTAAAGATCACGGAGGCAAGAGCGTACTTAAATTTGATGAAATTCAAGAGAGCGTAATAGAAGGGCTATGAGGCTCATTTGCGCTTTAACGATCTTTTTTGCCGCCCTTTACGCGCTCATTGCGGTACATTACGTAAGTTTTGATCGCGCAAAGGGTGAACAGTGTCTGCAAAAGCTCTCGCGCGAGATAAAGGACGTGCGGCTCTCAAGCAGCTTTAAGAGCAAAGCCTACGCGGAGTTCGTCTATGATAAGTAAAAGCTTCATCGACTACTCCGTAACTCTGCTGCGAAAAGACAGAGCCGATCACTTCTTTAGCTTTGCGATCTTTGCCTTTATCGTTTTTATTTTAAGCTCGGTGCTTTTCATCTCGGGCTCCATTCAAAACGATCTCGAAAAGGTCATCAAGCTCAGACCCGACATCGTCGTAGAGGCTCTACGCGCGGGCAAACGCGATCTGATGCACGACGGCTATATCTACGATATCTCTAAAATCGCGGGCGTCAGCGAAGTGCAGGGCGCCGTGGATGGGATGTATTACTTCGCTCAAAAGCGCGTTTGGTTTCATATCGTAGGCGACGAAAGCCTGAGCGAAAATGAAATGATCGTAGGCGAGGGGGTAAAAGCGGCGATGGGCGAGTGGTACTACGAGGACGAGTTTCACTTCTTAACCGAACAGCGCCTAATCGCGATTAAGATTAATAAAATTTCGCCGCACGAAAGCAGCATCGTCTCAAACGACGTGATCTATCTCAACCCCGATACCGCGCGCGAGGTGCTAAGCCTGAAAGAGGGCGAATACACCAAGCTCTACGTAAGCGTGCCCAACCCCAACGAAGTAAGCGAAGTAGCGCTTAAGATCGTAAATTTATACCCCAACACGCAAGCCCTTAGCGCCGAGGACGCGGTGGCAGAAGTGAGGCATCTGTATTATTACAAGGGTGGAATTTTTATGGTGCTTTACGCCGTGGCGATGATCTCATTTTTCATCTTGCTGAAAAATCAAATTTCGCTCGCGTACGGCGAGAAGAAAAAAGAGATCGCAATCTTGCGCAGCATCGGCTTTTGCATAAAAGACATCATCGCGATGAAATTTATTCAAAATTTCATCGTCTCGCTAAGTGCGTATCTGCTCGGCGTCGCGGGCGCTTATGCTTATGTTTTTATCCTGGATGCGCCGCTTTTGCGCGATATATTCTTAGGCGGCGAGCTGCGAAATTTCATCACCTTCACGCCTGCGATAAATTTTAATATGCTCTTTTTGATCTTCGTCTTTAGCGTGATCCCGTTTTTAGCCTTCGTCATCATCCCATCCTGGCGCATCGCTATCGGCGATATGAGTGAGGCGGTCAAATGAGCAAGATAGAGATTAAGCAGCTTTTTAAAATTTACAACGAGGGCAGGGCGAATGAGTTTCGCGCTTTGAAAAATATAAGCTTAAGCGTCGAGGAAGGGCAGATCGTAATCTTAAAAGGCGTTAGCGGCAGCGGTAAAAGCACGCTTCTATCCATCATAGGCGCGCTTGCTAAGCCTAGCAGCGGCGAGGTTTTGGTTGACGGCGCAAACGTCTCCAAGCTCGCCGATATCGAAAGCTCCGCGTATCGCCATAAAAAAATCGGCTTTATCTTTCAGTCTTTCAACCTGCTTGAGGCGCTTAGCGTCTATAAAAACGTCCTTGCGCCGCTTAGCCTTGAGCGGCTGAGCAGAGATGAGCTTGGCGCGCGCATAGACGAAGCGATGCAGATTGCTAATATCGCGCATAAAAAAGATCAGATCGTCTCCAGCCTTAGCGGCGGCGAGAAGCAGCGCTGCGCTATCGCAAGGGCGCTCGTGATGGGGCCGCAGATTATCTTGGCCGACGAGCCGACGGCAAATTTAGACAAACAAAACTCGCTCGGTTTTATCGAGATGCTCTCAAAGCTCAAAGAGCTTAAAAAAACCGTTTTGATCGCGACGCACGATATACTCTTCGACGAGCTAAGCTTCGTGGATCGATACGTGTTTTTAAAAGACGGGGAAATTTCAGCATGAGCGTATTTTTATCGGGTAGCGTGATCGCGTTTTTGGCCGTGGAGCTGATCGTAATAGCGCTGATGTCGATCTCGCAGTTTTATATCGTGCGGATTATGCGCTACTGGGACTTTAACGCCACCTCAAATTTACAATACGCCCTGGAGAAAAGAAACTATCTCATCAACACCATTTTGTTCTTCACGATAGCATGCAAGATCATTTTGTTTATATTTTTTGCGCTCTGCTTAAACGAGCTCTCTTCGGTCGTGCCCGGCGCGATGTGCTCCGCAGGCGTCGTGGGCTCGAACCGCTACGGCAATATCCTGTTGCTTTTAAAAATTTTACTGATCTTCGGCTTTGGGCTCTGGCTTATTTTAAACAGCCTCGATCTTAAAGCGGGCAAATTTCCCTATCTCAAGCGCAAATACCTGATCTTTACCATCCTTTTTACGGGCGTTTTGGCGGAGTTTATTTTAGAAATTCTATTTTTTACCAACATCCCGCTGCGCGTGCCGGTGTTTTGCTGCTCGGTCGTATTTCGCGCGCCGAAGCTCCCGTTTGGATACACGCAGGCGCTTTTGGCGACCTTTTTCTACGCGATATTGGGCGCCATTTTGATCTTAAATTTCTTAAAACAGTCGATGGCTAGCTTTGCTCTAAATTTGCTCTTTTTATTCGTCGCATACTACGCGATCACCTATTTTTTCGGGCTTTACGTTTACGAGCAGCCCAATCACAAATGCCCGTACTGCATGCTTTTGAAGGATTATTACTTCGTCGGCTACGCGATTTGGGGCTCGCTGTTTTTGGGCATATTTTTCGGCATCGTGCCGTTTTTAACGGAGCTTATCACTAAGCGCGCCTACACCCACCTGCTTAAATACTCCTCGTTCTGGCTCATTCTAAACGCGCTCATCTGCAGCGCTTACGTCGTCAAATACTACTTCGTGCGGGGCGCGCTGCTATGATTAAGAAAATTTTTGCCGCGGTTTTGCTCGCCTGCGTGATGGGGTTACTCATATCGTCTATGGATATAGCCGAATCCAAAATTTCCGTCCGCCACGGCAATACGGATAAGCAGCCGCTGCAGATTGAATTCGGCAAATACCTATGCCACGAGAGCGGCACGGTGATAAACGATCTGTACAACACCGCCCAGGCCGTTATGCCAAACGGCGATACATATTTTTTCAACGACATCGCAAATGTCTTCATGTGGCTGATGCGGCAAAAAAATAAGGACGAGATCGTAGTGTGGGTTTATTCGCAAGACACCGAAAAATACATCATCGCCAAGGACGCCTGGTACTCGCGCGTCGAGATCACGCCGATGGGCTACGGCTTTGGGGCGTATGAGTTTCACAACTACGGCAGGAGCGACTACTACTATGACGAGATCGTGCTGTGCGCCGCTCGCGGCGAGACGCTGCTAAATCCGCTCATCAACATCCTGCTATCTGAAAATAAAATTTAGCCTCGCAGCGGATCGGGAAATAAAATTTAGTCCTGCGATGGATCGGAAATAAAATTTAACCCTTCGGCGGATATGAAATAAAATTTAGCCGTGCGGCAGATATGAAATAAAATTTAACTCCGCAGCGGGCGCGACTTGTCGCAGATACGACTCGTCGTTTGAATTTTATCCGCGTATGGCTTGAATTTTACCCGCGCCTTTTATTAAATTTTGCCCGCTGCCGCCACTTTCGTTAAATTTAGCTCGCGTCCGAGTTTGCGTTCGCACGCAATTATTAAATTTGCTCGTATTTGCCCAAGCTCGCGCCCATTCATATTCATTGAAATTTAGCCCGCATTCGCTCATTAAGCTAGCCTAAAATTCAGCCTGTATCGGTTCCATTGTTAAATTTACCCGTCTATGTCCAAACTCTCACTCGTCCGCTCTTATGGAATTTAGCTCGCATTGCCTGCTCGCATCGGCTTGCTCGTTAAATTTGACCCGTCCGAACCGCTTGCTCGCGCCTGCCGCTTCGTCCCGCCGCCGATTAGAATTCCAAGCCGCATTCGCCCGCCGTGCGCTGAATAAATCTATATCAATACGGGCGCCGAAATTTTAAGCTATAATGGCGCTAAATTCCGCATTAAAGGAGCTAAAATGAGCGAAATTTTAGATCAGACGCTGGAGCGTGCGAAAGAAATTTTAGGCGCCCAGGCGCTGGAACTTAAGATCGAGCGCGCGGTCGTGGGGCTGTTTTTTAGCGGCGTGAAGCTGAGCGAAGGCGCGTGCGGGCTTAGCTATACGCCGCTAAAGTCCCTATCGGGCGCCGTTTGCTGCCCCTCGCAAGCAAGCGCGATGCCCGATTCGGGCAATATCGCAGGCAAGAGCGTGCGCTATCTGCTACGCGATCTGGGCTCTGCCGCGCCGCTTAAAAAGACGCTCGCGCTCGCCGCGCTAAATGCGCTTGGAAGGGCGTGTTTTGATAAAATTCACGCGGATTACGACGTAAAATTCGGCGCCGATCCCTTTGATGAGCTGCAGATCGAGCGCGGCAGCTTTAGCGTCGTCGTGGGCGCGCTGGTGCCCTACATCAAGACACTGATGAAAAAGGGCGCGGATTTTAAAATTTTAGAGCTTGACAAAAGCACGCTCAAGCAGGCCGAGCTGCCGTTTTACCTACCTGCAAGCGAGGCTGCAAGCGTCGTGCCGCGCGCCGATAACGTGATAATCACGGCTACGACGCTCATCAACGACACGCTGGATGGGCTTTTGCGTCTGAAAAAAAGCGGCGCCAAGCTCGTACTCGTGGGGCCTACCACGCCGCTACTGCCGCAGGCGCTGTTTGAGCGCGGCGTGGACTTTGCGGGCGGCACGCTCGTGCGGGATGCGGACGCGGTGCTCGATATCATCGCGCAGGCGGGCTCGGGGTATCATTTTTTGGGTAAATTTGCCGATAAAATCACGGTCTGTAGGGGCTAGCGCGCGGATTGAAATTTTAAAATTTAGCGCGCAAAGGGCTTAAATTTAAAGGAGAAAATATGCAAAAGTGCGTCTATATCGTGCACGGCTACGATGCTTCGCCTAAGAAGCACTGGTTTGTTTGGCTTAAAGGCGAGATTGAAAAATCGGGCGCGAGGGCGGAAATTTTAACGATGCCTACGCCTGCGAATCCGAGGCTTGATGAGTGGCTGAAAACTCTGCGAGAAAGCGTAAAATTTAAAGGCGAAGTCTATCTGGTCGGACACAGCCTCGGATGCCCTACTATCTTAAATTTTTTGCAAAGCAGTGCCATGGGCGGCACAGTAGAGGGGATCGTGCTGGTCTCGGGGCTTACAAAGCCGCTTAGCGATCCGCAATTTAAAATTTTAGACGAGTTTATGGATAAAGGCTTTGATTTTGAGCGCATAAAAGCCGCCGCAAAACAGCGCGCGGTGGTTGCCGCAAAGGATGATTATATCGTGCCGTTTAGCTTCAGCCGCGAGCTAGCGGGGCAGATCGATGCTAAGTTTTACGAGGTGGAGAAGGGCGGGCATTTTTTGGATAGAGACGGCTTTACGAAGCTTGATCTCGTCTATGAAATTTTAGAAAAAATGATGAAATAAAGGGCTAGATTTGGGGCAGGCGCACCCGCTTGGTTTTTGCTTCTGCATTCGCGCTGCTCGCATTTTTCTCTGCCGAAGCTCGGATTTGCTTTGCGGCTAAGATAAAGGTCTCGTATTTAGCCCACCGAAGGCTTCGCTGCCCGCATAAATAAATAGATAAGCCTGCGGCGTAATCGTCGTTTGCGAGGCGAGTTCCGCGCGGTTTTAAAATTTTGTAAATGTCGCAGCGACATAAGCGTGTTCTGCATAAATGTCAAAGCGTGGCGGCTAGCGAGAATTTTATCAGTTCGCAAAATTTTTGTCCGCGGCGAAATTTCATACTCGGCTTGTGCGAGCTAAATCCGTGCCTAAGCCCGTGCTGCGCGAGAGATAAAATTTAGTGGGCGCGAAAGGCGCATAGGCTTAGCTTTTCTTTTCGTTAAACATATACGAGGTCACGAAAACGATCAGACAAACGGGCGCAAACGCAAACGCAAACGCCGCGCTCCAGCCGGCGGCACGCTCGCCCCAAAAATACCCCGCCACGAGGCATGCCAAAAACCCACCGTAAAAAGCGCCGAGCGATAAATTTTCTACCGTAAAAAGTAGCAAACTAAGATTTGGTTTTTTACAAACAGCTTGCTTAGCTTAAAATTTTTATACCTTTTGAACAAATACCAAAGCAGCGCACAAGCTAAAATCGCAAATATTGCTACAAAAACAGCAATCCTTAGCGCGCCATCGAAAGGCAAAACCGCCAAAATCAATGCCGCCGCCCACCAATCAAGCAAGAAAGCCATCGGCACCGCCAGCAAATATCTCGCCGCCCTGTGAAATTTATACCTTTGCTCTGCATTTATCAAATTTTACTTCTTTTAAATTTTACAATCAAAGCTTTTCATCCGCCTTTCGCCTCTCTACTACCTAAATAATATTCTTCCAATGGATAATTTAAATTTCCGCAGTTGTCCAGCTCAAAACCCTGTTTTATATCAAACGACGCCTTGTTTCTCTCCTGGTAATATTCTTTGATCTTTTCAGAAAAATTCATTCTATCAAATAAGTATTCGGAATGGTTGCGTTGTATATAATTTTTATAAATTAAAACAAATCTATCTAACAATATATGAATATTTGGTCCTTTATAAGCGCCGTCTAGAATAATTATCGGTCTATCAAACCCGGCACTCATATCTTTCAAATTTATTTTTAAATATTTCTTTGGGTCGGTTTTTTTAGCTTTTAGTTTATTCATAAAAATTTCCTCAAACGTCTCATTATTATCATGATGCTTTTTTAATACTTCAAACCAATTAGATAAATTTATGTTCTCTAGTTCATAGTATGCAATTTCATATGAGCTACGCCAAGAACTGCCATAGGCGTAGATCCTATAATCATTGATCATTTGCTCTAGTTTTAACTCATAATCCAAATACTGTCCTATCGCTATTTTATACAGCTCCTCTTTGGGTAAAATTCTATCCTCTTTCAGGCAGTATCCTTGCTTGTATTTGTCGTAGTCGGAAAGGGAAACTATCACAAAGCCTCGTGAAGTGGAATAATCGGGGATTATACGGATAAATGCGGCACAAAGTATTATTATAAGAAGCAGCGTGCCCGCTAGGGCTTTAAATTTAATAGACCTGTAGAATTTCATATCGTTTCTTTTCTATCCATCCATTCGTTAGAGGCTAATTCTTTCGGACCAGGAGGAGTTTTCTTCCCCCACAAATAATAACTCAATATATCGGCGCCGTAATTGCCCTCTAATTCTAATCTCAAATCAGTTTCTTTTTTGCCCATCTCTTATCCTTTTTCGGTTACATTCGTTAAGATAAAATTTCAACCAATCTTATCCGCCGTGAATCCACATATCCAGCTCCTGTTCCGCCGGAGCTTTGATATCAAAATTTATATTTCCGCAATTATCGTATGAGAATTTACGTCGTAGATTTTTCATATGAGTATAAGCCAAGACTTCGTTAAGGCTTTCTAAGTTCTCATATCCGTTTTTTATTCGTATTAAATTTTCTTTGCTTTTGATTTTTGTTAAATCTTCTTTATTGTTAAGCTCAATATACCAACTTATATAATCAGGTCTGGCATAATTCACAAAAAATTGATTCTCTTTTATTAAAAATGATTTTTCTAAAAACATTTTTCCGTTATGAAATGGATTTTTCTCTTCGGATAAGATGATAGGCTTTTTAAAGCCTAAAATTTCATCCTTATATACAAAATATTTTGATAGATCGGAGATATCTATTTGCGTCTTGTCTTTTATCTCATAATCAAAACTCTTCCTGTCGGTATTTTCAACCAAAAAATCAAACCAGTTTTCTTCATTAAAATCGCCGATTAGATAGAGCTTGGAGATGTGTGCCGTATAAAAACTATGGCCGAAAATTTTTATATCGTGCTCATCGATAATGGTATTTCGCAGAACCTCATAGTCGTGATATCTTTTAAAATAATTTATAGCGGCATTTTGAAGTAGCTCTTCGTTGCTCAGAATTCTATTCTCTTTTAGACAATATCCCTTTTGATATTTGTAATAGCTAAAAATAGTAACTACGCAGGAGCCTTGCGAAGCGGAGTAATCGGGCACGATGCGGATAAACACGGCGCAGAAAAGTAGCGCCGCGGCTAGGATTTTAAATTTAAGTTTGCGAAATTTCATTACGATCCTTTAAATGCCGCCGGCGAAGCAAACGCACCCTCGCCGCTGCGTTAAATTCATACCTTTGCTCCGCGTTCATCGCCCTGAGCTTTTTAAATTTGAGATAAATTTTAGCGATGCTAAAAGTTTTTCTACCCGCGCCAAAACCCCTTTGCACCGCTAAATTTCATATCCCGCGCTACTCAATTTTAAATCGCCGCAACATTTAAATTTTTGGTTCTTGCAGCGCTTAAATTTCCCCGGGCACGGCGCGTAAAATTCAGCGACGCGGCGCCAAAAATTTCAGATAAGCTCTAAAGCCGCGCCTTGGTTTTATGCCGGCAAAATTTAACCGCACCGCAAAAAGTCGGTCTGCCGTATAAAATTTAGCGGCGCGGCGAAAGAGGGGCCCGTCTCGTAAAGCGGTGCTGCATAAAATTTAACCGCGCCACAAAAAGCTACTCCGCTGCGCAAAATTTAACCGCGAGCGCCAAAGCTCGTTACTTCTTCGGTTTGCTTAGCTCGTAGCCGAAGTGGATCTTTTTGCTCTCGCCTGGCTTTAGCTCAAAGTCCCAGCTAAGTAGTCCGTCCTTGCCGAGGCTGCTCTGCTCGGGCGAGTTTTTCAGCGCGACCTTTACGTCCTCATGCGTCGAAACGGGCGCTCGCTCTTGCAAAACCACGTTCCAAGCGCGCTTGGAGCCGTTTTTGATCTCGTAATCCCAAGCCATGGAATTTTTGCTTTCGCCGCCGAAAAATGAGTTTTTCGTGAAGTTGTTCGCCTGCTCTTTTTTAACTTCGATCAGGCTGTTTTTACCCAGATACGCTGTAGCCTCCGCGTTTGCGGCAAAGCCTAGATGCACGAGCCCGATCTGCACGCCGTCGAGCTTTATTAGCGTTTCGCTCTCCTCGATGCTTCTTTCGGGGATAAATTTAGCCCGCACGTAGGCCGCCTCGCTGCCGTAGCCGTCGATGAGCAGATCAAATTTCGCATCCAGACTCTGTTTATCGAAGCTGAACTCGCCCGCCTCGCCCGCCTTGAGGCTTACGCCGCTAATTTTCCACACCTTTGAGAGTGAGCTTTCGATATTCGAGCCCGTCCTTGCATACGACGATCTAGCCTCCGCCGCAGGCGCCCTCTGCATATCCGCCACCTCTAGCATCACATCCTTTTTATACGCCGCTGCGGGCGCCGGCTTTGCAGGTTCGCCCTCGTACCACGGGTAAAACGGCTGCGGCGCGGTCTGCGAGGAGTATTCGTAAGGATACAGCGCGATCGTCAAATTCGCTAGCTCGGCGTTTAGCGGATTTTGCACCGAGAGTTTTTGCGCGACCTCGATTTTGCCGCTAGCAAGATCTGCAGAGAGCTCGTTGTGCGTGTAGGCGCTTACGTCAACGGGGTAGTTGATCTTAACGAAGCTCGGATCGCAGCCAAAGTTCGCGTTTAAGCGGCGTTCGTTTTTGATATGATATTTTGAAATTCGCTCTTTGAGCTTTCCGATTTGCTCATCTGTCTTTGAAATTTCACCCGCTACGAGCAAGACTTCGTCGTAAATTTTTTGCGAATCCGCCTTTAAGCTTGCTAAGCTTCTATCTTTTAAGCTCGCAAAATCGCTTAAAAAGCGCTGCTGCGCCTTAAGTGCGACCAGGCGGTCGCTTAGCTCGCGCAAGCTCTTTTCGTCCGCCTCTTTTTTGGCGAATTCCGCGTTTTTCACGGGCTCGCTCTCTTCCAAAGACAATTCGCGCACTTCGCAAGAGCCCACAATCTCGATGCTGCGGATATCCAAGTACTCCGGCACGTTCACGCTGAAGTTTGATTTTTGCGCGCCGAAGTTTTGATGCAAGAAGGCAGAGTTCGCGTAGATCTCAAGGCTGTTTTCCTGCGCGCTTAAATTTACGGCAAGCGCTGCAGCTGCGCTTAAAAGCACTATTTTTTTCATTTTTGCTCCTTAAAAATTTTACGTAATTGTAACGATAAATTTTGATTTTTATGCTTAAAATTCGGAGCAAATTTTAAAATTCCGACCCCGCCGCCCGCTTTGAAATTTTAAAATTTCGCCGCCGTAAAAACTCCGCCGCGGACGTTAAAATTTTACCGCTGCTAGCGCTATATAAGCTTTGTTGCTCGCGAAGCCAAACTGATAAATTTTAAAATTTTGCGCAGCAAAATTTCTGACTATCTTTCGCGGAGACTTCGCAAGCGTCTTAACGCCTGCTCGTATTGCTCCGCTCAGGTGCAGGGAGTGCTTGCACTCCCGCTCGCAAGGATGAGCTTAGCTCGTCCGCGAATTTAAACCGATAAAAATGCAGGCGTTAGCCTGCCGTAACTTTAGCGGGGCGTGGGGCATAGCCCCGCTCGCAGGCTCGGACCTTCAAGGAAACATCAGCAGCGCCTTGCGCTTCGCTTATTTTGTTCGAGCCGAGAAGTCAAACAGATAAATTTTAAAATTTTACGTAGTAAAATTTCTGAAACTTTAGGCGAGCGAAGCAATGCGAAGGAAGCGCGGGGCGCTTTCTAGCCTTCACGAGAAATAGTGAAGCTCCTCATCGCAGCGGCGGCTTGGTCATCGCGCAAAGCCAAACCGATAAATTTTAAAATTTTGCGCAGCAAAATTTCTGTAACTTTAGGTGGGTCGAGGGAGCGAAGCTCCCCGTCGCAAGGACGAGCTGTGCTCGTCCGCGAAGTTAGGATTAAAACGGATACGTCAAGCAACAGACCCTGCCGACCTTTTCGTTGTAGCTGACATCGAGCTTCAGATCGTATAGTTTGCTTAAAATTTCGCTTTTTATGATCTGCTCGGCCTTGCCGTATGCGACCTCGCCGCCGCCTTTTACGAGCGCGACGTATCCGCCCAAAAGCAGTGCGAAGTCGGGATTGTGCGTGGCTAAAACGACGGTGTAGCCGTTTTTTAAAAGCTCTTTTGTGGCGCGGAGGAATTTGTATTGGTTGGCAAAGTCTAACGCCGAGGTCGGCTCGTCGAAGATCACGATCTTAGGCTCGCTGCAAAGGGCGCGCGCGATGGACGCCATCTGCCTCTGGCCGCCGCTTAGGCGCGTGATGATCTTGTCTTTTAGGTGCCAAATTTCAAGCATTTTCATGTAGCGCTGCGCAAGCCTGTAGTCGTTTTCGCTCGGCTGCGAAAAGATCCCGATATGCGCCGTGCGCCCCATCAGGACGTACTCAAAGACGCTGTAGTCGTACTCGCAGACCTCGCTTTGCGAGACGTAGCCGATGATCTCGGCGCGCCCTTTGGCGCCAAGGCTCGCCATATCCTTACCGTCGATTGAAATTTTACCGCGCAGAGGCGTAAGCGTGCCGCTGATTAAATTTAAAAGCGTCGATTTGCCTGCGCCGTTTTGCCCCAAAATCGTCAGCATCGCGCCCGCTTCGAGGTTGAAATTCACGTCGTGCAGCGTCAGAGGGGCGGATTTTACGTAGCCGAAGTCTAAGCTCTCAACCCTAACCATTTAGCTTCCTTTTGTTTTTAAGCAGGATGAATATAAAAAATAGCGTGCCTATAAAGCCCGTAAGCACCCCTAACGGGATCTCGCTTTGATTTATACTGCGCGCTACGTCATCTACGATGAGTACGAAGATCGCGCTTAAAAATATGCTCGCGGGGATCGCTTTGGTGTTGCTAACGCCCACGATCATGCGCGTTAGATGCGGCATCAAAAGCCCCACCCACGCGACTATGCCGCTGATACACACGCTGCTTGCGGTTAGCAGCGTCGCACAGACGATGATGATGCCCCGCTCCAGCACGACGTTTACGCCCAGCTTCCCCGCGGTCGCATCGCCCATGGATAGGACGTTTATGCGGTAGCTCATCAGCACCAAGATAGCGATACAAACCCCCATCACCGGCGCTATCATCGCTAGCACGGAGGGATCGACCTTCGCGAGGCTTCCTAGCTGCCAATACACGATGTCTGCAAGCTTCGTCTCGGGATCTGCCATAAATTTTAAAAATCCGATCAGCGCGCCCATCAGACCGCTTACGATGATGCCCGCAAGCACGAGCATTATGGTGGCGCTCGAACGCAGCGCGCGCGTGATCAGAAGCGTAATGCAGACTGCCGCAAGCCCGAAAATAAAGGCGAAAAGCTGAATTAAAAGGATATTTAGATCGAGCAGGATCGCGATCGCCGCGCCCACGCAAGCTCCGGCGCTGACGCCTAAGAGATCGGGCGAGACGAGCTGGTTTTTAAAGACGCCCTGATACGCCGTGCCGCTGATGCCCAGCGCCGCGCCCACGAGCACCGCGGCGATGATACGCGGCAGGCGCACCTGCATGATGACGTTGTGGACGTTTTGCGCTACCTCGCCGCCGCCAAGCGCTTTTAGCACCTCGGCGATGCTTAGGCCGAAGCGCCCTATACAAAGCGATATCGCAATCGTCGCAATCGTCGCTAGTATCAGCAGCACGAGCATAAATTTAAAATTTTTCATACCTTCCCTTGATTTAAATTTTATCTTTCGCCTTAAATTTAATCTTTGAAATTTCGCCTCGTTGAAACCCGCTTAAAATTTCGCTTTAAATTCCGCCCTCCGGCTCGTAGCGAAAGGCTTGCGGCAAAACTCCTTCGTGATAGCTCCAAGATCAATACTTCAGAAAAGATCCGGATGAAAATTTTAGCCGCCTGCAAGATTTGTAGTGACGCCCTCGCGCCCGTGCGGTCTCAGCCGAAAATGTTTGCAGGTGCAGCATAGACGCGCTTTTGTCGCACCGCCTCAAGCTGCCAAACGCAGGACTTGACAGCAGTGCCTCCGCCTCGCACGACATCTTCTACCGATGATGACGCAAAGACTGCAGCGGCTTTGATTTATGCATCTAAATCCTTAAACAGATGTGGCATTTTAGCACATATCATATTAAATTTTTATGATTTCAACTTTCATACATGCGGGCGAGATCTAATGGCGTGCAGCTCCGTGCAATAAGGCTTTTAGCAAAATTTAACTTGCGGATTTCAGATGAGCGTCTACGAAATTTACGCCAAGATGGAATTTTAAAATTTCATCCTTTCGCGAAAGATAGACTTAAACCTGATGGCGGAATTTGCCCGGCTAAATTCCGCCGATTTAGCAGCAGGCGCGGCGTGCGGCGAAATTTTACGTAGGATTTGAAGATTTGATTTAGAATTCCACGAACGGATGCTGCGCGAAAATTTTATCTTTATTTGACCTCGGTTTTGCTAGCCGCTTAGTTGTAGAATTTTACTTGCCGTTTGGCCGCGGGATTTTATTTGCCCGCAAGGGGTTAAATTTTATCATGAAATTTCGCATCGCTTAAAATGCGATGCGAAATGAATCCATCCGTCGCTACTGCCAGCCTAGAGCTTTACGCTTTAGGCGCATATCGCTTACCATTTTTAGCGCGAGCGCGACCGGATCGGTATCTACGTGCATCACAGAGCCAAGCGCCCGCCTGGTGCCCTCTTTGAAAAAGTGTATGACGTTTGCGGAGCCGTGGATTTGATACTCGACGCAGTGATACGAGTCGATACCCATCAGGCGGAATCCGAGCGAGGCATCGACGCCCTTTTCGTTCGCCCACTCGGGAGAGGTGAAGGCAAGCGGCAGCTCGTAGAGATTTTTGTCTAGCACCCCTGCGATACCTGCGAAAATTCCGCTGGAGCGGGTATTATCAATGCACTCGCCCACGTGCCATACCGGCGGAAGCTTGTCTTTTTCTAAAAATGCCCGCAGCGACGCGCCTGCTTTTTTATACGCACTTTTCTGGCAAAAGCCCAGCTTCATTAGCGGAAACGACGCACAGCCGTTGGTTAGGATTAGGACGTTATTTTCGATTAGGGTTTGTGCGACATCTATGATAGCGCGCTCATAAGGCACTTTAGGATTGGTGCAGCCGACCATATTTACGATGCCTAAAATTTCACCGCTTTTTAGCGCGTACGCTAACGGCTCCATGCCGCCGTAGTGCTTATGGACGAATTCTACCGAAAAGCCCACTTCGGCCTCGACTTCATACGGTGGGATATATACCGGCAGGCCCTTGCGCTTTTCGTGAGATTGCAATGCGCGGTCTAGAATTTTACGCGCTAAATTCCTAGTCTCGGCGATATTACTATGGTGATGATCGTAGCCTATATGCTCGGCTCCGGGGAGCCTAGCTGATGAGCTTGTAGTAACGACCTTGGTCTGGAAGCAGTTAGCTACGTCCATGATCGCAGGATAGACATCTTGGACATCGGCGACCCACAGATCAAGCGCTCCCGTGCCTATGACGAGTTCGGCAGTTACGGCGTTTGAGAGCGGTACGACGCCCCAGTTGCGATACATCGCCGATAGTCCAGAACAGCACACGCCGTAAAATGCGATCCCCTGCGCGCCTATTGCGCGAGCCTTGTCTTGGTACTCTTTAGAATTTCCGATCTCCACTATTAGGCTTACCAATGTCGGCAGATGTCCGTGCACGGCGATATTGACCCAGCCTTTTTTAAGCGCGCCCATATTGCTTTTGGAAGTTACGCGATCTCCTACGCCAAATAGCGCATCCGTAGCGATATTTGCAGCTACTACGCCGGTGAATGTAAAAGCAAGCCCGCAGCGCAAAAGATGCTGCATCACGCTGCGCCAGTCTCCGTCCGTGCCAACACCCGTTCGGTGATACGCCTCAAAGACTTCGTTATACGCACTAATCGGCAAGATATCCAGCTTGCGCCATACCTCTTGACGCTCCTTGGGTGCGAGCGCAGTGATGGTTTTATACTCGCCGCTGCTTTGCGAAAGATCTGTCAAAAGCGTATCGGCAAGCTCGATCGCTACCTCTTTTAACTCTCTGCCTTCAGTTGGAATTCCAAAGGCTTTGGCGGTATTGATGATTTTGTATTCGCCTATGATTGGCAGATCTAGCTTGCCTTGTGCCGCCCATTTTAGCGACAGCAGAAGCTCTCTGGCATGTGCGCCGTGTTGAGCTACGCCCGCAGCTACTTGGCGCAGTAGGTTGCGCGATACGATGAGATCGGCGTCCGCACCGCAAGTGCCGCGATCGGCCTTTTTAGTAATTTTGCAAGGTCCCATATTACAGATCTTACAGCATACCCCGCTAAGTCCATAACTACACATAGGCATCTGTTTATCAAAGCGATCAAACGCCGTATCTACGCCGATCTGCTCCATCCTAAGCATCATTTCACGCACGGCGGGATCGGGGGTTTTCTCAAGTACTTCTTGTTTTGTGGGGAAGGTCTTTTTGTATTCAAGCAACGCCTTCATATAATCCGCCGTAAATTCCGCCTCATGAAAATGCTCGAAAAGATTGCCCTGCGCGTCTTTATGTGTGTGCGGACTAGCCTCTGCGGGCACTAAAACTTTTGGGATGCCGTGTTCGTCAAATCCGATAATCGCGCGGTGAGAGTGGGGCTTGTGATCATGGCAATGTTTGTCGTGCTCGTGTGAGCTGATGACGGAATCCTCGTCGCGCTCGTGCGAATACGCCGCAGAATTTGCGCCGTATTCGTGCAAATAAGCTGCGAGGTTTTCTTCTTGATCGTGTGGGTGGGTCGCAAGATCTTCGTCGCGTAGATGCGAGTGGATTGCGGAGTTATCGCTATGCTCGTGCGAGCAAGAGAAGTGGTCTTTGCTGCTTGGGCTCTTCGCAGGATTTGAGATGGAATTTATCAAAGAATCAGCTATGGAATTTATCGTAGAGCCTATCGCGGAATTTTGGGCGTTGCTTGCGCCTTGAGTGCTTGAGCGCGCCGCAAAGTTCGTGCCTGAAGCAGAGCTTGCGCTATCATCGTAACTCGGTGCGGAATTTTTAGCTTGGCAATCGCACTCGTCGCAGGAATTCTCACCTGCGGCGCGATTTTTAGAAATTTTGTCGCGAGTAAGCGAGGCGAAAGTCGTAGAATTTGCGGCAGAATTTTTAGCAGTGCTTGCACTTTTGTCGAAAACGGACGCGGAGGAGCTTTTGAGTGCGTCTGCGGCGGAATTTTCTCCCGTATTCGCAGCGGAATTTTCATCCGTAGCAGCCTTCTTGCGTGAGCCTTTTTGTTTTGCGATTTTGTCGTTTACCATGACGTCTCCTTAAAATTTATTTTAAAAATAAGCGAGAATGCAGCTCTCAATAAATATACTAAGAAACTACATTATTTAATTCTTATAGATAAAATTTAACGTGATTGTATTTTTTAATTGCTTTAAATTCCCTTAATAGCGCACTAAAATAAAAGATAAATTTTTATGAATAAAATATACTAAAATAGCTGAATTTAAATTTTGCCAAGCGGCTCGATCATCTTAGATAATCGATCAGCTTGGCGGAGATTTCTCGAAACTGCAAAATTTTATGCCCCTTTTTCTCGCGCATGAAGTCCTGCGCGTCGCGCAGCCTCGCAAACGTGATGAGATCGTCGCCTCTGGCGCTTTGCAGCACGCTGCCGAAAACATAAAACGCGTCCTGCGCCCGCAAAATTTCGCCGCTTGCGTAATCGGTGACGTAAAGCTCCGCGCCGCTGAAATTTGCGCCCGTTGGATTTGCCTCGCCGAAATTGCCGTTAGCGGAATTTTTACTCATCAAATTTTCCTCTGCGGAAGCCGCGCCGTTATTGCCGCTCAAATTTTTACCCTCGAAAAAATATGCAAACATCGCCTTGGACGAAGCAAATGCGAGCGCACTGCCGTCTTTGAGCCTTGCATAAGCGCGAAATTCAGGGTGCGCGCTAGTATCGATGCCGTATTTGGCGCAGGTAAGATTTATATCTTTTAGCCACGCAAGATCACGCGCAGGTTTGGAGTTTTGCGCCGAATCGGAGCCTGTCTTATCTGATGCGCCTAAATTCTGCGCTGAGCTGGGGCTCTGAGCCGCGGAATTTTGCATCTCTGCTGCACCGCAAAGCGCTATAAATGCCGCTAAAATGAGTGGAAATTTCACGCCAAATCCTTCGACCTAAAGATAAAATAGCCCAAAATCAGGCTTGCCGCGCCCAGAGCGATCGGATAGAGCAGCGAAAAGGCGATGAAAAGTCCGCGCCCGAAGTGATCTAGGATAAAATACGCCGTCGTACCGATGACCGCAAGATCGGGATCAAACAGGCTGATAGCGGCGATGCGGAAGTCCTCCATCGGGTTTGCTAGAGCGATCGCAAAGATCAAATTTTCGTTCACTCCCGTTTTTGCGAGCAGTCCGATCAGCACGAGATCTAAAAACGCAAGGCAGAAAAGCCAGACGAAAAATGCGAGCCCAAGCCCCATCTCTTGGCTTTTTGAGACGGCGCAGATCAAAAATGCAATCCCCAAAAACGCCGCGCATAAGCTAAAAAGTAGCCCCGTATAAAGCAGGCAGATCGCCCACGGAATGCCCGTGCCTTTGATCGCGCCCCAAACGATCGCAAGCAGCAGCGACAAAAATATCGGCACGAAGACTCCAAACAGCCTTCCTAGCGCCTTACCGTAATAATACTGCGCCTGCGAGATCGGGAAGCTTAGCAGGTATTCTAGGATATTTAGGTCGCGGTCGGCCAGGATCGCCTTGCTGGTGGTTACGAGCACGAATACGGGTAGGATGATGATGCAGATCTGAATAAACAGCAGCAGCAGTCGCGAAAGCCCGCTAAAGCCGAGCACGCGCGAGTCGGTCACCCCCGTGATGAAAAACGCCGCCACGAGCCCGCTAAAGATCAGCAGATAGAGCAAAAACCAGCGCGAGCGGAAGGACTCTTTGATGTCCAAAGCGGCGATGGTGAGTAAATTTTTCATTCATATTCCTTTATTGCGCCTCGGTGCGCTTTTAAATTTAGATTTCTCGCGCGGCTTAAATGCGCCCGTCTTTAAATTTTAGCCTCGTTTTGCGGCGCGGATTTTACAGCCTTAAATTTGCCAGCCAAGCTTTAAATAGGCGGCGAAATTTTATCCGCCGCCTGCAGCTCGCGCATAAATTTTAAATTTACGGCTCGCTTGCGGCGCCTGCAAACAGCGCGTCGTTTGCCGCCCGCTATCCGTAATCCGCCGCGGTTTTAAAATTTAGCCGTTTGACGGGGTCGCTTAAATTTCAGCTTCGTAAAATTTCAAAGCCGGACATATCCCGCGGTATAAAATTTTAAAATTCTAAAAATCCCGAAGCGACAAATTCTGCGCCGGATAAATTTTAAATTTACGGCGAAATTTTAAACCGGAGCGTCTGCGTAAACTTTAATTCGGCAGAACGAAATCTCGCGCCGTGCGTTAAATTTAGCCGTATCGCGAGATAAAATTTAGCGGTCGTTTTCTAGACCCATCTCTGCCTCGCGCCGAAGTCGCGAAGTAAAATTTTACCTCATCTATGACGGTGCGGGCGGCACGCTGAAATTTAGGCTTTAAATTTAGCACAAAACGGAGCCGCTTAAAATTTTGCCTTAGCCAAAACCATCCTTAATGCGCGTGCCCCGAATGCATATCGTGCGCAGTGCCGTTGCCCTCGTGCATCTGCCCCATATCGTGCGGCGCGCCTTGAGGGTGCGCCGTGCTGCCCGCATCGCCGCTCATGCCATGATCTGAGCCGTGAGTATGCCCCATACCGCTCATATCGTGTTGCGGCTCGCTCATGCCGTGCTCTGCGGAGTGAGGGTCTTGCATTTCACTCATTCCGCCCATGTCGCCGTATCCGTGCATGCTTCCCATATCGCCGTGCGCATCGCGACCCATATCTCCCATTCCCATGCCGTGCGAGCCGCCGCCTGCTTTAAGCGCCGCGACTACCTGATCGAAGCTGAAGTCTTGCTTGCCCTCTTGCTTGTTTTTAAATGCGCCCCAGCCAAACGACATAGGGGTTTTAAAACCGCGATAAAAATGCGCCGTGCGCGCGTCGATAAACTCGCCGTTGCCGCTGGCGTCGTTGATGTAAATTTTGGCGTCCTTCAGCCAGTTTAGTTTGTCGTTGGTAACCATAAAATCCACCAAGCAGCCGATGTCGTCGAAGTAGTGGTTTTTGCCGTCCACGCGCACATCGACGCTGAAGCGGTTGTCGCTGATCGCCATCTGGCAGTGCTCGCATACGTCTCTGTCGTAATGGACGTTGCCGTAGTCTTTCTCGTCGCCGCAGCCTAAAAACGTAAGCGCCGCAAGCGCACAAAGCATAATTTTAAACATTTTTGTCATCTACGATCCTCCCTAGATCCATTGAAATCATTCTTTTTACCAGTCCTCCCACTTCCTCGAGCCTATGCGAGATAAAGATCAAGCTCTTATCTTTTGCGTGGTTGTGCAAAAGCGTCTTAAAACGCTCGCGCGCGCTCGGATCGAGATTGGCGGTCGGTTCGTCGAAAATCATCGCCTTGCTAGCTCTGCCGAATGCTAGCGCAATTAAAAATTTCTGCTTCATACCGCCGGATAGCTTATGAAAGGGTTTGTTTAAATTTGAACTCAGATCAAGCTCCATTTCACCGCAAAATTTTACTATATCCGCTCTGCTTGCGTCCGCCGTGCGCTCGGCGAAGTAGATGAGCTCATTTAGGCTCAGCTTAAGCGGCGGCGGGGTTTGCGGCACGAAGCTGATACCGCGTAGAGCGCGGCTGCGCTGCTTAAACGAATCAAATCCGTCGATGGCGACGCTGCCGCTTGTGGGTATGTATTCACCCAAAATCGTCCGCATCAGCGAGCTTTTGCCCGCGCCGTTTTGCCCGACGAAAAGCACCTGCTCGCCGTCCGCGATATCTAGATCGATATCTTTTAAAACGAATTGATCTCCGAATTTCTTGCTTACGTTTTTAATCTCTATCATAGGCTTCCTTAGATCATATCTTTTAGCTTATTGCCGATACCGAGTGCGTCTTGATGACACACGTCGATACAGCGTCCGCATAGCGTGCAGTCGATCCCTTTTAGCATAAATTTGCTCTTATCGCCCAGGTTTTCGGACGCCTTTTTTTTGGTGATATCCAGTACGTGCGAGACGAAGCAGACGTCTTGGCAAACGCCGCAGTGATCGCACCTGCTTTTATCCCAAGTAATCTTGCTAAGGCTTGCTTTCGCCGCAAGCGAATAGGTGCTGCCTAGCGGGCATAGATGAGTGCACCACACTCGCCTGCTAAAAAACACTTCGAGCAAAAACACAAAAACGATCCAAAGCCCCGCCAGCGAAAAGCCGTAGATGATGAAGCGCGATAAAATTCCAACTACGTTAAAAATTTCAAAAACGAGCAGATCGGTAATCGCGCTTAGCAGCAAAAATACCGCCCAGATCGCATATCGCATACCGCGAGGCAGGGCGCGCTCCTTGATGACGTGCTTAGCGATTAGCGTATTATGCAGCTTTTCTCCGATCTCGCTAAGCGCTCCGTAAGGACAGATCCACGAGCAAAATGCCTTGCCGCCCGCGATGAAGTAAAACAACAAAATGGTGCCCGAGCCGATAAGCAGATTTATCGGCAGATCCTTGTGCGCGGCGATCACCTCAAGGGTGGCAAAGGGATCTGCTAGGTGAAAGCCAAGTATCCGCGAGCCGCTGATGTCGCCTTCTAAAATTTGAATATCGGCGCGAAAGGAAAGCACGAAGAGTAAATGCACCAAAAATACCGTAGCGTAGCGCAGAGCCCGAATGCTTGGGCGCCATTTGCCGCTTTTATTTCTAAGCCCAAAGGTCGAGAAAAAGCTCGTATTTTTGATCGTGCATCGCGAATTATATTTATCCAAGATCTACTCTTTAAATTTTGAAATTTCATCTGCGAGCTTATCTAGGCTCTCGTCGCTTACGTTGGTTAGCAGTCCGCTCATCAGGCTGTTTTTGATCTTACCCGCTTTATAATCTTTGAGGCTTGCTAAAATTTGATCCTTGCTCTTGCCGCCGATCGGCGGAGCGATCTTGCCGCGTCCGTCATCGCCGTGGCAGGGCGCGCAGCTTACCAGATAGGAGCTACTAACCTTAAAATCGCGCTCTTTGACGCTCTGCTGCAAAATTTTAATATTTTTTACGTCCTTATCGTCGATGAGATCGACGCTTTTGCTCTGCGGCGCAGGCTTTGCTTGCGCCTGCGGCTTGACTTCTTGCTGCGGCGCGCTAGAATCGTCCGAACTAGCCATAAAGATCATCAGCGCGATCAGTGCTACACCCAAAATCAAAGCTAAAATTTTGCCCGGTTTCATTTCTGCTCCTTAAATTGTTTGTTGAACTCGTAAATTTCTTTCGCCATCGTCTCTATCTGCTGCTCGCTCATGCCGTTTACGAGCTGCACCATAAGAGGATTAGGCTTTTCTTTAAATTTATACTTTTTAATCATATCCACGATCTGCGCGTCGGTTTTATCTAGGAGCGATGGGCCTATGATGCCGTTGGCGTAGTCGTCGTGGCACGCCGAACAGCGCAGGATAAAATCGTGCCCAAGGCGCTTTTTCATCAGATCGAAATTTAGCTTTTCATATTGATTTTTAATGCTCGAATATGCCACGATATTTTTGGTCGTTTCGTTCACATCGCCGTTTAGATTAAAATTTACCTTTCGCTCGCCGTAAAAATCGTAGCTTACGAACTTATCGTCCTTCTTGGGCGCTTCGCCGCTTTTAACGCTGATGCGAGGCTTTGCAGTGGAATTTTGATCCGCTTTCTGCGATGCGGAATTTAAACTCGCAGAATTTTGTTCTGCGGAGCCTTGCGAAACGGAATTTTGCCCCGCGGAGCTTGAATCGTCGTTATCTCCGCAGCCGCATAGCAAAAGCGCCGCAGCTAGCGAGCAGAGGTAGAATTTAATGGAGTTTTTCATTGTTTTCCTTCATAGATTGATTTGTAATCCGCCCGCGGGATTATCTCGATGATACGCGCCGGGCAGAGCTCTGCGCACGCGCCGCAGCCGACGCACGCGCCGCGGATCTGCGGAGCGAAATGCTTGCCTGCTTCTATCATCGCAATGGCATCAAGCGGCTGCGGGTAAGGGCACAGCGACGCGCATAGATCACAGACCTTGCCCTCTTTCGCCGCCAGCGCGGAGTTTAGCTCGCGCTCCTGCTCGGTCTTGGCGGACTTTAGGCGCAGATCGCTAGATTTTAAAGCCTGCCCGAGATACGCCAAACAGGCGTTTAAATTTTTAATCACGGCGATACCCATTTTGACCTTTTTAGGCTCGTTCGTCTCGTGGCTAAGCGCGCCGCTTGGACAGGCTAGCACGCAAGGAAGCGCACCGCAAAGATAGCAGCCTCGCTTTTTGGCATCGATAACGGGCGTACCGATGTCAAAAAGATGCGTAATATCGAGCAGATAGATGCTGTGATAGGGGCAGACCTGCACGCATTGACCGCACTTGATACAGCTAGAGCGGAAGCCTCGTTCCGCTAGCGCTCCAGGCGGACGCAGATATAAAGAGGCGGAACTCCCACTAGAATTTTCCGCAGAATTTTGTTTTATGGAATTCGGCGCGGAATTTTGCCCTGTGGAATTTATGGAATTTTGCTCGTTTAAATTTTGTGCTTCGCCGCCCGCGGAATTGGCAGAATTTTCATCCGCAAACAAGCTCGCTGCCCCGAGTGTTCCGAGCGCTCCGCCGAGTAGTTTTATCGCTTCGCGTCTATTTTTTGTCATTGCCTCATCCTGGGTTTTGGATCTTTTAGCAGTAGCTCAGGCTCTGAAAACGGAGCGAGCTTGGAGATGAAATTTAAAAGTGCAATTCCGCTGGAGCCGTAAAAAAACCGCACGCTCGGTTTATGCGCCCAAAGTCTGTCGGCATAAGCATATGAGCTGTAGCTAACGTCGCCGTAGCCGTCGCCATCGCGATCAAATCCATCGTAATCGTCAAAATAGTTGCCATTCCATTCGTTTTGCAAGAGCTTGGATTGAGGCGTATCGTTTAGCACGATCTCCATATTACCTTTAAATTTATTGTTTTTAAATACGCTTTTTAGCTGCGTGGCGTGGAATTGCACGCCGATACTGTTGTATTCGATATCGTTATTTTCAAAAACATTAAGTGAGCCCGGCTGATAGGGGGATTGATCCAGATAAAATCCGCGGGCGTTGTAAACGACTTTATTATCCGTAACCCTGAAATTTGAGCTATCCTTCATGCCGATGCCTACGCCGTAAGCGCCGTCTGCATTGCGCACGACGTTACGTCTGGCGATATTGTCGCTTGAAAACATAAAAAATAATCCCACGCTATTGCCGTCGTAGTAGTTATCCTCCACGACGTTATGCCCAGAGTTCATAAAGTGCAGCGAATAACGACAGCTATGGCCTTTATTGCCCGCGACAAGATTGCCGTTAGAGAAGTAAAAAACGGTGTCGCGGACGTTATGGACGTCGTTATTTAAAATTTTATTGGCATTGGAATACCAAAGCTTGATGCCGTCGCCTTTAAAACTCGTGCGGTAGGCGTTACTTGAAATTTCGTTGCCCTCGATCGTTACGTCGTTTGCCTTGCTTAGCACGACGCCGTAGAGCACGTCTTTGATGAGATTATTTTTTATGATTACGCTGTTTACGTCGCTTACGTTGATCCCTGCATCCTCGCTAAGATGCTCGAAGCCTCCATTTTGAATTGTTAAATTCTTGATTGTAACATGCGGAGAGCGGACGCGGATGACCGTTCCGTTGCGATCGCCTATGATCACGGCAGAGCGGTCTAGTCCGTCGATAGTAAGGGGTTTATCGATTAAAATATTGCCGTGGTATTCGCCCGCGGCTAGTTCGATAATATCGCCCGCTTTTGCACTATCGATCGCGTCTTGAAGCTCGCCCGCGCTTAAGCTTAGCGCGAGCGAGAATGCTAGAAGTAAAAGCCTCATCTATGCTCTCGTAGGAATTTTTTCTTAGATAGTAGAGCTAACGCCGATAGCAGCGATAGGGCCAGCATCAGCCAAAAGCCAAGAGCCGGATATGAATGGGTAGTAAAATGTGCCACGCTACCGTCGCCAAATGCTGTAGGCATAAAAGGCTTTATTTTAAACGCGCCCCAGTCTTGCAGGTTGTGCCCAAACCAATACAGCCAGCCCACATAGCAGCCTATGAAAATAAGCGGCGCAATGATTGGCAGTATCATAAGCAGGGTCTGTCCCTTGCCGTCGTAGTACAAAAACGCGAGCATTCCTATCGTCGCGATTATGAGATAATACGGCGATAGCGAGTGCTCGAGCGTGCCGCCGCGCCAGACGGGATACATTCCGATATAGTGATTTAGGGTATTCATCTCGCCAACGTCGCCGCTAAAGCCGTCAACGTGGACGTAAAGCGGAATTCCATCGGGGAAGGCCTCTTTTGGATAGTTCGGCGCTTCGAGCGAAATTTTCCACACCGGTATGCTAGGTACGCCCACTTCAAATTTATGCTCCAGCATCGCGCCTAGATCGTTTTTAACATCACTAGGAATTAAGTGATTTTTATACGATGCTTTCGTATAAAAATTCCATATCGGTGCGGAGTATGCGGGCAGCTGCGAGACGCTGCTAACCTGCCCCGATACGATTTTGCCTTGGACTTTGAAAAATCCAAGCGTAGGGATGGTAAAAGCGACCGTCATAATAAGCAGCGCTAAAATCGCGTAAATTTTATATTTTGGCATTTCATCTCCTTTAAATTCTCCCCCTTACGGGGGAGAGTGGGGCTAGTTAAGACCCGCGTTCTCATCGACCCATTTTAAGTATTCGATGATGTCTTTGATCTCCTCGTCTTTCATATGCTGATTTGGCATGCGAAGGTTGAAATAATTTATCATTGCCTTAACGTAGTCGTCTTCGTAGAATTTAGCAGGGTCTTTGATGAAATCGGCTACCCATTTCTCGCCGTTTTCATGGCGGAGTAGGACGCCCGTTAGATCAGGACCCGAGCTTACTTGGCCGATGACGTGGCAGCCGTTGCAGCCTCCGCGTAGGTAAGCCTTCTCGCCGTTAGATGCAGCCTCGCTCATAGGAGTGGAGAGCTCGCGGATCAGGTTGTTTTTAGCGCGAAGTCCGACATCTGCGGTTTTTACTAGGTACTGCCAAACTTGACCTTCCCAAAGTATCGCGCCGTTCATATCGCCGGCTTTTACCGCGGCGTCTGCCTTGGCTTTGGTTTCAGGAATTTTGCCGTATTGATCCAGCGCGTCATCGACTAAAGCCTTGACCTTAGGATATTTCTCGTAGTTTTTCTCTTTTAAGAATTTAACGACTGATTGAATAACGTCGTCGGTGGCTTTATTCGTAGCTACTACCTTGTCGTATTCGGCTTTTAGAGCTTCTGGGCTAAGAGCTTTTAGCATAGAAGCTTTAGCTGAAGTGTATTTTTTATTCGGATCTTTTACATATAGATATCCAAACATCTCAAGGTGCAGCGCAGAGCAGAATTCCGTGCAGTAGAAAGGAAATACGCCCTCTTTATCTGCGATGAAATTTACGCTCGCAGTCTTGCCCGGCTCAAGCGACATATGCAGATCGTAATCATCAACCGTAAAGCCGTGAGTTTCATCCTCGGCACGCTCTAAATTTGTCATATAGATCGTTACGTTATCGTCCTTATTAACCTCGATGTGCTCAGGATTAATATGGCTGCGGATCGCTGTAGCATAGACTTTTACGTTTTTGCCGTCGCGCTCGATGCGCTCCTGACCTGCTAGCGTCATAGCAGGGTGTTGCTTGCCGGTACGAGAGTTTGTTCCCATAGTATAGGTAGGTTTCGTATGAAGCTTGCTAGCTGCGATAGAAACTACGTCGTGTGGCTCGCCAAGACCGATAGGAAGATCATAGAGCATCTCCATTTTAGGTCCTGTAATGTCGATAAGCTGGTGATTTTGCGGATGAAGCGGTCCGATAGGATTAAATCTATCGATCGAAAGCTTATCTAGCGCGATTACGTATTTGCCGACAGGCTTAGAGGATTTACCCTCCATAGAATCAAGGTGACCGATATTGTAGTGGACGTTGATCCTATCTAAAACCTTTAGCGTCTTGTAGTTCCATTTTACGATCTGGCTATCGACGTAAAGCGATGTATAGATTACGCCGTCTTGCGAATCGAAGGTATTATGCAAAGGTCCAAGACCAAGCTCTGCTTGTCCGTGAAGCGTCTTTTGCATATCTAGGATCGGAATTCCGTATGGATCCTTGCCTGCGTATTCTTTTTTATCAATTAGCTCTTTGATCTTTTTAAAATCATAAACGCTAGCGTGAGTATCTAGTTTACCGCCGATAATGATATAGCGACCATCAGGGCTAACATCGACGCCGTGAGGGGATTTGGCTTCAGGGATCAAAAATAGCGCTCCCGCTTTTACGGCGGCGTCTATCGTAACGATTCTGTGTCCGTTTACGACCTTGTAGTTTTTGCTGTCTTGAGCAAGCTTTTCTAGAATTTGCCAGTTATAAACGTGCAAGTAGTCGGTATCGTTGCGACTCATACCGGCTTCCATCGGAGGCAGACCCTTTTCGATGCCGCCTGTGTACATTTCGGAGTTGAAGCTGTTGGTAAACGCCCAGCCGAAGCTCTCGCCCTTACCTGCGTCGCTTAGATCTTGCATATATGGAGGAAGCTCTAGCGAGAAGGATTTATTTACGTCGATTTTGCCTTTGTCGTAGTCAAATTTCCATAACGTTACCGCACCGCGATAAACCGCCTGATACTCCTCGATTGGGTGCCAGTCGTTATCAAAAGGGGCTGCGTATTGGCTGGTTTCGATGACGTATTCGGTATTAGGCGTTACGAAAGAGCCGCCGTGATCGCTTTTGATTACGGGATTTACGACTATTTGAGTAGTCTCGAAATCGGATAAATTTATAACCGCGATTCTTGGGTTCGCCTTATCGTTGATAAAGAGATAATCGCCCACGTATTCGCCGTTTTTTTCGCTGAAATTTGGATGGTGAGTATCGCCCCAGTTGATCTCTTTGCCGTTAATGGAGCCCGATCTTAAGACCGCCTTACTCTCCTCATCAAAACCGTATCCCTGCCAAGGCTCCGGGGTAAATACGCCGATATATTTGTAGATCCTCATCGACGGCACGCCGTAAACTAGCACCTGTCCGCTTTGACCACCGGAGGAGAACACCATATAATCGTCCTTCCTACCGGTCGGCTGATAAGTCTTAGCCGCCGCTAAAACGTCTTTTTCGCTTAAATTTCGTTCTTTCATCACGCGCTCTAGGTCACTATCTGTGGCACACAGGGCGCTTGCGGCGAACAAAACCGAGCCCAAAAGCACGGGTTTGAAACTTTTTAACATACTAATCCTTTCTTAGAATTTTAAAATTTTACCTGATTTGCTGACTACGAGGATCGCATCCCCGTCTGCGTACATCGCTAAAAATTCGCTTTTTAAATCCACAACCTCCTTTAATCCTGCTTTTTGATTTTCGTAAATTTTATCTTTAGTAGCGATAAACTGCGTGCCGCGGGCGCATACGATGGATTTGATCCAAGAGCCCACGCTTTCGCACTCACCGCTTTTTAAATTTATAAAATTCCCCTCTATATCGCCCGCAAACAGCGTCCCGTCGCAGTCTGCAAGCGCAGTGGCTATAGAGCCGCTTAAATTTTTATCGCCAACTTCGACTGAAATTTCGCTTTGAGTTTTAAGCCCCTCGTCTTGAAATTTTGCGCCTTTGAATTCTAAGCTTTGAAATTCCGCGCTCTTTGCACCGCTAGCTTTCGTTTTATTTGGCTCGGAGGCTTGCGCGCTTTTCGCATTATTAAATTCCGCATCTTTAAATTTCACGCTACCAAGCTCTCCCTGTGCGGCGCGATTAGGCGCTGTATCGATGCCGCTAAATTTAGTCGCGACGAGATCTGCGCTAAAACAGGCTACGCCGTTCCAGCTTGCGACGCAAAGTCCGTTAGCGCCCAGGCTAACGGCATTGATCCTGCCGTAATGAAACGAAATTCCGCGCAGCCCATCTGGGGCGAAATTTTTATTTAAAGATTGCCCGTTCGCGGTGGAATTTTCACCCAAGGCGTAGCCGCCGTCCGCGCTGTTATCAGGGTCTTCGTCTAATCTTATTAGTTGATTCTTATCCACTACCGCGTAAATCGCGTCTTTTGCGGCATAGATCGCATCTATTTGGGCTGTGCCGCTACGCCCCGTCTTAAGCGTGCGTAAAAACTTTAGTCTATCGTTTAGCACCGCGATTTCGGCTCCGCCCCAAGCTAGATAAATTTTGCCGTTTTTAAAATTTAGAGCCGTAATTTCGTTATCGCTGTATTTTTGCGCGAACTCCACATTCCATTTAGCGGCATCAAACATCCTAAGCTCGCCGCCACTGCCGCATAAAAGCAGTCGGTGCGAGCTTGCGTCGAATGCGCCCAAACGCAGCGTGGAGTTTAGATCAAAGCTGCCAGCTGTTGCCATCTGCGATAAACAAATCAAAAAGGCAATACAAAATTTTATAAAATTCATCTTAATCCACTCTTTGCGAAATGATACTATCCCAAGGCTTAAAAATCGGTTTAAAGCTTGAGCTATAATGGAATTCTAAGTTTTCTTAAAAGTTGCAAAATTCTATGATATAAAAACAGCTCTAAGTGAAATTTTATTTTTTACATTTCGCTATAAATTCTGCTTTAAAATTATAATTTCAGTAAATTTTTATTTTGATAGATTTTTACAATTCGTAACGCTCCTTTAATTTTGTTTAAATAAAAAGTTAGTATAATCGCCAAAGTTTGTTTTAAATTTTACTGAAGGAGAAACTATGGAGTTTCTGACAAGTTTGTCTGAAAGCACTCAATTCTTTTTGCAGCTCATTATAGTCTTGGGCTGTTTGTTTTATGGTGCTAAAAAAGGCGGTATGGCGCTGGGAATTCTAGGCGGTATAGGCTTAGTGATCTTAGTGTTTGGATTTAGATTAGAGCCGGGTAAGCCGGCAGTGGACGTTATTTTAACTATCCTCGCAGTTGTCGTAGCAAGTGCAACGCTACAGGCTACGGGAGGGCTTGATGTAATGCTTCAAATAGCGGAGAAATTGCTTCGTAAGCATCCGAAGATGGTTTGTATCATCGCTCCAACTGTTGCGTGGACGCTTACAATCTTATGCGGAACCGGACACACCGTCTATACGCTGCTTCCAATCATCTATGACGTAGCTATTAAAAATGGAATTCGCCCTGAGCGCCCGATGGCTGCTTCTACGATCTCCTCGCAGCTTGCTATCATCGCTAGCCCCGTTTCGGTTGCCGGCGTTTCGATGGTCGCGATCTTACTAGGCCAAGGCGTGCATATCGAGGGCTTTAGCAGCTATTTAGATCTACTTAAGCTAACTATCCCTTCTACTTTTATCGGTATGCTTGCGATCGGAACATGGTCGATTTTTAGAGGTAAAGATCTGGATAAAGATCCGGAATTCCAAGAAAAGATCAAAGACCCAGAGCAGAAAAAATATATCTACGGCGAAAGCACAACCTTGCTAGGTCAAAAGCTTCCTAGGATTAAGTGGATCTGCATGTGGATATTCTTAGCCACTATTGCGCTAGTTGCGGTTTTAGGTTACGAAAAAAGCTTACGCCCTGCGTGGACTAAAAATGTCCCTGGCAAATCCGTAGAGATCATCGTCGATAAAAAAACGGTCAAAAACATCACGATCAAAGATGGTCAGGTTATCTCCATGGTGGATGGCGGTAAGGTCGTCTCAAACGTCAAAGAGTCCAAAGCCAAAGATGCGACGAAATTTAATAGCGTCGAAATTTACGACAAAGATAAAAAGCTTACCCAAAGCATCGTCTCTCAAGACGGAAACGTCGTCATCACGACAGGCGATAAGAGCGAAAGCATCGCAAACGCAAGTATAGTCGTAAAAGATACTATGAAAAAGACCACAAATTTAAATATGGTCTTAACCATTCAAATTTTCATGCTCTTAGCGGCGTCCATCATGATGATTGCTTCGGGTATCAAAGCGGGCAATATCGCTAAAAACGAAATTTTTCATAGCGGTATGATCGCGCTCGTAGCCATTTATGGAATTTCATGGATGGCAGAGACTATGTTTACCGCCCATATCGAGATGCTTAAAGCGTCTCTCGGCGAGGTCGTTAAGGCCTATCCGTGGACCTACATCATCGTCTCTTTGCTCATCAGTAAATTTTTAAATTCCCAAGCCGCGGCTATCGCGACCTTCGTTCCGCTTGCTGTCACTATCGGCATCGATCCGGGTCTAATAATCGCATTTGCACCGGCTTGCTACGGATACTATATCCTGCCTACCTATCCGAGCGATCTTGCGGCGATCCAGTTCGACCGCTCGGGCACCACGCATATCGGAAAATTCGTCATCAACCATAGCTTCATTTTCCCTGGCTTGATCGGCGTTCTTACTGCTTGCGGTGTGGGCTTTGTGCTTGCGCATCTTTACGGCTATTTATAATAGCTATATGCTCGCGAGTTCAACACTCGCGAGCTTTAAATTTCAAATCCCAGCGGCTTTTTAAAATTTTATAAAATTTTGAAATTTTAAATGCTCTAAATTTTTAAATTCTAAAGCTTTCTAAATTCCGTTCATAACCCGCTCTAGGCTAATTCGTTTTAAATAAAATTTACGTTATAATCCCGCCAAATTCCACACAGGAGGCAGATATGCAAATCCCTATCGCATACGGCAAAGATGATCATCTAAGCTTAGAGATAAACGAGAAAAATTTGCTCGGCGTTTTCGATCCAAACCCCGTGGCTAAATTTGACGAAACGGCGCTCATCGCAAAGGCTCTGGCAAATCCGATAAATCAAAAAAGCTTTGACGAGTTTATCGCGGGCGAGCAAAAGATCGTCGTCATCGTAAACGACGGCACGCGCCCGACGCCGACGGCAAAAATTTTAAAGCAAATTTACCCGAAAATCCGCGATAAAAATAAAATTTTCATCATCGCCACCGGCTGCCACAGAGAGGGCACGCAGGAAGAATACGAGATGATCTTCGGCAAAGAAATTGACGCGGAGATCAGAGCCAAAAACGAAGTTCACGATCACGACTCCAAGCACGACGAGATGGTATTTTTAGGCGAGAGCAAAAACGGCACGCAAATGTATCTAAACAAAATCGTAGCAGAAGCCAAAAAGGTAATCGTCATAGGCTCGGTCGAGCCGCACTATTTTGCGGGCTACACGGGCGGCAGAAAGGCCTTTTTGCCGGGCACGGCGTCATACGAGAGCATCACGCAAAATCACAAGCTAGCTCTTAGCGCCGACGCGCAAGCTCTGCGCTTAGAGGGCAATCCCGTGCATGAGGATATGATCGATGCGATGAAGGTGCTAGCGCACATAGACGTTTTTTCGATCCAAACGGTGCTTGATAGCGAGCACGGCGTGTATTACGCAAGCGCGGGCGACTTAAACGACAGCTTTTACGACTGCGTGAAAAAGGCCGACGAGGTTTTTTGCGTAAATATCCCGCGCAAGGCCGATATCGTTATCTCGGTCGCGCCCTATCCGATGGACGTCGATCTCTACCAAGCGCAAAAAGCCCTAGATAACGGCAAACTAGCGCTTGCTCAGGACGGAATTTTAATAATGGTCGCAAAGTGCCGCACTGGTATCGGACCAAAGCCGTTTTTTGATCTGATGGCCTCCGCGGATACGCCTAAAAAGGTGCTCGAAAAGATCAGCGCGGGCTTTAAGCTCGGCTATCATAAGGCCGCTAAAATGGCCGAAATCTCGCTCTGGGCGCAGACCTGGGCGGTAAGCGATCTGAGCGACGATGAGATACGAGCCGTACACCTAAAGCCATACCACGACATCCAAAGGGCCGTGGACGACGCGCTCGCGCAAAAGGGTGCGGACGCAAAAATCATCATCCTGCCGTTTGGCTCGATGACGGTGCCTAAGGCCTAGGCTTGGCTAAAATTTTATATTACGATGCGAGCGCAGGCATTAGCGGCGATATGAATTTGGGCGCGCTGGTGGAGCTCGGCGTGGATTTTGGCTATCTTTGTGCCGAGCTAGATAAACTAAATTTACGCGGCGAATTTTGTCTGGAGCGCAAAAACGCGCTAAAAAACGGCATCGCCGCGACCAAAATCGACGTCGTGCCGCTAAAATCGCAGCCACACGCTAGAAGCTATGCCGATATCAGGCAAATTTTAGAGAGTTCAAATTTAAGCCAGAGCTGCAAGCAAAGAGCGGGCGCGATATTTCGCACGATCGCACAGGCCGAGGCCAAAGTCCACGGCACGGACGTAGAGCGGGTACATTTTCACGAGCTCGGCGCGGTCGATAGCATCGCGGACGTCGCGGGCGCGGCGATCTGCCTCGAATATCTTTTTGAAAAGCTCGGCGTCTCGCGCGTGCTAAGCTCCAAAATCGAGCTTGGCGGCGGCATAGCGATCTGCGATCACGGCGCGCTTAGCGTGCCTGCGCCCGCCGTTTGCGAAATTTTAAAAGGCGTGCCCGTAAGCCTAGGGCGCGCAAATTTTGAGATGACTACGCCCACGGGTGCGGCGATTTTAAAGGCTTGTGCGGACGAGTTTGCGGACGGCGCGAGCTTTAAAATAGAAAAGATCGGCTACGGCGCGGGCGGCAAGGACGCAACGGACTTTGCAAACGTGCTTCGCGCGATGATCTGCGAGGCGGACGAGGATTTATACGAGCGAAATTTAAGCGTGCAGGCTGGCTACGGCGAGGTTTGCAAGCAAATTTTAATCTCCACGAACATCGACGATATGGACGCCGAGAGCTTTGCGCTTGCGTGCGAAATTTTACGCGAAAACGGCGCGCTGGACGTCTTTGGCCGCTCAATCTTTATGAAAAAGGGGCGCATCGGCTTTGAGCTAAACGCGCTGTGCCGCAATCAGGACGCGCAAAATTTAAAAGACCTGATATTTACCCACACCACCGCGATCGGCGTTCGCGAGATAGAGGTTGCTAAAACCGAGCTAAAGCGCGAGTTTGCGCGGGTGCAGACGAAATTCGGCGAGATAGGGCTTAAAATTTCGCGCGGCGAGGCTTGCGAAACGGGCGCGAGCGCGCAACAAAATTTGAACGCGGAGCAAAATTTGAATGCGCAGCAGAATTCGGACGCACGACAAAATTCCGCCGCTTCAAATTCCATCCGAGAAATTTTAAAAATCAAGCCCGAATTTGAGGACTGCAAGGCCGCGGCGCTCGCGCACGGCACGACGATAGAGCTGGTGCGAAAAGAGGCGCTAGAAATCTATGACGAAACTAGAAAAACTAAAGGCTGATCTGCGCAGGCTTGGCGAACTCGCGGTCGCATTTAGCGGCGGCGCGGACAGCTCGCTGTTGCTGCGCGCAGCGCACGACGCTCTGGGCGAGCGCACGATCGGCATAACGATCAGATCGCCCTACATGTCCTCGCGCGAGATCGCCGAAGCCGTGGAATTTGCCCGCATCTACGGCATCAGGCACGAAATTTTAGAGCTAGGCGTCGCGGAGGAGATCAAAGATAACCCCGAAAATCGCTGCTATCTGTGCAAAAAGGTGGTGTTTTCGCGCCTGATCGAGCGCGCCCGTGAGCTTGGCTTTAGCCGCGTCGCAGACGGCACGAACCGCGACGATCTGGGCGAACACCGCCCCGGGCTCAAAGCCAAAGAGGAGCTGGGCGTACTCTCGCCGCTGATAAATTTAACCAAATCAGAGATCCGCGAGCTATCGCGCGAGCTGGGCTTACCCACTGCCGAAAAACCGGGCTACGCGTGCTTGCTAACGCGCCTGCCGCATGGGCGCAAGATCGATGAGAGCGAGCTAAATTTGATCGAAGCTGCGGAAAATCTACTCATCGCAAGCGGCTACGCAAACGTCCGCGCGCGGTGCGACTGCAAAAATATAAAGCTGCAAATGCCCTTTTCTAGCATGCAAAGCTTCCTAAACGACGCAAAATTTAAAAGCGTGGTTAGGCAGCTCGTGACGCTCGGCGCGGCGGAGGTGACGCTCGATCTAAAGGGGCTTAGAGAGGATGTTTTGCATGAGAGAGGATGAAATTTTAGAACTTTTCGCGGGGGTAAAAAGCGGCCGCGTGAGCGAGCAAGAGGCGCTAAAATACCTGAAAAACTACCCCTACGAGGACGTGGGCTGCGCCAAGATCGACACCCAGCGCGCCCTGCGAAACGGCGCGGGCGAGGTGATCTACGGCGAGGGCAAGACGGATGATGAAATTTTACGTATCGCTGGTGCGATCGGCGCGAGAGGGCAAAACATCCTAATCACGCGCACGAACGAGCGGGTTTTTGGGCTGGTGCGCGAGGCGTTGCCGCAGGCGGAGTTTAACGCTCGAGGCCGCGTCATCAGCGTCAAATTTAAAGAGCCTGCGCCCACTCAAAGCTACATCGCGATAGTCTCCGCAGGTACCGCCGACGGCGCGGTCGTGGAGGAGGCGTACGAGACGGCGCGATTTCTAGGCAACGACGTGCGCAAATTTAGCGACGCGGGCGTGGCGGGACTGCACAGGCTGATCGCAAATTTAGAGCAGATACGCGGCGCAAAGGTCGTGATCGCGGTGGCGGGCATGGAGGGCGCGCTAGCTAGCGTGCTAGCAGGCCTCGTGAGCGTGCCGGTGATCGCGGTGCCCACCAGCGTGGGATACGGCGCGAGTTTCGGCGGGCTAGCGGCGCTACTAGCGATGCTAAACAGCTGCGCAAACGGCGTTAGCGTCGTAAATATCGACAACGGCTTCGGCGCAGCATATAACGCGAGCCTGATAAATCATCTCTAAAATTTTAGAAAAAATTTGTAAGGGGCAAAGTTGCGAGAGGATACGAAAAAAGCAATACTTCCGCCTGCGGACGCATCTAGAAGTGAGTATTGTCGGGATACTAGAATGAACTGGGCGATGGCGGGTATTGCTATTTTAGCATTTGAAATTTTTATCGCAATTTACGTCAAAGGCGGCTTCATACGCTACTATCTAGGCGATGTGCTAGCCGCGGCGATGCTTTATGCATTCGGGCGAGCCGCGTTTAGGCTGCCGCCTAAAGCTTTAGCGCTCGCGGTCTTTGTTCTCTCGCTAGTTATCGAAACTGCACAATATTTTAAAGTACTTGAAATTTTAGGCATACAAAATTCCTTGCTACGGATAATTTTTGGCGGAACGTTTGATTGGACGGACATTGCCTGCTACGCGATAGGCTGCGCTTTAGCTTACGCATCTGAAAGTATCATTTATGATAAGGCGCGACTATGGAGGCGTAAAAGGTTGCCTAAAAATTTTAATGAAATTTTGCAAAGCGGCGATGAAGAAAAGATCAAAGCGGTATTTCAAGCCCTCGATATAAATGCGACTGACAAAGACGGCAACACGATACTTCATATGCTACATGCGGACAAAGATATCAAGAAAAAAGACCCAAACTCACCCTATGTGTATATGGGCGCGAATTTAATCGAATGGATCATCATGCAAGGCGGCGACATAAACGCTAAAAATAAAAAGGGCGAGACGCCCCTTAGAAATTTTATGTGGTATGTATATAAAAATTTACAACCGTATCAAAAGTTAATAATCGTAGGCAATCAAGGTTATGCTTCTTCGGTATATGTAGAACAAGTAAATGAAGTCGTTAATATCGATTTTGGAATAATGTATAACTACATATACAATCTTCTACCTAAAAAATCGCAAATTTATATTTGGCGGCGCTTCGGCAAAAAATTAGAATATCTATATGTGCCCGAGTATCCAACGGATATGGAAAAATACGATCCGCAAGAATACAGTAAATTTACCTATGATTTTTGGATGAAATTCTTAAGGCAAAAAGATAGCGTGCAGTATAAAATGATACATGCGGTTACTAATTTATATTGGCATTGGGACTATAACGGGGAATACGGAAGTTGGATTTTATGGGATGACGATTATACCGATGAAGCTGCCGTCGAAATCAAAAAATATTTTAAGCTAGGCAATAGGCTAGATGAGCTAAATGACGACGTGCTTGATAAGATGTTTTATGATCTAAGAAAGAGCTGGCGTGCCGAAGATGTAGGTAAGCTTAGATATCTGTTCGTGCTTTGGTTGCTTAAAAATCCCGAGCCGTTTTTAGAGGACGAAATTTAAAAGGAGAAGCGATGGATAAAGAAAAAGCCGTGCAAAAGATGACCGAGGTCATGGCGAAATTCGTCGGCTACACGGGCAAGGTGCTGCCTGACGATGTGACGGCGAAGCTGCGGGAGCTTAGCGAACGCGAGACGCAGCCGCTAGCGAGAGAGATCTACAAAACGATGTTTGAAAACCAGCGCCTAGCTAAGCAGCTAGACCGTCCGTCCTGTCAGGATACGGGCGTGATCCAGTTTTTCGTGCGCTGCGGAGCGAACTTCCCGCTCATCGGCGAGCTTGAAGAGCTGCTGCGAGAGGCCGTACTGCGAGCAACGCGCGAGGCTCCGCTACGCCACAACAGCGTCGAGACCTTCGACGAGTACAACACCGGCAAAAACGTCGGTAAGGGCACGCCGAGCGTTTTTTGGGAGATCGTGCCGGGTAGCAGCGAGTGCGAGATACACACCTATATGGCGGGCGGCGGCTGTAGTCTGCCCGGCAAGGCGACCGTGCTGATGCCTGGCATGGGCTACGAGGGGGTCGTGAAATTCGTCATGGACATCATGACCAGCTACGGCATAAATGCCTGTCCGCCGCTGCTAGTCGGCGTGGGCGTGGGCACCTCGATCGACGTGGCGTCGCTACTATCTAAAAAAGCGCTGATGAGACCTCTTGGCTCACGCAATCCAAACGACCGAGCCGCGCTAACGGAAAAGCTGCTCGAAGATGGCATCAATAAAATCGGCCTGGGCCCGCAAGGCATGAGCGGCGCAAGCTCGGTCATGGGCGTGCATATCGAAAACTGCGCCCGCCACCCAAGCGTCATCGCCGTCGCCGTAAACGTAGGCTGCTGGTCGCACCGCAAAGGCCATATCGTCTGGGACGAGCAGCTAAGCTTTGCCGTAAAATCGCACAAGGAGTTCGCGCTATGAGTAAGAAAATTTTAACCACGCCGATCAGCGCAGAGGATCTGGCCGACATCAAAATCGGCGACGTCATATACCTCAGCGGACACATCGTCACCTGCCGCGACGTGCCGCACAGACGCGTCGTAGAGGAGGGTCGCGAGCTGCCGCTAGATATCAGAGGCGGTGCGATCCTGCATGCGGGACCGATCATCAGAAAAACGGACGGCGACGGCAAAGAGGGCTTTGAGATGGTCTCTGTGGGGCCGACCACTAGCATGCGGATGGAGAAATTCGAGCGCGAATTTATCGCCAAAACGGGCGTGCGCCTGATAGTGGGCAAAGGTGGCATGGGCGAGGGCACGATGAGCGGCTGTAAGGAGTTTGGCACGATACACTGCGTATTTCCCGCGGGCTGCGCGGTGGTGGCAGCGACGCAGGTCGAGCAGATCGAGAGCGCGGACTGGACGGAGCTTGGGATGCCTGAGACGCTGTGGAAGTGCCGCGTGAAGGAGTTTGGCCCGCTTATCGTCTCTATAGACGCGCACGGAAATAATCTTTTTGAGCAAAACAAGGTCAAATTTAATGAGAAAAAGGACGCGGCGCTAGCTGAAATTTTACCGCAGGTCGGGTTTATAAAGTAGTTAAATTTTGGCGGCTCCCGCTTTAAATTATACGCCTTAAATTTTTACGCCTTGCCGCTAAATTTTAAAATTTATCGCTCTAACGAGGGACAAATTTTAAGAGCTTTGGGCGGATAGCGCGGGTGCGATTGATTAATAAAACAGGTAGCGGGACTAAGCGCGAGATTAAATTTTATCTGCAAAATTTAGCTAATCGCAGGGGTAAATTTTAAAAGCTTAGACCCGCAAAGCCCCCGTTTTAAAGCGCCGGCTAAAAGCGCGCTAATTTCGCCGAAGCTCTTTCGTAAATTTAGCCTATGCGCTATTTTTTTTGCGCGAATTTCACGCTTGCATAGAGGTAGCTTGCAAGCCCTAACGCGCCCAGTATCGCGCCTGCCTCGCCTATGTGTTCAAGCCCGAATCTCGTTGCGATCTGATGCCCTAAAAGCGCTCCGCCGCCGATGCCTACGTTATAAATCGCCGAGTAGATCGATATCGCGACGTCGGTAGCATCCGGAGCTAGCGCCAAAACCCTAATCTGCAAACAAAGCCCGAAGCCGAAAATCCCCACTCCCCAGACGAAAGCTGCAAGCAGCAGCGCTACGTCATTTGCGACAAAAGCTTTTAACGTCAGCACCGAGGCTAGGATAAAAAGGATCGAGCAGATCAAAAAGGCGTTCGCAAATGAACGGTAAAGCTTTGAAAAAAGCACGCTCGCAGCGATTCCCGAAGCGCCGAATGCAAGCAGGACGTAGGTTACGAAGTGATCGCCTGCAGGGTTAAATTTCGCCACGAAGGGCTCGACGTAGCTGTAGGTCGTAAAATGCGCGCCTACGATCAAAAGCGTCAGCAGATACAAAGAAAGCAGCATAGGGCGTCTTGCTAGCATCGGCAAGCTCGCAAGAGAGCCCGCGCGGCGGCTTGGCAAAAACGGTAAAATTTTCCAAAGAAACAGCGCCTCCGCCGCCGCAAGCGCGCCGATCGCAAAAAACGTAATTCTCCAGCCGAAAAGCTCGCCGACCACGCGCCCCAAAGGAAGTCCCAAAACCATGGCTAGCGAGGTGCCCAAAGCCAGCATGCCGATGGCCTGAGAGCCTTTGTTTATCGGCGCTAGGCGCACGACGAGCGATGAGGTGATCGACCAAAAGATCGCGTGCGAAATCGCGATACCGAGTCGCGCGATTACCAAAACGGCAAAATTCCACGCTACCGCCGCCAAGACGTGGCTTAGCGTAAATAGTACGAAAAGTCGCAAAAGCAGCCTCTTGCGCTCGAGCTTTGAGGTTAGCAGCATCAGCGGCAGCGAGAGGATGCTTACCGCCCACGCGTAGATTGTGATGATTAGCCCCGTACTCGTAACATCCATGCTAAAATCCGCCGCGATGTCGCTTAACAGCGCCACGGGGATAAATTCCGTCGTGTTAAAAATAAAGGCGGCAAACGCCAGCGCGATAACTCTCGTGTAAGCGATTTTATGGACGTTCATCAGTTTTCCTTTTGGACTTTTTAAATTTGGCTTTAAATTTTGAGTGCTCGCGGCTTTGCGTATATTCTACTCGGAATTTTAAAATTTTAAAATTCCGCGCCGTGTTTGGTCGCATCCCGCGCTAAATTCCAAACGGAGGATTATAGCTAAATTTAACCCATTTCATACGCGAGCCGTTTTCGCGCTCTAAACTTTAAACAAATAAATTACTTTTTAGAAATTATATTTTTTTAAAATTGCGCAAATTTTATCAGGGAGGAATTGATGAAAAATTTTACAATTTTATCGATCGCAGCGATGTTGGCGCTAAGCTTGAGCGCTTCGGATATTACGCTTGACGGCAAGGGCGTGACGCCGCAAGAGATAGCGCGTATCGCAAACGGCGCCAAGGTCAAGATCGATGATGCCGCGATGCAAAAGGTCAAAAAGGCGCATGAAATTTTACTAAGCGCCGCTAAAGACGGGCAGAAAATCTACGGGCTTACCGTGGGCGTGGGGCTTAATAAAGACCGAAGCTTCGTCGATGCGAAGGGGAATTTGGACGCGGAGGTGATCGAGGCTTCTACGAAATTTAACATCGGGCTCATTCACGCGCACTGCGGCGGCGCCGGTGAGGATATGCCGCTAAAAACGGCTCGCGCGGTGCTTGCGACGAGGCTAAACAACATGCTATTTGCGGGCGCGGGCGTGCAGGAGGAGGTGATAAGCTTATACAAAGAATTTTTAAATCAAGACATCATCCCCGTAATGCCTAGCGTGGGCTCTATGGGCGAAGCGGACATCACGATTTTAGGTCACGTCGGCCTTGCGATGCTCGGAGAGGGCGAGGTGTATTACAAAGGCGAAAAGATGGCTGCCGCGGAAGCGCTGAAAAAAGCGGGGCTCAAGCCGCTCTCGCCGTTTGGCAAAGATAGTCTTTCGATTTTAAGCTCAAACGCCTACTCTGCGGCGCTTGCGAGCCTTGCGCTGGAGGATTTGAAACATGCCGATAAGATGTCTAAGCTCGTCTTTGCCCTTAGCCTTGAAGCGCTAAATGGCAACGTCGCTCCGTTTTCGAGCGAGGCTGCGAGCCTAAGGCCGTTTCCGCAGTTTGAGGCCACCGCAAAGCAGATAAGAGAAATTTTAAAAGACAGCTACCTATGGGATAAGGACGATACTAGAGCGCTGCAAGATCCGCTCAGCTACCGCGACGCGTCGTATTTCTTCGCCGCGATGAGCTCGTCTATACAGAGCCTTGAAAGCTTGATGAAAATCCAGCTCAACTCCTCCGACGATAATCCAGGAATTTTCATCGGTGAGCAGCCTGCGGGCGTGAAATTTCAAGAAAGCAAGCTCTTTACCAAAGGCGGCGCGGTCGTGCCTACGTCAAATTTCGAGCCGTTTTTGTGGGTGATAGAATTTGAAAAAGCGTCCATCGTACTCGCGCACAACTCAAAGGCCTCAGCGCTTCGCACGATCAAGCTATCGGACGATAATTTCACGCATCTAAGCCGCTTTTTAGGCACCGACAAGACCGTGCATGCGTTCGGCGCGATGCAAAAGCCTTTCGTAGCGCTTGCGGGCGAGAACGAGTTTTTGGCAAATCCTGCGTCGCTTGATTACGTCCCCGTAGCGGGCAATATCGAAGACGTCGCGACAAATGCGCCTTTCGTGATGCAGAAATTTTCCAAGCAGATCGAAAATTTCTACTCGATCTTGGGTATGGAGCTCATCCACGCCGCGCAAGCGATCGATCTAAGAATGCAGCAAAACCCGAACCTAAAGCTCTCCGCGCAGACCAAAAAGCTCTACGAGCAGTATAGAAAAGTCGTGAAATTTATGGATACCGACCGACCTTTGACGGGCGATTTTAGAAATTCTGCGAAATTTTTAAAAGAGTATAAGTAGAGGAGGCGATGAGAATTGATCTTAGTAGCCCCGCCGATCTGCGCACTCCTGCGCAGATCGGCGGG
>NZ_CALHGM010000044.1 GCF_938030145.1 uncultured Campylobacter sp.
ACTGAATGGGCTAGGGCATACACCAATGTACCAAACCCTATCAAACTCCGAATACTTATAGCGTAACCACGGCAGTCAGGCGGCGAGTGATAAAATCCGTCGTCAAGAGGGAAACAACCCGGACTAACAGCTAAGGTCCCCAAATCTCATTTAAGTGGAAAACGATGTGAAGTTACTGAAACAACCAGGAGGTTGGCTTAGAAGCAGCCATCCTTTAAAGATAGCGTAATAGCTCACTGGTCTAGTGATTTTGCGCGGAAAATATAACGGGGCTAAAATGAGTACCGAAGCTTTAGATAGTGTCTATGATTATTTATACTAAGCTTGTCTCTTTGGCATCTTTAAATGAGCTTCATTTTTTCTCCTGCGGCAACCTACACGGTTAGCCTTAGTCGAAAAAATATCAGCAACATTTAAATCTGCTCAAAGATACTTCGCTTCTTGCATTCAAATTTAAATGCAACGTCTTGATCTAAATTCTAGAAATTTCAAAATTTCTTAGAATTTCAAAATTTAGCAACAAAAGCAAAAAGACAAGCCGGGTAGTATAAATACTCATAGACACTGTGGTAGGAGAGCGTTCCAATCAGCGTCGAAGCCGTACCGGTAAGGAGCGGTGGAGCGGTTGGAAGTGAGCATGCAGGCATGAGTAGCGATAAAATACGTGAGAATCGTATTCGCCGTAAACCCAAGGTTTCCTACGCGATGCTCGTCATCGTAGGGTTAGTCGGGTCCTAAGCAAAGTCCGAAAGGGGTATGCGATGGAAAATCGGTTAATATTCCGATACCGATATCAGTGTGCGACGGAAGGACGCTTAAAGTTAGTGGAGCTAGCGGATGGAAGTGCTAGTCTAAGGAAGTAGGTTGAGTTATAGGCAAATCCGTAACTCTTTATCCGAGATCTGAAAGGCTTCTGACGCTCTTCGGAGTAGATGAAGAATCCATGATACTATCGAGCCGAGAAAAGTTTCTAAGTTTAGCTGATATCGCCCGTACCGTAAACCGACACAGGTGGGTGGGATGAGTATTCTAAGGCGCGTGGAAGAACTCTCTTTAAGGAACTCTGCAAAATAGCACCGTATCTTCGGTATAAGGTGTGCCTAGCTTCGTTAAGAATTTACTTCGTAAGCGAAGAAGGTTACAACAAAGAGTCCCTCCCGACTGTTTACCATAAACACAGCACTCTGCTAACTCGTAAGAGGATGTATAGGGTGTGACGCCTGCCCGGTGCTCGAAGGTTAATTGATGATGTTAGCTTACGCAAAGCATCTGATCGAAGCCCGAGTAAACGGCGGCCGTAACTATAACGGTCCTAAGGTAGCGAAATTCCTTGTCGGTTAAATACCGACCTGCATGAATGGCGTAACGAGATGGGAGCTGTCTCAAAGAGGGATCCAGTGAAATTGTAGTGGAGGTGAAAATTCCTCCTACCCGCGGCAAGACGGAAAGACCCCGTGGACCTTTACTATAGCTTGACACTGCTACTTGGATAAAGATGCGCAGGATAGGTGGGAGGCTTTGATTCGTAGATCTCGGTTTACGATGAGCCATTGTTGAGATACCACTCTTCTTTATTCGGGTAGCTAACTAGCCTAAGTTATCCTTAGGTAGGACAATGTCTGGTGGGTAGTTTGACTGGGGCGGTCGCCTCCCAAAATGTAACGGAGGCTTACAAAGGTTGGCTCAAAGCGGTTGGAAATCGCTTGCAGAGTATAAAGGCAAAAGCCAGCTTAACTGCGAGACATACACGTCGAGCAGAGACGAAAGTCGGTCTTAGTGATCCGGTGGTTCTGTGTGGAAGGGCCATCGCTCAAAGGATAAAAGGTACCCCGGGGATAACAGGCTGATCTCCCCCAAGAGCTCACATCGACGGGGAGGTTTGGCACCTCGATGTCGGCTCATCGCATCCTGGGGCTGGAGAAGGTCCCAAGGGTTGGGCTGTTCGCCCATTAAAGCGGTACGCGAGCTGGGTTCAGAACGTCGTGAGACAGTTCGGTCCCTATCTGCCGTGGGCGTAAGAAGATTGAGGAGAGTTGACCCTAGTACGAGAGGACCGGGTTGAACCGACCACTGGTGTACCGGTTGTTCTGCCAAGAGCACCGCCGGGTAGCTAAGTCGGGATGCGATAAGAGCTGAAAGCATCTAAGCTCGAAGCCGACTCCAAGATGAATCTTCTTTTAAGAGCTCTAGTAGACTACTAGTTTGATAGGCCGGATGTGTAATGGATGAAAGTCCTTTAGCTGACCGGTACTAATAGCTCGTTTGCTTATCTTTTAAGCATTACTTCCTTGTTAAGGATAAAATTGATTCTTAATTTTTCACTATGCTTCGTTAAACTTCGCTGCAAACTTCGGTCACATACCATACGTATGCTCCCTCGTCTTTGCTCGTTTGCCTTGCCTAGCAAAAAATTAGTTCTCAATTCGAAATAGTAAATTTTTACTATACCTTATCAACTTTTGTTTTTATAAAACAAGATCTGACTTTAACGATGAACGCGGTGTTAAATAAGAGATTATAAAAGATATTCGTAATCTACGATTAATCCAAATTAGATTACGAAGTATTTTTGATATGAGGCAAGCAGGCAGGAACGAGTAAAGCTCCTATGCTACGAGGCTAAAGCTTGTAACGTATTCGCAAGATATTACTATCAAATAACAAAAGCAATCCCTTATTTAACACTGCCTGTGGCTATACAGACGAGGAAACGCCTTGCTCCATCTCGAACCAAGAAGCTAAGCTCGTCCTGGCTGATGATACTATCCGTTACTCGGACGGGGAAAGTAGGTCGCTGCAGGCTTTGTTAAAATTACATAGCTTTCCATACAATTTTCAATTTAAATTCTATTCCGGTGTCTTTGATCTACTGCTTCTTTTAGCCAATAAATATTGCTTGATAAATTTAAAATTCCATAGCCTTCTTAGAATTTTAGAATCTTCTGCAAATAACAATTTTAAATCTAACCCTCCGTCACAATACAAAATCTCAAAACTCTGCATTAAATTTGACTTATATTGAGTGAAAAATGATACGGATTGAAATTTTTCTATAATACTTGCTTGTTCGTATTGCTTTTCCATACTGTCCTGTTGCGTTTGCTTTTTAACTTCTATGGCGCGATCTTTATTTCTAACCTCTACGAGCCTCATTTATGATTTATCCATTCGTTCGTTTTTTCAATACATTACCGCGCTTTTATATCTAAATTATAAAGCCGCCGGCACTTATAAGGCTTTCGTATGATTTAAACTATATGCCAAAAAAGCTTGGCAAGTGCTGTTAATTAATATAATGAAACGTTCTATAAGCAGATAAAACCCTATTAAAATCAAGCCCAGAAAAGCATGTCCTACAAAAGCAAGCTTATTGATACGGCTAAATTTTATGAAGATTGCTCGTCTAGCTTTGCACGTAAAGTATCCGTGCCTTTCACAGCACCAGTATCCCGTCGCCATATGCGTATAGCCTCGCACGTAAAAAGTCTCCGTGTGCGGCAAATCGGGCTAAATTTCATAAGTACCGCCGCTTAGCCTTTTACATGATTTAAATCCAAATCCCGTTTCAATGCTTGCGGTATTAAATTTAATATATCTAGCTTTATCCTTTTCGGTCTCCAAAGAGAAGCAAAAAAAGCGCTGTTGAATTTAATATATCTAGCTTTATCCGCGCCTATCTGATTTTTAAGACCAAGCTCAAATTTAACGTATTTATTTAATAAAACGATCAAAGCAGATAAAATTTCAATATATCCACTTAAATTTTATCTCCCTTTAAGCCCGCTACAAATATAATCCTTACCGTATTGCAAGGTAGCGTAATGGCTATAGGTGATATATCTATTCTAAAGTATGACATAGGATAGGTATATAAAAGCGCTAAATGCTAATAGAGACGTTTTATTTGGCAATACAAATATTTCAACCTCAAAGGACTTTTAATGAAAAACCTATTTAAATCCGCACTATTTCTATCGCTTCCTGCATTTATGCTAGCAGCAGTAAATTTAAACACCGCAAGTAAAGAGGAGCTTATGGCGCTTCCGGGCATCGGAGAGGCAAAAGCTCAGGCTATCATAGATTACCGCAAGGATAATAAATTTAAAGATATCGAGGATATCAAAAACATCAAAGGCATAGGCGATAAGAGATTTGAGCTTATTAAAGATGATCTTGCCGTAAGCGGACAGACCGATATAAGCGATCTAAAATCCGTAAAAGCTAAAGCAAATAAAAAAGCTAAAGATACCGTAAAATCTGCTAAAGCTAAGGCAAATACCAAGGCGGAAAAGATGCAAGATAAAATGGATGATAGCATGGATAAAGTTATGAACGATGACGGTAAAGTAAAAAGCTCTACGGCTAAGTTGAAAGACGAAGCTAAAGAAGAGGGATCATCTAAAGCTTCGAGTAGGAAGGTTAAAAAATCTAAGAAAGAACAATAAGAAGGAATATATAAAGACAAAGAAGGAGTGTAAGGTGGGCTTCTCCTTTTATAAGATTTTATGAACTTTATAGTTTTATATAGTTGTATTCTTTTCTAATCATTTCTATTGCAAATTTACGAATTTTATAGTTCCTTCTTTATTCTATCTCCCTATTATAAATTCTATAAATTCCGTGTGCTTTGAAATTTTAACTTTTGTACTTTTTATCGGCTTTGCTTTCATCTTATTTCGTGTTTGATTTATTAGGTTTTTAATTATAGGGCCTTTATAACAAGCACCGTCATGTCAACAAAAAGAAGGCAAAGGGAGTGATAAAATATAAAATAGTGGTGGTTAGAGGCAGAATCGAACTGCCGACACGCAGATTTTCAGTCTGCTGCTCTACCGACTGAGCTATCCAACCACTGAAAAAGAAAAGTAATTTTAGCCATGCAATACTTAAATCTCGGTTAAAATTCTCGATTCTTGCTAGATTTTTGCATGTTATGCTCGGAAACGGTCAAATTTGCTCAGTTAAAATTTTATAAATTTCAGTAGCGAAAAATATTGCTTATGCAGCAATTTACAATAATCAAAAAGGGCTATCGATCTAAAAAGCAAAGTGGTATAAAATTGCCGATTCTGCAAATTGTACGCTTGGTTTTAGGCTGTGCAAAGTAGATAAATTTGCGTCAAAGAATCGCGGTATCGTTTTAAATTTGCGCGCATAACAGGCGATAGCTTCGATTGATTAAATTTAGCATCGAAAATTGGCTTTAATTTGGACTTGGCGAAGTATCTTTATAAACATCGCGCTCGGGCTAATAGTGTGACATAGGGATGTTTGCTTCGGAATTGAATTTATTTAGATATCCGTGTAGCAGAAGCGTTGAAATTTTAAAATGCGATTGCAAATTGTATTTTAAAAGCCTAGCCCGATCCGACTAGCCCCGATAGATTTGTTTATCCGAGTTGTGCGACTTGTTTTTTAAATAGCTCGCCGCGTTGCGCGTAGCTTTTAAATTGATCCAAACTGGCACATGCAGGGCTTAGCAGCGCTATTTCGCTTGCAGAATACATGGAATTTTTAAAATTTTCGAAATTTTTAGAATTCTGCGAATTCCGAGTTTCACCGTCGTTTGCGCGGCGTTTCGTCAAAGAGGCGTTGTCGCTTGCAGCAGATGAGCCGCCGCCTTCATATGGCGTATTTTCGCCGATCTTTGCGTTTTCTTTCGCCTTGCCGCCGTTGCATCTGCCATTCGCGCTTAAATTTTGTACTTTCAATTCGCTTGCGCCGCTTTTTTCAAAATCCGCGCCTCGGTACCGCTTCGAAATTTCGCTCACCGCCGTTTGTAAAATTTCGCAGCGCACGCAAGGAAGTCCGTATTCGTCACATAAAAACATGATTTTATCGGTATTTGAGCCGATCGCGTAAATTTGCAGATCGTATTTTTTAAACTCCGCAAAAAGCGGGTGCAGATCCACGCCTTTATCGTCGCCGCCGAGGATCAGATGTATTTTGCGTCCCGCGTATCGCTTCAGCGCCTGCGCGCATGCATCGATGTTGGTGGCCTTCGTGTCATTGACCCAGACCCTTCCGCGCGCGTCGGTAAATTCTTCGAGCTTGTTGCCCTCGATCACAAAGTCATTCAGTCGCATGGCGTCGTATCTGTCGAATAAAATTTTCTCCACGCACAGCGCCAAAAGCGCGTCGATCAAAAAAGGGGTGCGGAATTTTATCTCGCCCAGATCGATGCCGAATTTTTGCGCCAGATCCGCTTCGCCCTCATAGCAGATCACGCGAGCCAGGCTATTTTGCGCGGCGGCGGAGCTTTCGTAGGCGCGCGGGATCAGCGCCACGGAGCCTTCGCGCATCACTAGCAGCGGCGAGAGTTTGGCGCGCTCATACTCCGCGAAATCCCCGTGCCAGCTGAGATGATCGGGCGTGATCGCAAGCAGCACGTAGATGTCGGGGCGCGCATGCTTGGTGTAGTGCAGCGTAAACGAGCTCGTCTCCAGCACCCAAATTTTGGCACTTTTATCAAGTTTTGCAAGCGGAACGCCCACGTTACCGCCCATTTGCGAGCCGTATCGCTCGAGTAGGTGCTGCATCATCTTTGTCGTCGTGGTCTTGCCGTTCGTGCCGCTGATCCAAATTTTAAGGCCTTCGTAGTCGCCAAAATAATCGTATTCGCTGATTAAATTTCGTGCCTTTCGCACCAGCTCGTGATGTGGCGGAAAGCCAGGACTTGGGATTTCAAGCTCGCTTGCGGCGGGATCGAACTCGCTCGGGTTTAAAAGCACGTTGCCGAACTCGTCCAGCTTAGGCGTGCCCGAAGAAATTTCAAATTTATCGTCGTAGATCTCCCAGCCGCCTTCGTCGCGGCAGTGCTCGGCGATCGCTTTGGTCGTAAGTCCGTAGCCAAATAGCGATTTTTTCATTTTCCTCCCCTTTCGCCCCATAAAATTTGAGTTATCTCATCCGCGCTAAGCTCGGCAATTTCGCCGTATATTCCGCGCGCCGTTTCGAAGTCGGGCTTGATCTGTGCTCGCATTTTATCTCAGTTTCAGCGACGTCAGCGCTATGATATTTGCGATCAGCGCGATGATCCAAAAGCGGATGATGATTTTGTTCTCGACCCAGCCTTTAAGCTCAAAATGGTGGTGTATCGGCGCCATCAGGAAAATTCTGCGTTTGAAAATTTTAAAGCTGCCCACTTGCAAGATCACGCTGAGCGTCTCGATGACGAAGACGAAGCCGATCATTATGAGTAAAATTTCATTTTTCGTGATAACCGCGCAGTATCCTAAAAACGCGCCCACGCTGAGGCTGCCGCTGTCGCCCATAAAGACTTCGGCGGGATAGCAGTTGAACCACAAAAACCCAAGCAGCGCGCCGATGAGCGCCGAGACGATGATGCAGACCTCGCCCGCGCCCGCGACGCGCGGTAGCAAGAGATATTGCGAGTAGATCGCGTGCCCGCACAGATAGGCAAATACGCCCAAGCTGCATAGCGAAAACACCGACGGAATGGTTGCCAGCCCGTCTAGCCCGTCGGTTAAATTTACCGCGTTTGAGCTCGCGCTTATCACGATCGTCCAAAACAGCGGCGCGAAGATCCATAAATTTAGCAGAGGGTATTTGAAAAACGGCACGAAAAATTCCCCGCCCAGGTCGCTAAAAGCATAAAGCGTAGCTCCGATCAGAAAAGCCAAGAAATTTTGCAGTGCAAATTTAGCCCGTGCGCTAAGACCTGCGTGGTTTTGGCGGCCTAAAATTTTAGAGATATCGTCCTTAAAGCCTATGTATCCAAAGCCCACCAAACAAAGCAGTCCGCAGAGCACGAAGACGTTGTTTAGCTTGGCGCACAGCAGGCTAGCAAGCACCGCGGCGGTAACGAAAACGAGCCCGCCCATCGTCGGGGTTTTGCTCTTTTTCTGATGGTTTTGCGGCGCGAGCTCGTAGATGGGCTGCGCGGCGTGTCTAGCTTGCGCCCAGCGGATAAACCGCGGCATAGCCCAGACCGAAAAACAAAAAGCGATAAAAAACGCAAGTCCTGCGCGCGCGGTGATGTATTGGAAAAAATTTATATTCGTGAGATGGTAGAGATAATAAAACAAAGTTTGCCTTTTAAATTTTATGAAATTTTATATGAAAACGCGCATTTTAGTATAAAAGAGGTAAAATTTAGCTTTTAGGGCGGACGAAATTTTGTCGCATTTGCTAAAAGAAAGTATAATGCCGCTCGTAAAAACAGCGCCGCAGACCTGCCTCAAAAGGCCTGCGCGGCGAAATTTAGACGAAATTTAGGAGCCAAAATGGGGCAAAAGACGATTTTACTCATCACCGACGGCATCGGCTTTAATGCGAGCGATAAATTTAACGCGTTCTCAAATGCTAAAAAGCCCGCCTACGATTATCTTTTTAAAAATGTGCCCAATACGCTGCTGCACACCTCGGGGCTTGCTGTGGGCTTGCCGCAGGGACAGATGGGAAACAGCGAAGTGGGGCACATGACGATCGGAAGCGGTAGAATTCTGTATCAAAACCTAGTCAAAATTGATCGCGCGATCGATGAGGGCTCGCTTGAGAAAAACGAAGCACTGCAAAGCCTGCTTTCAAAGTGCCGCAGGCTGCACGTCATAGGGCTTTACAGCGACGGCGGCGTGCATTCGCATCTACGCCATTTCGACGCGATCTGTGAGATAGCGCAGAATACGGGTTGCGAGACATGGGCGCACGCTATCACCGACGGACGCGATGTTTCGCCGAGCAGCGGAGCGGAATTTTTAAAGCATTTGGAGGCTAAATTTAAAGTTGCTAGCGTGTGCGGGCGCTTTTACGCAATGGATCGCGACAAGCGCTTTGACCGCGTGAAGCGTGCTTACGACGTGCTTATGGGCGAAACGGCGCCGCTTGAAATTTCGCCTAGCGAGTATGTGCTGCAAAGCTACGAGCACGGCGTGAGCGACGAGTTTATCGAGCCCGCGAGCTTTAACGGCTTTAGCGGTATCGGCGCGGATGACGGAGTGATTTTTATAAATTTTAGAAACGATCGCGCTAGAGAGCTTTGCGCGGCTTTAGGCGATGAGAATTTCGGCGAATTTGAGCGAAAGCTCGTCGTGCAAAATTTAATCACGATGAGCGAATACGACGCGAGCTTTAAATTTCCTCTGCTTTTTGAGAAGCCCGTGCTTAAAAACACGCTTTGCGAAGTGATCGCGGAAGCCGGTCTTACGCAACTTCACACCGCCGAGACCGAAAAATACGCCCACGTGACATTTTTCTTTAACGGCGGCGTCGAGGAGCCGCTGCCGAACGAAACTCGCGTGCTGATACCAAGCCCGAAAGTAAAAACCTACGACGAGCAGCCGCAGATGAGCGCGCCTGCGGTGTGCAATGCGGTGATCTGCGGTATCGAAGCGGGGATTGATTTCATCGTCGTAAATTTCGCAAATGGCGATATGGTCGGCCACACGGGCAATTACGACGCCGCGGTGAAGGCGGTCGAGGCGGTGGATGAGTGTATCGGTAAAATTTTAAGCGCGGCGAGGGCGCACGATTACGCCTATGTCCAGATCAGCGATCACGGCAACTGCGAAGCGATGCGAGATGCGGACGGCGAAATTTTAACCAACCACACGACCTTTGACGTATTTTGCTTCGTGCTAGGACGCGACGTGCGCGAGCTAAAAAGCGGACTTGGGCTTAGCAACGTCGCAGCGACCGTGCTAAAGCTAGTGGGGTTGCCGAAGCCCGCGGAGATGGACGAGGCGCTATTTTGAAATTTCAACGGCGTGGGTCGCGAGTAGATTTAAACTGCTAAAATTTAGGTAAATTTGGATAAATTTACGCTAGAGATTAAAATTTTAATAAAAGGACAAGTATGAAATTTAGCGGAAAAAACGTTTTAATCACGGGCGCGAGCCGCGGTATCGGCGCGCAGATTGCAAGGACTTTGGCTGGCTATGGGCTTAAGGTGTGGATCAATTATCGCTCAAAGCCCGAGATAGCCGACGCGCTGCTAGAGGAGATCCGCGCAAACGGCGGAGAGGGCGCCGTGATAAAATTTGACGCGACGAACGAGGCGGAATTTAGCGAGGCGATTGCCCTGATCGCGCAAAGTGACGGCGAGCTAAGCTATCTCGTAAATAACGCGGGCGTCACGAACGACAAGCTCGCGCTTAGGATGAAGTTGGAAGACTTCATGGGCGTGATCGAAGCAAATTTAAGCAGCGCCTTCATTGGCTGCCGTGAAGCTTTAAAGCTAATGAGCAAAAAGCGCTTCGGCGCGGTCGTAAACATCGCCTCGATCGTCGGCGAAATGGGCAACGCGGGGCAGGTCAATTACAGCGCGAGCAAGGGCGGAATGATCGCAATGAGCAAGAGCTTTGCAAAAGAGGGCGCAGCGCGCGGCATCCGCTTTAATTGCGTAACGCCCGGTTTCATCGCTACGGATATGACTGACGCGCTAAGCGACGACGTAAAAGCAAGCTACGAAGCGAGCATCCCGCTTAAGCGCATGGGAAGCACGAGCGACGTCGCCGAAGGAGTTGCGTTTTTGCTTAGCGACGGAGCGAGCTACATCACCGGAGAGTCGCTTAAAATCAACGGCGGGCTCTATATGTAGCGTTAAATAGCGGAATTTAAGGTTAAATATTATAGAATTACGCGGTATTTTTTTAAAGGAGTGCTAAAATGGCAGTATTTGAAGATGTAAGAGACGTAGTTGTAGAACAACTAAGCGTTAGCCCGGATCAGGTTAAACTTGATTCGAAAATTATCGAGGATTTGGGTGCGGACTCTCTTGACGTAGTTGAGCTAGTAATGGCTTTAGAGGAGAAATTCGGTATCGAGATCCCTGATAGTGAGTCTGAAAAATTAGTAAGCATTAAAGACGTAGTAGATTATATAGAAAATTTGCCTAAGAAATAAAATTTTAAGGAAGCGGTTTTGAAACGAGTCGTAGTAACGGGCATCGGGATGATAACCTCTCTCGGGCTTGACAAACAGAGCAGTTTTGAAAATATCTGTAACGGAAAAACCGGGGTTGATAAAATTTCGCTCTTTGACGCTAGCGAATTTCCGGTTCAAATTGCAGCTGAAGTAAAAGGTTTCGATCCTTCGAGCATAATCGAGGATGGAAAAGAGATAAAAAAGATGGATAGATTTATCCAACTCGGGCTTAAAGCCGCGGGCGAAGCCATAGAGGACGCTAAATTTAGCGGTTTCGATAGCGACGAATTCGGCGTTAGCTCCGCTAGCGGTATCGGCGGTTTGCCGAATATCGAGATAAATGCCAATACCTGCTTGCAGCGCGGCCCTAGGAGAATTTCTCCGTTTTTTATCCCCTCTGCGTTAGTAAATATGCTCGGCGGCTTTGTTTCAATATATTATAAATTAAAAGGTCCAAATTTATCCAGCGTTACGGCTTGTGCGGCTTCTGCGCATGCGATTATGGACGCTGCGAGAGTTATTATGATCGGCGAAGCGAAAAAGATGCTTGCAGTGGGAGCCGAGGCTGCGGTTTGTCCCGTGGGTATCGGCGGATTTGCCGCGATGAAGGCGCTTTGCGCTAGAAACGACGATCCCGCGCATGCTTCGCGTCCGTTTGATGCGGAACGAAACGGCTTTGTGATGGGTGAAGGCGCGGCGGCTTTGGTTTTAGAAGAGCTAGAAGACGCAAAAGCGCGCGGCGCTAAAATTTACGGCGAGCTTGTAGGGTTCGGCGCTAGCGGCGATGCCTATCATATCACTTCGCCTAGCCTAGACGGCCCGATACGCGCTATGAAAAAGGCCTACGAGATGGCGGGACGCCCGAAGATTGATTATATCAACGCCCACGGAACGTCCACCGCGATAAACGATAAAAACGAAACCGCGGCGTTAAAAGAGCTTTTCGGCGAGGGGAAGGTGCCTGCGGTCAGCTCCACTAAGGGCCAGCTAGGACACTGCCTGGGCGCTGCCGGAGCGGTAGAGGCTGCGATCAGTCTTTTAGCGATGCAAAACGGCATCATACCGCCTACGATAAATCAAATTTCAAAAGATCCAGATTGCGATTTGGACTATGTGCCAAACGTCGCTAGAAAAGCCAAACTCGATTGCGTTATGAGCAATAACTTCGGATTCGGCGGCACGAACGCATCGCTTATTTTCAAAAGAGTAGATTAATGGCGAGTTATTTGGACTTTGAAAAGTCTATAAAGCAGATCGACGAGGACATCACCGCTGCAAAAATTCGCGGCGATGAAGACGCGGTCGAAATTTTAAATAAGAACCTCGAAAAAGAAATTTCTAAAGTTTATAAGAATTTAAACGAATACCAAAGGCTTCAGCTTGCGCGCCATCCGGATCGCCCTTACGCGATCGATTATATTCGCGCGCTTTTGCAGGACGCCAGGGAGCTTCACGGCGACCGCGCCTTTAGAGACGATCCTTCGATCGTGTGCTATCTGGGCATTATGGGTAATCGCAAAATCGCCGTGATCGCCGAGCAGAAGGGTCGCGGCACCAAAAACAAGCTGAAGCGAAATTTCGGTATGCCGCATCCGGAGGGCTATCGCAAGGCGCTGCGCGTAGCGAAACTTGCCGAAAAATTTAACCTTCCTATTTTGTTTTTGATCGACACTCCGGGCGCATATCCGGGACTTGGTGCCGAGGAGCGTGGTCAGAGCGAAGCAATCGCGCGAAATCTATATGAGTTTAGCGATATTAAAACCCCTACGATTGCCGTCGTTATAGGGGAAGGCGGCAGCGGCGGAGCTTTAGCGATCGGCGTGGCTGATCGGCTGGCGATGCTTCAAAACTCAATCTTTTCGGTCATCTCTCCCGAGGGCTGTGCCGCGATTTTGTGGAACGATCCGAGCAAGAGCGAGGCCGCTACGAAGGCGCTAAAGATCACCGCCGAGGAGCTAAAAGAGCTGGGCTTGGTCGATGATGTGATCAAAGAGCCTAAAACGGGCGCTCACAGAGATAAAGACGGCGCGATAAAAGCGCTTGGAAACTACGTCTTAACCGAGCTGCACAAGCTAGACGATCTTAGCATAGACGAGCTCATCAGCAGAAGACAACAAAAAATTTTAAGGTTCGGTGCTTATAAAGAGAACTAAATTTTTAAATTTCACGACTTTTAAAACTAAATTTAATAACTTCACACTCTAAGAGGACAAATGGAAAATACAAATCAAAATTCCGCTCAGACCGCCGTTTCAAATTCTAATCAAAACGGCAGAAAAACTTACGCTAAAACGCACGTTCCCGTCGAGGGCTACCAGATCGAGGAGCTTCGCTCGATGGATCTTGAAAACCTCATCGCCATAGCAGACGAGCTAGGCGTCGAGAACCCGCGCGAATTTCGCCGCCAAGCGCTCGTTTTTGAAATTTTACGCATGCAGACGAAGCAGGGCGGCTTCATACTTTTTACGGGGATTTTAGAGGTTACCACCGAGGGTTACGGCTTTTTGCGCGGTATAGATTCAAATTTAAGCGACAGTGCCAACGACGCCTACGTGAGCCTCAGCCAGATCCGCAAATTCGCCCTTCGCGTCGGCGACATCGTCACGGGTCAGGTACGCGAGCCAAAGGATCAGGAGAAATACTACGCGCTTTTAAAGATCGAGGCGATCAATTATAAATCTATCCAAGAGGCTAGAGAGCGTCCGCTATTTGACAATCTCACGCCGCTTTTTCCGACCGAAAAGCTCAAGCTCGAATACGATCCTATGCGCCTTACCGGTCGCGTGCTCGATCTTTTCACGCCGATCGGCAAGGGACAGCGCGGGCTCATCACGGCGCCTCCGCGTAGCGGTAAAACAGAGCTTATGAAGGAGCTCGCCAACGGCATTACGCGCAACCACCCCGAGGTAGAGCTTTTGGTACTGCTAGTCGACGAGCGCCCCGAAGAGGTGACCGATATGGAGCGCAGCGTGCGCGGCGAGGTATTTAGCTCGACCTTCGATCAGCCCGCATTCAACCACGTTCGCGTCGCCGAGCTCGTCATCGAAAAGGCAAAACGCGCCGTTGAAAACGGCAAGGACGTCGTCATCCTGCTTGATAGTATCACCCGCCTTGCGCGCGCCTACAACACCGTCACGCCTAGCAGCGGCAAAGTCCTAAGCGGCGGCGTAGACGCAAACGCCCTGCATAAGCCGAAGCGCTTCTTCGGTGCGGCGCGAAATATCGAAAACGGCGGCTCGCTTACCATCGTCGCTACCGCGCTTATCGAGACTGGCTCGCGAATGGACGACGTGATCTTCGAGGAGTTCAAAGGCACGGGCAACAGCGAGATCATCCTCGATCGTAATATCTCGGATCGTAGAATTTACCCCGCGATCAATATCACCAAGTCCGGCACGCGCAAAGAGGAGCTTTTGCAAGGTAGCGAAAATCTGCAAAAGATCTGGGCGCTGCGCTCGGCGATCTCGACGATGGACGACGTCGAGGCGCTGAAATTTTTATACGCCAAGATGCTAAAAACCAAAGACAACACCGAGCTGCTATCGATAATGAACGGCTAAATTTTATTAAATTTAGCCTTATTTAAAATTTCGCTCTAAATTTAGCGGCGGAGCTCGCGCCGCTTGCCGCAAATACCGCCACGTAGCTTTGTATGCGATTTTTCCAAGCGGCGCGTCTTTTTTTCAAACTCCACTATTATAAGTTTAAATTTATCGCGATATTTGCTAAACGTTTTGCGCTCGAAGCACGAGGTGCGGCGCCGTCCGATAAAATTTTACTTCGGTAAAATCTATTCGTAAGATGTCAAGCGTAAAATTTTACGAGGAATTTTATGTTTTGCTACGCACGGAGCTAGGGCGCTTGATATCGTTACTTCAAATTAATATAATACTGCCAACATCATATCATTTCATAAGCTCAAAAAGCTTCATAAATCCTATATATCTGCTTCCGTGGTTGTCTAATCTAGCCTCATAACAATCAATAATACCGAGGCAGCTTTCTTCAGAATCTATATTTTTTAAAAACACATCAAAATCCCGTTTTGTGCTATTGAATATAAAATTTGGATCGTCACGATACCGCTTGCTCGGCTCATACTCATTGGGGATACGTTTTATCGCTATAAATTTCATACAAAATTGGCTTTCGCCCAGTATTCTATCAATAAACGATGTTTCTTTACGGCATTCTTTTATGGTGAAAGTATCTGATAAATAAATATTTGATGAATAATGCTGATCTAGAATAATCACTTTACTTTTTTCTTTTTCATAGTCTATTTTTCTATTGCCTTCAAATGGTCTATACGTGTAATTATCTCCCGCATCGACATTATTGACAGTATGGTGGTAGATAAAATCTGAAAAAGTCCATGGGATTTTTTCATCCGATACCATTTCGTCTGTAATATCTCTAAAAGGGAGTGAAGAATTTAAATCATGTATTAAATTAAAGTCCTTGTCATTTAAATGATTTTCAAAGATTTTGTTGATTTTAGAAATAGCTTCGTGAAATGTTAAGTTGGTATCTATGGTGTAAAGTTTATTGTATTTAGACTTCCCTTCATAATAATAATTTTCCAATTCGTCCTGTACGAAATTTTGTACCATCTCATCCTTTACTAAGCCATTTTAGATCGCTGAAGCTAAACCCGCTGTAATTAAGCGCGCCGACGATCACACAAACGCCGAGCGCGGCGATCAGGGCTTTGGCTAGAAATTTAAGCGCTTTCAAAATTTGCTCCTTTAGCAAAACGCTAGTTAAAAATACGAGCCTAACGGGCTACAATATTAAGCGGCTCTTTAAATTTAAACTCACCCGAATGAGTCTAAATTTAAACTCTTCCGCCTTTAAATTTAATAAAATCGCCCTCTACTTTCCGCCGAAAAACAGTAGATTTGCCATTATGATCACGATCGCGACGGGCGCTACGAAGCGCAGCGAAAAGTACCAAATTTTAAATCCAAGCTCGCCCATATCGGCGCCAAAAAGCCTGCGCAGGCGCTGCGCATCCATCACGAAGCCAACAAAGATCGCCGAGGTTAGCGCGCCCAGCGGCAGCATGACGTTTGAGCTTACGAAATCCAGGCAGTCAAAAAAGCTCGCGCCGAAAAGCCTAAACCTGCTCGCATAATCCGCGTGCATCGATAGTAGCGAGCATGCGCCTAGTACCGCTATGACGCACCCCGAGACGCAGACTGCGCGCAGGCGCGAAATTTTAAACCTGCCGATGAGATAGAAGACGAAAGGCTCGATCATCGAAACCGCGCTCGTGATCCCCGCGAAAAAGAGCGAGACGAAAAACGCGACTTCAAGCACCTGCCCCGCTAGCCCCATTTTTGCAAACATCGTAGTGAGCGAAACGAACACAAGCCCCGCACCCTGCGCGGGATCGGCGCGAAATTCGAAGATGAAGGTAAAGACGATGAGCCCCATCATCAGTCCGATCGCGATGTTGATAAATACGATGTTTACCGAGCTTCGCACCAGCCGCACCCCCTCGCTAAGCGATGCCGCGTATGCCGCGATACAGCCGACGCCCACGCATAGGGTAAAGAGCGCGAGCCCGAGCGCGGAGAGGACGGAGTTAACGGTGATTTTGCCGAAGTCGGGGTAGAAAAGAAATTTCGCCGCCGCGCCGAAGCCCTGCATCGTGCACGCATACGCAAGCATCGCAAGCAGCAGCACGAAAAGCAGCGGCATCATCACGACGTTTAGCCGCTCGATACCGCTTTTGATACCGCGCGCGACGACGGATAGCGTCAGCACGAGCGCAAGCGCGTAAAAGCCCAGACTCGTGGCTAGCGAATGCGAGATGAGATCGTCAAAGACGGCGCCGGCTTCCTCGGCGGTTGCGGGTAGCGGAGAAAAGCCCAAAAATATGTAGCGGATCACCCAGCCGAGGATCACGAGGTAAAAGGACAGCACCAGCATGCCGCCCGCGATGAAAATGCCTGCTGCGCGCCATTTGCGTCCGCCGCGCGGTGCCAGCGTCTCGTACGCGCTCGGTAGATCCCGCCCGCTCAGCCTGCCTAGCGCCATCTCAGCTAGGAATATGCTAAAGCCTACGCCCAGCGTGAGCGCGAGGTATAAAAGCACGAAGGCGCTACCGCCGTTTTGACCCACGAGGGTGGGGAATTTCCATGCGTTGCCAAGCCCCACCGCGCCGCCTGCGACGGCAAGTATGAAGCCGATTTTGCTAAATTTATCGTTCATTTTCTCTCCGATGATTTTTAAATTTTAAAGCCGTGGAATTTTAAAATTCCAAACTACTGCCGCATCTCGCTATGAAATTTGGCTCGCTACTTTGGGCCGCTTTGGCGCTAAATTTTAAAATTCCGCGGCGTGATCAGACGCGGCTGCGCTAAGGCGTCTTTGCCGCGGTTTTGCGCAGGTTACCGCGCGGGTTAGCGCGGTCGTCGAAGGCTGATTGCGTTCGCCGCATACTCCTATCTAGACGTAAAATTCCAAGCGCGATTTTTGACGGCCGCCATGGCCGCTCGCGGATCGCCGTGAGGCTCGCTATGGAATTTTGCCTATCGCCCCGAGCCGTCAGAGCGTAAAATTTTAAAATTTCAAGCCGCAATGTGCGATCCTTGCGCTATTCCGACGGATCGCGGGTTCGCGCGCCGCTTTAGCGCTAAATTTTAAAATTCCAAGCGCAATTTCGCGCGGGTCACCACAAAATTTTACGCGCCGCTTCTGCGGCAGATTGCATAGACCACGTCATAAACTATCGCGGCGGCTACGCACCGACCGTCTAGGTTTAGAATTTTAAAATTCCGCAGCGCAATCAGACGCGGCTGCGCTACGGCGTCTTTGCCACGCGCACCGATCGCCATGCAGGTTATCGCGGTCGCACCGAAGGCTGATTGCAGCTACATACTTTGACCTTCCTCTATCTAAACATAAAATTTTAAACTATCGCCGCAATACTAACGGATCGCGGCAAGTTCGCTATGAAATTTTGCCCGTTACTTTTGGACTGCTTTAGTGCCAAATTTTAACTTCCATGTTATCCACCTGCTTTACAAAATTTAAAAATTTAAAATTTTTAGCTGATTGAGCGCTATCACTACGATCGCGACTGGCGCCACGAAGCGCAGTAGCACGAAATACCACAGCTTAAAGCCCATTCGTCCCATATATGGGCGCAGTAGAATTTCGACGGCTCGTTTTTTGATCACGAATCCTACGAAAATCGCCACGATTATGCCGCTAAGAGGCATTAAGATATTCGAGGTTAGGTAATCAAGCACGTCAAAAAAGCTCTTGCCACCTAGGCTAAAATACTCGCTCGTGCCCCCGTAATAACCCAAAATGCAGCATATCCCTAAAACATACGTCACGGCAAAAACTAAAAGCGAAGCGCGCTTGCGGCTTAGCTTGCGGGAGTTTACGAGATAATAAATCGCAGGCTCCAGCATCGAAATTGCAGAAGTAATCGCCGCAAATAATAGCGAGGTGAAAAATAAAAAGGCTAGGATATTCCCGATCGCACCGAGCTTTGAAAAAAGCACCACCAGTGAGACAAACACTAGCCCCGGACCTTGCGCTTTGGGATCGCCGCCGAATTCAAAGATGAAAGTAAAGACGATGAGCCCCATCATCACGCCGATTAGGACATTAATGCAGACAATATTTATGCTTGAGGTTAGGATATTGGTGCGCGCAGGCAGGCTTGCAGCATAGGTCATAATCGTAGTAACGCCCAGCGAAAGCGTAAAAAATGCAAGTCCTAGCGCCGAAAGAACGCTATCTTTATTAAGCTTGGAAAAATCTGGCACCAGTAGGAATTTCGCGCTACGTCCGAATCCATCGAAACTCGCGGCGTAAATTAGCATTAAAACCAGCAAAATAAATAGCGCGGGCATCATCCAGACATTAAGCCGCTCGATGCCGCTTTTGACACCTTTAGATACAATGAAAAAGCAAAACGCCGACGCTATGGTAAAGCACACCGCTACGCTTAAAAAATCACTACCTAAAAGCGCTTTAAACGCTGCGCCACTTTCATCTATACTTTTTGGCAGATAAAAAGCGCTTGAGACCACGTATTTTAGGATCCAGCCCATTACGACGCTGTAAAAAGCATAGATCAAAAGTGCACTAATCATAAAAAATCCCGCGTATTTCCATGCGCCTTTGTATGAGGGCGCGAGCTTTTCAAATGCGCGCACCGGATCACTTTCGCTTAGCCTGCCGATGACGATCTCGGCTAAAAAGATCACGAAGCTAACCAAAAGCGTCAGTAAAAGATATAGCAATATAAATGCGCTGCCGCCATTGGTGCCTACTAAAGTGGGGAATTTCCACGCATTACCGAGCCCCACGGCGCTGCCTGCGACTGCGAGGATGAAGCCGATTTTGCTAAATTTATCATTCATATTATGCCTTGTAGCGGAATTTGAAAGGACAATATTAGCAAAATATAGCTTAACTCGCCAAGCTAGCCGGGTGGAATTTAGGCAAACCCGCTATAATGCCGCGAATTTTAAAGGAGATAAAATGAAATCGATAAAAGAAGTGATGCTCTCTCGCCACAGCTGCCGTAAATTTTGCAGCTATAAACTAAATAGCGAGCTCGTGCGCGAGATACTTGAACTTGCGCGCTTAAGTCCCAGCTCATGCGGATTAGAGCCTTGGAGGATGATGATAATCTCGGATCCTTGCGAGCTAAAAGAGCTTTCCGTAGCCTGTAACAGTCAGCCGCAAGTAGCCGAGTGCTCGCACGCCGTGATTTTAATCGCGCGTAACGATCTGCGCGTGGGCGAAGCGTATTTAGAGCGCACCGTCCGCCGTCGTGCAAACACTTCGCAAAAATATGAAGCTGCGATGAATTATTTCCGCGCGAAATTTGCGGACTTAGACGACGAAGCGCTGATGAACTACGCGACCAAGCAGCTTTATATCTTAGCGGCAAATATCGCTAATATCGCCGAGGGCTTTGATGTGCGCTCGTGTATAATGACCGGCTTTGACGCCGCGGCTTTGGAAAAATTCTGCGCTTTAGAGGCGAAATTTCGTCCTGCGATCATCGTGGCTTTGGGGCGTGGTGAGCCTAGCAAATATCCGCACACGCGCTACGAGCTAGATGAAATTTTAATCTCTCGTGGCAGCAGCGAAAAAAGATAAAATGGGTCTCTTCTGCTTGCAAAGCTAGGCGCGAGCTTCGTTTATTAAAAGCGTCGTTTTGCGAAATTTTATCGGTTTAAAAGTGCGATAGCGTTAAAATGCGCTTAAAATTTCAAAGGATAAACATGCAAGTCAAACTTCTAAATTTCACTCCGCTTTGGGTCTGCTCAAACGCGATCCGCACCTGCTGGCAGAGCTTTGAGCGCGGCGATTGCGGCGGCGTCAAAGACCTAGCGCTAATAGACCGCGTCGGCAACCAGCTCAAGCACTCAAGCACGCTGGAGCACCTTTACTATAACTTCTACATCAGCGGTATTTCGCGCGCGCTGCTTCAGGAGCTGGCGCGCCACCGTCTAGCAAGCCTTAGCGTAAAATCCACTCGCTACACTCTTAAAGAATTGCGCGGCGAGAATAGCTTCGCGCAAGGAGACTTCGAAAACGCCGCGCGATACATCGTGCTTACCGGCAACGAAGCGGTCGATAACGCAAGCATCGCAGCTCTTGAAAATCTGCGCGTAATCTTACAAAGCCCAATCAGCCTTGATATCGCAAAATACTGCTTGCCCGAGTGCTACAAGAGCGAGCTTAGCTGGAGCATAAACGCACGCAGCCTGCAAAACTTCCTCGCTCTGCGCTCTAGTAAGGCGGCACTTTGGGAGATCCGCGAGCTTGCCGGTAAAATTTACGAAGCGCTGCCGCAGGAGCATAAATTTATATTCCAAAGCTGCATGGCGGGCGAGAAGACGCAAGGCGAAGAGTAGCGCGCGGGATAAAATTTTGATATAAGGGGCTTGCGATGATAAAACTTACGCAGATGAGAGCGGCTTTTGAAAAAGAGGAGCCGAACGCGCTTTATCTTAGCTACTTGGGGTGGGTAAAAACCCTGATCCCGTTTTGGAGGCAGGCCGCTGCGAGGATCGCGGAGCTAAGCGGCGCGGCGGATGAAAAAAGAGACAAGCATCTGCGCTCAATTGACAATTCTTTGCAGCTTTTGCAAGCTTGGCGGTTTAAAAAGATAAAATACGTGCAAGCAAGAAGAAGAGAGGCTGATAGCGCCATAAGTTTTATTCGAAACGGCGCCTTAACGCAGCAGGTATGCAGATACGCCTTTGCGCCGGTCTGTAGAAATTTAGCGAGCATTTTACGCAGTTTTTTATACGTTTCAACTTTTGGCTATTCGGACGAGCAGCTTCCGACAGTATTTGCTCAAGATATTTACGGCATTGCGCTGTGCCATACTTTATTTCCCTTTGATACTGCCGATTTTGTGTATTATCTGCCGCGAGAGAAATCCATCCATACCGACGACCCCGCTGATTTGGATAACTGGCATTTGATGATGAGCGAGGCCGGCAAGGCTTTGAATATCGCGGAGCTCACCAAAGAGGTCAATAATCAGGCTCGTAAAATTTACGAAAACTATAAAGCGCCGTTTGAATGGAAATACGACGAGGGGATTTGGAATTTGGAATTCGAAAATATTTCAAAAAGGCTGCACTATGCGGGCTTACGAGCTTTTACGGGTCTGAGTAATGCAGAATAAAAAGCGCGCAAAATTTTAACCGCTTTTGAAATTTTATTCGCGGGCAGTAAAAATTCTGCGAGTTCTAATGCGGGTAAAATTTAAAATTTGCTTGAGCGGGTTTTTTGGCAGCCTGCGGTATCAAAATTTAGCCGCCGCGCATTTTACGACTTGCGGCGCCGAGAATTGCAGCGGCGGCGAACCGAAAGCTCATAGGCGAGCGATAAATTTAAAGGACGGATTATGAAAAACCTAGCGCTTGTGATGTTTAGCGGACAGACGCATCTCGATTTTGTGGGATTTTACGATTGTATGCTAAGGCTCAAAGCCGCCCGCTCGCAGCTTGAGATGAGGTTTTGCTCGCGTGAGCGGCAGGTTTCGGATAGCGGCGGTCTTACGATCGATGTGGGCGAGATCACGACGGATCTAGGCGGCTTTGATGCGGTTTTTGTGCCCGGCGGTATGGCGACGCGTCGCCTGAGGGACGATGCGGGCTTCATCTCGTGGCTCGCGACCGCGCGCGATGCGAAGTATAAGTTTAGCGTTTGCACCGGTTCGCTACTTCTGGGCGCGGCGGGGTTTTTGCGAGGTAGACGCGCGACTACGCATCCGTTTTGCTACGATCTGCTGGCGCCTTACTGCGCGGACGTGGTGCACGAGCGGCTCGTGCGCGAAAGCCTGCCAGAAGGAGGCGAGATCATCACTGCTGGCGGCGTGAGCAGCTCTATCGAGCTTGGACTTTGCGTGATCGAAAAATTCGCAGGCGCCTCTGCGCGAGAGGCTGCCGCTGCGGCGATGGATTATCCGTATTACGGCCTTAGAAGCAAGCCTGTGCGATGAAATTTTAAAGCCGCTAAGATCGGTGGTGCGGTTTATAAATACCGCAGTAAATTTTAAAATAGAGGGGAAGGTAAATCTTAATGCAAGCAGTAAAGATATTAAAAACATTGTGGAAAGCCATCAAGATCGTCATACTCGCAGCATTGATATTACCGTTTGCGGCATTGATATTATTTGTTTTATTTATAGCCTTTCTATTTTCACCCCTTAATACGGATTTTTCATATATAGAAAATAAAAATTTGGCTAAATTTGAAGCCTTAACAAATACGAAGGGAGAAACTTTGCTCATTTATCGCAAAAAAAGTCCTCCTTTATCGTGTAGTGAAAAAATACAGACTTGTATCTGTTACGCGCATTTTATAAAGGCGGATAAGCCCTTTACTTTGACGCAACAAAAAATGTTGCAAGAGGGCTACGAGTTTGTTTCCGAGTCTGACTGTATAGCTGAAACTACAAATTTGCATGAATTTAAACTATCGTGGGCGATGCCGTCCTATCATTATGCCGGCAGTCGGGAGTATTTGATATATGGTTCGATCAAAAATTTAAATATAACGGCAATAGTGAACGATAAAAGGCGAATATGGCACAAAAAAGAGCACGAATCGGGACAACCGAGCGATTATGATCACGAGGTTATTTTTTATCCGGAACTTAATATAATTCAAATAAATAAAATGGGGTATTAATAGCGTGCGCTAAATTTACTTACAGCCGATTGATATTGTCGTTGAAAAATAAATTTAAAAGCTTTGGGATAAAATTTAAAAATTTAGACTTTGGTCTTGCGGACATTTATCAAAGTAGATAAAATAACGATATAGTGGGTTTTTCATAAAATAGGAGATCACAAAGACAGCATGAAACCGACTCAAATTTTATCGCTGCTTTCGCATATAGCTTTCGGGTCGCTTATAGGTTAAAATTCAGAGATAATAACCCATGGGAGTTCGCAATCGCGCTTTTTGCCTACGCGATTTTGTTTGCTTTTTGCCGCGAGAGCCTGCTTGACGATAATAAAAAGACGATCGCCATGATGCTATTTATGGCGCTTTTGATCGTGATCGTGTAGCGGCGCCTATAAATCGGCGAGAGCGGTTGCGGCGCGAGAGTGCGGGCGATCCGCCTTTGATTGCAGCGGCGCGAGCGAGCGATACTATTTTTAAAATTTATTGTAAAATTATGGCATTAATTCATTAAAGCTTAAAGGGCTAGCATGCAGATAAACTTAGACGACGTGAGGATCGAAAGCGGCTGGAAAGAAGCGCTTAGGGAGGAATTTTTAAGCGAGTATTTTGCGAAAATCAAAGAAAACCTGCTCGCCGCAAAGGCGCACGAGATCGTCTATCCGCCGGGAAATTTGATCTTTAACGCCTTTAATCTCACCCCGTTTGAGCGGGTGCGCGCGGTGATTTTGGGGCAGGATCCCTACCATGGCGCGCATCAGGCGATGGGGCTTAGCTTTTCGGTGCCGCACGGCGTGCGAATTCCGCCCAGCCTCGTAAATATCTACAAAGAGATTAAAAGCGATCTGGGTATCAGCGAGCCTGCTAGCGGCGATCTGAGCTACTGGGCAAAGCAGGGCGTGCTGCTGCTTAATGCGAGCCTTAGCGTGGGCGCAAACCGCGCGAACTCGCACAGCGGCTTCGGCTGGCAAATTTTCACCGACGCCGTGATTAAAATTTTAAGCGCTAGGCGGCAAAATTTGGTCTTTATGCTGTGGGGAAATTTCGCCAAAGCCAAATCTGCCCTGATCGATACGCAGAGGCATCTTATCTTAACTACCGCGCATCCTAGCCCGCTTGCGGGGGGAGCGTTTTTCGGCTGCAGGCATTTTAGCAGATGCAACGAATATCTGCGCGCGCACGGCCTGCGAGAGATCGATTGGGATCTAAATCACGGCGCAGATTAAATGTATTTTAAATGAAATTTGCGTAAAATGCGCCGCAAAATTTCAAAGGTAAAGAAATTTTAAAAAATGTCGAAAGGAGAAGTGAGCGAATAATATACGACCGGCTTAAGAGGGCTTGCCGAAGCGACGTAGATGCGTGGCTAGGCTATAATCATTGCAAATTAGAGGAACGATATGAAAAAGATAATTTTGGGAATTTTCTTGCTATTTACAAGTAGTGTAGTGGCAAATACCCTATCAGAGATCAGGCAATCGGGCAGTGTGCGCGTAGGCGTATTTGAGGCGCAACCGCCTTTTAGTAAATTTGAAGACGGCAAATTCCAAGGATTTGAAGTTACTCTAGCTGAGGCGCTATCAAAAGATATATTCGGTGGTAAAGCGGGCAAGGTGGAATTCGTGCCCGTAAAGGCTAGTGAGCGTTTAAAAGTGTTGGAAGAAAATAAAGTAGATATGGTGCTTGCAACCTTTACGATCACAAATGAGCGTAAGCAGGTGGTCGATTTTACGACGCCGTATTTCGCAGTAAATATCGGCGTGCTAACCCGTAAGGGTGATAAGATCAAAACTATGTCTGATTTACACGGTAAGCCGATCATTGCAGAAAGCGGTACGACTAGCGAGGCATATTTTAAAAAAGAAGGTTTTGAAATCATAAATTGCGCTACCGCACACGAATGCTATAAAATTCTAAAAGAGGGCAAGGGTGCTGGCTTTGCACACGATAATTTATTAGTTCTTGCCTACGCGGTTGTAGATAGCGACACTGAAGTAAATATTAAGAATTTGGGCGTTTCGGATTTCTTGGGTATTGCGGTTTCTAAGGGCAATAAGGATCTGCTTGAGTTCTTAAACGGCGAGCTAGTCAAGCTAAGTAAGAACGGCTTTATGAAAAAGACCTATGATGAGGCGATCGAGCCGTATTACAAAGGCACTGCGGAGAAAAAATATTTCTTGCTAGATGACCTCTATAGCTTATTTTAGGTGGGCATAGCGGTACAGCTCGCCTGTGTTTGTTTTCGTAAGCATAGCTGTGTGCTCTCGCTAGGTAAAATTTAAAAGGCTCGCATAGTCTTGCTATTTTGCCCGACTTTGCGAGCTTGGTTTAGATTGTAAGATTTTACTAACGCGCCGTTGCAGAATTTATAAAATTCCATAGAATTTCGCAGTGGCGCGCTATTTTTATGGCGCTAATAGACGCACAGAATTTTAAGCGAAGCGCTAAAATTTAATGAGAGCAGGCAGGGTTTGGCGCAAGGCAGCAAAATTTAAAAAGCCTCTATCATTATGCTTAGAAATTTTAGTTGCGAAATTTTATCGCTAAGCTCGCAATTTAGGGAAGAATTTCGGTTCAGGTAAAATGAAATTTTAAGAAAATTTACATTACAATTACGAAAAATTTAAAATTCAAGGAGGAAATTATGAAAAAGTCATTTTTTCTTATTCTATTGTCGGCGATCTTTGTTTTTGCGAATTCATTAAGCGAAATAAAGCAAAGCAAGGTTATCAGAGTGGGCGTCTATGAAAACGAGCCGCCTTTTAGTAAGTCGAGCGAGAAAGGCTTTGAGGGATTTGAGGTCGAACTTGCCAATGCGCTAGCTGGTAAAATTTTCGGCAATAGCGGCGGTCGTATCGAGCTCATACCGGTAACGAACGAAGTGCGCTTTCCGATGCTGCAAAACAATCAGGCGGATATGATAATCGCGGCTGCAAGTATCACTGAAGAGCGTAAAGGCAGCGTAGATTTTTCGATGCCGTATTTTACGGTAAATTTGGGAATTTTAACGAAAAAAGACTCAAATATTCACAAAATAGGCGATCTGATGGGCAAAAAGATCGGTATCATCCGCAAGACTACCGGCGAAGCGTATATCAAAAAGGACGGCGGTTATAATGTTTCCTACTGCAATGATTCGGTTGATTGCTATAGGAGATTAAAAAGCGGCGAGATCGACGGGTATTGCAACAACAACCTTTTTGTAATGGTCTATCCGATCGTAGATCCTGCGGTCGAGGTCAATATAAAAAATTTAGGCGATAATGTATTCTTGGGCGTCGCGGTGCAAAAGGGTAACGCGGAGCTGCTAGAAGCGATCAATAAAGGCTTGATCGCACTTAGCAAAGAGGGCTTTTTCAAAAAGGCTTACGAGGATACTTTCGAATCATTCTATAAAGGCACCGTCGATAAAAAATACTTCTTACTCGACGATCTTTACAGCTTTTTTTAATAAAAAAGGAATTTGAAATGAAAAAAGCACTGTTTTTAATTCTTTTATCTTGCATCTTTGCGCTTGCGAATTCTTTAAGTCAAATAAAGCAGAGTAAAGTCATTCGTATCGCCGTTTATGAAAATGAACCTCCATTTAGTAGAGTTACGGATAACGGCTTTGAGGGCTTTGACGTAGAGCTTGCTAATGCAATCGGAGGTAAAATTTTAGGCGATACCGGCGGCAGGATCGAGCTCATACCGGTATCGGCGCAAGCGCGCTTTCCGTCCATTCAAAATAATCAGGCGGATATGCTTATCGCGGCTGCGAGCGTTACTGAGGAGAGAAAGAAAAATTATGAGTTTTCGATGCCCTATCTTTCGGTAAATTCTGGAGTTTTAACCAAAAAAAGCGACAATATCCAAAAAATGAGCGATCTGCGAGGTAAGAAAGTAGGCGTCATCCGCGGCTCGACGGGCGAAGCGTTTATGCAAAAGGACGGCGGCTACAATCTAGTGTATTGCAAAAATTCCTCCGATTGTTACAAGCGGCTAAAAAGCGGCGAGATCGACGGCGCATGCGACGATAATCTATTTGTGATGGTCTATCCGGTCGCAGATCCTAGCGTCGAGGTTAATATCAAAAGCCTCGGCGAGAACGTATTTTTGGGTATCGCGATGCAAAAGGGTAACGCAGATCTTGCAGAAGCCGTCAATCAAGCACTCATCTCGCTTAGTAAAGAGGGCTTTTTCAAAAAGGCGTATAATGATACCTTCGAGCCTTTCTATAAAGGCACCGTCGATAAAAAATACTTCCTTTTGGATGACATATACAGCTTCTTTTAAAATTTTAAATTTAACGCAGGGCGTGGATTTGAAGCTTTCGGCTTTAAATTCTAACCCGCGCATAACCGGTGCGTCATTAAAATTCCATCTCAAAATTTTGTCCTAAAAATCTCATTTCAAATTTTATTAGTCCCGCCGCCGCGCCGAAGCCCAGTATTCACACGGCGGTCGCAATCTTTAGTATTTGCGAGCATTTAAGGCGCGCAAAATTAGATTGAATTAAACTTTAAAATTTTACTTCGAGCCCTTGGAATTTTTTAAATCCTGCATGCGCTCCTGCTGAGCCTGCACGAACGCGTCGTATCTCGTAAAAAGATAATCCTTAATCTCAAAAATCATCAATGTAAAAATCGAAGGCAGCGTGAAAAATCTAATCGTCATAAATACCAGATCAAGCGCGCTTAGCTCATCCTCGCTCGCTCGATACCCTCCCGAACTTGCGGTTAAAATCCCATGCAGTGCCTCGTAGTTGTAAAGGATGAAAATCGTCACAAAAAGCGTCGAGAGCTTCGATACGATCTTATTCATGATCTGCGCCACGTCCTCATCGGCGATCACCGACATCGCAAACCACACGATGGTGAAAAACAGCGGAAAGACGATGTTAAAATTTAGCGAGTTATCAAGCTTTTGTGCGCCCGTCACCGCGATGATCGCAAACACCGCCGCAAAGGGGATCACAAATAGCGCAAACGTCATCGCCGATTTTATCGCTTTAAAAAAGCTATACGCAAGCAGGGGTGAGCCCAAAGCGAGCAAAAAGATCGTCAGCGCGTAGTTGGCTTTGGCAAAATCGTATAGGTTAAACAGCGCAAATACCGACGCTGCTGCAAGTAGCGGCACGCTGAGCTTAAACAGTATCCCGTATTTAGCGTAAGCGCGCGATACGACGGCATCGAGCCTGCTAAATTTAACGTTTAAGCTTTGCGCTCTGATGAAAAACAAAATGACGAATTTGACGATTACGTTTGGGCTCATATGCACCTTTCCGTTTAAATTTATGAAATTTTATCCGTGCTAGATTTGCGAAATTTTATCCGCGGAGCCTGTCCGTAGAATTAGGCTTTGCCGACGGCTTATGCGGTCTGCGTTAAAATTTCATCGCGCTCTCGCTGCGTTGCTATCTTGCCGCCTTGTAGGCTTTGTCTTTTGGCTACGTGAGGCGGACCTGCGCGCTTTGGCTTGCATAGCGTCTTGCTAGCAAGCCTTTTCGGGTTGCGACGTGCTACGGCGGCGCCCATTCGGCTCGGCGCGCGATACTTTGCTTGTGGTATCTGCACCCGCGCATGAGAGCTTGGCACCGTTAAAATTTTACCGGCTCTTAGCCCTATGCGATACGTCCTACGCGCCGCGATAGAATTTTACGCGACGCAAGGACCTATCGGGCTTGGCTTTGCGCCGCATTGCGGCAAAATTTTAAAATTTACGCCGCAAAGCGCCTATCTTGCTCACTAGAATGCGGCGTGAATGATTAAATTTTAACCGCACCGCCGCCGAGCCGTTTTAAAGCTCAAACGAATTTTTGAGCCGCTACGATACGTGAAATTCCAAAAATCGTGCTTTAGCGATCAGGCTTGTTTGCGCTTGCTTGTGAGCCATGCAAAAAGCGGCGCACTTGCGCTCTTCGCCGCGCCCATGCAAAAGCAACGCGCCCTTTGCCGCTCAAAACTCATTTTCGCCCGCCCGCGCCGACCGCCAAGCTGGAACTCACCGTGCGCCGTCTCACATCCAATCTAAAATTTGCGTGATCTCGGTGGCGTGAAAAATTTTAAGCCCCTGCGCGTTTTGCGGCTTCATCGGGACGATCGCGTTTTTAAATTTCTGCATCGCGGCTTCTTTCAAGCGCGCATCGAGGTTGAATATCTCTCTGATCTCGCCGTTTAGGCTCACCTCGCCGATGAAGACGCTTTCTTTGCTGATCGGGCGGTTTTTGAAGCTGCTTACGATCGCCGCGACGACGGCTAGATCGCACGCCGTTTCGGTGATCTTTACGCCGCCGCTTACGTTTACGAAGACGTCGTATCCTCCAAGCCCGATCTCAAGCTTGCGATCAAGCAGCGCCAGAAGCATATCGAGGCGGTTTTTATCAAAGCCCGTAGCGCTGCGCTTGGGGTAGCCGCTCTCGCACACGAGCGCTTGGATCTCCACGACGAGCGCGCGCGTGCCCTCCATCGTGATCGTGATCGCCGAGCCACTTACCGCCTTACCGCGCGTGAAAAATTTACTCGCGACGTCCTTGGCGCTTACGAGCCCGTGCGGCCCCATCTCGAAAATCCCCACCTCGCTCGTAGCTCCGAAGCGGTTTTTAAAACCGCGCAAAATTCTAAGCTGTTTGCTCGCATCGCCCTCGAAATACAGCACCACGTCCACCATATGCTCTAGTATGCGCGGGCCCGCGATCGAGCCGTCCTTGGTGATGTGGCCGATGATGAAGATCGAAATCCCGCGCGCCTTGGCAAGTCGCATCAGCTCGAACGTGATCTCGCGTACCTGCGTGATAGAGCCCGGCGCAGAGGGAGCCTTGTCACTAAAAAGCGTCTGGATGCTGTCGATGACGATAAACTTATAATCCCTGCGCTCCACCTCTTCAAGCACGGCGCCCAGATTTATCTCGGTGAGCAAAAACAGCTGCTCGCTTATCGCGCCCAGCCGCTGCGCGCGCATTTTGATCTGGCTAGCGCTCTCCTCGCCGCTTACGTAAAGCACCGCGCGGCCGCCGCTTGCTAAATTTGCCGCGATCTTAAGCAGCAGCGTAGATTTTCCGATGCCGGGGCTGCCGCCGATTAGCACGAGCGAGCCCTCCACGACGCCGCCTCCGAGGACTAAATTTAGCTCGCTATCTTTGGTGTCGATGCGCGAAATTTGCTCGATCTGTATCTCGCTGATCGCTTTGGCGCTTGCGGACGAGGCGCGGGCAAGCTCGCCCTCGATCTCTTTTAGCGCTTTTATTTGAGCGGGCTTGAGCTCGACGAAGCTATCGAATGCGCCGCAGTCGGGGCATCTGCCTAGCCATCTGCTTTGCTGATTGCCGCAGTGCTGGCACTCAAAAATCGTGGTTTTAATCTTCGCCATCTTTATCCTCGCTCATTTTCGCTTAAATTTAGCCTCAAGCTTTGCGAAATTATACTTAAAATTTTTAAAATTTTAGCCGCCCCGCGCCGCTTGCGAGATCAAAAATCACGGAACAAAGGATTTGCGGCTAAATTTAGGCTAAATTTAAATATGTTTTAAACATTTATAACTATAATACAAATTTCACTTTATTTAAAGAAGGTTTAAGATGAAGGGCAAGCTTAGTAGAAGCCAGTTTTTAACGATATCGCTTACGCTATTTGCGATGTTTTTCGGTGCGGGAAATTTTATTTTTCCGCCGGGCTTAGGCAAGGATTCCGGACAGAATTTTTATATCGCGATAATGTTTTTTTGCGCTACGGCGGTGCTTCTGCCGGTGCTCGGCGTCGCAGGCATTGCGCGCGCCAAGGGGCTTCAGAGCCTGGTGCGCCGCATAGATCCCGTGTTTGCGATCGTTTTTACCGCGCTTTTATATCTTACGATCGGGCCGCTTTTTGCGATACCGCGCGCGGCGAATATGCCTTTTGACATCGCTATTAAGCCTTTTATTGCGGAAGAGCGTCTTCAAATTTGGCTATTTGTTTATTCTGCCGCATATTTTGCGCTGAACTATTACATCTGTATGAACCCTTCAAAGCTCGTCGATCTGCTCGGAAAATACCTCACGCCGATACTTTTGGCGCTTATTTTGCTACTTTTCGGCGCGGGATTTTTATTTCCGATCGGAGGTTTCGTCGCTCCTAGCGGAGAGTATGTCGATCACGCCGCAGCAAAGGGCTTTGTAGAGGGCTATCAGACGATGGATGCGCTTGCATCGCTGGCATTTGGAATCATCGTAATTAACGCCATTAAAGCAACCGGCGTGAGCGACGAAAAGCACCTTGTAACCTCCACGATAAAAGCGGGAATGATGTCGGGCGTCATACTGATGACGATATATTTTATGCTGGGCTATCTGGGCGCGACTTCCGCGGAGCTTTTCAAAGATGCGCCGAATATCAACGGAGCGGAGCTTCTGTCGCGAGTAAGCGATCATTATTTTGGAAGAATTGGCGTCGTGATCCTAGGCAGTGCGTTTTTTCTAGCCTGCATCACCACGACGCTGGGTCTTATAAGCTCGGCTAGCGAATACTTCGAAGAGCTTACGAAGGGCAAGATCAAATATAAAACCTGGGCGATCGCTTGGTGCGTGATCGGCTTTGGAGTCGCAAATTTCGGCCTTACGACCATCATCAAAGGCTCCATCCCCGTGCTCGTCGCCATCTATCCGATCTCGATCATGCTGATAATCCTCTCGCTGATTAATCCGTGGATCGATTCGAGCAAGTTGATTTACCGCGCCTGCGTCTATGTTTGCGTCGTCGAGGGCGTCATAAACGGACTTGATATTTTGGGGATTTCGGTGCCGCTTGTGACGTCGTTTGTGAAGATGATGCCGTTTTACGACTCGATGCTCGGCTGGATCGTGCCTAGCACCTTGACCTTCGCCGTGACCTACGTGCTGCATCTGATCTTTGAAAAAAGAGACGATAGCTTTTAAATTTAAGAGCTATTTTAAAATTTAGCCGGGCTCTACGGGGCTCGGCACACTTTTAAATTTTAATTCGTCGCCGAATTTAATCTCACATATTTTTTACTGGAATTTTGACATATAAAATAAGTCGCCTTCAAAATTTTAACCTAAATTTACGCTAAAATTATCAAAATAAAATCGCAAAAGGAAATAAGATGGATAAACGAGACGAGGCGCTAAATCTGGCGCGAGATTTCGAACGCGACGGCTTTAGTATGCCTGATTTATACGAGCGGTTTTGGCGGCTACAAGGCGACGAGACGGCGTATTTTACGCTAGCGGACAGCCTGCTGCGCGGGCGGATGGACGGCCGCACGCTGCTAAAGGACGCTCTGGGCTATGTAGGCAAGGAGGATTTTAAAGCTCTGATCGCCACGGCGGTTGAAATTTTGCGCGAAGAAGCAGCAGGGTGGCGCAAAACCCAACAGGACGAAAGCGCGGCGCAGACGGGAGAGAATGCACGCTCGGCGCGGGCAGACGAAAGCGCAAGCAGAAATGCGCGGCAACGCGGCAGAGACGAAAAGAGCGCGCGCTGGAAAAACGCCGAAGAGGTCATCATCATGGCAAGTCTCGAGTTCGCGCCGTTTTTGCACCCGTATCTGGGCGAGCTTTTTAAATTGCAGCCGAACGAGAGCGCGTATTACGCGGAGTATCCGTGGCGCGGGCTTAGTTACGAGAGCTCGCAAATCTGGCGCGAGAAGCTTGCGGATCCGCAGACGAGCAAAGACGATAAACAAAAAATTTTTAGCTGCCTGTTGCAAACCCGCGATCCGCGAAACGTAAAATTTGCCTGCGAGTTCGCGCTTGCGGAGAATTTTTTCGATCGCCCGTGCGATTTGCTCGAATATATAGGCTACTGGCTGGAGGCCGTGGGATTTACTTTTGAGCGAACTAAATTTGACGCAGACGAAGCTTGCGCCGATAAATCACAAAAAGCGCCGAACGATGAAATTTGCTTTGGCGGCGATAAATTCAGGCTCAAAAGATACTGCAGCCAGCGCGTGTATCACATAATCTTTCCGCGCGGCTATTTCGGCGCTCCCTATGCGGCGCATCTGGCGAAGCATCATCCGACCTGGCGGTTTGAGGGCGGCAAGGCGGGATATAGGCTCGGCGGGGTTTTGGATGAGGCGGACGGCGATGCGCAAAATCCGCTATTTCATCTCATCACGCTTGATCCGCTGCCCCGTGACTTGCCCGTGCGATCGCTGCCGCGCCTAAGCCTCGCCGCGCATGTTAGAGAGATAAACGAAGGAGAGATAGTCTTTTACGAGCACGACGCGCAGGGTATGCCGCGACGTATCGGCGAAAGGACGCAGGTGGAATACGCCTTTGACGAACCGATAAAGGAGTGCGAAGTAACACTTACGCCCACGCCGGCGCGCTGGGCGGCTCAGGACTGGGGGATGTCAAACAGCAGACAAAATCTTGCGCGCATCGGCGGCGAGCCCTCGTGGATACAGGGCGCCTCGGTGCCGACGTGCCCTATATGCGGCGAAAAGATGGAGTTTTTGATGCAGCTTGACAGCGAGCTTCCAAGCTGCGAGCAAGGCGGCGAGGTATATTTCGGCAGCGGCGGGATTTTATATGTATTTTGGTGCGAGCGGACGCGGGTGAGCGCGTTTTTTATGCAGTGCACGTGAGTAAAATTTAAGAAAAACGCAAATGGACGGACGGATGATCACGGCGAAAATAAAAAGAAGGGGCGGTATTTGGTATTTTGACGATTATTTTAAGTCGCTTCGCAAGAATGAAAACGAAATAGCAAAGCCTATCAGGCAGTTCGTCTTGGATCCGAAAAGGTATCTGTTTAATGCGAAAGAAACCCTTCACGACGCCATTTTGACTAAATTTAAATTTGGCATTTTAAAAAACGAAGATAGACTGACGATGAAATTTTTATCGCCCTACCGAGATAGAAATTTTAAATTTATTTTCAAAAACGTCCTAGCCGTCCGCTTTAAAACGGACGACAAGAGCTTTAAAAATAACGATCTGATAGTTCATCAATTTTCGCTAAAGCGAGGAGGCGTTTGCGAGTATTATTTTATCTTTGCGAGCGGACAGAGGATAGCCGTGAAATTTAAGCGGCTTGAGATCATTGAGGAATTCTTATAAGCGCGCTGCTTTGCGGGCGGCGGGATTTTATATGTATTTTGGTGCGAGCGGACGCGGGCGAGCGCGTTTTTATGCGGTGCGTGAGCTAAAATTTTGCAAAATCCTAAACGAAAATCGTAAAATTCTAAGTAAAATTTATTCTAAGATAATAAAGCGGCAAAATTTACCGAGTATTTCAGCGCGTAAAATTTAAACTTGTTCGGCGAGAATATCTAAATTTACGCAGAGCCTAAGCGTAAATTCCCTCTACAAGCGTTTCTACGAACTCATTCGAGTTAAATTCCGCCAAATCCTCCATCCGCTCGCCCACACCGACGAAAAGTATCGGCAGCCGCAGCTCGCGCGCTATGGCGAAAAGTGCGCCGCCTTTGGGCGTGCCGTCGAGCTTCGTAATGATGATGCCGTCGAGCTTCACGATCTCATTGAACGCCCTGGCTTGCGCGACGCTGTGATTGCCCTGAGTGGCGTCAAGCACGATGATCTTGCGGTGCGGCGCGCCGCTTTTTGCGCGATCACATATTCGCACGATCTTCTCTAACTCCGCGGCTAAATTTTTCTGGTTTTGCAGACGCCCTGCGGTGTCGATTAGGACGCGATCAATGTTTTTGGCACTAGCTGAGCTAACGGTGTCAAACGCCACAGCAGCGGGATCGTGCCCCTGCGCGGTCGCTACGATCGGTAGATTTAGAATTTGCGCCCATTTGCGCAGCTGCTCGACCGCGCCGGCGCGAAAGGTATCGCATGCGCCTAAAATCACGCTTTGGCCGCTATTTTTATATAAATTTGCAAGCTTTGCAGTTGTCGTAGTTTTGCCCGCGCCGTTTACGCCGATGATGAGCTCTACGAACGGCTTCTCATCCACGGCTTTAGCGATCTCGTAATCGAAATAGTTCTTCAAAACGCCCTTGAGATCATCTTTTGCGACTAGCTTTTTTGTGGGCAGCTTTTCTAAAATTTCCTCTACAAGCTCGTAGCCTACGTCGGCTTCAAGCAGTATCTCTTCTAAAATTTCTTTTGAAATTTTATCCTCGCCCTTTGCACCTCGCATCGCGCCTATGGTCTTGCTAAGCCCTTTTTTAAAAAATTCGAACATCAGAAAATTTTCTCCAATTCGGTCATTAAAATTTCTTCCGGTATCAGCCCGAAATACTGCGCGCTAAACTCGCCCTTTTCGTCGTAGATCGCCATATACGGCACTTCGTTTATGCCGCCTAGCGCCTTTGTAAAAAAGTCCGTCCCTTCGCCGTAAGCGATCGCGTAATTTACTTCGTGTGCGCTTGCATAATTTTTTGCATCGTCTAAATTTGCATCACCGATCATCACGCCGATGATATCAAGCTTGCCGGAGTAGGCTTGTTTGGCGGCATTTAGTGCGCTTACCTGCACGGCGCAGGCGTCGCACCACGGCGTAAAAAACGCAAATAGCGTCACGGTGGAGTTGTTATCGATATGAAAGCCTTGCTTTGTCTTTTGCATATTTAAAATTTTGTCGTTACTTAGCTGAAGTGTAAAAGGAGCGGTATAATCGACCTGGATTACGGCTTCGGTTTCGGACTGCGGCTGCGTGGCGTTGGCCTCGGTCGGGGTATCGCTTGATTTTTTATCCTCATCATCGCCGCAACCCGCAAGAAATAAAACAGCCGTAAAAAGTGCTAGAAAAAAACGAAATTTCATAATAAACCTTAAAATTTAATCGCAAGATTATACAAAAACTAGCTAAAATAAGCGTTAAAATTTTATAAAAGGCTTAAGCTATGCAAAAGAATGAATTTAGAGCAATTTGCAAATCGCGTCTAAAATCTCACACCGCGCGAGCGGCTAGATGCGAGCATTACGCACTTTTATGGCGGCTGGAGCGGCTGATAAAATTTTTAAAAGCGCGTAAAATTTTGATATTTTTGCCGATGAGCTACGAGCCGAACGTTTTGATTTTAAGAAAAAAGCTATCAAAAAGCTGCGAATTTTACGTTCCGTTTATGGTGGATATTAGCTTAAAAATGGTAAGATTGCGCCAGCCTTTTAAAATTTCACGCTTTGGATTGCGCCAGACACTTCCGCAAAACGAGTATTTTAAAAAGGTCGATCTAGCCGTGGTTTCAGCTATCGGAGTGGATGGCGCAATGGCTAGAATAGGACATGGGAAAGGATTTTACGATATGTTTTTTTCAGGTCTGAAGCTTAAGCCCGCAATTGCGTTCGTGAGTATAAAAGACTGCTTTTGCAGCGAAATTTTATCGCTTGATCACGACGTAAAGGGCGATTTTTACATAACTCCGAGCCAAAATTACCTAAAAAGAGGAAAGTATGATAGAGATTTTAATCGCCTTGTGCGCTATTGCGGTGGGCGCTGGCATAGGATACTTAGTAGCTAGAAAGATTAATAACGCCAATTACGATTTCTTCGTCGAACAAGCCAAAGCTAAAGCCAAAGCGATAGAATTTGAAGCCGAGGGCATCTTGCGAAATTCTAAAATTTCGGTGCAGGAAGCCGAGTTTGAAGCGAAGAAAAAATACGAAGATAAAGCAAGCAAACTGCAGAAGGAATTTAACGTTAAATTTGACGAGCTCGGCAAAAAGGAGCACGCGCTTCTAACCGAGCAAGAGATTTTAAAAGACAGCAAAAAAGAGCTCGAAAGCGCCAAAAAAGAGGCGAAATTCCTCTACGAAGAGGGCTCAAATTTAAAGAAAAGCTATGAAGAGAAGCTAGCTGAAGCGCTTAAAGTTTTGGAGCGCGTGGCGGGCTTTACGCAGGACGAGGCGCGCGCGCAGGTGCTTAAGAAAGTCGAGGAGCAAAGCCGCACCGACATCGCTCACATCGTGCGAAAATATGAAGAGGAAGCCAAAAAAGAGGCGCGAAAAAAAGCGAATTATATTTTGGCGCAGGCCACGTCGCGCTTCGCGGGCGAGTTTGCGGCAGAGCGACTTATCAACGTTGTAAATATCAAAAACGACGAGCTTAAAGGCCGTATCATCGGCAAGGAGGGGCGTAACATAAAGGCGCTTGAGATGACTCTTGGCGTGGACGTCATCATCGACGATACCCCGAATGCGATCATCGTAAGCTCACATAATCTCTACCGCCGCGCCATCGCCGTTCGCGTTATCGAAACTCTTATCGAGGATGGCAGAATTCAACCTGCGCGCATCGAGGATATCTACAAAAAAGTAAGCGACGAATTTGAAGCTAGTATCGCCGAAGAGGGCGAAAATATCGTAATGGATCTAGGTCTTAGTAAAATTCACCCCGAAATTTTAAAACTCATCGGCAAGCTTAAATTTCGCGCCAGCTACGGACAGAATGCCCTTGCGCATAGCCTTGAGGTTGCGCATCTTGCGGGCATCATCGCTGCAGAAACGGGCGGGGATCAAAAGCTAGCCAAGCGAGCAGGCCTGCTTCACGACATCGGCAAGGCGCTAACTCACGAGTACGAGGGTTCGCACGTAGATCTGGGCGCTGAGGTTTGTCGCCGCTACAAAGAGCATCCGGTAGTTATAAACGCTATCTACGCCCACCACGGCCACGAGGAGGCTACCAGTGTGGAAAGCGCCGCAGTCTGTGCCGCAGACGCGCTAAGTGCTGCGCGCCCAGGCGCTAGACGAGAGGTGCTAGAAAGCTATCTAAAGCGCGTTAGCGATATCGAAGCGATCGCGATGAGCAAAACGGGCGTCAAGCAAGCCTACGCGATCAACGCAGGTCGCGAAATCCGCGTTATCGCAAACGCCAAGCTTATGAACGACGACGAAGCGGTTTTGGTCGCTAAAGAGATCGCCTCTGATATCCAAGACAAGGTTCAATTCCCAGGCGAGATCAAGGTTAACGTCATACGCGAGCTTCGCGCGGTCGAGATAGCCAAATAAGGAGTATGAAATGAAAAAATTTATAATCGCTTTATTTTTGCTTTTTAACGCGGCATTTGCCGATGATGAGCTCATCATCAACAGCGCAAGCGCCTATTCGTCGGTAATGCGCACAAACTCGCAGTACAAATATCTAGCGCAGCAAGCCCGCGCGATAGTGATCTTTCCGAGCGTCAAAAAGCTGGGCTTCATCATAGGCGGAATGTATGGTGAGGGGATCATTATCTATAATAACGACGGCGCGCGCAGCGTAAGCGGCGCTGAGATCAGCAGCGCCAGCGTAGGACTTCAGATCGGCTACGAGGATAATTATCTAGTTATTTTCGTAATGCATGACGACGTTATCCAAAAAATGCGAAATTCCCAAATCACGCTCTCGGGCGATGCGACGGCAGTTGCAGGTAACTACAGCGCCGATTCTGGCTCGTTAGACGTGCTAAATCAAGATATGTACGTCTTTACGAATAAAGGTGGGCTGTTTGCGGGAGTGAGCCTGGGCGGTTCGGTGCTGGAGACCAAAAATGACCGCGCTTTTGATCCAAATACCGAGGGCTATGCGCTTTTGATGCGAGTAATCGGCGCAGATGAGTAAAATTTAGCTAGAAATGCTAAGGCGCATAGCTTAGCGAAAAATTTTGCTTTATGGGCGTTTTATTAGCGGCTTGGAATTTTGCTCGCGTAATTTTATTGCAATTCGCGGGGTAGGAGGCATTTGAGGATATCGCGTAAATCCTGCGTAATTCGCAAGTTACTTTGAATTCTAAAGAAGTCGAAATTTTGTCATTAAATTTAGAATTGCAAAATTTTATCGCTAAATTTTGCGGTAATTTTACTTGATGCCTAGAAATTTTATTTTAAAATTTCGCTTAATATTTTGCGGCGAAATTTTGTATTTTGCGGTAGCTGCGCGGAATTTTAAATTTAATGTCGCAGCAAAATCAAGTGGCGTCGTGGGGCGTTAGAGTGAAGCTTTCGTGCCGAATTTTAAAGCTGCTTTAGTCAAAATTTATAGAATTTTATACGATCTAATGAAAGGATTCGATGGAATCGATGTTTGCAAACCTCCATACTTGGGGGTATTTGATACTGTTTTTGTATTCGCTGGGCGGAGGATTTTTGGCGCTTGCGGCGGCGGGCGTGCTAAGCTCGGCCGGTGAGCTCAATATCGTCTTATGCATCGTAATCGCCTGCATATCGAACTTTATAGGCGATTCGGGGCTGTTTTTAGTAAGCCGCTACAATAAAAAAGAGATCATGCCCTATCTGCGCAAACAGCGCCGCAACCTCGCTCTGGCGCAAATTTTGTTTCGCAAATACGGCGACCGCATAATTTTAATCAAAAAATTCATCTACGGCCTCAAAACCCTCGTACCGATCGCGATCGGCATCACAAAATATTCGTTTTTAAAATTTAGCGTCATCAATGCCGTAAGCTCGCTCATTTGGGCGCTTGTGGTAGGGCTACTGAGCTACTACGCGGGCGATTTCGTGCGCGAGCTCTATGTGCACATTAAGGACGCGCCGTGGATCGCTCCGCTGGCTCTAGGCGCGATAGTAGTGGCGATCGTGCTCTATTTTCGCTTCGCCACGCGCAAAAGAGGCTAGCGGTGGCAAAAAAGCTGATCCCGCTCGCAATTTTTGCAGCACTTCTTTTGGCGCTAAATTTGATCTCCAATTCGCGCGACCCCGCGGCTAAAGATGAGCGGGTTTTTACCTCCAAAACCCTGGATGCTGCGTCGCGTAAAAGCGGCGTGCAAAATTCTGCAAGCGGCACCGATCGTAAAATTTCAAGCTACGAAAATCCAGAAAGCGGCGCCAGCGCAAAAGATGAGAGCGGTGCAAGAAGCGCAGACGGCGGGGCAGGGCGCGGAGCAGATATAGGAGATTTAAAATCTCATCCGCAAGCAAACGAGCGCGCCGCGACAGATTCTAAAGACGAGGCGGATGTCCACAGGCGGCACAGCGCAGATTACGAAGCTTCAAACTCGCAAAATCCCGCCGTAAATTCTAAAAATCAGCCCTCAGACGAGCCCTGCATAAGCAGGGAGTGCGTGAGCGCTCATATCCGCCGTACGGGCGCTTTGCCGCAAAATTTTATCACGAAAAAGCAGGCGGGCGAGCTTGGCTGGCAGGGCGGCGATCTGTGGCGATACGCGCGCGGCAAGAGCATCGGCGGCGATCGCTTCGGCAATTTTGAGCGCAGGCTGCCTGATAAAAGGGGGCGGATTTGGCGCGAATGCGACATCGAGTATCGCGGCGGCCCGCGCGGCGCAAAGCGGCTGATATTTTCAAACGACGGACTGATCTTTTACACCGCCGATCATTACGAAAGCTTCGAGCGCGTGCAATGAGCTTAAATTTTAAAACGCGCAGCGCCGCAAAGATCATCATCGACGGCGCAAAGATTAGGCGCAAAGATCAAATTTTCGCGCTATTTGCCGCAGCGCTAAATTTCGAGCCAGAATACGTCGCAAATTTAGACGCGCTCTACGACGCGCTGGGCGAGCGAGGCGGGCAGGTTTTTGTCGTCATCAAAAGGGGCGGAATTTTAAAGCTAAGACTGGGTAAATTTTATGATATTTTGCTCGAGGTTTTGCGAAGCGGCAAGGCGAAAATTTTAATACTATAAGCTCTCGCGACAGCTTATTATGGCTTCAAAGCCAAATTTTACCGAGCCTAAGACGAGTTTGTTTCGGCGCAGTTTCGAGAGCGCCGTTAAAATTTACTGAATTTTAGAGCTTATTAAAAGAGGCGATTTTAGAAATTTCACTCACAAAGCTCACGCGGTCAAATTTAAACTCAAGCCCATACTGCCAATCTTTGCGGCGCGGGTTTTTAAACTCGTAAAGCTTAACTGTCTCCGTTTCAAATTTAACCATAAGCGCGAGATACCAGCAGTTCCAGATCCCGCACGGACAGCCCAGTAGGACGACGCTTCGCTCGCCGCTAGCCGCAAGCCGTCCGTTAGGCGAGAGTGCATCCAAAAAGAGCTTTTTGAAATCAATCAAGCTCAAATAAGCGTAGTCTCCAGCTATACTGGCCTGCCCGTCCTTTGCGGCAAAGCTTTGCTCGCGCCTCTTAATCAGCTCAAGCAGAGGCTCGCCGTTTATCGCAACGACGACTTCGGTAAGGCTCTCGCCATTGCTCTCGTAATCGTTTAGGTAAAATTTAATGCTATCCATGTGGCAATCTCGCTAAATGATCTATTTTGCGCCGTATTTGCACCGACCTGCTAAAATTTCAGCGCAGTTTAGCGAATTTGAAGTGAAATTCGGTTGAAGATCAAAAAATTCGCTGCTAAAGCGCAGATCAAATGGATATTTTGTAAAATTTAGGGATTTAGGGACTTATTTTTTAACGCACGCAAGCTCAAATTCACAAAAAAGTTCAATTTGCGTAGATGAAAGAAGCGAAAATAAAAGGTTAAATTTCATCACAGATCAAAGAGATCGAAACAAGGGTTAAATTTTGCTATGGATAAAGAAGTCGAAATTAGAAATGAGGGGTTAAATTTAATTCGCTTTTGCGGGCGCTTAAATTTAACCCCGCCGCGGCTACATCATTTCGCCGCTTTTGTGCTCGTGCTCGGTGTAGGTTACCGGAATATCCTTCTTGCCTTTGCCCGGCGTATAGACTCCCTCTCCGCGTTTGAAAAGAAGCTCAATGCCTTCGTCGTTTGTAAGCATTATGCCGCTTGCGGAAGCCGCGCGTTTAAGATTATGCTTCTTACCCTTTTCATCGGTTAACACGCCTGTTGCGAACATATCGTTCGAGCTAAGGCTGATGCGCTTATCTCCGGTCTCTCCGAGTAGAAATACGATCGTGTGCGCTACAGACTCTTGCTTTTGCTGCGGAGCCGTATCGGCCTTAGGTTGGTTGCATCCGCTTAAAATCGCGATTGCCGCTAATGACGAGAATACAATTCGTCTCATTTTTTCTCCTTTAAAAAAAGTTCGCGAATTATATAGCCAAAAAGTAAATCCTAGATTTCGCGACTTTTTATTTAATCAAAGATTAACCCAAATTTAGTAAAATTCCAGCTGAAAACATCCCAAATAAGGAGAACCTTATGGCAGTAAAAATCGCAATTAACGGCTTTGGAAGGATCGGTAGGTGCGCGGCTAGAATTGCGCTAAGCAGGGACGATGTAGAGCTTGTAGCGATCAACGATACCGCTAAGCGCGAGCTTACGAGATACCTGCTTCAATACGACACCGTTCACGGCGAGTTTCGTAAAAAAGTAGAAATTATAAGCGACGAATGCATAGCCGTAGACGGAAAAAAGATCCGCGTCTATTCCACCAGAGAGCCTGCGGAGCTTGATTTTGCGGGCGATGGTGCAGAAGCTGTGCTTGAATGTACTGGTGCGTTTTTAACGAGCGAAAAATGCAAGCCGTTCATAGATAACGGTATCGGCGTAGTCGTAATGAGCGCACCTGCCAAGGATGATACGCCTACTTTCGTAATCGGCGTTAATGAGGGCGCTTATGCAGGACAGCGCGTCATCTCAAACGCTAGCTGCACCACTAACGGCCTAGCTCCGATTGCAAAAATTATAGACGATGAGCTTGGTATCGAAAAGGGTCTGATGACGACGATTCATGCCTATACACATGGACAGAGTCTAGTCGATGTAAAAGCCAAGGACTTTCGCCGTTCACGCGCCGCAGCTCTTAATATCGCTCCGACTACGACGGGTGCGGCAAAAGCGATTAGTAAGGTACTTCCGCAGCTAAGCGGTAAGATGCACGGACAATCTGTGCGCGTGCCGGTGGCTAACGTTTCGATGGTTGATCTAACGGTGCTAACGCACAAGCAGACGAGCGCCGAGGAGCTAAATGAAATTTTCCGTCGCTATGCCGCTAAAGAGATGAAAGGAATTTTGCTCGTAGACGACGATAGTCGCGTCAGCAGCGATTTTTGTACTTCAGAATACTCCAGCATCGTAGCTAGCGACTGCACGCAGGTAATTGACGGCAATCTGATAAAAGTAATGAGCTGGTATGACAACGAGTGGGGATATAGTGAACGCCTCATCGATTTAGCCCTATATGCGGCAAAAAGAAGGAAATAAGATGGGCGAAATTCTTTCGATTAAAGATTTGAAATTTAAAGACGGCGCGCGCGTTTTTATCAGGTGCGATTTTAACGTGCCGATGGATGAGTTTTGCAATATTACGGACGATCGTCGCATCCGTTCGTCTATCCCTACTATTAAATATTGCTTAGACGAGGGTTGCGCAGTAATTTTAGCCAGCCACTTAGGGCGCCCGAAAAACGGATATGAAGAAAGACTTAGCCTAAAGCCTGTGGTAAAGAGGCTATCTAGGCTTTTGGAGCGCGAGATAAAATTTGTCTCCGATGTCGCAGGCGAGGAAGCTGGAGCTGCGGTAAATTCGCTTAAAAAGGGCGAAGTGCTTCTACTAGATAATCTGCGCTTCGAAAAGGGCGAGAGTAAAAACGACGAAGCACTAGCTAAGAGGCTTGCGAGCTACGCGGAATTTTATATCAACGACGCTTTTGGTGTATGCCACCGCGCGCATGCTTCGGTAGAGGCGATTACGAAATTCTACGATGAGGCACACAAAGCGGCGGGATTTTTATTGCTAAAAGAGATAAAATTCGCCAAAGACCTTATTAAAGATCCTGCGCGTCCTTTCGTAGCCGTAACGGGCGGCAGCAAAGTAAGTGGCAAGCTTCAGGCGCTTAAAAATTTACTTCCTAAAGTCGATAAGCTCATCATCGGAGGCGGCATGGCGTTTACCTTTTTAAAAGCCGTCGGATATGATATCGGTAAATCTTTGCTCGAAGAGGATCTAATCGAGGAAGCAAAAAATATTCTCCGCAATGCTCGCGAGCTTGGGGTTAAAATTTATATCCCCGTCGATGCCGTCGCAGCTCCGCAATGCTCGCAAGATGCCGTTACAAAAAAGGTTACAGTCCAAGAAATTCCAAGCGATTGGATGGGACTAGATATCGGGCCTGCGACCGTAGCGCTTTTTAAAGAAGCCCTAGACGATGCGCAAACGATCTGGTGGAACGGACCGATGGGAGTTTTTGAGATCGATAAATTCGCTCGTGGTAGCCTGCATATATCGCACGCGATCGCAGATAGCGACGCCACGACCGTAGTGGGCGGCGGCGATACCGCAGATGTCGTCGAACGCGCTGGCAACGCTGATGATATGACTTTTATTTCTACCGGAGGCGGCGCGAGCTTAGAACTCATCGAGGGCAAGGAACTGCCGGGCGTGCGAGTGCTTACCGCTAAAACGGAGCTGCGATGATATTAGCAGCGAATCTTAAATGTAACCATACCCGTGCTAGCTTTGAGCGGTACGCTAAAGCTTTAGATGAAGGCTTATCGGGCGGAATTTCGCGCGAGGATGAAATTCTAGTTTTTCCTCCTGCTAGCGCATTTTGCACGGGGGTGAAAAATTTTACTCAAGGCGCGCAAAATTTCTATCCTGCCGCGCACGGCAGCTTTACGGGCGAGATCGGCGGCGATATGCTGGCGGAATTTGACATCAAAACCGTTCTTATTGGACATAGTGAGCGGCGCGCTATTTTGGGCGAGAGCGCAGAGCTGATAAGAGAGAAATTCAGTTTTGCCGCAGCGCAGGGCTGGCGCATCGTCTTTTGCGTCGGCGAGGACGAGGCGGCATTTGCGCAAAACCGCAGCGAGGATTTCGTAGCGGCACAGCTTGAGGGTATCGATCTGAAATATCCGAGCTTAGTACTAGCCTACGAGCCCGTCTGGGCGATCGGCACGGGCAGAAGCGCGCAGTGCGAGCAGATCGAAAGAATGCTAAATTTCTTGCGTGCTAAAAGCCCCGTGCCGCTACTTTACGGCGGCAGCGTGAATGCTGAAAATATCGCAAAAATTTGCGCGATAAGAGGCTGCGGCGGGGTGTTAGTGGGGACGGCGAGCTGGGATGCGTCGAAGTTTTTAGAGCTTATACGCGTTGTCTCGTGAGCGCCTTTTAATGAGTTTGAAATTTTAAGTCTGCGACAGGCTACATGCCTAGCCTTGACTTAAAATTTCTACACAACATTAAAATCCATCTCACGATACTGCCACTATCAAATTTGGTGTTTTGTTGAATTTTGTAAATTTATAAATTTCAAATTGCGAAGGATTTTGAGTTGATTTTTGTGGCTTTGCAGTTAAAATTTGTGTAGGTTATACGGATGGTCTGCCAAGCAAAATTTTAACCAAATCGTCAAAAAGCGCTCAAAAGCCAAGCAAAAATAGAAAGGAGAAATAATGATTTTAAAAGGAAAAAAGGGCCTCATCGTCGGCGTTGCTAATGCTAAATCAATAGCTTACGGTATCGCTGAAGCTTGTCACGCGCAGGGCGCGCAGATGGCGTTTACCTACCTAAACGACGCGCTGAAAAAACGCGTAGAGCCGATCGCGGAGGAGTTTGGGAGCAAATTTGTCTACGAGCTAGACGTAAACAACCAAGCTCACCTGGACGGCCTTGCGGATCGCATCAAAGCAGATCTTGGTGAGATAGATTTTGTCGTGCATGCAGTGGCTTACGCACCAAAAGAAGCGCTAGAAGGCGAGTTTGTAAACACGACAAAAGAGGCATTTGATATAGCGATGGGAACTAGTGTGTACTCGCTACTAAGCCTTACTCGTGCGGTCCTACCGGTGCTAAAAGAGGGCGGTTCGGTGCTAACTCTTACGTATCTAGGCGGACCAAAATTTGTGCCACACTACAACGTTATGGGCGTTGCTAAAGCGGCACTTGAAAGCTCAGTTCGCTACCTAGCGCACGACCTTGGCGCTAAAAATATTCGCGTAAATGCGATCAGCGCAGGCCCTATCAAAACGCTTGCTGCAAGCGGAATAGGCGATTTTAGGATGATTTTGCGCTACAACGAAGTAAATAGTCCGCTAAAACGCAACGTCACAACTGAAGATGTCGGCAACAGTGCGATGTATCTGCTTAGCGACCTTGCTAGCGGCGTAACAGGCGAAGTTCACTACGTAGACTGCGGCTATAATATCATGGGCATGGGCGACGTGGCTACCGATGCCGAAGGTAAGACGATCCTCGCGTGGGATGCGGCCAAGACCGAGTAAAACGACAGGTAAAAAGGCTAAATTTGACGCGCGCAGTTTTTTACGACGATAGTCATAGACGGATAGCAGAGGGCGGCATAGAGGGCATCGCCGCCGTTTTGCGAGGTGATGACGAGGCAGAGAAAGCCTCGCTTCTGTTGTGTCTAGATTATTACCTTGATCCATACTACGGCTGCGCGCTGGCGCATGAGAGCGAAATTTTCGCCCTTTTGCAGGAGCTACTTCTGAGCGAGCGCTCACAAGCCATCAGAGACGATATTTTGCAGCTTCTAGGCGATTACTGCGGCGATTTTAGCGTGCTGCGAAGCAGGATTTGCGAGGCGTCAGGCGAGCTTTCGCCAGATATTAAGCGCTTGATCGAAGGATAAATTTAACGGCTGGCGCGCCTTTGTATACGGTAATTGCGTCACGGCGAGCGGTAGCGAAATTTGCCGCACCTCCGCATACGCCCCTTTTTGTTGCGAAAATGCGGCAGCGCAAAATTTAAAAGTTGGAAGCGGCGACGAGAACCTCGGATGAGCGAGGAGCTCTATTAGGCGCGTACCTAAAAACGGCATGAAGATAGAGGATTATTTCAGAGCCGTTTTTGAAAAAAGCGGTAAAACCGCCAGGAAGGAGCTTGATGAAAAAGGATTACATCTGCGTATTTGATTGCGAGACGATCCCAGACGTAGCGGCGTTGGTGCGGGTGCTGGATGAGGAAGCGATCGCGAGCTGCTTCGAGCCTTTCGATAAAAAAAGCTTCGCAAAGCTTATTGACGCGCAGGTCTCGCAAAAGATCGGCGGCGAGAAGCAAAGCGCGTCTTTAAATTTTGCTGTAAATTCGGCGAAGCAGAATTTTAAAATAGAAAATTCCGAGCAAAATTCCGCGCCTCAAAATTTTATGCAACAAGATGCTGCGCTTCAAAGCTTCGCGAGCGAAAATTCCGCATCGAATTCCACAGAGCAAAATTTCGCATCGCAAAATACGGCGTCTAAAAATTCCGCGTCGTTAAATTTAACCTACGACGATATCGCGCCTCAAAGCTCCGCGGCACAGAGCGTCGCGGTAGAAAATTCCGCGCTCCGAAGCCCTGTGCCTCAGAATTTCGCGGCGGAAAGCTCTACGCCTCAAAGCTCCGCATCCCAAAGCTTAAAGAGCGAAAATCTCGCTTCAAATTCTGCGCAAGATCCCGCGTTAAACGCGCTAAATTTTAAAATTTACGGCGAGCAATTGATCTTTAACGCGGATAAAAGCAAAATTTTAAACCACAAATTGCTCTCGCTTAGGGCGATGGAGATTTTCAAAGAAAAAACCGGCAGCGAATTCCTGCCCGTCTGCTTCCATCGCGTCGTTAGCATTAGCGCCGTGATGGCGGACGGATTCGGCAGGTTTTTGCGCGTCTCGACGCTTGAGGGCGAGAACGAGCGCGATAAGATCGCAAAATTCCTAGCCTTCATCGAGGATTTTAATCCGCGGCTAGTGAGCTTCAACGGGCGCGGGTTCGATCTGCCGATGATTATGGCGCGCGCGATGTGCTATGATCTAAGCGCCGCGGCGTATTTTGAGACGAACGATCGCGATAACAACAAGAGCAAATGGGAGAACTACCGCAGCCGTTACGACGGGCGGTTTCATCTGGATCTGCTCGATCACATCAGCGATTTTGGCGCCGTTCGTGGGCTCAAGCTCGATCATATCTGCGCTAGCGTGGGCTTGCCGGGCAAATACGACGTACACGGCGATCAGGTCCTGCAGCTGTATTACGCGGGCGAGCAGACCAAGATCGACGAGTACTGCAGATCCGACGTGCTCAACACCTACTGGCTATTTTTGAAATACGAGCTTTTGCGCGGCAAGATCACCAAGGATGATTATCTAAATTACATCGCGGTGATGGGCGAATTTTTGCAAAAAGAGTGCGCGCAAATGAGCTATACGCCCGTTTTTTGCGACTTTATAGAAAAGGAGCTAGCGGCATATGCGAAGTAAAATTTTTAAAATTTTAAAAGGCGCGGTTTTTTGCGCGCTGTTTTTGGCCTGCGGCGCGGTCGCGGACGAGGCTAAATTTAAACCGATGCTGCTTAAAGAGTACGTCCCCGGCATGAATATCACGGGCTGGGTGATCAGCGAGAAGCTAGACGGCGTGCGCGCGATCTGGGACGGCAAAAATCTGCGCTCCAGACGCGGCAAGATCATAAACGCCCCCGAGGGCTGGAGCGCGGGCTTTCCGACGTTTTTCGTGGACGGCGAGCTATACACGGCGCGCGGGGAGTTTGAGCAGCTCGTATCGATAGTATCTTCTAGCGTGCCCGATGAGCGCTGGAGCAGGGTGAAATTTTACGCCTTCGATCTACCGAAGGAGCAAAAAAATTTAAGCGCGAAGATGGAAATTTTAAGAAATTTTATCGCCTCAAGCGGCACGCAAAATTTACTGATCGTGCAGCAAACTCCGGTAAGCACGCACGCCGACGTGCAGGCGTATTTTGATCGCGTCATCGCCTCTGGCGGCGAGGGCGTCGTGCTGCGCGATCCAAACGCGCTTTATGAGAGCGGGCGCAGCGATAAAATTTTAAAATACAAAAAGACGCACGATAGCGATTGCAAGGTCGTAAAAATCAACCCGGGCTACGGCAAAAACGAGGGCAAGATGGGTTCGCTTAGCTGCGTGGATCTACGTAGCGGAGCGAAATTTAAAGTAGGTACGGGCTTTAGCGACGAGATGCGGGCAAATCCGCCTAAGGTGGGCACGATCATCACCTATCAATACCAAAATTTAACCCGCGAGAAAAAGCCGCGCTTCCCCGTATTTTTGCGCGTGCGACCGGCGATTTAATCTAAGGGGCTATAATCGCATATTTTGATAAATTTGATCCGAAGGAGAAGAGATGAAAATTTTAATCACCGGCGGCGCGGGATACATCGGCAGCCACGTCGCAAAGGCGCTTTTAGAAGCGAACCGCCACGACGTCGTCATACTGGATAATCTTTGCAAAGGCTCGATGCGAGCGATCGAGGCGCTTCGCAAAATAGGCGAGTTTGAGTTCGTGCAGGAAAGCCTAGAAAACACCCCTGCGATCGAGAAGCTTTTTAAGCGCGAGAAGTTTGATGCGATCATTCACTTTGCGGCGTTTATCGAGGTTTTTGAAAGCACGCAAAATCCGCTAAAATACTATCTAAACAACACCGCAAACGCGATGAATTTGATCGCGCTTGCGAACAAATACGGCGTGAAAGACTTTATCTTTAGCTCCACTGCGGCGACCTACGGCGAGCCCGACATCCCGCAGGTAAGCGAGGAAACTCCGCAAAATCCGATCAATCCGTACGGCAGAAGCAAGCTGATGGTCGAGTGGGTGCTAAAAGACGCGGCTGCGGCAAATCCGAATTTTAAATATGGAATTTTGCGCTACTTCAACGTTGCAGGTGCGGCTAGCGACGGCACGATCGGGCAAAACTACCCGAACGCGACGCATCTAATTAAGGTTGCAACCCAAACGATCGTCGGCAAGCGCGATAAGATGAGCATTTTCGGCGATGATTACGACACCAAGGACGGCACCTGCATACGCGATTACATCCACGTAGAGGACCTTGCAAGCGCGCATCTGGCGGTGCTTGATTATCTACAAAGCGGTGAGAGCGCGGTTTTTAACGTAGGCTACGGCACGGGCTTTAGCGTAAAAGAGGTCGTCAATGAAGCTAAAAAAGTAAGCGGTGTAAATTTTAAAGTGGAGATCGCTCCGCGCAGAGCGGGGGATCCTGCCTGCCTCATTTCAAACGCCGATAAAATTCGCACCAAAACCTCTTGGCATCCCGAGCACGAGAGCCTGGATGAGATCATCCTAAGCGCGCTTAATTGGGAAAAGAAGCTCTAGGTTCTAGCGTGAAAGTGCGATTTGAAATTTTAAAATTTTACTCTGCCGTGTTTAATAGCGGCGAGCAAAAGGAAGCCTTGTTTGCTTAAAATTCTAAACGCCCCCGAAGCCGCGCAGCGTAAGCTCGGCGTCGTGCTATCGTATGTAAATATCTTTGTTTCTACGATACTTACTTTGGTTTATACGCCGTTTTTTCTGCGGGCGCTGGGGCAGAGCGAGTTTGGGCTGTATTCTTTAGCTAGCAGCGTTATTGGCTATTTAGCGATTTTGGATTTAGGCTTTGGCAACGCCGTGACGGTCTATACCGCCAAATACGTCTCAAGCGGCGAAGTGGAGCGCATGCATAAGCTGCACGGCACGATTTTTAGCGTGTATTTAGCAATGAGCGCGGTGATCGTGCTTGCAGGAGCTGCGCTGCTAGCCAATCTGCACGCGATTTTTGGCGCTAAGCTAAGCGCTAGTGAGATGGGCGAAATTCGCATTATGCTAATGCTACTAACTGTAAATTTAGCGATTAGCTTTCCTTTTAGCATCTATTCGTCGATCCTTACGGCGCATGAGAATTTCGTATTTATCAAGCTAGTTGGGATCTTTCGTACGATCGCTCTGCCGCTAGCTGCGGTGCCTGCGCTACTTTTGGGATATAAGGCTATCGCGATCGTAATCATCGCTACGGTGGTAAATTTAATCTGCGTCGCGGCAGATTTCATCTACTGCAAGCGCAAAGTCTCGCCCGTGATAAGCGTGCGAAATTTTGACGCCTCCACGCTTAAGCAAATTTTTGGCTACTCGTTTTTTATATTTTTAGGCATCGTAGTCGATCAAGTAAACTGGAACGTCGATAATTTTATCTTAGGCGCGGTTGCAGGCGCTACGGCGGTCTCCACGTATGCCGTAGCAAGCACGATAAATGCCACTTTCGTCACGCTTTCGCTCACCATTAGCGGCGTAATGCTTCCTAAAATCGCCAAAATGGTCTCTGCGAACTACACCGATTCCGAGCTTAGCGCGGAATTTATCAAAATAGGCAGGCTGCAATTTTACGTGATATTTTTTATTGCGTCGCTTTTGGTGATTTTTGGGCGAGAGTTTATCGTGCTATGGGCTGGCGCAAATTATGAAATTTCATACGCAATCGCGCTTATTTTGGTGCTTCCAGTAAGCGTGCCGTTGATTCAAAATTTAGGCCTAGCTGTGCTTCAGGCAAAAAACAAAGTCAAATTTCGCTCAATCGCCGCGTTTTGCGTCACGCTCGTAAACATCGCTATTTCTATCCCGCTAGCTAAGGCTTACGGAGGCGTGGGCGCTGCGTGCGGCACGGCTTTTGCGATCACCTTGTTAAATATCTGCGTGATGAATATCTACTATGCTCGTGTAATCGGACTTGACATCGCTAAATTTTGGCGAAATATCGGCGCGATGGTAGTAAAATTTGCTCCCGCAATCGCAGCAAGCCTAGCGATAAATTACGCATTAGGCTTGCACGGAGTGAGCTTTTTGCTAATTTGCGGCGGGCTTTATTCGGCTATGTTTGTGCTAAGCGCGTATTTTTGGGCGATGAACGACTATGAGCGCGCGATTTTTGGCGGCATTACGGCTAAGATAAGGAGGCGGGCTTGAGCTTCAATGTAATTAGCGAAGTGGTTACGAAAGACCGCTGTATCGGCTGCGGCGTCTGCGCGAGCAGCTGCCCTTTTATCGTGCTAAAAATGCGGCTTGGGGGCAATGGATTTTACGCGCCCGAGGAGGGCGAAGGGTGTCGCGACAAATGCGATATTTGTCTAAAAGTCTGCCCGTTTTACGAAAAAGATACGCTTGAAAATGAGCTAAATTCTAAATCATACTCAGAGCTGGAAAGCTTTAGCCCTGATTTTGGTAGGTTTTTAGCCACTTACAAATTCTACAAAAAAGATGAAGCGCAGCGCCTAAGCAGTGCAAGCGGCGGCGCGGGAGATTATATTTTTCGCGAGCTTTTTGCGCGCGGGCTCATTGATTACGCGATTTGCGCTGTGCCTGCGGACGAGGGGGATTTTATAGCCCAAAATTCCAAGCGTGATTTTTCTGCCTGCAATAATTTAGCGCAGCCACAGAATTTGCAAAATTCCGCAACCAAAAATTCCGAACAGAATTCCGCAATTCCGAATTTAACGCAGAATTTGGCGGACGATGATTCTATAAATTTCACGAGTGCGCAAAATTCCTTTTGCGAAAATTTTACGCAGAATTCCGTGCAGAATTTTACAAATGAAAATTTCGCACAGAATTCTAAAGCTTCTTGTGAAAATTCCGTATCAGCGCAGGATTTTGTTTGCGAGAATTCCAAAAACGCGCGAAATTATGCGGGCAAAAATTCCGTGCCATTATTTAAATTTAGCGTGATAAAAAATGCCGATGAGCTTACTCGTGCGCGCTCGTCCGCTTACTATCCGCTCACGCTTGAAGCAGTGCTAAAGGAGATGTCGCGCCGCGAGGGCAGATACGCGATCAGCGCGCTGCCGTGCTTTGCTAAGGCTTTAAAGCTTGCTGCGAGTAAAAATCCGCGCCTTAAATCCCGCATAAGCTTTATTGTCGGGCTGGTTTGCGGACAGGGCAAGGGTGCTGGTTTCACGCATAAGCTGGCAGATCTTGCGTTTAAAGAGCGTAAGCAGCTCGCGGCAGTTAATTACAGATATAAAATCGCGGGCAAAAGCGCGATGAGCTTTGGTTTTAAATTCCGCGCTACAGACGGCAGCGAGGCGATAGACGATCGCAGCAGTAGCGCCTTTGCCTACTGGAGTTCGCGCGCTTTTACGCCGCTTGCATGCAATGCTTGCACCGACGTTTTTGCCAAATGCGCCGACGTTGTGCTGATGGATGCGTGGCTGCAAAGCGAAATAAGCGAGTGGCGCGGCACATCGCTCGTAATTACGCGCGCAGCTCAGATCGACGCGCTGTTTTCGCAGCCTACGAAGCAGGCACGCGAGGCGATTTTTTGCGAGCGGATATCCGCAGCAGAGGTACAGCGCTCGCAACAAAGCCAGGTAAAGTGCAAAAACGAAATTTTCTACGGCGCGAAAAATCCGCTTAAGCGTTACATCTTGCGCCAGAAGCTTCAGATCCAGCGATATAGCGCTACGCATTTTGATTGCGATGATTTCATCGCTGCTAGGCTTAAAAAAATTGCCGCTGCGAATAAAGCGCTAGCGCTTTTGGCGCTACCAAAGATCGCGGCATATAAAATTTATAGGAAGTTTGCATGAAGATCGGGATTTTTACCCTGCCGCTAGTAAATAATTACGGCGGAATTTTACAAGCTTACGCGCTAAGCCGCGTGCTAGTGAGGCTAGGGCATGAGCCGTGGCTCATAAACTTGCGCCTGCAAAGAAGTAAACTATCGATTGCGTATATTAAATTTTTAGTGGCATGCGCGCTTAAAAAGGAGCTTTGCGGCGCGAAATTTAATCCCTCTTACGAGCGCGATACTAGCGAGTTTGTAGCGGAAAATATCCCTTTAACCGCGCCTGTTTGCACGCCTGCGGATTTAAAGGCGCTGTGCGAGAAAGAACGCTTTGAAGCGGTGATTTTAGGAAGCGATCAGGTTTTTCGCCCTAGCTATTTTGCGGATTTTGCAGATTGCTTTAGCCTTGGATTTTTGCCGCCTAACTGCACGCGGATCGCCTATGCTGCAAGCTTCGGCGGAGATAGGCTCTGTGGGCTTAAAAATCCCGCAGATTTAAAAGCTCACGCTGCAAATTTGGCTAAATTTAAAGCTATTTCGGTGCGCGAGCGTGATGGTGTAAAGCTTGCACGCGAATGCTTTGGCGTAGATGCGCACTGGGTACTGGATCCTACGCTTTTGGCTAACAAAGAGATTTACGATAAATTTTTAAGCCATGCGCCAAAGCGCAAGGGCTTTGCCTATATCCTAGATCCATCGCCTCGCTCAGAAGCGGCGATAGAGCTACTAAAGAAGCAAAGCGGACTAGAGATAGATGAGGTGAACGACCGCGGCAACCGCATCGGCATAAAAGCGTGGCTAAGCGCTATTGCAGGCGCGGAGTTTGTGCTAACCGACTCATTTCACGGCTGCGTATTTTCTATAATCTTTAATAAGCCGTTTTTTGTGCTCGTTAACGCTAGTCGCGGCGCGTCGCGCTTTAGCTCGCTTTTGGGCTTATTCGGGCTTGAAAATAGGGCTTTGCAAGATCCCAAAGACGCGCGCTTGGACGCGACTATCGATTGGGATGGCGTAAATGAGGCGTTGCGCCGTAAAAGAGAGGACTCGATGAAATTTTTAAAAACAAGTTTAGGCTCATAAAATGAAAATAGCTATGGTAATTTCTGCTTTAGGCAAGGGCGGTGCCGAGCGCGTGCTAAGCGTGCTGGCAAATTTTTTCTGCCGCGAGAATGAAGTCTGTGTGATAAAATTTGACGCAGATGAGCCGTTTTACGCGCTAGATCCTAAGATCGAGCTTATTAGCTTGGATTTAGGAGTAGGCGATTTAGGAGTATTTGGCAATATAAAAAAGCGCTACGATAAAATTTTAGCCTTGCATAGGCTTCTAAAAAGTCGTAAATTTGACGTAGTAATCTCGTTTTTAGATAATACCAATGTCCTTACGCTGATCGCAAATCTAGGAGTCGGGCAGAAAATCATCGTCTCCGAACACACCAATCATCGCTTTTTAAAAAGTCCGATTTGGCGCGCGCTAAAGCGGATCTTTTATCCGCGAGCTGCAGGTCTTAGTGTGCTTAGTAAATTCGATCTGGATCATTACACATATGTGCAAAATCGCGTGATTATGCCTAATCCGATGTTTGAGATTAGCCATGCTAAAGATGCTCGCCCGCCTAAAGAAAATATCATCCTAGCAGCCGGCCGGCTCAATGTCTATAAGGGCTTTGATGTCCTTCTTAAGGCGCTTGCGCTTATAGATTTCAATCTTTTAAAAGAGTGGAAGGTGGTGATCGCAGGCGACGGAGAGGAGCGAAAGAGCCTTGAAAGCCTAGCTGCGAAGCTGCGCTTAAACGTGCAGTTTATCGGCTTTGTGCGCGATATCGAAAGCTTATATGAACGCGCTAAAATCGTAGTCGTAACCTCCAAGATGGAGGGCTTTTGTAATATTTTGATGGAGAGTATATTTTTCGGCACCGCTAGAATTTCTACAGATTGCATCGCAGGTCCTAGCGAACTTATAAGCGACGGCGTGGATGGGTTTTTGTGCCCTGTAGGCGATAGCGCGAGCATCGCAAAAAAGCTTGAAATTCTAATGAGTGACGAAAAGCTGCGCGAGCGGCTCGTGCAAAACGCCTCCAAGCGCGAGGAGAGCTTTAAAATTGAAACGATCGGGCGACGCTGGCTGGATTTCATAGCCGCTACGATACACAGGGAGGAATAATGAGCGAAAATCCCTTAATCTCGGTCATCATCCCCGTTTATAATGTCAAAGAATTCCTGCGCGCTTGCGTGGAGCGTATCACGGCGCAGACCTATACGAATTTAGAAATTTTACTCGTAGATGATGGCTCAAATGATGGTAGCGAGGCGATTTGCGACGAATACGCTGCGCGCGATCCCCGTGTGTGCGTGCTGCATAAACCAAACGGCGGACAGGCTAGCGCGCGAAACGCTGCTTTGGATGTCGCTCGCGGGGAGTTTATCAGTTTCGTAGACAGCGACGACTTGATAAGCCTTGATTTGATTGAGACGCTTTTTCGCCTGACGCAGAAATTTTGCACCAAAATAGCTATGTGCGGCTACACAGCATTTAGCGACGAGAGCGAAATAAATAATTTCAAGGCGGCTTTAAATTCTAAAGAAAATCAAAATTCTAAAGAGATTAGCGATCCAGGAGGAGCTGCAAATTCGAATGCCAACGCAGGCGAATACAAAATATCGCCGCAAGAGCTTTTTAAACGCAGCTGCACGCAGGATCCGTATTTTAGCACCGCGGTTTGGCGCGCGCTGTTTACTCGCGAAATTTTCACTGCTTTGCGCTTTCCTACGGGGCAGATCTATGAGGATGTGGCGATATTTTTTGATATTTTTAACGCTTCTATTACGGCGTGCACGGATGAAATTTTATATTTTTATCGCGTAAGGGCGGGCTCTACCGTAAACTCATTCGCGCGCAGGCATCTTGCGGTCATCGCTGCGGTGCGCCGCTATACTGAGGCGATCGCTGCGAATTATCCGAGCTTGGCGCGTGAGGCTAATTTCACTCGCTGCGAATCCGCGCTGAATACGGCGTTTTTAATTATCAAATCGAGCTTTGATCCTGCAAGTTCGGATGGGGATGCGACTTCTCCTTCCGAGGCTAATACATGCAGCTTGGCAAACGAAGCGGATTTGCGCGATGCTGATAGTTTATCTTGCGCATGCGGTAAAAATTCCGCATTTAAAAATTCCGCCAAGCAAAATCATATGCGAAATTCCGAGCAAAATTCCGCGTCGCAAAGAAAGATCGCAGATCCCCGCTCGCCTTTAAGCGCTGCAGAAGCTGCGGATCAGATCCGCTCACTGCACGCTTTGGTGCGCGAGCGGTTGGATTTTGGATTTTTCGCAGCGCATGCAAGCCGCACGCAGACGCTGATGATGGTTTTGTTTTACGCTAGCCCCGCGCTTTTGTGGCTATTTTATAAAATTTATCGGAAGCTAAAATGAAAATTTTATTCGTCATCGCGGCTCTTAGAAACGGCGGCGCCGAGCGCGTGCTTCAGGTTTTGGCGAATTATTTTGCGCGCGCAAACGACGTTATGATCGCGATTTTGGAAAACGACGAGGGCAGGTATAAATTTAGCGAAAAGATAAAATTTTTGCATCTGGATGTTTATAAAAACGGCGGCAGGTTCGATAAATACAGAATTTTGCGCGAGTGTTTCAAGCGCGAGCGCCCAAGCGTCATCATCAGCTTTATGGACTGGACGAATGTAGCGTGCGTGATCGCAAGCTTCGGGCTAGGCATCCCGCTCATCGCGACCGAGCACAACGCGCACGATTATCTGCGAAGCGGGCTTTTTAGCCGCGTGCGCGATCTGTGCTATAAAAAAGCGGACGCGCTTACGGTGCTTACGTGTTCGGACTTTGAGTACTATTCGCGATTTGTCAAAAACTGCTTCGTCGTGCATAACCCCTTTTTCGGCGATATTTGCGATACCAAAGGCGCCAAGCGAAACGTGATCTTAAGCGTCGGCAGGCTCGAGCCCGTAAAGGGGTATGAAATTTACTTTGACGCGCTAAGCAGGATCGATAAAAGCCTGCTTGCGAAGTGGGAAATTTTAATCGCGGGGGACGGCTCATTGTGCGAAAGCTTGCGCGAGCTCGTGGCGCGGCTCGGGCTTGAAGTGCGATTTTTAGGGCACAAGCAGGATGTGAGCGAGCTGTATAAAGAAGCCAAAATTTTTGTGCTTAGCTCGCTTAGCGAGGGGCTTCCGAACGTGCTGATCGAGTCCGCGTTTTACGGCTGCGCACGGCTTAGCAGCGACACGGCGGGCGCAAAAGAGCTCATAAAGGACGGCTTTAGCGGCATTTTATTTAAATGCGGCGATGCGAATGAACTTGCGAGCAAGCTTGAAAATTTGATGCGCGATGAGGCGCTGCAAAATAAGCTCGTGCAAAATGCAAATGAGAATTTAGACGAGTTTTCGCAAGAGCGCATAGTCGAGCTCTGGCAGGGCTTGATCGATCAGTTTGCGCGCAAATAGCGGGCGCTTATCGATGCTCTAGTGGCGCGCAGGGATTAAATTTAAACTTCGGTGTGCTAAGATAACGTTTGCGCCCGAGCGTATCGGCGCGTTTAAATTTATAAAGACGCGTTGTGCGATGAAATTTAGCCGATCGGCGCACGGCGCAAAATGCGCTAAATTTAAACGGCGCGGCGTATGCTCGCATAAAAAGGCGCGAGCAAAGCTTAAATTTATAGCGCGGCAGAAATTTAAAAGGTAAAGGGATGAAGAAATTAAGCGTTTTTATCTATTCGATGGGAGGCGGCGGCGCCGAGCGCGTTGTAAGTAACCTCTTAGGCGAGCTTACGGTGCGCTACGAAGTGCATCTAGTGCTGATGAATGAGAGGATTTTTTATGAAATTCCAAGCGGCGTGCAGATCCATTTCATCGAAAAATCAGCCCCTTTTGAAAACGGACTGCTGAAGCTCGCAAAACTGCCGTTTTTGGCGCTTAGATACAAAAAACTATGCGAGCGCCTAGGTATCGACATCCACTTCGTTTGGATGAACCGCCCGTGTTACGTGGCGGCGCTGGCGCGAGTTTACGGACTGCGCGGAGCGATGATTTTTAACGAATGCTCGACGCCGTCGGTGCTGTATAAAGAGCCGAGCTTCAAATCCAAAATTTCAAAATTTTTGCTGCGCAAGCTCTATCCGAAGGCCGATTTTATCTTTCCAAACTCGCTTGGAAATCTGCGCGATCTGGCGGATAATTTCGGAATTGACGAGCGCAAGATGAGCGTGCTATACAACGCGATCGATCTTGATGAGATCGGTCGCAAAGCGCAGGAGCCTATCGCGCAGGAGCGGCCGTTTTTCCTAAGCGTCGGCAGGCTCGATGCGGGTAAAAACCACGCGCTTTTGATCCGCGCGTATGCAAATTTAAAAAATAACGACAAAGACCTGCTGATCTTGGGCGACGGCGTGCTGCGAGCCGAGCTTGAGGCCCTGATAGAGGAGCTAGGCTTGGGCGGTCGCGTGAAGCTTTTGGGCTTTGACGCAAATCCGTATAAATATATGGCCAGATGCTACGCGTTTGTCTTCGTAAGCCTTTTTGAGGGCTTTTCAAACGCGCTTATTGAAGCTCTTGCATGCGGCAAGCTCGTGATTTCAAGCGATCATCAAAGCGGCGCGCGCGAGCTTATGGGGCAGAGCGAATGGGGCGTGCTGGTGGGTGTGAACGATCTAGAAAGCACTCAAGCGGCGATGCAAAAAGCACTGGATGATGAAAATTATGTAAAATTTTATGAGAAAAAGGCTAAAATTAGAGCCTCGTTTTTCGATAAAAAACGGATAGCAAGCGAGCTGATCCCAAAAATAGAACAAATCGACGAAGGAAAATAGGCGTGGGTGAAGAAAAAAAGGCTTTTAGCGTCAGAGAGATCGACGAAGGATCGGACGATCAAAAAGGCGCGCAATCAATGGGTGCCGACAAAGCTGCCTTAAGCGAAAATTTTGCTAGTGAGGGAAATTTTGACGCAGAGTATTCCGCAAGCGGCGGAGAGAATTTTAGCGGCGAAAATGCCGAGCTTAAGGGTAGCGAGGATACCGCGCCTCAGAGCGATAAAAATTCCGCGCTTGATGCAAAAAATTCTGCGAGCAAAAATTCCGCGCACGCCGGCGTTAAAAATTTAAGCGACGATCAAACGCGCGCTGTTTCTGCAAAAATGCGAGCACAAAAAAAATCCAAAAAGGCTAAAAAATCAAGCGGACGAAATTCTACCTCGGTAAATTCTGAAAATTCCGCAGGCGCAAATTCTACAAACTCAAATTTAAAGGGCGCTGCAAATTCCACGAGCAAAAATTCTACAAATAAAAATTCCGCTGGCGTTGCGAACTCTACAAATAAAAATTCCGCAAAAGCCGCTAATTTGGCTAAATTTAAAAATGCGAATTCTGCAAGTGCTTTAAATTCTACAAACAGCATAAATTCTGATAATTCTAAAAGCTTTACAGCAGAAAATTCCCAAAATTCTAAAAATCAGGCAGCTGGCGCGCTTCCTGCTAGGCGCAGAATTTTTGGCTTCATAAAAAATTATGAGTTTTCAAAGCATATTTTGCTGATGATTTTGTTTGCATTTGCCTTTAGCGTGGCGTTTCGCATGTGGTGGGTGCACTGGGCGAGCGGTTTTGTGAACTACTTTTTTTGGGATGGCGAGCTGATGATAAACACAAACGACGGCTACGCCTTTGCAGAGGGCGCGCGCGATCGCCTCGCCGGCTTTCATCAGCCCAACGATCTTAGCTACTTTAGTGCACCGCTTTCGATTGTGACGGCGTTTTTGGCTGAAATTTTACCCTTTAAAATCGAGACGATATTCGTTTATCTGCCAGCTTTGTTTAGCTCGCTCATCGTAGTGCCGATTTTGCTGATCTCAAGCGAGTTTCGCTGCATGCGTGCGGGTTTCATCGGCGCGCTTGTCGCGAGCGTAGCGAATAGCTACTACAACCGCACTATGGCGGGGTATTACGATACCGATATGCTAAATATCGTGTTTGCGATGTGTATTTTGTGGGCGCTCATCCGCATTTGCACGCGCGGCTCGCGCAGCACGCTGTTTTGGCTGGGTGCATTTGCGATATTTTATATGTGGTGGTATCCGTCCAGCTTCTCGTTAAATTCCATGATGCTCGCCATGTTTTTCGCCTATACGCTGATTTTTAAGCGAAAAAGTAGGGTGAATTACGAAGCGATGATTATCTTTTTGATCGCGCTTTGCTCCACGCCTTTGGTAGCTAAAATTTTAATCTCGCTTACGCTATTTTGGCTCTTTGCATTTAAAGGAAAGCTATTAAATTTTAAATCCCTAGCCCTTTTGGGCAGCTTTGCCGTGGCGTTTTTCATCGCAAACGGAGGCCTTAGCCCGATCATCTTTCAGGCGAAATTTTATATCTTCCGCTCCTTTTCGGACAACGCCGATACGGCATTTCATTTTTTCAACGTCAATCAAACGATCCAAGAATCGGGCATCGTGCCGACTAAAGTATTTATGGAGCGCATCAGCTCGCACGTCGCGGTCTTTGTGATCGCGGCGATCGGATATGCGGTGCTTTGCTTTAGGCACAAGGAATTTTTGCTCTCGATCCCGCTTCTGCTTTTGGGCTTTGCAGCGAACAAAGCGGGCCTTAGATTTACAATCTACGCCGTGGGCGTGATGGGGCTAAGTTTCGGATATATTTTGTATTTTTGCGTAAAGCGCTTGGATCTGCCAAAGATCGCAGGGCGCGCGATACTGCTTATTTTGACGGCACTTGCGATCTATCCTGCATGGCAGCACATCGTCTCGTACAAGGTCGATACGGTCTTTTATCAAAGCGAGGTGCGGGTGTTTGACGAGCTCAAAGATAAAGCGCAGCGCGAGGATTACGCGCTTTCGTGGTGGGACTACGGTTACGGCATACGCTATTACAGCGACGTAAAGACCCTCATCGACGGTGGCAAACACCTCGGTAACGATAATTTCCCCGTTAGCTTCGCGCTTTTTAGAGATCAGATGAGTTCCGCAAATATGGCGCGCCTGGATGTCGAATACACCGAGCGCGGATATAGCGAAAAAATTCCAAACAAGCTAAAGCAAATTTTAAAAGACTACAACGCGACTGATGTAAATGATTTTATCTTAAGCTTGGGACTGGCTGATTTTAAGCCGCCGAAGCCTACGCGCGATATCTACTACATCCTGCCCGATCGCATGATGAATATCTTCCCCGTCGTTACGCAGTTTTCAAACATCGACATCACTGACGGCAAGCAGCTAGGCGAGCTGTTTTTCATAACGAGCGATAGGTTCGTTCAAGATCAAAGCGGCGTGCATATGGACAACGGCTTTTCGATCTCTCCGAATTTGCTTAGTTTAGAATTTAGCGGCAGAAAATTCGCGATCAATACCTTTTATGAAACGAGCTACGACGCGAGCGGCAAGCTGGCGGTCAAGGAGCTTAACATGGACAGCAGCGCGCAATTTTACGTGGTTTTCATGCGCGATTACGGGCGATTTTTGCTGCTAGATAAGACGATGCTAAACTCAAGCTACATTCAGCTTTTTGTATTTGAAAGATATAGACCCGAGCTATTCGAGCCTGTGATCTTAAGCCCTGCTGTGAAAGTTTATAAATTAAAGCGCTAGATAAATTTTGCCGCAAGCTAAGGAGAAATTTATGAAATTTAATCTCGCAACGCCAAACAAGGAATGCAGCATATGGCTCGCATAGGGTTTTTAAGCCATGCCGATATGAGCTTACATTTCTTTCGCCGCCCGATAATGCAGGCTTTAAAAGAGCGCGGGCACGAGGTTTTTGCAATTGCTCCTCGCGGCGCTTATACGCAGGATTTGGCACGCGATTTTAATGCCGTAACTTACGATCTTGATCGAGCGAGCTTAAATCCGTTTACCGTATTTAGCAACACCAAAGCCCTTGCACGTGAGCTAAAGAAGCTAAATTTGGACCTGCTGCAAACAGCCGCGCATAAATCAAATGTGTTCGGTACGCTGGCGGCTCGAGAGGCGGGTATAAAATATGTGATAAACTTAGTCGAGGGGCTGGGCAGCTTTTATATCGACGAAGATATTAAAACAAGGCTCGTGCGAGTGGTATTGGAGAAGCTTTATAAATTTTCATTTTCGCAGGCGGATGCTTGCGTATTTGTAAACGATGCCGATCCTGATTATATGCTATCTCGCGGGCTTATTGCGAAGCAAAAGGTCATAAGGATTAAAAGTGTAGGCGTAAATGCTGAAAGGTTCAACCCCGAAACCGTTAGTGCAGCGGATCTGGGCGAGGATTTGCACGGCAAAAAGATCGTACTGATGATAGCTCGCGCGATGTGGCATAAGGGCGTGAGAGAATTCTACGAAGCAGCAGAAATTTTAAAAGATCGATCGGATGCGAAATTTGTCTTTGTGGGCGAGGGCTTTGCGGGCAATAAAAGCACCGCTGATCCTGCGTTTTTGCAAAGCGGTGCGGTGCATTATCTAGGCGCCAGAAACGACGTGCCTGAGCTTTTGAAGGCTAGTTACCTACTGGCACTTCCTAGCTACAAGGAGGGCTTTCCGCGCACTGTTTTAGAGGCGATGAGCATGGCGCGAGCCTGCGTGGTAAGCGATTGCAGCGGCTGCGTCGAGGCGGTGCAAGATGGCGTCAACGGCTTAATCTGCCGCACTCGCGACGCGAATGATCTTGCGCGAAAGATCGAAATTTTATTGGACGATGCTGCGCTTTGCGAGAGGCTCGGGCAAAACGGACGCGAGATGGTGCTTGCAAATTACGACGAAAAGATCGTCACGGAAAAATATTTAGAGGTTTATAGGAAATTTATCGATGTATAGGTGTTTTTTAAAGCGTGCGCTCGATTTTACGGCGGCTTTGGTTTTGATCATTTTGGTTTCGCCCGTGATGGCGCTTACGTGGTTCTTGATCCGCAAGCACATCAGCAAAAGCGCGATTTTTACGCAATCTCGCCCTGGGCTTGATGAGCAAATTTTTAAAATTTACAAATTTAAAACGATGAGCGACGAGCGCGGCGCGGACGGCGAGCTTCTGCCAGACGAAGAGCGGCTGAACGATTACGGCAAAAAGATCCGCGCGCTAAGCCTGGATGAGTTGCCGCAGCTTTTCAACGTGCTAAAGGGCGATATGAGCTTCATCGGGCCGCGCCCGCTGCTGATCGAGTACCTGCCGCTTTATTCGCCGCAGCAGAGCCTGCGACACAGCGTGCGTCCGGGCATCACGGGGCTTGCGCAGGTAAACGGACGCAACGCGATCAGCTGGGAGAAAAAATTTGAGTTCGATACGTATTATGCGCAGAATTTAAGCTTTGCGCTCGATCTTAAGATTGCGCTTTTAACGATAAAAAAGGTGCTTGCAAAAGAGGGCGTGAATAAAGAGGGCATGGCGACGACGGAGAAATTTAATGGGCACAACTAAAATTTACATTTACGGCGCGAGCGGACACGGACTGGTGGTTGCAGACGTCGCGCTAGCCGCGCGCGGGGCTAAATTTAGCGAGGTCATTTTTTTAGACGACGCAGCGGGGCTGAAATTTAGCGAGGATCTGCCGAAGCACCCCGTAATAATCGCAATCGGCGATAATAAAACCCGCGCAAAGATACAAGAGAGGGTAGCGCACGCAGGTTTTGAGATAGCGACGCTAATTCATCAAAGCGCCATCGTTAGCCCAAGCGCTGCTATCGGCGAGGGCGCGGTCGTAATGCCCGGCGCCGTGATAAACGCGCGAGCTAAAATCGGTCGCGGCGCGATAATCAATTCGGGTGTCGTAATCGAGCATGAGTGCGAGATCGGCGAGTTTGCGCACATTAGCCCAAACGCGGCGCTTGCGGGCGGCGTGAAGGTTGGGGCGTTTTCGCACATTGGAATCGGTACCAGCGTCATTCAGAGGCTAAGTATCGGGCAGTGCTGCATCATCGGCGCGGGCGCTGCGGTGGTGTGCGACATAGCTAGCGACAGCGTAGCCGTAGGCGTGCCAGCTCGCGTGATTAAAAAAAATAGCTGAATTTAAAATTTATAGCATTAAAAGTGATAAAATCCAAGCATTTAAATTTAATGCCGAAAGCTAAATTTAGCCTTGCGACGCGCGAGGTTAAATTTTAAATCAAGGAAGGATGAAGATGGCAAGAGTATTTTTAAGCCCGCCGAATATGGGCGGCGATGAGCTTGAGTATATAAAAAAGGTATTTGAAAGCAACTATATCGCGCCTTTGGGCGAATACGTTAATCGCTTTGAAGACGCAGTGAAGTCCTATACTGGCACGCGCGCTGCGCTAGCGCTAAACGCAGGCACGGCGGCGCTTCATCTAGCGCTTCGCTGCAGCGGCGTAAAGGACGGCGACGTGGTGTTAGGATCCACGTTTACCTTCATGGCGTCGCTAAATCCGATATTTTACGAGCGCTGCGTGCCGGTGCTGATAGACAGCGACGAGAGTTGGAATTTAAGCCCGAAGCTGCTTAAAGAAGCAATCAAAAAATCGCCGAAAAAACCAAAGGTGCTCGTCGTTACGCATCTTTACGGACAGGCTGCGAAGATGGATGAGATATGCGAAATTTGCGCAAACGAAGGTATTGATGTTATTGAGGATGCCGCAGAGGCGCTGGGCGGATTTTATAAAGGCAAAGCGCTGGGCGGCATCGGAAAATGCGGCGCGCTAAGCTTCAACGGCAATAAAATCATCACTACCTCTGGCGGCGGAATGCTGATCTCAAACGACGAGGAGCTAATCGCCAAGGCTAGATTTTACAGCACCCAGGCGCGCGAGCCGCTGCTTCACTACGAGCATAAAGACTACGGCTACAACTACCGCTTAAGCAATGTCTTGGGCGCTATCGGCGTAGGTCAGATGGAGGTCTTGCCGCAGCGAGTTAAAAGAAAGCGCGAAATTTTTAAAATTTATGAGGATCTGTTTAGGGGCGCAGACGTGGAGCTTATGCCCGAAGTTGAAGGCGGTAAGGGTAACAGATGGCTTACGACGCTTCTATTTAAGAAAAAGGATGCCCATCTAAAGGTTATCGACGCTCTAAATAAAGCCGACATCGAATCTCGCCCGCTTTGGAAGCCGATGCATCTGCAAAGCATCTTTGCAGGCACGCTTAGCGTCACGGACGGCACGAGCGAGGATATGTTTAGTCGCGGAATTTGCCTTCCTAGCGGCACCAATATGAGCGACGAGACGATCGAGCGCGTCGTAAAAATCGTAAAAGAAAACATCTGATGTTGTTAAAACCCACTAAATTTAGCCGCTTCGCGTTTTTTTTGCTAGGAGATATTTTTATCTCGATCCTCTCCGTTTACATTGCGTTTTTGCTGCGATTTAGCGGAGATATACCGAACGAATTCTATAAAGGCGCGCTGCTTAGCGCCTCGAGCCTTACTGCGATTAAAATTTTCTATTTTTGGTTTTTGCGGATCTATTTAGTTCCGTGGAGATTTTTCGGGCTATACGAAGCGAGAAAGCTTTTCTACGCGCACGTGATGGCAGCGCTTACCTTTTTAATCCTGTTTTTTCTAGCGAGTAAAATTTTTAACCCATTCCCGCGCTCGGTCATCATCATCGATGCGGCGATCTCGTTTATTTTAATTGGTGGGATTAGAATTTCAAAGCGGATGTTTCTAAGTGAGAAGAAAAATATCACGAATAACGAACCCTGCATCGTCGTGGGCGCTACGAGCAAGACCTTTCACGTCCTAAAAGGGATGCGGCAAAAATATATCAACTACTATCCGGTGGGCGTCGTGGACGGGCGGCCTGAGCTTGTGGGAACCTATTGCGAAAATTACGTCGTCAGGGCTAAGAGCGAAATTCCGCAGATGATCAAAGACAGCGGCGCCAAAACCGCGATCATCGCGCTGGCGCTGTATCCGGACGAGCTAAAGCAGCTCTACGACGAGCTTTTTGCATACGGGCTAAAGGATATCAAGCTCTTTTCACTTTTGGAGGATGAGAGCAAAAAGATCCGCGATGTATCGATCGAGGATCTGCTCGCGCGCAAGCCCAAGGATCTCGACACCAAGGCGATTGAAAATTTTATCAAAGACAAGATCGTGCTGGTAACGGGCGCGGGCGGCACGATAGGAAGCGAGATTTGCAAGCAGTGCTTGAAATTTGGCGCAAAGCGTCTTATCATGGTCGAACACAGCGAGTTTAACCTCTATTCGATCAACGAAGCGACGGGCGCGGATATGCGCAATGAGCTAAAGATGATAAATATCGTCTATCGTCGCGAGCTAGAGGAGGTTTTTGCAGAATTTCATCCCGAGGTAGTCGTGCACGCAGCGGCGTATAAGCACGTGCCGCTATGCGAGTTTAACCCGCATCTAGCGGTCAAAAATAATGTCATCGGCACAAAAAACGTAATCGATCTGTCCAAAAAATACGGCGCGAAAAAGGTCGTTTTGATCTCGACCGATAAGGCGGTTCGACCGACGAACATTATGGGCACGACGAAGCGTATCTGCGAGCTTTACGCGCTAAATTCCAACGACGCGGCAAGCGAAACGCAGATCGTCGCGGTGCGCTTCGGAAACGTGCTCGGCTCAAGCGGTAGTGTCATTCCTAAATTTAAACGCCAGATCGAAGCGAACGAGCCGCTTACCGTTACGCACCCTGAGATTACGAGATATTTTATGCTCGTTAGCGAGGCGTGTCAGCTGGTGCTTCAAGCGGCCTCCATCGCGCAGGGCGGCGAGCTTTTCGTGCTGGATATGGGCGAGCCCGTAAAGATCGCCGATCTTGCCAAGCGAATGTTGCAGCTTGCCGGCAAGGAGGAGCTTGGCATTAAATTTGTCGGTCTGCGTCCCGGCGAGAAGCTTTACGAGGAGCTTTTGATCGACGAAAACGACAAGAGCACGAAGTACCAATCCATCTTCGTAACCCACTCCGCAAAATACGACCTAGAGGAGCTAAGCTCGCAGATCGAGGAGCTTTCGGAGTGCGAGGACGCGCAGGTCGCGGATAAGCTAAAGCGTATCGTGCCCGAGTTTTCGCACCGATTGAATGATATGAAGGGTACGGCTTGATCGGTATCGTGGATTACGGCGCGGGCAATATCCAAAGCGTGATGAACGCGCTTAGCTTCTGCGGCGCTAAATTTTGCCTCGCGCGCAGCCCCGAGGAGCTTTTGAACTGCGATAAAGCCCTGCTTCCGGGCGTGGGCGCATTCGGCGAAGCGATGGACAGGCTTCGCGCAAGCGGTATGGACGACGCGATTAAAGAGTTTGTCGCAAGCGGCAGATATTTTTTAGGCATCTGTCTAGGGATGCAGCTTCTGTTCGAGCAAAGCGAGGAATTCGGCGCGCGCAGCGGGCTTGGAATTTTGCCCGGTCGCGTCGTAAAATTTGACAAAACGAAATTTAATATTCGGGGGGCGGAATTTAACCCAGATAGGGCAGATCCTGGCGAGCGTTGCGGACAAAATTCCGCTCGCGCCGAAAGCCTAAAGATCCCGCACGTCGGCTGGAACAGCGCGCATTTTATCAAGCGCTCGCCGATAAACGGGGGCTTGGGAGAGTTTGAGTATCTGTATTTCGTGCACTCCTACCACGTCCTTTGCGCGCGCGAGATCACGCTTGCGACCACGTTTTACGGCTATGAGTTTGCAAGCGCGATCTGGCGCGAAAACGTATTTGCCTTTCAGCCGCATCCCGAAAAAAGCCACGATGCGGGCATAAAAATCATTAAAAATTTTACGGAGCTGTGATGGAAATTTTCCCTGCGATCGATCTGAAACAAGGATGCGCCGTACGCCTTAGCAAGGGCGAGATGCAAAGCGCAAAAATTTATTCCAAAGACCCCTGTGATCTAGCTAAAAAATTTGAAGATCTCGGCGCTAAGTGGCTGCATCTGGTTGATCTCGACGGCGCGTTTGCGGGCGAGGCGGTAAATTTCAAAGCGATCGAGCGGATCGTAAAAAGTACGAGTCTGCGCGTAGAAGTGGGCGGCGGCATCCGCGACGAAGCACGCATAAAGGAGTATTTGAACTTAGGCGTCGATAGATTTATCTTGGGCTCGGCGGCGCTTAAAAACTCGGATTTCGTAAAGAGAATGGCGAAGCTTTACCGCATCGTCGTGGGCATAGACGCAAAAGACGGGCTCGTAGCGACCGAGGGCTGGGCTGAGCTAAGCCGCGTAAAAGCGACCGATCTGGCGCGAGACTATGCGGATGCGGGCGTTTGTGCGATCATCTGCACCGACATATCGCGCGACGGGATGCTAAGCGGCGTAAACGTAGAATTTAGCCGCTCTATCGCGAAAGTTTGTGGCATCGATACTATCGCAAGCGGCGGCGTGAAAGATATAAACGACATAATCGCGCTTAAAAACGCAGGGCTCATAGCAGGCGTCATCGTCGGCAAGGCGTATTACGAGGGCACGCTCGATCTTAAAAAGGCGTTTGAGGCTCTATAAAAACGCCCGAGCGTAAGCAAAGTTTGAACTAAATTTTAGTAATATGCAAATTTTAAAATTTAAAGGCGATGTGAGGCGATGAAAGATTTTTTTTATGAGATGATCGTAAAAAGCGCGAATGCGAGCGAGCTTTTCAAGAGCTTCGCGTTCGAGCTCGGCGTTACCTGCGTCGAAGAACGCGGCGAGCGTTTCATAATCCGCGACGAAGAGGATCCGCAAAATTTAAAATTTGCGTTTGAGGAGTTTAAAAAGGGGCTCTCGCGATCTCTTAATTTAGACGCCGATCTGCAGATCGAAATTTCAAAAAAGCAAAACAAAGACTGGCTCGACGAATACAAAAAAGGGGTCGCGCCTGTGGCGGTCGGTAAATTTTACGTCCGTCCGAGCTGGTGCGAAAGATCGCAAGATCCCGCGCTAATCGATCTGCTGATCGATCCTGCGTTGGCGTTCGGTTCAGGTCATCACGAAAGCACCAATATGTGCCTGGCGCTACTTAGCGAGCTTACTTGCGCGGGCATGAGTGCGCTTGACGTGGGCTGCGGCAGCGGAATTTTAAGTATCGCGATGAAAAAACTGGGCGCAAAGGTAAGCGCTTGCGATACCGACGAGCAGGCGGTGGCCGCTACGCAGCAAAACGCCGAAAAAAACGGCGTACAGATCGATAAAATTTGGCTCGGCAGCGTTTCAAGCTTGGGCGAGCGAGCGTCTAGTTTAAGCGAGCGAGGCTCAAGCATAGCCGCGCAGCCGCAGTTTGATCTCGTCGTCGCAAACATAATCGCCGACGTGATTTTGATCCTAAGCGCGGATCTAAAAAAAGCGCTAAAACCGGGCGGCAAGCTCGTGCTGTCGGGAATTTTAGAAAAATATAAAGATAGGATTGAGCAAGCCTTTTCGGATTTAAATTTCGTGCAGATAAAAAAGCAAAACGAATGGCTTAGCTTCGTTTATGAAAGGAAAATATGAATAACAACCCAAATAATCAACCCCCTCAAAACGGCGGCGGAAACAATTTTTTCAATAAAAATCCGATCGGCGTTTTTATAATTTTCGCGCTTATTTTGATAGTCGTGTTTAAAGCGATATCTCCAAGTGGCGGATTTGATAGTGGTGGAGTGCTGGGCTCCGTCTCGGGCGAGAGTAGAAACGTAACTTACTCCGAGCTAAAATCGCAGATCAAAAACTCTCAAGTAAGCATGGTTTCCATCGGAAGCTCCACGATTAAAGCGCAAGTCGGCAACGTAATCTACACCGCCAAGCGCGTGGATGACCCTGAGCTAGTTCAAATTTTAGAATCGCGCAAAATTCCATACGGCGCGTATAACGAGAGCAACTTTTTGACCGATCTGCTCTTTAGCTGGGTCTTGCCGCTCGTGATTTTCTTTGGAATTTGGATGTTTTTAGCCAACCGCATGCAGCGCAATATGGGCGGCGGCGTGCTCGGCATCGGAAGCTCTAAAAACCTGGTAAGCGCCGAAAAGCCGAAGGTTAAATTTAGCGATGTAGCGGGCGTCGAAGAGGCGAAAGAGGAGGTTAAGGAGATCGTAGATTTCTTAAAAAACCCCGAGCGATACATCAGCCTCGGGGCTAAAATTCCAAAAGGCGTTCTTTTGGTGGGGCCTCCCGGCACGGGCAAGACGCTGCTAGCCAAAGCGGTCGCGGGCGAAGCGGATGTGCCGTTTTTTTCGGTATCGGGCTCGAGTTTCATCGAGATGTTCGTAGGCGTGGGCGCCAGCAGAGTGCGCGATCTATTTGATAACGCTAAAAAACAGGCTCCGGCGATCGTTTTTATCGACGAGATCGACGCGATCGGCAAAAGCAGAACCGCAGGCGGTATCGGCGGGGGTAACGACGAGCGCGAACAGACGCTAAATCAGCTGCTTGCTGAGATGGACGGCTTCGGCTCGGAATCAAGCCCGGTGATCGTCCTTGCGGCTACCAATCGCCCGGAGACGCTGGATGCGGCGCTTCTGCGTCCGGGTAGATTCGATAGGCAGGTTTTGGTCGATAGACCTGATTTTGACGGCAGAATGGCGATTTTGAAGGTGCATATGCGCGACGTTAAATTTGCTCGCGATATCGATATCGAAGAGATCGCGCGCCTTACCGTGGGCTTTGCGGGAGCCGATCTTGCAAATATTATCAACGAAGCCGCGCTTTTAGCGGGTCGCGAGGCAAAGGCGGAGGTCGAGCAAAAAGACCTGCTCGAAGCGATCGAACGCGTCGGTATCGGACTGGCTAAAAAATCGCGCCGCGTAAGCCCGATCGAAAAGCGAATCGTCGCCTACCACGAAAGCGGTCATGCGCTAATTGCGGAGCTTACCAAAGGCGCGATGCCCGTATCGAAGGTGACTATCGTGCCGCGCGGATTGAGTGCCGCGGGCTATACGCTAAATTCTCCGTTTGAAAATAGATATCTGCATCAGCGCCATGAAATTTTTGCCGAGATCGATACGTTTTTGGCGGGACGTGCGGCGGAGGACGTGTTTTTAGGCGAGATCACCGACGGAGCGGGCAACGATTTGCAGCGCGCTACCGATATGCTTAAATTTATGGCCACTCAGGTCGGAATGACTGAAGCTCTCGGGCTTGCGGTGCTAGAAAAGCAGCAGTACTCCTTCCTAAACGGCGGACAGAGCATCAAGGATTACAGTGAGGTAACGGCGGTTAAGATCGACGAATATGTCCGCAAGACGCTGGATGAGCGCTATGCGGCGGTGAAAGAGACGCTAAGGACCTATGCTCCGGCGATCGAGGAGATGGTAAAGGCGCTGTATGAGAAGGAGACTGTCTCGGGCGAGCAGATCGTAGAGATCATCTCAAAATTTGAAAAAGATAACAGCATGCCTACCCGGCTGGTGCGAAATTTAGGCGCTAACGACGATATCGAAAGCGCAAAGAGCGAAGCTTAAATTTAAAGCTTCGCGCAGGGCAAGAACTTAGCGCTAAATTTTAAGAAGGTCGCGCTAAAATGCTTTACGCGCGATCCGCGGCACCGAATGAAAAGCGGTGCAAAAATAAAATTTAAAGAGTAAGAGATGGAAGAGGAAAAGGGAAAATTGATCTACATATTGCCGAATTTTTTCACGGCGGCAAGTGCATTTTTAGCGGTCATCAGCATAATTTCTACGATCAAAGGCAACTTCAGCGCCGCGATCTTTTATATCATTTTATCCTTGATCTGCGACGGGCTCGACGGCCGCGTGGCGAGGCTAACGCATGCGACGTCGAAATTCGGCGTGGAATTTGACAGCCTTGCGGATATCGTGGCTTTCGGCGTAGCGCCGGCGTTGCTATTTTACTGCGCGGTCGGGCATGATTACGGCAAGGTCGGCTCTCTCGTAGCAGCACTTTACGTGGTTTTCGGCGCGATCAGGCTGGCACGATTCAACGTCACTACGGGCACCTACGAGCCTAGCGTTTTTATCGGGCTACCGATTCCGACAGCAGCGATTACGATGGCGTTTTGGATCGGAATTTATCTAAAATATGAACTCTCCAAAGGGTTTGGGGTATTTTTGATCATCGCAATGGCGGCGCTATCGTTTTTGATGGTAAGCAACATCCGCTTTCCGAGCTTTAAAAAGATCAGCCTGAAGCGCCCCAACGCGATTAAAATTTTAGTGCTTCTAATCGTCGTATTTTTCTCGCTTTTATATCTTTTCAGGCTGGAATTTCCGGCAGTGCTCACTTTGGTTTATATCGTTTACGGTTTGGTTCGCGGAGCTTTAAATTTAAGTGCGGCTAAATTTCATAAAAAAGACAAACCCGAGGAAACGGCGAAATAATCTCAAACATATTTATCGCCGCGATTGTTTTAAGCTTGCACGGCTATAATTTCGCCAAATTTTAACGCTTTGAAAGGATTTGTAATGGACAAAAATAAAATCATAATCTTCGATACGACGCTTCGCGACGGCGAGCAAAGCCCCGGAGCGTCGATGAATACGGACGAGAAGATACATCTTGCGTTACAGCTTGAAAAGCTGGGCGTAGATGTTATCGAGGCCGGTTTTGCGGCGGCGAGCCCCGGGGACTTTGACGCGATAGAAAAGATCGCGGGCGCCGTTAGCAAAGCTCGCGTATGCTCTCTTGCGCGCGCTTTAGAAAAAGACATCAAAGCTGCGGGCGAAGCGGTAAAGGGCGCGAAGCTCGGGCGTATCCACACCTTCATCGCTACAAGCCCTATCCATATGGAGTTTAAACTCAAAATGCAACCGCAAGAGGTCATAAAGCGCGCCGTAGAGGCCGTGCAATACGCAAAAAGTCTATGCGACGACGTGGAGTTTAGCTGCGAGGATGCGTGCAGAAGCGATATGGGTTTTTTAAAAGAGATCTGCGACGCCGCGATAAACGCCGGAGCCTCCACCATAAATATCCCCGATACGGTGGGTTATCTCTATCCTGACGAGATCACCGCCCGAATAGGTGAAATCGTCAAATTTATCGGCGAGCGCGCCGTAGTTTCCGTACACAACCACAACGATCTCGGCATGGCTACCGTAAATTCCTTAGCCGCTATCTTAGCAGGAGCCAGACAGGTTGAGTGCACGATAAACGGTATCGGCGAGCGCGCGGGCAACGCGGCGCTGGAGGAGATCGTAATGGCGATCAAGACGCGCACAGATAAATTTGCGCCGCTTTATACCGATATAAATTTGAAAGAAATTTACCCATCCAGCCGCCTAGTCGCGAGTATCACGGGTATCGAACCGCAGCCTAATAAAGCGATCGTAGGCAAAAACGCCTTCGCACATGAAAGTGGCATCCACCAAGATGGCGTGTTAAAACACAAAGAAACCTACGAAATAATGCACGCCGAGGATATTGGGCTTGATAAAAACTCGCTCGTGCTGGGCAAGCACAGCGGCCGCCATGCCTTCAAAGACAAGCTGGTATCTTTGGGCTATGAGCTTAGTAACGAGCAGATTGAGATTGCGTTTAATAAATTTAAAGCGCTCGCCGATAGCAAAAAGGATGTTTTCGACGAGGATATTAGAGAGCTCGTAAACGACGAGTTCGTGGGGGCCGAAAAGACCTACGAAGTGTTGGTTTTAAGCTCCAATAGCTGCAACAAAGGACACGCTAGCACCGCGCTTACGCTAAGGTATAAGGATGAAATTTTAAGCGATAGCGCGCTTGGAAACGGCGGCGTGGATGCGATATTTAAGGCGATAGATCGTATCAGCGGTATCAGCGGTAGCTTGAAAGAGTATCAAGTAAAAGCGGTCTCGCAGGGCAAAGACGCGCTGGCAAAAGTAACCGTCAAGGTGGAATTTAAAGACGAGGGAGCCATCATCGGTAGAGGGCTTGACGTAGATACGATGCTGGCGTCTGCGAAGGCCTACGTTGCGGCGCTAAATACATATCTCGACGCTAAGCGCTAAGATGTTGGCGCGCTCGGCGGGATTTGTTAAATTTAGCGCAAATTCCGCCAGATTAAACAAATCAAAAGCAAAATTTTAATAATATTTCACACTTAAAACGTTGGAGTAGGGGGTATTGAGCCGAAACTCGTTTTAAAATTTATTTATGGAGACTTTTATGAAAAAAGTTCTTGTATTGTTATTTGCGCTTTGTGGCGCGGCTTTCGCTAGCGAGCAGCTAAGTGCTTACACTCAGATCGTTTCTTTTTCTGCAATTACCGTTGCAGTTGTTTTAGGTCTAGCCGCTTTGGGTGGCGCGTTAGGTATGGGAAATGCCGCTAGCGCGACGCTTAACGGTATCGCTAGAAACCCAAGCGTAGCTAGCAAACTATCGACTACGATGTATATCTCGCTTGCGATGATCGAAGCGCAGGTTATCTATGCGTTGGTTGTTTCATTCGTCTTACTTTTTGCAAACCCTTTCGTAACAGAAGGTCTTGCGGCTGCTGCAAAATAATCAAAAGCCCGAGAAATCGGGCTTTAAACTTATATAATTCAAGGCTTAAGATCAAGCTTTAAAATTTATGCGACCGTGGTGGAATTGGTAGACACGCTATCTTGAGGGGGTAGTGCCGCAAGGTGTACGAGTTCAAGTCTCGTCGGTCGCACCATCTATCAAAATTTTCCCCTATTTTTTAGTCTTTTTGAATTTTTAGATAATTTTTTAAGCCCTATTTTTGGGAATTTTAAAATCACTCTTAAAAAATTTTTAATACTTAGAACTGCCGATTGATACATATATTTTAAGAAAAACTACTGTATATTAAAAAATTGTATAGTAGCTTTTTCTACGCTCCTGCCTTGTTAATCCTTTGAGGAAATTCTATAATCTGCCTAAAATTACTATATAAAGGAAGAAAGATGACAGAAGTTTTTACCAAAATTAAGGATAATCCAATTTTTAAATCAGATCCTGATAAAGTAGTCAGGAATTTTATCTTGCCGCAATACAAGCGCACTATGGTCGAAGTATTGGATGATTTTATAGCCGTTAAATTTTATAGCTCACCGGTCAGAGACGGAACGGTTAAAATGCATAGACACTATCACTATACGCAAGGTGCAAGTTAATCAAAGCTCTAGGTAATGCCGACGAAATAACATTCGAAGGGTCTAGAATATTGTTAAAGAAATTAATATCAAATAGCCATACTAATGGTGCGGCGTCTCCAAAGAATACGCTAGCGAGCGTTTTTAAAATTTACTGCGAATATAACGCTTTTGCCGAGAAGACGTTAAGGAAATTACGATTTAGATTTCAATCGAGGTTAAAGTGCGTTAGTGATAAGGATATCGGAAAGATTACTAAAAAAGAGATAATGCAGATATTAGACCCTATTTACAAGAATGGAAAATTTGCACTTTTAAAAGATCTGTTTTATTTTATCTGTTCTTTATTCAGGTTCGCGCGAGATAGAGGTATAAGCGATAATCTTTTATTTTACGATACGCAATTAAAGAACCTATATAAGATACCTAAATCTGTGGGCTATTCATATATCTCCGCGAATGTGGATTTGTGGTTGTTGATAAAATATATCATGAGCTACCCTTACCAAATAGGCGTCAAGAACGCTTTAATCTTTGGACCACTTATCGGGTTAAGAAGCCCAAACGTAAGGAATTTAATCCGCGAGTATTTAAAGGTAGGCGATGACGGAGAATATTATTTGCTCTTTTTGGGAATGAAAATAAGGTAAAAAGTAACAGTGATGAATATTTGGGTCTTCCAAAAAAAAGGTAGGTAAGTGGCTAGAGAGCATAAAACAAAGTCTTCTTTATTTTTTGTAAATACGGAAGGAAACGTTTTAAGAGAGGCAACGCTTGTCAAGGCTCTTAGCCCAAGTAATACCTAATGCTATAGCGCCAACAGCCACTGCACCCCAGCCGACAGGATTTGAACCAAAGAAAGCGACATACGCACTAGAAGCCAAAGCACTAACAGCCAAGTCTTGCGCCACATCGCCAGCCCCCCCTTGCGATAGCTTCGTCCCACTCTTTTTTCCCAGCAGCCGCATCAAAGATAGGAATAACCATATTTAGCCCACCTGATTTGATTTTTACATAGTTATCAAAAACCTTGACATTATCAGGGTCGGCTAAAACATTTACAGGAATTCCTTTTATGAAATCGATTGTATCCGAAGTGGGCTTGATATACCAAGCAACGCCTTGACTTGAATTGTTAGAAGTATTGTTATCTTCTGGCATGATTTTTTCTCCTATTTATAGAATTTGTAGTTTTTATCTAAATTTTCGATTTGTAAATTAAAATTTTGCAATAAATACTCATTTACTTGTTCATAATCTTGCTTTGTCATTAAATAGACATTTACGGCATTTTTTTGATTGTCATAAAAAACTATGGTGCAAAATAGTATAAATTTATAATCTTTGTTAATTAATAAAGCAACTAATTTTGCTAAACAAGCAAGTAAATTTGATAAAATCAAAAAAAATCCCGCAATAACAAAACCAAATGGTGCAAAAATTTTTTGAACCGAGTTATCTGGTATCTTACCAATCATAGGATAAATACTTTTTCTAACCAAAACAATATTTTGTTTTTCTACTGTTGTATCTCGTTTATCCCAATAAACTTTATCATTATATAAATATACTTTTTCGGATTTTCTAAATTTTCTAATGAAATCAATAAAAGCCCAAATATTGGCTATTGGAAATGCTACAACCATAAAGCTAAATCTTGGATTTCTCATTTCATTTTTTAAAATTTCAAAAAACTCGCCACTATTCCAATCGACAACACCAGTAAAAAATACAATATAAATCATTATAGCGTTACATACAAGCAAAAATGTAAAACCATACATTATCATTATAAAGTTATTTTTAATGATGAGTGGAGCTTTATCATAATCTCTCATTTTAATCCTTTTTAAAAAATTTCTCTTATTGCAAGAATTTATTTAAATTCCCACAATGCCCACAACCTTGTCATTGCGAGACCACGAAGTGGTCGAAACAATCCAGCAATGAGGCGTTTTGAATTTGCAAATTCGCTTTAATAAACGGCTTCTCCGTTTCGCAACGACATTTTAATGCAAAATTCAAATCTCGTCAGTATCGTTTGATACTGAATTTATTAAATTTACAAATTTAAACTTACTTTACAAATTCATACAATTAGTAAATTTAAATTTGCAAATTCTTTTAACGCTTCAAATCTATTTGGTGTTAGCGAGTTATCATTTAGTAAAGTATGATTTCCAAATAGTTCGCTTCCGTTTGTTATGCTATTTGTGATTAAGGTTTTGTTAATGAGAATTCCGTCATTTTTATCTATCCAAGAGGTATTTTCTGCGAATTTGTTGTTGTCTAGGTCGAAGTATGTTTTACTGTTTTTTCTTGATATTGTTTTTATGCCGTCACCGTTTAAATCAATCACAATCGGTGAAGTTTTGGTTGAAGCCGGAGTCGTATCTGGAAAAGTATCGTTTGGACTCTCGGGGTCATCGTCGTCTTTTATAGTGCCTGTGCCTATTTTGCCGTCTTTTGCTATTAGTCCGTCTGATTTATCTGTGATTGTAGCTTTTATGGTTACTGTTTCATCGTCTTCTTTTGTTTGATCATCGCTCCAAGTGTATTCATAATTTGCACTGCTTTCAAAGATATATTCTACGCCGCCTCCTGCCTTAAAGTCATTGCTATTATAATGTAAAAACATATAAGTTTTTGCTTCATTGCCGTTTATGGCAGGTATGGTTACTTTTATGAATTCACCTTTTTTTAACTCTCTACTAAGCGAGATTGTAAAATTCATCTTTCCTGCTTTTTCTATCGCATTTGCATTTGATACATTTACAGCTATCTCATCTGCTTTGTGTAGGGTTATGTCAAGATACTCTTGGTATGGATTAAAGTCTTCTATAATAAGGCTATCATTTACTATAAGCTTATTATCAATTAGTTCATATTTTATATTGTCTTTTGTTTTATATATGTTTGAGCCTTTTTCTATTTGAGTGCCGTCTGTTAGTTTGCGACCATAAAAATATACCTGACCTTTTCCATCCTCATCTCTTATAGTGTCTTTGCCGTCGGTAAAGTATGTATCATAGCCGGCTCCGCCAAGAAGCAAATCATCGCCATTTCTGCCTTGAAGCAAGTCATCTGCGCTACCGCCGAACAATACATCGCCTTTCCTGTCGCCAAATATAGAACCACTTGGCTCACCATTAATGTTTAAAATTTTTCTAGCTTGTGTCGATAATGGTCTTGTATAAATAGAACCATCATTATTCCTAACTTCTATAAAGCCATTTGAGGTAATATTTATATTATCGTTATCTTCTCCATATAATTTCTTAAATATACTTCCCAAATCCCAATCAACAAGAGATAATGCCAAATTTACACCAGTAATTATCCAACCTTGCGGTGTCAATAATGCCGCACCAGCAATAATTGCATCTCCTAACGCCCCAACCATTTGTTTCATTTTGCTTTCACCCATAGTGCTATCAATTAACACATTTCCTGCTGCGATTTCTACAAACAAAACAATAGCCCTAGCTTTGCTTTTTAAAATCTTTTCGGGTATATCAGTGAAATTTTCAGCAATACTATAACCACTGCTTGCACTATTCCACATTTTACGAATATTTTCTAAATTATCTTTACTATTTTCAGAAAGATTGAATTTAGTAAATTTTTCAATAATAATTTTTTCAGCTTTATCCAAAGCAACTCTTGCTTTCGCTTCTCTGCTACCTGTTGAATTCATCGTTCGCTCCTTGTGTTATAAAAATTTTTATCAAAAATTCCAAAGCTAGTTTTAGCATTTGAAATATTTAATTTCACATTTTCTAAAAAGTATTTTTTAAATTCTTTAAATTCTTTGTCGTTGCAAATCATAATATTCATCACTTTTCCATTTTTGCTGTAAATGGTAAGACAATCATAAACGCTATCATTGATTTTGCCACCATTTATTGTATGAGTTATGATTTTTGGAATTGTATAGAATACAATGATAAGTGCAAAAATAAAAAACAAAATAATAGGCTCATTAAATGCAAAAATTGCGTATATGTATGTAGAAATAATAATCAAAAGTAAAATTTTGGCAACTAGTGAAATTTGTTCGCTTCCATCTCTAAAATCAACGCTAAATTTAACATTTTTAATATTTTTTACTTGCATAAAATCAAAAGATTTATCATTTTTAATTTGGCTTATCATTTCATTTTTCAGAATAAAATAATTTTTGCCCAAAAATTTCATAATGTAAGGAATTGCTACCATAAGAGATAAAATCGTAAAACCATTGACTTTTTCTGGTTTTGCGATACACAAAATAATAAAAGCTAAAATCATTAAAAATATACCAATCAAATTTACTTGTGGTTTGTAATCTTTTATAATAATCGGCTCTTTATCATAATCCCTTAAATTTTTGTTTTTATTAAAAACATCGTTTACCAAATTTGATCCTTTTTATAAAATTTCCTAGTAAATTCAATCTCGGTCAGTATCGTTTGATACTGAATTTTATGAATTTACAAATTTAAACTTGCTATTGCTTTTAAATTCAAGTAACAAGTAAATTTAAATTTACAAATTTGATATTTTGATCTGTTTGATCTGAATTGCCCTCAGTTAAATCCAAAGAATATAGCAGTCTTTTTTCTGCTTTATTCAACTCGTTTGTTGCCTTATTAATTCTGCTTGAATTACTCATTTTTTGTCTCCTTATTAGAAAATTTTTATTTTAAATTATTGTCAATATCTCTGTTAAATATAGTTAAGATATACTGCCTCAACTCGTCGTGGTCTTTTTGATTGAAATAAAACATATAGATAGTCGGAGTAATTTTCCACCTTTCAATCGAAGCCCACTCTATGTTTATTTGAAATTTTCTAGCATATTTCCAAAAATTTTTAAGAGTTTTGTTTGATTTTTTATAAATTCCCATGAAAACTAAAATTTCTAAAAATTCGGCTAAAAATAATATAAATATTGTAATAAGTACACTCAACAAGAATGGTCCAAAACTATACCTAGAAACAAAATTTATTATCGTAAATGCACTCAAAAATGCCCAACCAAAACCTGTTGTTGTAATTATTCGCATAAAAGAACAAAAAACCATTTTGCCTTCTTTTTTTACATGCGAAATATCGTAACCAATTGGATTGTCAGATGGATTATGAAGCACAATTCTATCTCCCATAACTTGGAAATGTATTGTTTCATCAATTTTATTGTTATGATTATAAAACACAACTTTTGAATTGTAAAAATGAATATAATGTGGCTTTATTGATAAAATATTTTTAAAATCTAATATTAAAATAAGAGTTGTTATAAAACCAAAAGAAAGGGCTGTTTGTATAGCTATTCCGATTTCTAAATTTCCATCTTCAAATTCATCAAATTTATTCAAAACGAATGCTGAAACAATCACCCAAAATGCAAAAATTAATAAAAAATGGATAAATAAAGCCCAACTAGTATAATTCCGTAAAATTAATGGTTCTTTATCATAATCTCGTTGGTTTTTGTTTTTATCAAAAATATCGTTTTTGAAATTTTCCAATTTTACTTCCTTTTCGCGAGTCTGCATTATACAACAAATCAATCTTAAATTTGATTTTGTTTTAATCTTAAATTAGCTATTTTTGTAAATTCAAGTCGTATCGTTTAAATACGATACAAAATTATTAAATTTACAAATTTAAACTTACGCAACAAGTAAATTTAAATTTGTAAATTCTTTTAACGCTTCAAAGCCGTTATTAGCTAAGCTTCCATCTCTTAGTAAAGTATGATTTTCAAATAGTTCGCTTCCGTTTGTTATACTATTTGTGATTAAGGTTTTATTGATTAAAATTCCGTCATTTTTATCTATCCAAGAGGTATTTTCTGCGAATTTGTTATTATCCAGGTCAAAGTATGTTTTACCGTTTTTTCTTGATATTGTTTTTATGTCGTCACCGTTTAAGTCAATTTTTGGCATTGCCGCCTCCTTGTAAATTTAGATTTTTATTGAAATTGTTGTTTTTTAAAGTTTGGTATTGCTCTAAAATCGTATTATAATAGTAATCGCCATTATATGCAAAATCATTAAAAACGATATTTTGGAGTGTAGGTCTATTAGTAGGAATATATTTAAAATAATATTCTCTCCCATATGTTTTTTCAAAAAATCTTTTTTTGTTAGTTATCAGTAGATTATGGGTAACGCAAAATTCTGATATTTCTTTATTGACAATGGCATTTGCTAAAAGCCAAGAAAACATAATATTTGATACAATGACTATGTCGTTTTTTGTATCGTGATATTTTAAGACTTTTTTATTTATAAATACAAAATCTGAAAAAAGTATATGCTTATTTTCGCCAATATAAACGAAATTTTCCAAAAATTTACCATTTTCATCAATAATGTATTTTTCATTGAACGGATAAAAAGGTTCTATTTTTAAAATTTCATCATTATCAATTATCTCTTGTGCGTTTTGCATAGGCGTGTCGGCATTACAAATTTTAGAACCTAAATTTAGTAAATATTCTAAATTTAATCTTTTATCAAGCTTGAAAAATTCGCATTTGTCATCAGGGTATTTATCTCCATTGCAAAGATAAAATCTTGTTTCAGCAAAGTCATTTATATCTCTATGGATATTTTTCATCTTTTTTATATCTTTTGCTGGATAATTGTCTAAATAGTGAATTTTTTGTAGAAAATCTTTTATATAAAAATTAATTTTTTCATGCTCGGTTGCT
>NZ_CALHGM010000045.1 GCF_938030145.1 uncultured Campylobacter sp.
AATCCAAACTAGACCGCAGAGCTTAAACTCGTGTCTTAACGGACTCTTAAGAAGCAGGGAGATATTTTACGTAATCAAACAAGGGAGGCTTAAGCCACGAAATAAGATAGAAGCGGCGGCATTTTTCTACTTCCAAATTGCGGCAAGCTTTGGCGCAAAGGGCGAGCACTTCGCTATGCCAAAAGGTCGCAGCGCTAAGAATATTTATAGAGATTTTCGCGTTTATTCACGCAGACTAAAGCGTGCTACTATCGAAAATTTAAGCTACGAGAAGCTTATTAAAGAATATGATAGCGAGGATAGCTTCTTTTACTTAGATCCGCCGTATGTCGGCACTGAAAATTATTACAAAACGGCAGGCGGATTTAGCAAGCAAGATCACGAAGCTTTGGCTGAAATTTTACGAGGTATCAAAGGCAAATTTATGCTTAGCTACAACGACTGCGAGCTAGTGCGAGAGCTTTATAAGGGCTTTAATATGAAAGAGCTAAAGATTAGCTATAGCCTCAATAACGCAGCAGAGCGAAAGAGTAGCAGCGAGCTTTTGATTATGAATTATGACGGTTAAAGGCTTTTTAAACGATCTTTATACTAAGCTTTTAAAAGGTGTTTTAAGACCGTTTTAAAATAAAATTTGCATTTCAAATCAAAGTGGGAATTTACCTGAATTTACTCCACTTTGATTTTAAGCGTAAATTCACTTTGATTTGAAAAGCGGTTTTACATTATTTACAGGCTACTTCGAGTTAGTTTTAAGCTTGATCTACCCATTTACAGATCGATTTTGCTTGCTTTGCAATGAATAATTTTACTTATTTATTGACAAATTCCCATTCCCTTGTGAATTGATTTTATTTACTTCGCAAATTAATTATCCCGTGCGATCTTCTTCGGATATTTTTGCCATATCAGCTGTGATTACATAGCTACTCGCTAGTTTGCACAATTTTTTCTCTTTCAGGGATGCACTAAGATTATGATGAAATCCCTATATCGCGATGGATAAGTCTATGACAAGTTAAAATTCTGTCAATAAAATCCACAGCATGGATTAAATTCTAAACTTCTGAAATACTGAAATTTTAAAATCGCTATCCATCGCCATTATCGCAATATGCGGAATCTCAGCAATAAAATTTAAAGACGAAATTTCACGAAATTTCATAAAATCCCATAAAGCTCCGCAAAATTTCTATACTAATTTCGATCTCGCCGTATTATCATCTAGCTAGCCCTGTCATCTATTTAGTAGCATTAGCCTCGCTTGCATTTATTTTATTCATCGCAGCTACTACGTTGCAGCTAAACTCAACTCCCAGCTTGCAGGCTTTGTCGTAGTAGATCATCGCCTTATTCAGATCCGGCTCGCCAAATTCCTTCTTTGAATACGCTAGCCCGACCCTTTGGCATCCCTCTGCCAAAGCGGCATCGCAAGATTTGAGGAAAAACTTAAGAGCGCCCTGATAATCTTTTTCTTCGTAGCTAGCGACCGCAGCATTTAAGCAGCCCTCGCCTAATCCCAAATCGCATGATTTGGCAAAAAACGCAAATGTATTTTTCTTATCCGCATTTTTATAAGAGATTATCGCGGCGTTGTAGCAAGCTTTGGCGGCTCCCAGCTCGCACGCTTTGGAATAAAACCGCGCGGACTTGCCCTTATCTTTCGTAGTTTTATATAAATTTTGCTCGTCGTAATATAAATCCCCCGCGATAGCACAGCTATTTTCTAGCCCCGCTTCACAAGCTTTTTCAAATGGCTTTTTTGCTGCCTCATAATCGCGCTCCTCAAGCAAATATGCTCCATAGTCTTCGCACGAATTAGCCCTACCGATGCTGCATCCGACAAACGAAATCGCCTGCGGGAAAAATATCTGCGCGAGCAAGTAGACTGCTACGATTAGTGCGGCAATCGACGCTAAAATTTTCATTTTTGCTCCTTTTAAATTTTAAAAATAATTATAGCAAAAAGCGAGGGATAAAATTTTAATTTTTGATAATAGCTGTGAAATTTCCGGCGAATTCTTGTAAAATTCCTATCAAAATCCTAAGCAAAATTTTAAATAAAATTTTAAACGGAGCTTTGAGCTGAATTTCAAAAAGACAAATTAAAATTTTACTTGCAAGATTATTTTTATGGCTGGCTATCCCACTTTTTTACTCGCACGTCTATATGACTGTCCACGGCTATAGTATTTATAACTAGGACTAAAACGTATTTAATCCTTGAGGTCTTAAGCACCTGCAGCCTCTGCAATGGCGATTTATCAGGGCGATAATCTAGTGTGTAAAATATTTTGCCATATACCAAGCCCGTAGCAAGCATCTTGCCACGCCCTAGAAAACTTTTGAAAATTTCGCATTGCTGCTTAGAAATTTTAAAAAATTTTATGCCGCTAGCCTTTAAATTTTAGCTTAGAAATCGGCTTGCCTATGTCAAAATCGCGGGCGTAATGCGTCTTTAGGCGTTTTGGCTCCAATACCCAGGCTTCTTAGATCTACACCACTTAGATATATGAGCCTTAAAATAATTTAGGCCGCGCAGTATCTGTATCGCGCATGTAAATTTCATCTATGTAGACTGCGATTACGATTTCAGCCGTGCAAGCCCAGCTCGTAAAATTCTGCTAGTTTTAAAACCCAAATGCCACGTAGAATTGCTTTACTTCAAAATTTATTCGCTGCAAGCCGCGCTCCCTAGCGCTCAAACTCTATCACAGCCTCCTCCTCGCCGAACCACATCACCGAGTTTTTCATATCGCAAAACTTCGCCTCGTCCGCCATCAACTCCGCTAGCACCGCTCGCGCTACCTCGCTGTTTCGTGCGTCCGCAAACGCCTGCACGCTTTCATACCATAGCTCGCCCATCGCGTCGTAGCCAAACGCCGCCGTCTCACGCTTGGTGCTCTGCCCATCGGGAAAGACGGGAATAGTTTTTGCGTAACGGATAATATTTAGCTCTTTTTGATTAGCCAAAACCTTTTGCGAATGCGCCGCCCAGTGCGCCAAAAACTCCTGCTGCGTGATGTTCGGCGCCCTTTTTACTAACATCGTGATCTTAAACATAACCGCTCCCTAAATGAAATTTATCGCAAAATTTGCGCCCTATTCTATGATGCATACGCGTTTTTGCAATTTTGCTTAGCGTTCTTTGCGTCTAAATAGACCTTGAAAAAACTTAAATAGCAGCCGTGCGCGCGAGCACAAATCGCCAAAAATGCATAAACCTCGCCGATTAAAACTTAAATCGCTGTCAATCTCACTCGGTTTGACTGTCTATGGAGTAATTTTACGGCTACCGCCAAAATAAATTCCGCAGGCTCTTTGCGGGCAAATCAAAATTCTGCCGAGCTTTAGCAGACGATGAAAATTTTACCGACTTTTGACGCGCATAAATTCCGTCCGTTTAGGCGGGCAAGATAAAATTTTGCAAGCATTAAGTGATCGGCAAAACAGACGAGTGGCAATTCTTTCTTGCGCAGCTGCGCGCGAATTGCGTTGCTGCACGCGCGCCTAGCCCTTGCTCGCCAAAAACCTCTGTAAAATTATCGTCGCGGCGATGCTATCAAAGCGCGCGTCCTTGCCGCCGCCCTTAGCGCCTTTACTCGCAAACTCCGCCGCTTCGGCGCTCGAAAAGCTCTCGTCTTGAAATTTTATCTCGCCGTCAAAATCCAGCAGCGAGGCAAAGTGCCGTATGCGCCTGCTCATCTCCTCCTCGCTCGCCCCGCCGCGCGGCACGCCCAGCACGAGCACGCTGGCGCCCTTTTCGCGTAGCAGTTCGCTTAGCTCACGCGCGGCTTGGGTGCGGTTTTTGCGCAGGATCGGCTCGCACGGAAGCGGCGTCTTATCATCCGGTGCCGCCGCCACGCCGATACGTTTAAGCCCAAGATCGATCGCAACTATCAAATTTCATCCTTTTAATTCGGCTTTAGCAAGCCGCGCGGGTTTGTTTTAAGCTCTAGCGCTACTTGCGGAAAGTAAAATTTTACCGAGCCGCCTTTTTCTAAATTTAAACATCGGCTGCGCAGACTACGCGCCGTGCAAACAGACCATACCGGCGAGCGCGCCGATCAAACCACGGCAAGCAAGCGCCCGCCGCCGGCTACTTTGCCACTATCTTTGCGCCTAAAATTTCGATCCTGCCTTCAAGCTCGTATTCGTAAATTTTATCGCCGAAGCGCTCGATCGCCGCTTGCAGATCGGAATTTAGCGCTAAAAATTCCATCACTTCATCCTGCGCGCGCTCGGTGTTTTGCGGCGTCTGCGGAGCTAAAGAAGCTACGAACTCGCCAAAATCCGCGATCAGCCGCGCCTGAGATTTTGCGAGCAGATCGTTCGTGCCCGCGCTCTCGTCTATGCGGTGCGGCAGCACGTAGACGGGTACGCCCATCTCGCGGGCCAGGCGCGCGCTTTGCAGCGAGCCGCTGCGGGGCTCGGCTTGAGCGACGATGAGCGCTTCGGATAGCGCCACGACGATACGGTTGCGCTGCAAAAACTGAAACCCGCGCGCGCTCACGCCGTCCTCATACTCACTAAGCGCGAGGCTGCGCTCGTAAATTTTGCCGATCATAGCGGCGTTTTGTGCGGGATAAATTTGATCAAGGCCGTTTCCAAAAACCGCGATCGTGTTTGGAAACGCCCCTTCGTGCGCGGCTATGTCGCAGCCGATCGCCGCGCCGCTTACGACGCAAAAGTCCGCATCGCTCAAAGCGCGCGCAAGCCGCAGGATCAAATTTTTGCTATAAACGCTCATCTTGCGCGAGCCCACGATCGAGATGCGGCGCTTTTGTAACATCGCCGGCTCGCCCCTAAAATACAGCCGCGCGGGCTCGCTTGCGCCAAGCCTTGCTAGGCTTAGAATTTTAAAACCGAGCTCACTCGTAGTACTCATAAATTTCGTCCAAATAGACCAAATCGACCTCGCCTAGGATGTCGGCGCTGTTTGCAAGCGCGCGCATAGTGGAGCTTTTGGGATGGCCGATAGCGATGGCGTAACCCTGCTTTTTAGCAAGCGTCACGGCTTCGCGCAGCTTTTTGCGCACTGCAGCGACGCTGTTTTGATTATCTAAAAACACATCGCGATGCACGTATCGCATACCGAGCCCATTCATCGCCGCCTTAGCCTTGGTAGCGGGGCTCGTGCGCGAGTCGATAAATAAAAATCCATGCTCGTTCATCGCGCGCAGCAGGTTTTGCATCGCGCGCTCGTCGGCGGTAAATTTAGAACCGGTGTGGTTGTTTATAAATTTAGCATTTGGAAAGTCCGCGCGCAGCTTCGCTATGACGCCGCGCAGCTTCTCGTAATTATCCGAGGCTCGCAGCGTCGCGGAGTTATTTTTAGCAGAGCTCGCCTCCATCGGCAGGTGGATCGCGTAATGCTCGAAGCCGCGAGCGAGCGAGCGCGTGTCATTGCGCTGATACTCGGGCGGGAAGATGGACGGCGTCACGCGCACGGGCAAAGCGGCGATCTTTTGCGCCTGCTCGTCGGTGCCTACGTCGTCGATGATGATCGCTAGCTTTGCGCGAGAGCCTGCGGGCAAAGCCTTGCGCGGCGATTTAGAAAGATCGTCCGCGCTGCTAGAAGCAGGACTTTGCGCGGTAAAATTTATGGAATTTTCTAAAGCGGAATTTGCCGCGGTAAAATTTACGTCAGGTCCTTCACCCGCCGAATTTGCAGCGGCGGAATTTACGGAAGCCGTAGAATTTACGGAATTTTGCGAATCGCCGTTTGCAGAATTTTGTCCTGCGAAATTCTGTCGTGCGGGCTCGATGCTCATCTTAGGCGCGGTTACGTTTTGCTCGGCGATCTTATCAAGCTCCTTTTGAATCAGGGCTTCCTTCTGTGCAGCGCTTAAACGCGGCTTTTTACCGCGAGGATCGGAAGGGCTTTCGGGGGTTTGTTTGCGCGAGCTTTGCTGCAACGCAGCTTTATTGCCCGAAAATACGAGATCTAAAACCGCGTAGGTAACCGCACCGCTTAAAAAGCATAAGATTACGACAAAGGCGATCGTTGCGTAGTTGATCGGGCGCTTTTTGCGGCGCCCGCGTGGATTTGTATTAGCCAAAGCTCAGCCGAAATCAGTTTTTATCTTTATTTACGAGCTTGCCTTTGGCGATCCACGGCATCATCGCGCGAAGCTTCTCGCCGGTTTTGCTAAGCAAACTGTTTGCTGTGATATTGCGCTCGGCGTTCATCCGTACATAGCCCGCCTTGCGCTCAAGAATGAAGTCTTTTGCAAATTTACCGTTTTGGATCTCCTTTAGCACCTCTTTCATCGCCGCTTTGCTGCTTTCGTTTACGACGCGGTTTCCGCTTACGTAATCGCCGTATTCTGCGGTGTTTGAGATCGAGTAGCGCATATCCGCCATACCGCCTTGATAGATGAGATCCACGATCAGCTTCATCTCGTGCTGGCACTCGAAATACGCCATCTCAGGCTCATATCCAGCCTCTACAAGGGTCTCAAAGCCCGCGTTGATGAGCGCGCAAAGTCCGCCGCAAAGTACAGCCTGTTCGCCGAAAAGATCGGTCTCAGTCTCTGCTTTGAAGGTCGTTTCGATGATGCCGGTGCGGCCGCCGCCGATCGCACTTGCGTAACTTAGAGCAAGCTCTTTGGCTCTGCCGCTTTCGTTTTGCGAAACGGCGATCAGCATCGGCACGCCGCCGCCGCTTACAAACTCGTTGCGGACGGTGTGACCCGGGGCTTTCGGAGCGATCATAATGCAGTCGATGCCCTTTGGAGGGACGATCTGTCCGAAGTGGATATTAAAACCGTGCGCGAACGCGATCGCGTTGCCCTCGCTTAAGCTCGGCTCGATCTCCGCTTTGAAAATGTCGCCTTGAAACTCATCGGGCGTTAGGATCATCACAAGATCAGCTGCCTTCGTAGCCTCGCCGACGCTCATTACTTTAAAGCCCTTTGCCTCGGCCTTACTCCAGCTCGCGCCACCCTTTTTTAGGCCCACGATAACTTCTACGCCGCTATCTCGCAAATTTTCGGCGTGAGCGTGTCCTTGCGAGCCAAAGCCGATCATAGCGACCTTTTTGGCCTTAATCAAACCCAAATCGCAATCTTTGTCATAAAAAACATTTATTGCCATAACGCATCCTTTTTTAAAAAATTTAGGCGAGATTGTAGCTAAAATTTGCTTTTACGTAGATAAACTGCGCGCCGCAAGGGCGGATAAAGAAATTTTGAGCTATCATTGAGGCATAATTTAGCTTTGAAGGAGCGAAAATGAAAGTGGGATTTATCGGCGGCGGAAATATGGGCGAGGCGATGATCGCCGCACTTTGCAAAGCTGGCGGGCAAAATTGCACGGCGAGCAGAGAGAATTTTGCAGAGGATAAAGAAAATTCCGCGCACGGCGGGCGGAATTTTATGCCCGATGCTCAAAATTTTACCGCTTGCGAGCGGAATTCCGTAAATTTAGAGCAGGATTTTACGAGCCACGAACGTGATTCCGCCTGCGCGCAGTCCGGCTCCGATACGAAGCTTCAGGTCCTAGCTTATGCCAGAAGCAAAAACGAATTTTTGCGCAAGCGCTACGGCGTGCAAATTTTGCAGGACGAGACGCAACTGGCACATGAAGCGGATATGATCGTGCTCGCGACCAAGCCCGCCAGCTACGAGGGGATTTTGCACCTGATCGCGCCCGAGCTTGCGGGCAAAATTCTGCTTCTTTTGGCGCCTAATTTCAAGCTGGAGCGCGCCCAAAATATCGTAGGTGCGGACGTTTTCGTAGCCCGCGCGATGCCAAACGTCGCTGCAGGCATCGGCGCGTCGGCTACGGCGCTGTGCTACGGCGAGTATTTTGATGAGGCTAGTCGGGAGATCGTGCGAGCGCTAGCCGCCAAAATCGGTAAATTTTACGAGATAGACGAGGCTGGCTTTGCTGCATTTACGGGGATTGCAGGTAGCCTGCCTGCGTATGTGTGCGCCTTTATCGAGGCGGCGGCGGACGCGGGCGTGCGGGGCGGACTGCCGCGGGCGCTGTGCTACGACGCGGTAGCGGCGGCGGTAGAGGGCACGGCGCGCCTGCTGCAAAGCGGCAAGCGCCCATCGGAGCTCAAAGACGCGGTTTGCTCGCCTGCGGGCACGACGATAGAGGGACTCGCGGCGCTCGAGGCAGCGGGGTTTCGCGCAGCGGTGATGGCGGCGATCGAGGCGTGCATCGCCAAAGCTCGCAGTTAGCCTCGCCGCACCTCGTCGGTTTCGGATTTCAAACATAGCGCTTTCGCAGTCGCGCTAATATCGGAATTCTGTGCGGGCGCGCTAGCTAGAATTTTGTCTTATTTTTAAATCAAACGAGCTTGCCCGCTTTAGTTGCAGCAGAATTCGCGAGCCTTATGACAAGTGAGCCGGTAAGCTCGTATCGCATTTAAAATTTTAAAATTTAGAGATTTTAGTTCAAAATTTTTACGCTTAAAATTTTAAATTTATAGGATTATAAATTTAGTGATCGCAACAGAGCTAAATTTTGATTTTTAGTAGAGCAAACTTGGCGTCCACAACCATTAAAATCAAAATTTAGCGCAGCATAGGTAGATGCGCCCACGACTGCGAACTTGCTGGATAAAAAATCAAGCCAAGAACGCAAGCGCTAAAAGAGTGCATCCTGCGCTACGGTCTTATTAAGGCAAACACAAGCCGCAAAATTTCACCGTTCACGAGAGCAGCAAACCAAAGCGAGTCGCGCCGAGCAATGTTTTACTACCAAAGCAAGCTGCAAATCAAAACACATTCCGCCGCCCGCCGAGCAAGCCTCAAATCAAAACCGCATGTCATCGCGGAGCGAGCCTTAAATTTAAACTACGCTTCGCCGCCGAGCTGCAAACCAAACCCGTGCGCCAAATCCTGCCGAGCTGCGCAATAAAATTTGACTTTCATTTAGCCAAAACTTCGCACGCAAAGCCGCGATAAGCAAGTAAGATCAGATAAATTCCTTTTCCAAAGGCTGCATCGCGTTGCCGTCTGCGTCAAAAAGCACCCGCCCGCACACCTCGCAAACCTCATCTCTAGGAGAGGGCTCGTCCGCATCCAGCTGCCACGCGGACATCTCGCCGCACTCGCAGTTTATGACGTAAAGGATCTGCCTTTTGCGGCGCTTGCCCCACGGCGCGATATCCCAAAATAGCTCCTCGCGCTTGCCTAGCTTTTTAAAATCTTTCTCGGCGTCCTTGTGCGCGACGAGCAGATAATAAGCGTCGCTATAAAGATCCAAAGTAAAGAGCCTAAAATCGCTCTTTTTGAGCGCTTTTTGAAACTCGTTCATCAAAAATAGGCTCGCATCGCCGCGCTCGAAACCCTCTTTTTTCGCTTCTTTTTCGAGCCTTGCGTAAATTTTATCGCACTCTAGTGATACGCCGCTTTGCAGCGCATCAAGCCTAGAGCTGATAAATTTGCCCACATCGCCCGTCTCGTCCTCGCCGGCCCAGTCAAGCATCCAAACAAGCCCTTTTGCGATAAGCGCATCCAAAAACTCGCCGTCATTCATCTCGCCCGTTTTCCCAAAACCGCCCGTCTCTCCCGCCGTCAAATGCTTTAGGACGCAGCACTGATCCTTCGTCATCTTCGCTCCTTTTGATTAAATTTACCGCCTACATGGGTCTGTTTAAATTTTACTCTCAAAAAGCTTTAAGCTTACTTTTCGCAACTCCTTGCGCTGCAAATTTAGCTCGCGGCGGTGGGTAAAATTTCGCTATAATTTTGCCAATTTAACAAAGGAGAAAAGGGCGAGCGTAGAATTCCATGTCAAAAACAAAAAGCGCCCGCTATTTATGGGCTATTCGGACGCTATGAGCGTTAGCGAGGCATTGGATATCCTGCCCGATCTATCGGTATTTGGCATAGACGAGAGCGCCGAGGATTTCGACGAGAGGGCGTTTTTTAAATCGCTTTTGAGCGAGCAGGAGTGCTTGATTTTGGGCGTGCGGGACAAGAGCGGGCGCGGGATGGAGGTTAGTTACGACGAGGATCGGCAAAGCTACGCCGTGCGCGTAAATACGCCCGCGACGGTCTTTGATTGGGTTTTGGCGATCTCGTATCTGCAGGCGCTATCTAAGCAGCTGGGGGGCGAGATCATGGATGAAAACGGCGAAATTTACGCTCACGACAGGATAGAGCAATTCGACTACGAGCGCGATATAGCGGCGGGGCTACATTCGATAGATCAACACTTAAGCGGCGATACGGAGGTAAATTTTTGCTACGGGGTGCAGAGGCCTTTTGCGATAAACCGCGCGATGATGGATGAAATTTTAGCCTCATACAACCCCGCCGCCGAGTTTAGCAAGCGGCTGACCGAGGTGCAGTACCTCGACGCTTACAGCGCGCACCAGAGGTTTTATCGAAATGGAGATGACGGCACGATAATGGGCTCATACGCGCTCACGCAGGACCTGCCCACTATCCTGCCCTACAAGCCGCTTGTGGAGTGGCAAAACGCGGAGATGCTGAAAAATAACGACGTCGCGCGCTGGCAGATCTCGCTCATAGGCATAGAGGGCGACGAAAACGACGCAGGTAACTACCATGCAATCGCCGAGCTGGAATACGGCGAGTTTATCGCGCGTCTGCCGAAGCAAAACTACCGCTTCATCGATGCGAGCTATATTTTGGTTGACGGGCTAAACGTCAATCAGCTAAAGGCGCTGGCGGGCTAAATTTTACTTGCGGTGAAATTCTACAGGGCTTCATCGAGGATTGACGCCGCAAAATTTAAAGGGGCGGAATTTACAGCAAATTTCGCGGTGCATAAAATTTTAAAATTCTAAATCCGGTTTACGGAATTTTATCTCGGCAAAATTTTAAGAAAGCAGAATTTTATCGCGGCAGAATTTCGTAGATATAAAATTTAGAAAGGTTAAAAATGGAAATGACTTATTATGATTTAAAAATTTACGATAACGGCATGATGCGAGGTGTACTGCAAGATGACATCGAGGCGTTGCCGTTTTTCGACTACTGGCAAAAGATGAGCCTATGCTCGACGCAAGGCATCTACATAGACGAAAATGGCAAAGAGCACAGGCTCGTCTATCTGCACGACTGGGAAAAATTTTGCAGATTATTCGCTCGCGAACAGGAGCTACTTAATCGCACCCTCGCCGGTAGCAAAAATGAGCGATCCGATCCGTAGCGCATCTCGGTAAGTAGCATAGAAGCAATCCAGGCTTTAGCGCATCTCGATAGGCGGTGGAGGATACGACCAAAGCGTAGCACATTTTAGCTGGTGGAGAAATAGCGCTCTAGCCGCAATGTATTTCGATAGGCGACAAGTAATGCGCCCTGTCGCAACACAAGCGAATTTTATCCGCCAAATAGTGGCGCGCATTAATCAGCCAAAATCGCCGCTTCGCTTAAATCTGGGTTTAAATTTAACTCGTCTATGATAGATAAAAGCTCTAAAATTTCATTTTTGATCCCCGCGGCATCCTCGAGGCTAGGCGGTAGCGAAAAGAACGTCGTCTCAAATTTGTTTTTCGCTCCGTTTAAAAATAGATAAAGCTTATCGTCCATAAACGCCGCGCTCAGCCCCATTTTCCCCGCGAATTTTTCCTTTAGCTCTCGCAGGCGCTGCATAAATGCGGGCGTCAAAAGATACCTCGCCTCTACTTTATCATCCGCAAAGACCCGAAATTCTTTGCTAAAAAACACGTCGTCCATCTGCCATTTTTCGCCTAAAAATCTGGTGTTTAGCGTGCGGCTCGCGACTATCGTTTGCCCGCTAAATTTCTTGTAAAACTCGCAGACCAAAACCGAGCCGCTAAATGCCTGCATATCCTTCATGGCCTCCCACGCAAAAATTATCGCGGAGAGCAAATTTAGCGCCGCCGAGTCGCTTAGCTCCAGCGTCGCGCCGTTTGGGATATCAATTGCTTCGCTGAGGCTAAATTTGACGCCTTTATAAATACCGCTGATTTGATCTTCGGCACGAAATTCGTCGGGCGAATAGATGCCGATTTTGCGAAATTCTTTGCGGCTGATGCCGGCATTCGGATCGTAGTTAAAATTGGATCTGTGCTCCGAATAGCGGCGCGGACGAAAACATCTTTATAAAACGCTTTGTAATCCCCCAGCTCGCTGGTCACTCGGCTAGCATTAGCCATTAGCGCGGCGAGAAAAAACGGAATATAGATAATGATGAAAAATAGCGGTGCAAGGCGATTTTCAAAAAGGTGCCCTACGGCAAACCCGCCGCCTACGGGTAGCACTATTATAAATAAAATTCCTAAAAACAGATACTTTATAAATGCTAGCCGGCACTCTTTTTGCTTTTTGGCGGTGGCAACTATTGCTTCGTTTATGTTCAAATTTTGCCTTTTTCTAAATTTACGCAGCGGATTTCTCGCTCTGAGCAAATTTTAGCAAAATTTACGCCGCAAAGATACGGCGGGCGTGAGTAAATTTTATTCGGCAGATTTGTAAATCTATGAAATTCGCGTCGCAGCGGCGATCTACTCGGACGTGCGCTGATTTAGCCACATTTTAAGATTGTCCGCGCCCTCTTTTAGCACCCCAAATCCTACCGCGGCAATACAGACAAAATTAATTAGCGAGCCCCTCCCGCCGACGTTTAAAATCCCAAAGCCCACGATCCACAGCGCTGCGCCGAAGCCAAGCGTACACACGGCGGTCGCGATCCCCAGCTTACGGCGCAAGGGGCTTGGTTTGCGCGCTACCTGAACCCTCGTAACTACGTAGCTGCCCGCATATCCTCCGCGGATGAAATACGCGCGCGCAAGCTCGCCCTCTTCCACGGGGATATCGTTAAACTCGCCGCGCAGCTTCACGCCGTCTATCTCGAAAAATACCCAAATTTTGCTATTTCCTCTTGCAGCGTGGACGCGGAGATTTCGAACCTCGCCCGTGATCTCATATTCCAATTTGCCTCCTCAAACATAGCTTCGCGCTTTGCTTCCGCGCTAAATTCCGCGCCGTAAAATTTTAAAATCTAAATTTGTCTTGCTTGCAGCGCCACCCATAAAATTTTAAAGTTGAGATTCTGCAAGCCCTGAATTTAGAGCTAAGCCTTAAAATTTCATAGCGATAGAATTTCAAGTAAAGCTCCTCCGCTAAATTTAACTAATCGCATGCATGGGCTATCTGCGCCTTGCAGAATTTCGCACGTCGCAAAATCGTGGCGAAATTCCGCGCGCTACAAAAGCTCACAAATCCGCTACAGCAATATTGCAGGCAAGCCCATCGAAAAAACTGATACCGCGCGACGAGTAGCGTAGATAGACGGTGCAAGGCAGGTAGCACAACAGACGCCATACGACAGACGGTGCACGGCGAGCAATACAAAAGAGGCGACGCACGGCAGGCAGTGCAAACCGAAATGTGCGCCGGGCTACCAAGCGCCTACTTCTTTAAAATTTGCTCTTTCATGAATTCGTATAGCTGGCAGGATTTTTTATTGCCCGCGTCGCAGCCCTTTTTGACGTATCCGAGTCCCTTGGAAAATCCGCGCAAATCCCCCTCGTTCAGATACAAATAGCCTAAATTATTGCAGGCATCGCCGTAGCCCAGCTCGCAGGATTTGGTGTAAAGCTTCTCCGCCTTGTCGCGATCCTGCGGCGCGCCGAGACCCCTATCATACGCAACGCCGGCGTTATAGCAGCTATCCACTAGCCCGCCGTCGCAACCTCGCTCGAAAAAGCTCACCGCCTTTGCAGGATCCGCCGCGAGCCCAAAACCGCCCGTGAAATAGACCACGCCCGCATTATGACAGCTTTTGGCGTAGCCCAAATCGCAGGCCTTGACATAGTGCCGAGCTGCCGCAACGAAGTCCCTACTCAGGCGCCCTCGCTGATATAGGTTGCCTAGCTTGTGGCAGGCTACGGCGACGTTTTTATCGCACGCTGCGGCATAAAATACGCCCGCTTGCGTCGCATTGCCCTCGCCGTCGTATAGGGCACCCAAATCAAAGCAGCTATCTTTCTCGCCCGCCTCGCAAGCCTTAGCAAGAGCGAGCCTGGCGCCGTCGTAATCTCCGCGGGAGAGCTTGTCGCGCCCCAGCTGCGCGCAGCTTACGCCATCGCCGCGGTAGCACTTAAACGATAAAACGGGTGACGGCCAAAAAAGCACCATAACCAAGATGCAAACGGCAATCGAAAGCGCCGCTATGTCGATGATCTTTCTCATATCTATCCTTTTTGCAGCGATGCGCCGCGGGGCTTAAGGGGCGGTCTTGCAGGCAAATCCCGACAAGGAGAATTCTACGAATTAAATTTCGTCGCATGAAATTTAATCTGCACAAAAATTTTAGTACCTCAAGCCTTGTTTTAAAATTTTACTTAAAGCTTCAGCGCCGCAAAATTTTAAAATTTCAAAATTCCGCAAGCGGTAAATTTGCAGCCAAATTTTAAATTTTACGAACCGCACCCAGCGCCACAGCAATACCGCGAAATCGCTCGCAAAATTCTAAAATTGAAATTTTACGAGCCGCAAATTTAGAACTAACTTTAAAATTTCATAGCGATAGAATTTTAAGTCAAATTTCGCGATAAAATTTCATCCCAAATTCCGCCGCAAAATTTTGCGGCAAAGCGGGAAGCAAAAAGCAAAACACAAAATTTTGCAACAGAAATTCCACCTAAAAATTTCGCTTTGTATTTAAATCATAAATTTCGTTCGTGAGATTTAGGGATATCGGCGCGAAATGTAGCCTGCGCGGCTACATTTTCTCTTTTGCGCTTAGGCCCATCAGAGCAAACGCCGTGCGGATACTAAGCGCTACGAGCGCGAACAGCTTGAGCTTCGCATCCTCGTTCTCGCTGCCTACGACGCGGTTTTCGTTGTAGTATTTATGAAAGTCCGCCGCGAGCGCCTTTAGGAAATCTGGCAGCTTCTGCAAGCCGCGCGAATTAAATGCGTCGTTTAAAATTTCATTCAAGCCAAGCGCCGCAAAAGCTAGGCCGAGCCCCGTTTCATCCAGCGCGCCGAAGTCCGCGCCCAAGACGTCCGCCTCACGCTTGCCCGCTTTGGTAAAAATTTGATTGACCCGCGCATGGGCGTAATTGATGTAAAAGATCGGATTGCTGCTGTCCTCGCGCGCGAGCTCGTCCACGTCGAACTCAAGCGGCGTCTCGCCCTTTTTACTGATGAAGATAAATCGCATCGCGTCCCTGCCGATCGCGGCGAGCACGTCGCTCATCAAGATCGCGTTGCCCGCGCGCTTGCTCATCTTGTAGGTCTGCCCGTCTTTGAGCAAATTTACCATCTGCATTAGGATGATCTCGAGCCTGCTTTCGTCATAGCCCAGAAAATGCACGGCGGCCTTTAATCGCGCGATGTAGCCGTGGTGATCGGCTCCCCAGATGTTGATGCAGCGCTCATATCCGCGCTCAAATTTGTTGTTGTGATAGACGATGTCGCCCGCAAGATAGGTCGGGCGCGCATCCTCGCGGATGACGACGCGATCTTTTTCGTCGCCGAGCTGCGATGAGCGGATCCAAATTTTACCATCCGCCTCATACATCTTGCCGCTGCGCTCAAGCTTCTTAATCGTAGGCTCAAGCTCGCCGTAGAGGCTCTTTTCGCTAGCCCAGTTTTGGATATGGATGCCCGCATCTGCGAGATCTTTTTGGATGATCTTTAACACTTCGTCTTTAGCAAACTCCGCAAGGATCAAAACGCGCGATTCGTCGCGGAAAATTTCATCGCCAAATTGGGCGCGCGCAAGAGGGATGATCTCGTCGATATACTCGCCGCGATAGTATTTCTCGGGGTAGTTCACATCCTCGCCCGCAAGCTCGCGCGCACGAAGCGCGATCGAAGTACCCAAAAGCTCGATCTGATTGCCCGCGTCGTTGATGTAGTACTCGGTATCGACGCGGTGCCCCAGATAGCCTCCGATACGCGCGAACGTATCGCCGTAAACGGCGCCGCGCACGTGCCCGATATGAAGCGGACCGGTCGGATTGGCGCTGATGTATTCAAGCAGAATTTTTTGCGGCATAGCGGAGGAATTCCGCGCCTCATCGCAGTTTGACGCTACGACGGAATTTGACGCCTCCTCGGAATTCTGCGATTTGGCAGCGTCATTGCCGCTCGCAGCCAGATTTGCAGCGGAGCCTTTACTAGCAGGCTGGCTCGCGCAAATCCTTTCCGAATCTGGTAAAATTCCGCCTCCGAGCTTCGCGTCGTTTTTCGCAAAATCACCGCCCAAGCTAAGAGCATTTTCAGCAAGTGCGCCCAACACAGCGGGCTTTAGATGAAAATTTAGATAGCCGTTCACCGCCGTGGCGCTTAGAATTTCGCTATCTTTAAATTTAGCCGCAAGCTCCTCGGCGATAAGCTTTGGTGCCTTTCGCAGCTCCTTAGCCAGCGCGAAAGCCTCGGGTGAGGCGTAATGAGCCAAACTTTTATCTTTGGGTTTTTCTAAAACGACTTTACGAGATAAAATTTTAAAAATTTCATTTAAGACTAAATTTTTCAAATCCTTTACGCCTTTTTAGTATCGCTGATTTCGGCGTCTTTGATCTCTTCCTCTGCCTTTTTCTCGACCTTCTCAGGCGTATCGTCCTCCATCTCTTTTTTGAAGGTCTTAATGCCCTTACCTACGCCCTTTGCAAGCTCGGGGATTTTTTTAGCTCCGAAAAGTAACACGATAATCGCTAAGATAATTAGCAGTTGTTGAACGCTTACGCCCATTTTTTTCTCCTTTAAATTTTCCAAATTTCGATTAGCTTGCCTATGTCGCGGCTTGCCGTTTCTAGTTTGATAGTTTTGTAGATTGATCTTAAATTTTCATACGCCGCTTCCAGGCGATCATTTATTATGAAATAATCATACTCGCCTAGGCGCTCCATCTCCTCTTGCGCGTTTTGCAGGCGTAAAGCAATATCGGCGGGATCATTATCGCCACGAGCACGCAACCTATCCCTAAGCTCCGACAAGCTCGGCGTAGTAATAAATACGCTAGTAAGCTCACTTTTAGGCACTTTGCTACGCGCAATCTCATATCCTTGCACATCGATGTCAAAAATCACGATCTTGCCGCGCTCAAGCTCGCTCGTAACGGCCTTTAGCGAAGTACCATAGTATTTGCCATGAACTAACGCCCACTCTAAAAACTCTCCGCGCTCAATACCTGCGCGAAACTCGCTCTCGTTTATGAAATGGTAATTCACGCCGTCCGCTTCACCCGCACGCATTTCGCGCGTCGTAGAGGAGATCGAGAAGTATATCTGCTCGCCAAATTCTGCGATAAGACGCTTTATAAGCGTGCTTTTGCCACTGCCGCTAGGACCGGAGACGAGCAAAATTTTGCCCCGCACTACCGATCTCCAAACGATATGTCGATATTGATCTTAAAGTCCTTCAGCGCGTCCTTAGCGTCCTTACTGCCCGCAAATTTCTCGATCGTGTTTGCGATGCCCGCTTCTAGATCATCACGCAACTTGGTTTTCAGCTCCTCAGCGCTCGGTTTTTTACCGTGCTCGTTACGCAGCGACTCGCTTTTGGCGCTAGGCTCTAACTCGCTTGCCATAAGGCTGGCAAACTCCGCCGCAGCCGAAGCAGCAAGCTCATTCGGCATAGCTTGTGCGCCAAATTTCATCTCATTTACCTGCTCGGACGCACCAAATTTATGCGCTTTAAATTCGGTGCGCTCCGAAGGCTTTGAAGCATTAAATTTTATCTGCTGCGCGGCGCTCTTTGCGGGCTTACCGGATTTAAATTGCTCGCTATCCGCAGAGTTTGCAAAATCGCCCTCCATAGCGCGCAAAAATCCGTCCGCAAACCCGCTAGCAACACTATTGGCTTGCTCGCTTTGCTTCGGTAAATCTGAGGCATCTAATATGTGCGGTAAGTTTAGCTCCGAAAAATTCGGCGCAGGAGTGGAATTTGTAGTCCCGGTATTGCTAGAATTTGCAGAAGCTGCAAAATTTGCGCCAATTGAATTCCATGCTTCATTATGAGCAGACATAGGCGTATTCTGTGCAAGTCCGCCGGTAAATTCCATACTTTGAAACGGAACGGCGTTATAAAGATTTTCGCGAGGTATATCGCCCGCACCCGCTAACGCAATCGGCGTATCTGAAGCGACCTCGTATTGAGACGAAATTTGCGTTTTTTGAAAATCCGTAGCCATTTTATTTTTATCATGCGCAGATCTTTTATCCTCTTTTTCATCGGAAGCAAACGCAGCCGCGGCAAAATTATCATATCCGCCAAACTCCTCCACGGGCATGCCAGCGCTATCGAAAAGCCTGGAAAAATCCATATCAAATCCACTGTTAACAGGCGCGCCAGCTGCATCTTGCACTACTTGCGAGGCAGAATTTTTTTCATCTGTTTTATAGGCAAATAAGCCGTCCGACTCACGCTGTTTAAGCGTAACGTCCGCAGAGTCTTTCGCTTCCTCTAGATTAGGCGCAGCGTCTACCCTTTTTTCAACAGCAGCTTCATTAGAGCTGCCAGCTCTTTGCGACTCGTCTTGCTGCGCAAACGGTAAAGTTTCGCTCGCCCGTGTGGCGGGAATTTCATCTTTTATCTGCGATTTATCTGTTTTTAAATTCTTAGGATTTTCATCATCTAGCGCTGCTAAAGCTATCGGAGCGTCATCCTTTGCGATTGGAATCTCGCCCTGGAGTGTGTGATTATTTTCAGCAGGCTCGCTTGTGCTGATACTATTTAGCGGCACATCCTCAGGGATATCGCTAGCAGCTAAGTTTAGAGGCATATCGTCTGCGATATTATCCGCAATCTTTTCTGCAACGGCGTTAAGCGGCGTATCATCGGCGATGGTGCCCGCAAGAGCTGCTTCATCTGCAAGCTGCGAGAGCGGAATATCATCTGCGATCTCGTCCGTGCGCGGCATATCGCCTACCAACTGCGAAAGCGGCACATCATCTGCAATCTCGGGCGCTATATCGTTTGCCAGCTGCGAAAGCGGTATATCCTTGCCGGAGTCATAAAAGCTATCCACAAGCTCTTCAAAATTACTACCCGAAGCGGAATTTGCCTGATCAATCGCGTCGATCTCTTTCATAACGGAGCTTGCGTCGGCAAATTCCTGAGCCATCTTCTGCTTGGCTTGAGCGCTCATCGTCTGCAGCGAAAACTCGCTGATAAACGTGATGAGCTCAAGCGGCGAAAAAGGCTTGCTCAAAGTATACCTAGCCCCGCTCGGAGAGACGTTTTTGGGAGTCAAAAATAAAGTTTTATGAAGATCAAAATTTGAAATATCGTCGCCCGATTCGTAGTTTTTTATAGCCAAATCATATTCGCTCTCGTCCGCGCTATAATCCACCAGATCCGCCCCGATGCGCTCGCAGCAAATATTTACGACACTTGCAACCTGCTCATTGTGATTGTCAAGTAGAATTTTCATTTATGACCTTTTAGAAAGAATTTGGGCTATTGTAAGATATTTTTGGTTATTAATTGCTTATATTTGCGCTAAATTTCGGTTATTTAGGCGATAAACTTTGCAGCATTTTTGCGCTAAATTCTCATCGTGAGTCACAAGCACGAGTGCGCCACGGCTGGATTTTACGTAATCAAAGATCACGCCCATGACCTCGTTTGCGGTATCCTTATCTAAATTTCCAGTAGGCTCGTCGGCGAAGATTATGCGCGGCTTTTTGCAAAGTATACGAGCGATACTCACGCGCTGCTGCTGCCCGCCGCTAAGCTCGCCCACGCCTTGCTTTAAAGTATGTTCGATCTGAAGCTTTTTTAAAATTCCATCATCTATCGCGTTATTCGTAAGTTTGGCGGCAAGTTCAATATTTTCGCCAGAGGAGAAACCCTTAAAAAGGTAGTGGGATTGAAATATTATGCCAAAGTCGTTGCGGCGAATTTTAAGCCTCTCATCGGAGCTTAGCTCGTAAATACTGCGCCCGCCGTAGATCACTTCGCCCGAGTTCGGCCTTAAAAGCGTGCATAGAATATGAAGCAGAGTCGATTTGCCGCAGCCGCTAACGCCTAAAATAGCGATGCTCTCGCCCTCTTTGACGCTTAAGCTTACATTTTCAAAGAGCGTATAATCATACGCATGAGTAAGATTTACGCCCTTTAGAAGTTCCATATTTAGCCGATTTGAGCCGCTACTTCGGCAGCGAAGTCTTCGCTCTTTTTCTCTAGACCCTCGCCCACTTCGAAGCGGACGTATTTTACGATCTCGATCTTGCCGCCTAGTTTTTTAGCTTCTTCCTCGATAACCTGCTCGACGGTTTTTTTATCGTCCATTACGTAAAATTGCCCTAGCAGCGTGAGGCGCTGATCGATTTGAGTATTATCGGCAATGAAGCGATCGATCTGACCCGGCAAAATTTTATCCCAAATTTTTTCAGGTTTATTTTGCTTGCGAAGCTCATCTTTTAAAACTTCTATCTCTTTGGCTAAAATTTCGTCTGTTAGATGCGCACGCGAGCCGAACTGCGGGATCTTATGAAGCGGTTTGCCCAAGCGCACAAACTCCTCATTTTCCTTCTCAAACTCGCCTTTAAGAGCTAAGAATTCTTTTTCGATAAAATCGGGATCAAGCTCTTTATAGCTGATAACCTGAGGTTTCATCGCGGCTGCATGCATGCAGAGATTTTTTATAAGCTCCTTCGCACCCTCCGCAGTTCGCTCGCTGTCACAAGCTGCTGCGATGATTACACCTACGCGGCCGTTTGAGTGCAAATAACCGTTTACCACGCCGTTTGCGCCCGCCTTAATCGTCTCAAATCTTCTAACGACTAAATTTTCACCGATCGTAGCAATCTGGCTCTTTAGATGCTCATCAAATTTAACGCCGTCGATGATGCTGGAATTTAGCTCATCAATGCTGCTAATGCCCTTACTTTGGATATGTAGAGTGGTATTTTTAACTAAATTTATAAAATTTTGATTTTTAGCTACGAAGTCGGTTTCGGAATTTATCTCGCTTATCGTGGCGATCTTATGATCCGCGCCCACTTCGACGCTCACTAGGCCTTCGCTAGCTAGACGGTCGGCTTTTTTAGCAGCCTTTCCGAGACCCTTTTCGCGAAGCAGATCGACGGCCTTATCCATATCGCCGTCTGTTTCAACCAAAGCCTTTTTGCAATCCATCATCCCCGCTCCGGTGCTTTCGCGGAGCTCTTTTACCATTTGCGCGCTGATTTCCATTACTCTTCGTCCTCGCTTACGTCAAAATCCTCTTCGCTCATCGCCTCGGCTACGACTTCCTCTTTCTCTTCGTCGCTGACGGCTTCGCTCTGCTCGCCATCCTCGCTCGCGTCTTGATCGCGAAGCGCCTTACCTTCGTTGATCGCCTCAGCCATCTCTTGGCAGAAAAGCTGAACCGAGCGGATCGCATCGTCGTTGCCAGGTATCGGGAAATCGACTACGTCCGGATCGCAGTTTGTATCCAAAGGCGCGATAACCGGCATTTTTAGGCGGTTAGCTTCCGCTACGGCGATCTTTTCTTTAACTACGTCGATGACGAAGATCATATCAGGAAGGCCCTTCATATTGCGAATGCCGCCTAGATAAAGCTCGAGCTTCTCTTTTTTGCGGCGAAGCATTAGCGCCTCTTTTTTGGTTAGTAAATTTATCGAGCCATCCTCTTCCATAGTCTCGATTACTTCGAGCTTGCGGATCGATTGCTTGATAGTGGAAAAATTCGTCAGCATGCCGCCTAGCCATCTGTGGCTTACATAAGGCATGCCGCATTTTTCGGCGTACTCTTTTAGCGTCGCGCCGGCTTGTTTTTTGGTGCCTACGAAAAGTATCGTCTTGCCCTCGGCAGCCGCGTCGCGCACGATATTATAAGTGTAGCGGAAGTAGCGGATAGTTTTTTGTAGATCTATGATGTAGATACCTTTTCTCTCGCCGAAAATGAATTTTTTCATCTTCGGATTCCATCTGCGCGTTTGGTGTCCGAAATGAACGCCGCACTCTAGCAAATCTCTCATTGTTACCATGAGTTTTCTCCTTGTGGGTTGCCCCGAAATTTAGTTTCTTCCTCCGCATCCGCCCGTAAATTTGCTTTAAATTTACAACTAAATCAAGGATTGATGCGTGTGAAATGAAACGAGGATTATATTTAAAATTTTATTAAAATAAGCTTGCGGCACGGCGAAATTTTACCGTAGCGAGCAACGTTTAAATTTAAGTTTTAAAAATAACGGATCATAAATAAGGTTAAAAATTCAGCAAATTTTAATGAGGGGGGGAGGTAAAATTTTACTAAATTTGATTTAAGAAATAAGAAATGAAAAAAATAGTTTTAGTTGTGACACTGTCTGCTTGCGTAGCTCTTAGTGCTACAAGCATAGAAAAGGATTGTAATAAAGGGGATTTTGCCTCTTGCACACTAGCAGGTAAAATGTATGAATTTGGAGTAGGAGCAAAAAAAGATTTCGCAAAATCGGCTCAATTTTATAAAAAAGCTTGCGACGGAAACGACTATGAAGCATGCTCAAATTTAGGTACTTTATATAGCGAAGGGCAAGGAGAAGGCGTAAAACAAGATAGCAAAAAGGCTATAAAGCTTTATACTAAGGCTTGCGACGGCGGATACGCAGCAGGGTGTTCAAATTTAGGCGTTATGTATTCTAGAGGACAAGGAGTAGAAAAAGATTTCGTAAAGGCGGCGGCATATTTTAGAAGAGCTTGCGATGCGGGTTATTGGGACGGCTGCGGAAGATTTGGCGCGATTAGATATGCGGCATTCGACGATAAGCAAAAAGCAGTAGAATATTTCAAAAAAGCATGCGAACTAGGCAAAAATAGCGATGAAATAGGAGGTATATTAGAAGGCGAAAGTGAACAGCCTTGGCAACATTGGTGCGATAAATACGATGCATTAAGATAAGTTATTTTAAAGAGCGGGATTGCGCCTAGCTTTAAATTCTCCCGCTCATTTGATTTTCTTTCATTATCTCATCTTTGTCAAACTTCAAGCTTATATTTTTATCACAAAGCCGCAGAAGCGCCCCGTGACGCCATCTCTGCGGTAGGAAAAATGCCGCTCGCTCTCAAAAGTGCAGCGCGGATCAAATTTAACGTTTCGTACTCCCGCAGCTGTGAGCTCGTCGCGAAGTGCGGCGTTTATATCGAAATACCCCTGCGTTTTATAGCGCTCAAACTCGCCCAGATCAAGCCCGCCGAGTTCGTAGTTTCGCGCCTTGATATTCGCGCCTACGAATACCTTTAGCTCCGCAGCGACGCAGCCGAAGCGCTCGCTCATCAAATTTATCGCATTGGTGCAGATCCGCTGGCTCACGCCTGCGCGCCCCGCATGCACTGCGGCAATCACGCCGCGCCGCTCGTCCGCGATCAGCACTGGCGAACAGTCCGCTACCAGCACGCAAAGCGCCACGCCGCGCAGATCGGTCACAAGCCCGTCGCAGGGCGGGATTTCATCGCTAGCTGCGCGTAAAATTTCAACTTTGTTTGAGTGGATCTGGCGCATAAATTTTAAATTTTGAGGCGCGATACCGAGCGCGGCGGCTAAAATTTCGCGGTTTTGCGCGACATTTTGCGGATCGTCGCCTACGTGATCCCCTAAATTTAAGCTCGCATACGCTCCGCCGCTTACGCCGCCAAGCCGCGTGCTAAAGCCCGCCAACACGCCGCATCCGTCCAATACAAACTCAAGATTTTCTCTGCAAATTTCGGTGTTAGTCATCGCGCGCCGCTTAATACAGGCTCAAAATTTTATCTACTGCGTCCCACGAAAGCCTATCTTTTTCGCCCTCGGCGCTATCATCGCGCGCAGCGGCAGTGCCGCGACTGGCGGGTCGTCCGCCGGCAAAGCGTAACTGCGCTGCAACGTATCGCGCGAGCAGATCGGTTTCGATATTTACGCGGCGCCCGATTTTGTAGGATCCAAAGAGTGTATCTTTGAGCGTGAGCGGGATGATCGTAAGGCGAATGGCGCAGCTTTGCGCTCCGCTCTTTAAATTTACGTCCAAGGAGTTCGGATCGCGAACGGAATTTGAGCCGCTAGAATTTGGCCCGCGCAAGCTTGCGCCGTTAAAATTTGCGTCGCGCAGCTCTTTGCGAATAAAATTTCCGCCGTCAAGACCTTGGCTGTTAAAATTTCGCCCGTGCATGCCGCTGCCCTCAAGCACTTCGTTGATCGTTAGGCTCACGCCGTCGATCGCTACCGAACCTTTCGGCGCTAGCAGCGGCGCTATATGCAGCGGCGCGCGGATAAAAAAATCGACGCCGCTTGCAAGCTTTGAAATTTTATAAATTTCGCCCACAGCATCGACGTGCCCTTGGATCAAATGCCCGTCTATGCGATCTCCAATCCGCATCGCTGGCTCGATATGCACCGAGCCGCGCAGGTTTTGTGCGACGATGACGCGCGCCGTTTCGCTCGAAAGCTGCACCGCAAATCCATCCGCAAAAAGCCGCGTCACACTCAGGCACGCGCCGTTTACCGCGACGCTATCGCCGAGCGCGGGGCGGTATCTCGCGCGCAGTCGCAGCAAATCGCCGTTAAAGCTCGCAACCTGCGCGATCTCTCTGATCAGTCCGTTAAACATTATGAGCCTTTGGAATTTTTACGTGATATTAGCGTAGAATTTTGAAATTTAAGGTTAAGCGAAGCTCGGCGAGCGTGAAGCCCGCCGAATGAAGTTTGAAATTATTTTTTAGAAACGATGAAATCGGCTAGCGCTTCGATCGATTCGTCGTTGAGCGAAGCTGCTTGACCTTTCATAACGCCCATCATGCCGAATTTTCCCTTGCCCTCGCCCAAGGTGCCGTCTTTGTAGCCCTTTAGGCTAGCGATGATATCTTCCTTGCTTAGGGTGTTTAGCGCAGGTACTTTGCCGCCAAGATAAGGCTTCTCGGCGTTGGCTCCATGACAGGCCACGCATTTTTTATATAAAGTAGCGCCGTCAGCGGCGAATACACTCGAACTAAACGCCGCCAACGCAGCACATGCAATAAGAACTTTTTTCATTCCTATCCTTTCTTTTTAAATTGTGGGTGCAGTATAATCAAAATTTAGTAAATTTCGGCTAAATTTTTGCAATTTGCGCTAAAGAGGCGAAATTCTATCTACTGCAAACTTTAGCGTAGGGGCTCAAAGCGGAATTTACGCTGTAAAATTTTAAGCAAATTTTACCTTCCCGCTGAAATTTCAATCGTAGAATTTCGCAGCGAAATTCTAAGGCGAAATTTCATCTAGACGCCAAATTCCATCGCGAAATTCTGCGTAGAATTTTAAAATTTCGCCGCTTTACTTTATGCGCGACATTTCGCCTCTTTGCATCTTATAAATTTTATCTGCGGCGCCGAAGTATTTATCATCGTGCGAGATCGCAAATATCGTGTATCCGCGCGATTTCAGCTCCGGCAAAATTCGCTCGTAAAACTCCGTGCGAAACTGCGGATCGAGATCGGCCGCAAACTCATCGAGCATCAAAAATTTTCGCCCGTCCATCAGCACGCTTACGAGCGCCAAACGCTTGCGCTGTCCGCTAGATAGGCTCGTGGTGCTAAATTTGGCTCCCTTTAGCTCAACCTTATCCTTAAGGTGCGTGAGCGCCAACCACTCGCGCGCGATGTCCGCATCGCCCGTAGCGTAGTCGAAGAGATAAAAATCGCTGAAAACCGCGCTTATGTTGTTGCTGTAGGCGCGCAGATCAGAGAGTTTAAGAGCCGCGCCATCGGCTAAAATTTCGCCTGCTTGCGGCGTGTAAAGGCCCGCTAAAATCATAAAAAGCGTCGATTTGCCGCTGCCGTTTTCGCCGATTAAAAACACCGTCTCGCCCGCATTTAGCTGCAAGCTTACCCCTTTTATGCCGAATTTCCCGCCGGGATACGAAAAGCCCACGTCTTTAAGCTCCAAGCTGCGCCATGGCTGCATTTGCACAAGCTCAAAGCCCTGCACGAATGGGTCTAAATTTAATTCTTTAATCTTTGCGTAGGCAATCTTGGCGCGCAGCACGCTAGGAAGCGAGAATATTAGCATCATCAAAGGCGCGCGCAAAAAAAGCACCGTAAGCGCGATCGTTACGGCGTTTGCGAGCTCCGCTTTGCCGCCGCTAAGCCCAAAATAAAGCACAAAGCCCACCGCGCCTAGCATCATCACGTTCATAAAATTGCTCGCAAACGCGCCGTAAACCTCGGCTCGCAGCGAGCTTTGGCGTAAATTTTGCGCGTTGGGCAAAAAGTCGTTTTCGTATAGGCTCTTTGCTTTGGCTAGGCTTAGCGACAGCTCCTTGTGCCCCTCGATCGCCGCGGCGTAGTTTTTATACAAAACGTCCTCGTTTTGGCGGTACAGATCGTAATTTTGCATGACTTTTTTCATCAAAAAGCGGTTGAATACCATCAGCGCGCCGATCCAAACGAATAAAAACGCAAACATCATAGGCGCGATGTATAGCACATAGATGCTGCAAAATAGCACAATCATCGCGCCTTGAATGAGCTCGGAGATGCGCATAAAGCCCTCGGTCAGGCGCGAAATATCGCTAGAAAGGGATGCAAGCAGGTTCGCCTTCGACGCAGCCTCGATGCGCTCGAACTTCGTATCGATGATCTGCTTGATGATCTTGGTGCGCAGATCGAATACGAAGTCGTTTTCCATCTTGCAAAGCATGATGCGGCTTAGCACCGAAAGCAGCAAAAATAGCGCCAAGAGCGCGAAAAATAGCGCGATGATCCTGCCGCCTCTTTCGGCGCCGTCAAGTAGATATTTATTGATAAAGCTTAAAATCAAGATCCCCGAGCCGCTGTAGATCGCGTTTAGCGCGAGCATCGCGAGGATTTGCTTGGTATATTTTTTCATCTTTCGCCCCAATGAAATTTGAGCGTAATTGTGGCAAAATTCGCTTGAAAAAACGGTTAAATTTTAAATCCGTTCTCATTTCTCGAATAAAATTTTACCCGGACTGCGTGAAATTCCGCCGTAAATTTATCCTCTTTTGGCGCACCAGGAGCGATAAGCTCTATCTGTGTTCACGTCCATGACAGAAATTAGCAGATAGGATTAAATTTGACGGATTGCAAAATTTTGAGTCAAATTTAAAGGCCTAAAGCGAGAGCGCAAAATTTCAACTATATTTTTAAATTTTATAAACTTTACCGGCTCTGCTAAAATCTAAATTTAACTCTAGGCATCGCCCTTTTTGTTGCGCTCGGTGATAAATTTAGCTAATAAATTTATCTCCAATTTGCTTACTTCAAATAACGCTGTGATTTTCTTTTCGGCTAGGTCTAAATTTTTGTTGCAAACGACTTTGAAATATCTGCGCAGCTCTGCGTAATCATTTGGATCGCTGATCATAAAATTACAAAACAAGCCGTTTTTGCCCTGTAAAAATATCATATCAAAAACACTATCAACGCCCTTGCCAAAATGAAAAATGATCTGAGGCAAAAGCACCATGCAGATCGTCGCTAAAATTATAAAAACAGATGTCGCTACGGGCAGAACTACAAACATCGCCGCCATGATAACGACAAGAAATATTATGCCTGATTTACCGCCGACGCTATCTAGCCCGTAATGTATCGGAAGCGCGTAGGATACTGTTTTGTGAAGCTTTCGTATTTGACGCGGCGCAATTTCCGCAAAAATGTTACCGTCAATTATCTTGACGATTTTATCATTATAAAAATAGACATAAGCGTTTCTATAGAAATTCATATCGAATTTTCTCCTGCCTATGACGAGCAAAAAGCATAATGAAATTTTAAATATATCGGAGTTGCCGCCAAAAAATACGTTTCTTAAAATTCCAAAAGCCATTAACGCAAGCATCAAAATAATCGAAATTTTTATGACTTGATTAGTTTCGTCTTTGATGACTAGCGGCTCTTTGTCGTAGTCTCTTGCAAATTTTCTCAGGCTTAAATTTAACTCATCTTGCATGCTCATTCCTATTTTGTTCGCGTAGTCAAATTCTACTACGGCTTTCTCACGCCAGACGCGCAGCTTATTTCAAGCCAAAATTTTGCTTGATGTAAATGTGCAAAATATCGATCGCAGCGGGCGTTACGCCGCTGATCTCGCTCGCGGCAAAAAGCGTCGGCGGCGCAAAGCGATTTAGCTTCTGCACGATCTCGTTGCTAAGCCCTCCGATCTTGCTAAAATCGATCTGCGGCGGGATCGCGACGCCCAGCAGCCCCTTCATCCTCTCGACCTCGGCGCGCTGCATCGCGATGTAGAAATGATACTTGCACTGCGTTAAAATTTCATCCAAAACCTCATCGCTAAAACTCTCAAAATGCGGCACCAGAGCAAGCAAGCTCGCCTTTGAAAAGCCGCTTTTGGCTACAATTTTTTGCAAGCTGCAGCTTTGCGAAATGGGCTCTGCGCCGATACTTTGTAGCAGGCTAAGCGTCTGTTTCGAAGGGGTAATCTGCGTTTTTAGCAAAAATTCCATTCCGCTCTGCACATCAAGCTTAAGCTTACGCGCCCGCTCGTAGCTCGCCTCGTCTAAAAGACCGATCTCGCGGCCGTATTCGCTCAGGCGTAGCACGGCGTTGCCCTCGCGCAGCAGCAGGCGAAATTCCGCACGCGAAGTAAACATTCGGTAAGGCTCGTTCGTGCCCTTGGTAACCAGATCGTCGATCAAAACGCCGATATACGCCTCATCCCTACGCAAGATCAAAGGCTGCCGCCCGCGCAAATCAAGTACGGCGTTGATGCCCGCCATCAGCCCCTGCGCCGCGGCCTCCTCGTAGCCGGTGGTGCCGTTGATCTGGCCTGCCAAAAACAGCCCGCGGATCTTTTTAGTCTCGAGGCTGTGTTTAAGTTCGGTAGGATCGATGAAATCGTACTCGATCGCATAGCCCGGGCGGACGATTTTAGCATTTTCAAAGCCTTTGATCGTGCGCAAAAACGCAATCTGCACGTCGTAAGGAAGGCTCGTAGAAAGCCCGTTTACGTAATACTCCGTGGCCTCGCGCGTCTGCGGCTCGACGAAAACGTGGTGGCGGTCGCGATTTGGAAATTCATAAATTTTTGTCTCGATGCTCGGGCAGTAGCGCGGGCCGGTGCTTGAAATTTGCCCCGTAAACATCGGCGCGCGGGCGAAATTTTCGCGGATGATCTCATGCGTGCGCTCGTTCGTATAAGCGATGAAGCAAGCAAGCTGCTTCGGCGCAAAATTTTTGCTGCGAAAGCTGAAAGGGCGCGGATCGGCGTCGCCGTCTTGGCGCTCAAGCACGCTAAAATCGATCGTCTTAGCATCGATCCTCGGGCAGGTGCCCGTCTTTAGCCGCCCCATTTGCAAACCCAGGCTTCGCAGCGATTCGGCTAGCTCGACGCTCGCCAGCTCGCCCACGCGCCCCGCTTGTAGCTTGTTCTCGCCTACGTGAATTAGTCCGTTTAAAAAGGTGCCTGCGGTGATTATCAGATGCTCGGTCTCATAAACGTTGCCAAGATGGGTTTTAACGCCGCAAATGCACGGCTCGCCGCCTTGCTCGCAGGTTAAAATTTCACTCGCGATCTCCTGGCTTACATCCAGCCCCTGCGTGTTTAGCAGCAAATTTCGCATGTAGATGCGGTATTCATCCATATCGATCTGAGCGCGCGAGCCTCGCACGGCGGGACCCTTACTCTCGTTTAAAATTCTAAACTGCAGCCCGCACGCATCCGCCGCAAGCCCCATCTGACCGCCCAGAGCGTCGATCTCCTTTACCAGATGTCCCTTCGCAAGGCCGCCTATTGCAGGGTTACAGCTCGCAGCGCCGATCTGCTCGGCTAAGATCGTAATTAGCAGCGTCTTTGCGCCCATTTTTGCGGCGGCTAAGCTCGCCTCGATACCAGCGTGCCCGCCACCCACAACGATAACGTCGTATTTCATTTTTTACCTTTAAATTTAAAGCCGCAATTTTAGCCAAAATAAAATTTCAAAACGATAAATCGCACGCAGATGTCGCAGATGAGCCGTCCGTAAAAGTCGCGGCACAAAATCGGCGAGCAAGGGCGTAAAATTTCGCATAAAATTTTTAGCGCAAAATTTCTGCGCCAAAATTTCACGCGCGAGCTTTGCTTTAAATTTCGCATTGTATAATTATGCATTTTTTTTCAAAAAGGCTAAGTATTGATAGACAAATTTTATGTTTCTGAGCTGAAAGATCGCGTGATAGGCGGCTGCGAGATTGCAAAGCAGCAGGCGCTAGAGCTGGCGCGATGCGAGGATTTGGGCGCGCTTTTTGCGGCGGCGGATGAGATCAGGCGTGCTTTTTGCGGCGATAAATTTAATCTCTGCACGATCATAAACGTAAAATCGGGGCGCTGTAGCGAGGACTGCAAATACTGCGCGCAGTCGGCGCATTTTGATACGGGCTGCGAGACTTACGGAATTTTGGGCGAGCAGCAGGTGCTAAGCGCCGCGCTTGCGAACGAAGCCGAACAGACGCACCGCTTCTCGCTCGTTGCCAGCGGGCGCGGAATTTCTCAAAAAAGCTCCGATCTGAGGGCATACTGCGCGATTTACGAGCGGCTGCGAAGCGAAACGCGGCTGCATCTGTGCGCCTCGCTGGGAATCGCCTCAAAGCCCGCGCTAGCGCTGCTTAAAGCTAGCGGCGTGCAGACCTATCATCACAATCTCGAGACTTCGCGCAAATTTTATCCGCAGATCTGCACGACGCACAGCTACGACGATCGCATCCAAACGATACGAAACTGCCGCGCCGTGGGGCTTGACGTATGTAGCGGCGGGATTTTCGGGCTGGGCGAGGGCATGGAGGATCGCATCGATATGGCGCTGCAGCTGCGAGAGTTGGGCGTTAGCTCCGTGCCGATCAATATCCTGACCCCAATCAAGGGCACTCCGCTGCAAAACGCCGCGCCGTTAGAGCACGATGAAATTTTAAAATCGATCGCGATCTATCGCTTCATCTTGCCGCGCGCGTATCTGCGCTTCGCAGGCGGCAGGCGGAATTTGGGAGAGCACGTGCGCACGGCGCTTGGATGCGGCATCAACTCGGCGCTTACGGGCAATTTCCTAACCACCACCGGCGATAGCATCGCAAGCGATAAGGCGCTTGTGGCGCAGTGCGGATTCGACCTAGCAAAGGGCGCAGACTAGCAGCGGTCGGGAATTAAAGATAAAATTTAAGAGGCGGCTATGAAGTTAAAATTTTTCCTTGCCTTGGTTTTAGTCGTGTTGCTTGGCGGTTGCTCGCTACTCTCGCAGGGCGACGAGGAGGCTCCATTCTTGGCGGACGCGAGCAGATGCGACGTCATAAGCTCGCTAAATAAGGAGCAGTCAAATCGCTGCGCGAAGCGGCAAAAGATTGACGCCGAAGTCGCGCGAAAGGCGCAAGAGCAGGCGGTATCGCAAGATACGCTTAATTCATTCAGAGCGGACAGCGCGCAAGCACAGCAAAGAGCGCATGAGCAATATATCGCCACGCAGCGAAGCCTAATGCAGCAGCAAACACAGCAGCAGATGGAGCAGATGCAGCGGCGGCAAAATATGAGAAATTTACAAAACGAGCAGAACTGGAACAGGCTACGCAATCTAGAAAATATAAGCAGCGGTAGGATTTAGCCGTGAATTTAAAAATTTGATCTAAATTTTAATTCGCGCGACTTTCATTCTAGAGCAATTAGCCCAGATAAAAAAATATGATGAAATTTCAACCAAAATACTACAAAATCAAATGAAGTCTTAAATTTCAAGGGCAGGCAGCTAAATGCTAGAAAATTTTAATTGATTTTAAGTGATGAAATGGTGACCACAGGAGATTTGATTATAATATGTATATCGCCTAAAATAGGCAATATGTAAATTTTAGTTATACACTTAATTATACAAAATTTATAATCAGTAAAAAGATAAGTAAAAACGTAACGGACGGGGGATAAATTTAAATACTTCTTATCGCGCTATTAGGTTCGTTCATAGCGCTATCGTCGATCGATATTAGCGTGCCGCCCTCTAAGCCCAAGTCGTATTCGACATCGCGCTCATAAAAGCGTCTTTTTGCGTTTTCTTCGTCCATATCGGCGTCGGAATTTACGCTGACGACTTTTTCATCTGCGCTTTGCTCTTGCATATCCGTATCCTGTGTGTCGCCCGCCTTGCGAAAAGCGCCGCGTATGTCCTGCACGAGTGCAAAAGCTTTGGAGCCGATAGACAGAGCTCTTAACGCAGTCGTAAGATACAATTGTGATGTCGAAGTAGCACCAGCTGCCGCAAATCCGCCTATAGACGCTCCTTGTGTCGCTGCAGAGCCTAGACCCGCGGAGCTACCGGCTCCCGCCCAAGAGCTTACGCTCACGCCGTTGTAAAGCTGGCAGGTTTGATTGGCGCCTGCTGCTCCTGCAACGGCTTGGTTGGTAGCCGTGCTTGCGTTTTGAGCGGCGGCGGTTTGAAAGAAAAAGTCTTTTGCGGCGGTATAAATCGATCCGATCGCGCCGATCCAACCTACTACGCGTCCAAATTTACTTAGGGACTTATTCCCGCTTAGCATTCCAAGCGTAGCAATAAAACCGCCGATTGCGCCTGCGATTGCGAGTGTCGCCATTACGCCCGCCAAGGTTACCGCACCGCTACCTGCGATCGCGCCTATCGTAGCCGCCGCGGCAGGACCATAAGTGCCTACCGAAACAGCGACGAGGATTGCAGAAACGATGAAAAGTACGGGCGGGATTATTTGTTTGTACCATCCGCCCTTTTTTGTTTTTGTGTGATACGCTACCCCGTTATACACGTTCCAGTTTTTTATCCACTTTCTCACGCCTATAACGGGAGCATCGCTATCGGCATAAAAAAGCGGATACGCTTTGCCGTATGCTCTCCACGTAATTTTATCTTCTTTTGCGCTATACCAAGCAACGGCATAGTATAAAAGAGCGGTCCCTTCGGATATGTCTAAAACATACCCGCTTGCGTATTCGTAGTTTTCTAAACCAAGCGCGGCGGCTAGACCCTCTCCCTTGGCGCGACCCTCGAAGCCATGCGGGTTTTTGGGCGTGTCGGGTAAGGACTTTACGTATTCTATTATCTTAGAAGCATTGAATTTCCCGCCCGAATTCTTACAATAAAAAGTAAAATCCGAAATTTTTGTTTTTTTGACCCAAAAATAATCCGTTATCTGCCCCTCGCTCGGGCCATTATATGTTTCGGTAGGCTTTTGTTTGCTGAACAGTTGCGAAAGTCCAAGATTATTGCCCCCGTCTCTGGTATAAGGCTGCACTCCTCCGCTGTTGATATTATATGCTCCGTATTCGGGAGGGATAGGCTTCCAATCTATGTCCCTTGACGTTTCGCTGCTGTCTTTGCAAAAATAAACTCGTCCCCATTGTTTGGTATCGATAAAAATTCTCGAAACACGCCCTTTTCGCACTAGCTGCTTATGTAGATACTCATGGGTACGGTTGTATGCAAGCATACTCCATATCATCCCGTTTCTGGCGTCTTCTACGAAATTCCACGAGGTCTGTTTAAAAAACGCTGCTGCTTCGGTAGACATTCTTTCTCCTTACGGAGTGATTTTATCGATCGCGTCAAACATTCTCGTCGTCAGATCCGCAGGCGGCACTAATCCTCCTACCGAATAGCCAAAATTTGCATCCTTTAGCATCGTTGCTTCTTGCACTCGTAGCTTGTCGTTGTAACTTTCAATCTCGCGCGTAATAGCCTTTTTGCGTTCGCCCTCACTTTCGGTTTGAGCGTTGATAAGCTTTGTGCGCGCTTCGTTGAATGCGGCTTCTTTGTCCGCTAGGGCAAGCTTTTTCTCCATCAGATCAAGCTCGCGCTCCTTGAGTTTTACATCCGCATCGGCTATTTTTACTTGGGCTTCGAGCTGCTGTTTTCGCAGCGGCAACTCCTCGCTTTCGCTTAGAAGCCTTAGGGCTATATCTTGTGAGCTCGTCGTTACGCTTTGCGTCATCGAAACGAGGGTGTTGCAAAGCATATCAAATTTCTTATCGTTATGTAGCCCGTAAAGCTGCATGTATTCATCGATCTTAGCGGTAAATTTTTGATACGGCGTATCAGCCGCCATAGTGTCGCCGAGCACGCGCTTGTAAAGCTCGCTATATGCTTCTTTATAATCAGCCATTTTTCAGTCCTTTAATGTAGCCCTCAACCCTTTTTGGGGTTTGGCGGTAAAGCAAGCTTGCTTTTAAATTTCTTGCCGCTTGTGCGTAATCGCCTGCTTCTATGCAGCCTAAGGTATGACGGAAGCCCATAAGCCCCGCAAGCCCTAGCTGATATGCCATTTCGATTAGGGTGTCCTGCACGTTTTGCGGCTTGTCCGCAAGCCACCGCAAACACTGAAAGAGCCGTTTTTGAAGCTTTTTTAGTTTGAGATTTAAAATTTTATACGCCACCTCTCGGCTCATCGGTTCCGCCTTGCCGCCGTTTAGCTTGAGCTCATCAGGGCTAAGAGCGGCTACCAAAAAGCCGTATCCTATCGTAGCCTTTCCGAGGCTGTCTTTGTATATGTGATCCCGAAAGCCCTCGTGAGCTTTGATGTTTTCTAGCAGGCTCATATCCCCTCCTCGTTTGTGATCTCTATGAATTCTATGTGTTTGCCTATGCAAATTTCAAAAAACGAATTGTATGCCCGAACGGAGTTTGTAACCCCCGCAGCGTTGTGTCCGTCGCCTACGAGAATACATCCCGATGTTTCTTGCGGGATATTGCCCGTATGGATCAGAATGTATCTATCTTTCGGCACCAGCTCGTTATATAGAAGCGGACACATCCGTTTTTGTCTTGAGCTATTGTGCCACTCCATTTGATACCTGCCTGCCGGTATACGCCTATCCTTGCCCCTCTGCGTAGTATCGCCGCCTGCCGGCTCTAGGGTGAAGCACTCAAAAAGCCTCTTTCCGTCGTCCGTGATCGTGAGTTTCCCGATCGTTCCGTCGTGAATGTTTTTAAATCTATTTATCTTTATCTTCATATTCCGATCCTCCGAAATCCGTATCTTTTAAATTTTTAATCTTCTTCGACAAGAAGCTATTTATTTTTGCTCTGACCCAATCTGCGCCGAACCAAGCCACCGCTCCGCTAAGAGCTATGCAGGATTTGGGACTGCCGGGCATAAACTCGCTCAGCACCGCGTAGCTCACAAACGCAAACAGCATCGATGAGCCCACCGCCACGAGCCACGATATGACCTTTTGTCCGCCCGATCCTCGCAGCTTCATATTTCCGCTACCGATCCCCAGCATTGAGCCCAAAAAGCTTATGATCCCTACAAGTATGTAGTTCCACACTTCTTTATCGATCCCCCACATTCGCGCACTCCTTCAGGAGCGCTTCGCAGGTTTGATAGTATTTTGCCAGCTCGACCGCGCTTTGCATATTGTCTGGATCAAATTTAGGCTTTGCAGGGAGGCTTACTTTGCACCTTATCGGAATGAAAACGTCTTTATATTCCGTTCTTGTTATCGGCGCCTGTTTTGCACACCCGCTAAGAGATACGCACAGCGCCAGCCCTATCAGAAAAAGAAAAAATCTGATGATATACTCTCGCTTGTGCCTAGCTAGCTCTTTTTGGTAGTTTTTATCCATCAAAAATGTTTTCCGCAGAGGCTTTGAATACTGCGGCATATATAGCTGTCCTGTTTTCATCTGCCCATCTCCCTGAATATTTCCTCATAGAATTTCAGCTTCTTTTCGCATTTTGCGTCCCTTATCGGCACATTTATCGGCTTGTATCTAGTTTCTATCTCTTTTTTGATGATAGGACCGGCGGCTTTGAGCTTTTCGTTTTGCAGAGCGATCTCTTCAAATTTGGCGTTTTGCAGATCGATCTTTGCGTTGCAAGCCTGCAAATTCGAGGAGCTTACGAGCTCTTGCGTTTTGGCGAATACTAGGTCTTTGTTCAGCTGCTCGATCTTGTTCTTTAGGCTATGGTTCCACCCCGCCAGCGCAAGGCTGGTAAGGATCAGCGCGCCGATAATTCCAAGGTAAATTTTAAAACTCATATCATCACCCATAAAATTATAAACGCCGCATCCTGCATAGCCCCATAAAACACCTCTTGCCTGCCCCACGCATCGCTCGCTTCAAATGCTCGAAATTTGATCGTCCATTTCGTGCGGTATCCTAGCTCACAAGCAAGCGGAAAACCCGCCGCAAGAGCTACGGCAAAAAGCGGCGCGCCGTAAATGCCCGCAAAGAGCAGCGGTACGAATACCGGTAGCCACCATAAAAGCCCGCGCAGAAACAAACAGACGCGGCAATAGCCTAGCCAATGCTCGCGCGGGTCTTTGATAATCTTGCGGGCAAGGCGCTCGATAAATTTCACCTCATGCTCGCTTGTGTAACTGCCGTGGGTTACGAGCGCGCCGACCCATACGCCCCAGCCTTTGCTTTCTCCGAGCAAATACCCGAGCCCGCAGATGATCGCAAGGTAGAAATTTCCCAAAAAGGCAAATATCAGCAGAGCCACTACCAGCGCATTGATTTTCGCAAAGTAGGCGTATCGCCCGCGTAGCCTATTGAGTACCCAAAACATCATCGCTCCTTTGGGCGGCTCTTCACGACATCAGCGAATTCATCGCTACCTAGATACCAGAAAGGCTTTGAGCCGTCAGGGTATTGAAATTTCGCAAAGTCGTCGGGGTGCGTCGCAAGGTGCGCGACCACTCGAAAGATATTCATCATATTGGAATGATCCCATTGGCCGCATTTGCGAGCCCTTAGAAAAATTACCAGCGGGCAGGCAAGAATTCCAAGTATAAACGCAGGGAGAAATATCAAAAGGTAGCTCATAGCGCCACCTCGATTGTGTCCGCAAACACTATGGCGTCTAGCTCTTTTTTGCTCTTTGCTTTTGAAATTTTGAGTTCATACTGCCATTTTAGAGTGTGGAGTTTTTGACCCCCGAGCTGAATCGCCTTTTTAATGCGCTTCAACTCCTCTTGGCCGCTTATCGCCTTCATCGAGTTATCATACATCCTAAACGCCCTTACTTCAAGACTATCAAAAGTATCTATCATGGCCTCGACGTTTAGGAGATAGAGATAGCCGCCGTTGATGACGCCGAAGTCTTTGAGATTGATCTTGCAGCTATCTCCCATATCGTGCGTCCATCTCGCAAGCTCAGCGGTCTTTGCTTCGCGAAGCTGCTCGATAGGCGGCTCCTCTATCTTCGTGCTGAAAGCTTTCGTCTCGGGGTTTATGTGAGTGGCTCCGTCACTGATAGCCTTAGCCCATTGCTCGTCGCTTATTTCGACGTTTGGAGTCGGGATGTTTTTGTGTATCTCACTATCGTAGTATCCTAGAATTTTTGAATTTCCGTCATAGTTTACGTATTTCATAATCTCTCCTAATTTCCTATTGCTATCCATGCTATATGACAAGAACTATCCGAATCGACGTTCTTGACCGTGCAGGTTGTTGTGCTCCACGCTTGCGTATATGGGCTTAGAATTCCATTTTCAGGCAATGGCAAATGCGGCGAGCATAAAACTACGAAACAAGCATGAGGAAATGCCATTGGAAATATCTGCGTTCTAGCTTCGCCTGTTGCTAACCTATGCGTCATACCAAACTGAATTATCAATCCGCCCGGCAATCTAGCATATCCTACTTGGTTTTTATTGTCCGGTGTTATGGCATCGCTATCCATCCACGCGACATCGTTTTGGACGGAATTTAGGCATTGCAAAACTCTTGTTAGCGTAGCCCCACGCTCATATTTATCTTCCGCATTGCGAAAAATTAATTCGCTAGTTGCCCCCATCAAATTATCTTGAGTATTTGCGCCTAGCCCGACGTGTTCACATAGTGAGTATCGAGCTTTTATATCTCCTTCCTGCGTTCTTTTGACTATCGTATCCGCAGTTTCGTTAATACTTGCAGCGGCTCCGCCTAATTTTGCGCTATCTGCGGCTTGCTCGGTTTTGCCGAGCTTGCCTGCGGTGGCGCTTATTGCGGTGGTTATACCCTGCGCGAGGGTCTCAAATTTCGCATTCGCCTCAATCTTTGAGTAACCATACTCCACGCTCGCTTTGGTCGCTAACTTCCGCTCAATCAAATTCGAGCTATAAGTTTGAATGGCGCTTTGAGCCTCGTCGTTAATAATTCCGCTTTTTAAGACGACCTCTATCTCTGCTTTCAACTTTCGCAGGCTTTCCAATAGGGTCTGCTGCTGCTCGAATTTTTGATTTATCGTGGCGGCTTTTTCTGAAATGTCTTTATGCGCGACGTCCACCTTGTCCTTAAGCTCTTGGACGAAATTTTTATCTTGCAAGACCTGATTTGCTTTTTCCAAGATGTCGTTATAGATAGTATTTAAGCGGCTGTTATCGATTTTGCCGATAGAGGCGATCGCTTTTTCTATTTCTGCGCTTAGGGTCTTTAGAATTTCAAGCTTTTCAGCACCCAGTTTAAGTTCATAAATCGATACCATTTTTTACCCCTCTAATATGCTTGCTGTAATGAGAGCATCAAGAATTTTCAGCCTCTCCGCCAAAATCCGCAGCAACTCTAAAATATCAATGTCCGATATTGCCTTGGCGTTTAAAAGCGCTGTATTAAAGCCCTCCTCAGTCATCGAATATCCTTTCTTTGCCGTCGTTTGCGATATAATCCGAAATAATTTCAAGCGCCAAATCCCTATAAAAAGCGTCTTGATTGATGATAAATGCTACGTAGTTGATTACCGCATACGTTAGGCTCTCATCGATCATAATATGCTCTTTTTCGTCATCAAAATTCGGTTTATCAGGGTATGTGATATAAAAGCCATTTGCGACGTTTCTATACACTCGTTTGCTCTCTACGCTACGCAATAATTCGCTAGGCGTGCATTTGTTGGCTACCCACAGCATAGCCTCTAAAAACATTTCGGACAATATCTGATCGGGCGGCATTTTTTTGCCGCCCACGATCTTATGGGCTAGAAATTCTTTTGCGAATTTCGATGTCATTATTTGACCTTTAGTCCTACGCCGATTGCAAAAGCGTCCGCATTTCGCACCTCAAGCGTTGCCTCGGTGTAGTAGCGCTTTTGTTTTGCGGTCTTGCTAGTGGTTACGTTTTCGATCATAGTAGGGATCAAAAGTCCGTTTTTCATAAAGCTAAAATCGCCCGCAATTAGCACGTCGTCTAACCTGTTTTGCTCGGATAGGTATCGGTGAAGTCTAAAATTTACCTTTCCGAAGTCGGTGTCAAGGCTTACGACGCTTGAATTGATGCTTTTTTCGTTACCGAATTGGCGGGTAGCGAAAGCGTTAATCGCTTTTTTGAGTTTTGCGCCAATGAAAACATCTCTAGGTGTCGCACCCGTATCCCAAATGCTTTGCAGAATTTGATTTAAATATTCCTCGGTTAAAACTGAAGGCGTGCCGGTCCAGTCTTTCTTACTATCGAAAGCAAGGACATTGCCGCGTCTGCCGTTAGCAAATGCCGCCTCCCCTTTGGAAATATAGTAGAAAAGTCCCGCCATCTCGCCCGCGACCGCATCGGTTCGCGGAGTAGGAGCTTTAAATATGGATACTTTGGTGTCCGTATCGCGGCCTAGTCCGAATAGTGCGTATTCCATATCGCGCTTATGCTCTTTGGCGCGCTTAGCCGTTTCGCGCTCCATCTCTTTTCCGCCATAGGTGGCTACCTTCTGCATCGTATAAGATACGCTTATGTTGGTAGTGAAAATTTGCGCGCTGTTGGTGGTTTTTTGAAGAGTCGATTTTCGATCATCGGCAAAATCGCTAATCTCAAGCTGTGCGTTCTTTTTGGGCGCCGCGATATTGTCGGTTAGCCAACTATGCTCGGTATTCGTAACGCTTGAGGTTCCGATGAGACTTAGGAGGGGGGTGTCGTCCGCTCCGATTAGGATTATGCTATCGTAGACGGAGGGCTTCAACCCTTCTCTTTTTGTTGCCGGGGCTTGAAAGCCCGTAGATGTGATTGCCATAACGTTCTCCTTTTGAAAGTTAAGGCAATTTTGGCTTTTTGAGCGTCCATAATCTACAGCATTTATGGACTGAAACGGCAAGATTGAAAGATTTTTAATAAATTTGAGGGATTTGTATAAATTTAAGTATAATTCGGCATTTGCCCAGCAAGATCCGCTCAAGCTAGGCTATTGGTGCGGGGGTATAGCCTCGCACCTGAATTATTTTCTCGCTTCTCTTAGCTCTTTTAGTCTATTCGTTATTGCTACATATAGCTTGGCTCTATTGTTGGGCGTGATGACTTCGGTATGCTCTATGTCGCGCATTATCTTGTTTAGCTTTTCGACATTTGCAGAACTTAAAATTTTAGTCTCCCATTCGCTTTTGGTTTCAGCTTCTTTTATAGCTTCTTTTTGCAGATAGGATAGCTCTTTTGCCCTGCTTAAATAAAGCTCGCCCTTGTCGTCTTTTTTAACGATATAATAGTCTCTAAGGTCGCTTTTCCAGCTTCCGTCATCCAGCCTTGCTTCAAACATATCACCCTCTTTGGCATTAAAAGTGTAAGAGGTTTCATAATATTTACGCTTACTATCCCACATGCGGGTGTTGCTGTCTATAAATTCCCTTACGGGCTTCCTATCGTTAAAACTTATTTTGGATAAATACGCATGTCCGTGTTTTCTGTGATCAAAGCTTTTAATTGTTTCGAGAGTAAATTTTTTCTCTGCGGGTTTATTGTCCGCTAATATCTGCGCTTCTTTAGCCAGCTTATCTGCGGACTTATCGCCCACTGCCTCATCCTCAAGCCTCTGTCTAATCCCCGCCTTTTGATTTTCTATTATGGCTAGGCGTTCTTTATCGTCTTTAGCATTTATTATCGCCTTTCTTAGCTCGGCAGGGGATAGCTCCTTTACTTTTTGGGAGTTTTGGGGTATAATAGGATCATTAGCGACCGACCCCGCATTATCTGCGGTAGCCATTGTCCGACTAGTATCGGAGTGTCGGCTGAGGCGCGCCGACCGGTCGCTACTTTCCAATTGAGTGTTTCCTAAAATTTTATTTTGTCTCTTGTTTAGCTGATTTAACCTTTTTTCTTTATCATTGGTCGTAGCGTGGATTATTTGCCCGTCTGTTTTACGAATGCCTACCTCGCCCGTCTTTGTCTCGCTTAAATCTTTAAGTATCAGGGCGTTTTCCGAATTATTGTTCTTAAAAAAGCGCGTAGGATTGTTTTTGATCTCCTTGATTACCCTAAAAACATCTGCCTCGCTCTTAAACATCTCGGGGTGTTTTACCGCGAGGCTTTTTAAATTTGCAGCCCATTTGTCGGTCAGAATTCCGCTTAAATCATTGATCCACTGCTCGGGCTTAAATGTCTGCTGCGCGTATTGATAAGGCTTGCCGCCATCCTTGACCGCAAAACCCTCGCCCTGCTTGACAAGCTCTCCCTTGGCGACTTTGCCCGCCTTTTGATCTAGCTCCTCTTTGATCTGTTGCTTTGCTCGCTCTACCAAATTCACCTTTTCTTGCGTGGTTAAGCTTGAATCTGTCAACGCCTTTTTTAATTCCTCGGGGCTAAATTTAGCCCTTACGGCGTCATCATTTTGGGTTTTTATAATTTGCCTAATCTCGGGGACTACCTCTTTTACAAATTTACTTAGTCCCTCTTTGGTCGCGCTATCTAAACCCTCCGTCGGTATCGCTTCGATATTTTTTATCGCGCCCTCTAAATCGCCCGCATTTTTAAGGGCGTTTGCGATATGGTTTTTAAGCGCTTGATTATTGCCATACCACGGGATTTTGGATTTCAATTTGTTTACTACGCGATTTCTAAGCATTACTTGAAACGCAGCAGCAATAGTTTTGCCGATACCTTGCTGTAGTTCGGCGGTTTTTGGCGCCATTTCAGACAGCTGTTTTAAAATTTCACCCGAATTTTTTAACAGCGGTGCGCTTTGCTTCAGCTCCTCTACCGCTCCCGCCACGCGCTGCGATTTAAAAGGGATTTTGTCTATCTGCTCGAAAGCTTTTTCAAAATCGGTTATGCCGTTTTTTGTGTTTCGCTCGACGATATTTTTTAAAAGACTTCCCTCTATGTTTGCGCGTTCGGCGGGATTTAATACGCTTAAAATCTCGTCTAAATTTTTACCCGTCTGATTGTCTGCACTTTTGATAAGTGCGCTCGTTAGGTCGTTCGTATCTTTCATAGCCCCCGTTAAGCGCTTGTAAAGATCGCTTTCTTGCACTTCCTTAAAAGCCCTGTAGTCATTTCGCGCCGTCTCCATAAGCGCTTTTGCTCGCTCGCCTACGCGTGGATTTATACGCGAAAACTGATCGAGCGCGCCGTTTACGGCATCATCAATGATCGCTCGCGCGTCGCCGAGCTCAAGGATGCGCTCTCTGCTAAGGGCATCATTTGCCCCCTTCATAGCCGACATTTCTTTGTTGATAAACGACCTCGCGTCCTGCAGCCCGTCAAGTCCTCCGCGCTCGATAGCTTTCATTATGTGCTTTGTGGTGCGCGAGTTCCCGAGCGTGTCTTGTAGCGCCGCAGAGACATTTTTAGATAAGGCGCGCGTATCAAGTCCCGCGGTGCTAAATTCATTATCCAGCGTCTTTATGACATTGCTAAAATCCCCTTTTGTGCGCGCCGCATACTCTTTGAGAGTTTGAACCGCATTAGGCGCATCCTTAAAGGCCTCGCCGATATTTTTCGCGAAACTGGAGTTTAACCCCTGCATAACCTTTTGCGTTTTGGCGAATGCGTTTGCATCGCTCGCTACGCTGTCGAGGACGAGCTTTGCTCCCTTGTCGTTGCTTAGCGCGCTTGCGAGCAGATCGGCTTCTCTTTGGCTTAAATTTTCGCCTTGAATAACGCGCTTGATCGTCTGTTCGGCGGGTTTTATGATTTTTTCGTTTGCAAAACCTATCCCTTTATCTATGCTTTCGCTACCGGTTTTAGGGATTTGGAAGGACCTATCTGCGTTAGAAAATTGGCTAAATCCCTCCTCTCCTAGCGCATTTTTCGTAGCGGCTAAATCTTTAAGAGCCTGTGCTTCGCCGCCCATAGATTTAATATACTGTGCCTCGGCTCCCTCGATATTGTCGGTCGTCGCGCGGCGAGCCAAATTTGCCAAAATGCTGTTGTCGGCTAGGCTTGCCGCCTTTTTTACTACTGGGCTTATTATTTTTTCGCCCGCCTGTTTGATCGCGGGAGCTGCCGCTTTTACGAGTTTACCCACTCCTATGGCGGCAGCGCCGCCCAATGCGTCCTCGCCCGCAGCCTGAAGCGCCCTTGAGGCATAATCCCCCGCACTATACTCTCTGCCGACCGCTTCGCCTTTTTGGCGCAGATCATTCATCGAGCCTATCGCGCTACCTCCTGCGCTCATAGCTAGCATAGGCACAAGACTAGCCCCGCCGGTAAACGGAGCGAGCCCTGCACCGACGACGCCTCCTGCTATCTCGGTCTTGCGCGCGGCTAGGTCGTCCCAGAGGCTAGGCGTAACCTCTTTTTGAATAATTTGCCCGTTCGCGCCTCGGGTTCCGAAGTAAATTTTGCCGTCGCTAGTCTGCACTGCGCCAAGCTCATATCCTGCATTTTTTGCGATATAATCTAAATCTTTTTGTAGCTCCGCGGCATCTTTTTCATCTCCTGCTATGGTTTGAAAAAGAGACCTGCTAGATGCTTTTGCTACCTTGTCTCGCAAAATTTCATCTTTGCTTTTTGCCGGTTCGCCGCTTCCAAAAAACGAATTAGCAAGAATAGTCTTTACCTCCATTCCTAACCCGTCAAGCGCCCCGCCTAAAAATTTACTCTTCTTATCGTTGGCTCGTGCTTCCTCACTGCGCCCAGGTGTAGGCGCAGCAGGAATAGGGCGCCCGTCAAGCCCTAATTTTGGTGCGGAATTTACGACTTCTCCCGTCTGCTCGTCTCTTATCGGCACGGGGCGATAACCTTGTGCCGCCCAATCGGTATTTTCGCTCTGTTGCGGCGCGGGGCGCAAAACTACGTTTTGTTGTGACGCGGCTTGGGTTTCTTGTTGCGGGGTTAAGCTTGCCTGCTGCGCGCCCTGCTGCTTATAATATTCAGTTTTGGCGTAGTTTGTGATTTGCTCGGGTGAATATCCCCGCTGCATCAACGCGCTGATTTTTTCATCTCCTAAAAAACTTCTTGCATTCATCTAAAACTCCTCGTTAAAAATGCCTATTTCGTCCAACCTCTGACGCAGATCGTCGCTTGGGTATCCTCGCTGTGGGGCGGAATTTATCGGCGCAGCGCTTACAGGTATACCCATTTTTTGCATAAATAGCTGCGTCGCCTCCCCGCTGCTCGCTTTTGCGCCCCTCTTTTGCCCCGCCAGCAGCTCTCTTATGTCCTCGATTAATTTCATTTTCGCGTCAAGCTGTCTTTGATAGTCATCGGCTCCCGCGTAACCTTGAGCTCTTAGGTTATCTATTACATTTTGGACTTCCATCAGGTCTTGTATGTATGAATTTATCGCGGTTTCTTGCGCGGTTTTAGACCCCGTGAGCCCCGGGTCGAGATTATCTCTAAAGGTCGTGTAATTAAAATTTCCGTTTCCTTTCTGTAGATTTTGTCTAGCTCTAGCCCAGCGATCGGCAGACGCATTAAAGGCCGCCGCATCGGTGCTGATATTCGCGCCGAGAGCATTTACGGCTCTATCGAATATGCCGCTTTGCGTTTCAATGCCTTTACCCGTAAGACTGCTTAAATTTGAGGTGGTGTTGATGAAATTCTCGCCCGCATTAAGGGCGCTCATTCCCTCTAAAAATTTCTTTTGATTTAGTGCGATTGCGTTTTTCTGCCCCGCCGATGCTTCGGTTTGCTTTACCAGCTGCGGGTTCGTCTTTGCCGCGGCGTAGGCGTTGATATATTCGCGCTGCGCCTGCGGATCGGTCATCCCTTGCGGAATTTGTCCTCCTAGCTGCGAAAATATAATATCCGCTTCGGCGTCGATCTGCTTTTGCTTGCGTTGCTCCTCTTGCTGCTTCAAAATAGGCTCTTGCGCCTTGTAAATTCCTCCTTGCGCTTCGGTTTGTAATCTATACCGCCTACCTAGATTGATCTTCTCCGCGTCGCTCAAGCCCGCAGGCAACTCCCCGAATTGCCCGCCTTGTTGCCCCGCGTTATACCACGCCATATCGATGCCCGCCTGTTTTTCCTGCTCATCTCTCGCTTTATCCTGCGCCTGCCCTATTTGAAAGGCAAGGGCTTTATTCGCTCGCGCGTTGTCGGCGTATAGATTGCCGATTTGAGCCCTGCGTAGCGCGTCGGTGCTGTAGAAGTTTTTTAAGCTCAAATCCTGATCGAATGCGTTTTTCTTTGAGGTTTCGGCTTCGATTGTTTGATTGTGCCGCGCGGTTTCTTGATTTTTCTGCCCGTATAGGTATTCTTTCATCAAATTTGCGCGGTTCGTCTCGTCAAGTTGCGCCTGATTTTGATTTTTCGCCACATTGTCCTTATAAATTTCATAGAGCGATCTACCGACCGCTCCGACTGCATCTATCATCCTCGTATCGTAGTTGAAATCTACCTTGTGCGGGTTAAAAAAAGCCATTTTCTACCTCGCGAAAGTGGACGCATTCTATCCGTCATAGAGATTTTGTTGCGCCTGATTTTGCCTGTCGATCTCACGCTGCGAAAGCATCTTATTGAAATTGTATGCATCTTGTTGCATTTGCAGGGCTTTATTCGCCGCCTTTTGCTGCTGCAAGCCCGAATACAGACCGCCCGCCAAGCCCGCAGCTTGCAACCACGTAGGCGTTCCGCCGCCCGAGCCTGAAAACAAACCTAGCGCCCGATTGCCCGCACCCTTTAACATATCAAGAAAATTCCATCCACCGCCGCTTGTCGCCGTATTTGCGGCTCCTGCTAGCCCGCCTGCTATACCTGAAAAAAATGGGTTCATCTCATTCTCCTTAAAATCCCGCCTGTTTTAGAAGCTCCGCGCCGATCTCTACGTCGCTTACCTCTTCGCCTTTTTTCATCCTGTCGAATGCACCGAGTTCTCCGCCCGATTTGTTCGTATCGATGATCTCGTCCGGTTTTTGCGTAGGCGTCGCGATCTTTATCATTGCGTTTGCTACCGCTTTCCAGCCGTCGTAGTTTTCGCCTAGCAGCGACAAAAAGCCGTTTTGTTCCGCCCATTTTCCCATCTCCTCGGGCTTGATAGTCGGATAGTCCTTACTAAATTGGTCTAAATTTTTATCAAAAACCGCTCGTTTGCGCGCCGCCTCTTGTGCCTGTGCCTGCGCTTCTTGAAGCTGCCTGATCTGCTCTTGCATCTGAGGCATTCCTTGCAAGCCCATACTATCTAGGAGCGCTTGCTGCTCGGGCGGGAGTTGCGCCGCCTTTGCCTGCTCCGCCGCTTTGGCTTTCTCCGCCTCTTGTGCCGCCTTTTGCTCCTCTATGCCTTGCATAGCGCTTGCTATCATATTTTGCAGATTTTCTTGTGTGATTTGCGGATGTTCTGTTTGCTGCTCCTCTGCATGCTCTGATCCCTGCGGCTCTACCTGCTCTTGCGCCTCGCTAGCTTCTAGCTCGCCTACTAATGCGTTGATTGCGTCTTGCTCTGTCATCTCTATTCTCCTTTATAATTTTCAAAAAATTCAAAGAAGCCCTCTATCAGCTTCACCTTATCCATCGCTCGCAGGCGGCTTTCGTCGCCTGCATTCTCATCTTGCGCCGCGATCAGATATTCTTCGTATTTGATACTTAGCAAAACGATAAATTTCCTCACGGCGTCATTGCCTAAAATCGGCTCAAGTTCTCTATTTGACGTCAAATTTGAGATAGTGGCGTCAAAAACCTTTTTTTGCGTGTTAGAAAGCATTGCTTCCTCCTTGCATTGGATTTATATCGGGTGGTATCTGCGGCGGTAGGATCATCTGCTCTAGCTTATTCTCCTCGCCGATAAACTCGCTTGCATTTTTAATGCCGTATAGCGGCAGAAGCTCCAAAAGAAGCTTTTTGCTCGCCTCTTTCATCGCAGCAGCCCCCGCCTGATCTCCTATCTGCAAGCACATTCCAAACTGCGCGCCGATCATCTTTGCCGCGTCCATCAAGGATTGCTTCTGCACCTCTTTATTTAGCGCTCCGATGCCCGTGTTTAAATTTACCTTGAAGCTTGGCACCTCGCCGCGTCCAAAGCCTGCGAAAAAGACCGGATCGGCGTATTTCCACACCAAAAACGCAAGCCGTTCAAATATCGGCTCAAAAAAGGTCTCGTTGAATGTGCGGATATATCCTTGAAGTCTTACGCTGCCCTCGTTTGCCATTATGCTTGCCATAGTAGCGGTCTCTTTTCGCACGGTCGTCGCGCCGTTTTGTTGAGGAGAGACGCCGCTAACTTCGCTCATTTCGTTTTCGATGACTTGAAGCGCAGCCATCGCTCCGCCTATGTCTCCCGCGGGCAAAACTTGCACGGCTCTTGGTTGATTTGTGTATATCGGCGTGCCTACGCTCTCAAGCTCGCCCCTCTCTACCATTGAAGCCTTGTCGAGTATGATTTTCGGCGCGACCTGCTGGCGGATGACGTCGGCGATCGAGTTTCTATTGACGTTGAGCTCGTTTTGCAGCGGCAGCATCGACATCAGCGCGGGCTCGCCGTAGGCGCTGACATAGGTTTCCTCGTCCGTGCATCTGATCTGCGGTAGCATATAGCCTACTATAAAAGGCTGTCCGTCTCGCAGCTCTATTTTGTCGCGCAAAAGTTCGTTTTCGTAGAGGCTAGAAACATACCATTTACCGCCGCGCAGCTCGTAAATTTCGTAAATTTCGATCCGCTCGTAGGGTTTTTTGTTCTCGAAAGCCTCTTTGTTCTCTATTTTGAAAACGCCCCTTTTGCCGTAGCTCAAAATATCCTCGCTGCTAAGATAGATGCGATGCACTAGATAGGATATGTCATTCAGCCCGCGCGCACCCGGATCAAAATATAGGTCTTGCAGGCTCACTTCGTCTATCATTGCGCGGTCTTTGCTCCAATACACCTTTACCGCGCAGCTTGCCGAAAACGGCGCACGCAAGAATATCGGTGCAAAGGTTTTGTATAGATTTATACTCTCGGCATAATGATCAATCGCCGCCTGCCATTTGTCTATCACGTCGTCCGAAGAGTTGATATAGGGTTCCAGCTTTGCGAATTTGTCGTTGTTAAAATAGGTCTCCGTAAGCCCGTCGTAAATTCTTTTTGCCTTTGAATTGAGCTTTGGAATATAGTTTTTACTCTTATTGCGCTTTTGCAGGCTCTCTGCGAGCTCGGGGCGCAATATCAGCAGATATGCCTCCTCCAAATCCTTGAAACCCTGCTTGTAGTGTTCGTAGCCGTCCATCGCCGCAGTTTTGAGCTCCTGCAGATATGCCGTCCTATCGTCCATTTTTTCCTCCTAGCTTATAAAATGTTGAGCGCCCTATCCCCGTGAGCTCCGCCACCTTTTTAAAATTTTTCCCTTGCCGTATTAAAATTTCAGCCATTTTTGTTTTTGCCTTTTTTTTCGGTATGCGCGCGCTTCCTTGTGCCAAATCGCAAAAATATGCATATAGCGTGAGTTTTAGCGCCTCGTCGTTAAGTTTCGCGAAAGATCGCACGAGCAGGGGATCAATCCGATCAAAAATATAGTCATATTCCCGTCCATAATCTACAGCATTTATAGACTTTTCACCATGCGTAGTCGTCATAGCGCTCCTCCTTTCTTTGCGGCAGTATCGGACAGAGATCAAAAAAGCTCATCGCCAGCGCGTCGGCGCGATCAGGACTGCGGCCATATTCTTTTTTGAGGCTCTCTTTGGGCATCAGCAGATACCGCTCCTTTTTGTCGAAAAAAAACGAGATCGTCTGCAGCTGCCTTTTGAGCTCCTCATCGGGCGCGATCGCAAGCAGCGGAAGCTTTTCGCGCAGATTGAAATACATCTCCGCTCTTTTGTTTGCATATTTGCGCTCATCGCTTGCCTTGAAGCTGCCTTTTGCCTCTCGCACGATACCGCGCAATCCTAGATCGCATAGCGTATCAAAAACCCCCGCGCCCACCCCGATAGTGTCGATATAGATTGCGTGAGGTTTGAGTTCGGTTCTCTCATACTCGCCGTAAATTTCGCGCGCTAGCTCGCTCGTGCTAGCTATGCGGTAGGGCTTCAAAGCTTCTACGCTATCGCCCTGCCTTTTGCAGAGCACGCTTTCGTCGTCTCCCTCTCTGGCTACGTCCAGAGCCCAGATCACGGGCGCGCTTGCGTCGAAATACCTCTGCTTGCGAAACGAGGCTTCGATAGCCGCCAAAGAAAACACGGAATTTGACGTCGTATCCAAAAACTCTCCGAAAATCTCCTGCCTCGCTACGTCGCTATCCGCTCCGCCCAATTCCGCGACGAGACGATCGATCTCCTCTTTTTGCAAAAGCGGATTGTCGTAGCTAGAAAACTGAAAATTCCGCCAATCCTTTTCGTTTCTCATCCCACGCTGTGCTAGGTCGAAAAATTTATTCTTTCCTTTCGGTACTCCGCCGATGAATGCGCGGGAGTTCGGATTGTCAAGCAGCATAGGAGAGATCGCATTGTCCCATAGGTAGGGGTCTTTGAGGATGATGCCCGCTTCGTTGAGGATGACCGTGTCGTATCCGAAACCCTCGATATTTTCGGGGCGTTCTGCGGAGCGAAAATCAAGATAGCCATCGCCGATTTTCAGCTGTTTGTCTTGCGCGTTCCAGCTCCACAGCTCTTTTGGCAGTTGCCGCAGTTCGGGGAGGAAATACCGCTCGAAATATCTTTTCAAATTTGCCGCTATCGTATCTACCCAGAGTATCTTTTGCCCCTCAAGCAGCCACTCGATGCAGGCATTCGCCGTGCCCTTCGTAAAGCCGAAACGTCTGCCCTTTTCGATAGTGCAAAAGCGCGCGTCGTTTTGGAAAAATACCGCCTTTTGCTGCGGCGTATAGCGCAGATCAAGGGCTAGCTCACTCATCTTTTGCCCCTATCTCGCGCCTGGTGATCTGAATTTTCGTCTGCTGCGCGTTGGTGTTTTGAATGATCGTCTCGGGCATACGTCCTAGCACGGTCTCTTTGTTTTTTGCCGTGATGCGGGCGTGTGCCTCTATGTCGCATAGCTTCTCTGCGGACTCCAGTGCAGCATTTGCCAACTTTTGATTTCTCAATGCCGAGTTTTGAAAATATATGAGGTGTTTTGTGGCTTCGTCTACCGCAGAGTGAAAGGCTTTCACTTCTTTTTCACTGCGGTCTGCGAGTTCCGTATTTATCGCCACTTGAGCTTTCACAAGCGGCGCGAGGTCTCTTTCTATGCCGTTGCAAATTTTAAAAACCGCGCCTATGCTGACTTCATACTTCAGAGCTAGGGAGTTTTTGCTCGCTCCCGCCTTGTAGTCCGCGATGATTTTTTCTCTTTTTTCGTCCGTGATCCTTGCCATATTTCACCTTTTTTGTGAAATGCTACCACGGATTTGAAAAAAGACTTCGGCTTGTGAAAATTTTTAAAAAATGATATGTTTGGGGGGTTATTTTTTAAATTTTTCGATGAGCGCCAAAAGCTCGTCTAGCGCCCTAGCTTTCTCGTAGTTTTGCATCCAACTATCTATCCAATCGGGAACGGGGCGTTTTTCATCATTGAAGCTTCGCACGGACGCAGGATGAAGCCCCACCATCTCCGCAAAATCGGCAACGGACAAATTGAGATCTTTTAGTTTTGACACGAATTCCTGTTTTGTCATAGTCTATTCCTATCCAAATTTTCATAATTATAGCAAAATAAAACAAAATATTTCATTTTCTCATAAAAATAATGCAAAAAGTTTTAAAAACTCTTGACATTTGAAACAAAATGTATTATAATACGCTCAATTTAAAACAAAATGTTTTACAAAGGACTAAGAGATGAAAAAGGTAGTTTTCACAAAGGTTCGAGATTTCGATGGTAACGTTTTCTACGTCGAGAGAAAAAGAATTCAGATTGAGCGTGTCAGGGAGTATGGAGAAATTGAAAAATACGCCACCTTTGACGGCAACGGATATGATAGATGCGATCGTCGCTTAGGTTATATCCTAGAGGCTAGAGTTTATTTTAGCGATTTTGATATGAGTTGGGAAGATGCTACTAGCGGTAGTGCTACCGCTGTAGATAAAAGCGGGAAAACAATTAAATTTGTTGTGGAGGATAAAAACCTACAAAACTCTATCACAAAATTTATAGAGGAATAGTGGGCTGGCGGCAAGACGAGGAAAATCCTCGTCGCCCACAAGAAGAAAAGGATCTAAAAATGAAAGAGTTAAAATTCAGCTACTCCAAAATTCTCAACTGGGGTAAAAGCTATCCTAAAAAAGGATATTTGGTTCGTTTCTATGATGAAACATCTGGTAGATATTGCTATGTCGCTGACGGATCGGCTGTGTCCTATACCGGATGGGATGCTGTCAAATTTGAAAGTTTTACTGCTGTCGCGAAAGTTTCTTCTAGGAATAGTGAGAAATTTTTCGTAAAAAGAGAGATACTTCGCAGCTCTAGCCCGCAAGGCAACGGCGATATAGACCATTTCATCGAGCTTGAAAATGGCAAAATTTTAGCAATGCCCGTTGGCGGTGGTGGATACTACCGAGTTCCGAAAAGTTCTCTTGAAACAGAAAGTTGGGGAGATTTTGAGAGTTATGGTGACGCTTATGAGGGCGAGGAATGACCCTCGCCTCTATCGCCCGAGACTATCTCGAAGTTCTCGGACAGATAAATTTTGAGCTAAGTCGTGCTCAAAAATTCGCGTTTTCTCATACGAAATATCTACCGAAAGATGCCGCCTGCATCAAGAAGGTAGATATTCAAAGGTGGCTTGCGGGGCTTGAGGAAGGTCTAGCCCCAAGCACTATCAAGCGCGTCGTGCTGTGCTGGCGCAGAGCCTGCGAACAAGCAGTAGAAGCCGGAAAGCTTGCAAAAAATCCATTTCTGCGCGCGAAATATCCAAAGATCCCGCGCAGCAAAACAGATCCGTTCTCGGCGGAAGAGGTGGATCTGATGCTTTCAAAGGCTAGCGGGCGACTTGAGAGCTTTCTTGCTTTTGCGTTCTATACGGGAGCGCGATGCTGCGAAATTTTGGCTCTGCGCTGGGATGATATAGATATGGAAGCTATGAGCATATCGATCAGCAAGAGCCTCACGGACGGGCTTGTCAAACCTCGCACCAAAACCGGAGAGGATAGGATCGTGCCTATATTTGCGCCGCTTTTGCCATACATCGCCCGGCTTGAAAAGAATAGGGATAGTGAGTGGGTATTTTCGCGAAAGCAAGATCATCTTTTCGGTTCTACGGCGCTTTTTGGAAATGGCAGGTGGCGTAAATTTCTAGCTGAATGCGGTATCCCATACCGAAGCGCTAGACATACCCGCCACACATTCGCAACCCACATGGTCGAGCGCGCGGTAAGGGGCGAAATCCCTTTGAAATGGGTATCTCAAATACTAGGTCATGCAAGCCTAGACATGACGATCAAGGTGTATGCGCGGTTTCTACAAAACGAACATATGAAAATCGACCGCTCAATCACGCTTTATTAATTTTTTTTATATCTCTTTTCGCAAGCCTTGCGCCTATCCTCTCTCATTCTATGGCTCAAAATCCACCGCAAAGCTTCTTTTGGCGTATTTAAGATTTCGCCGAGCTCTTTTTCAAATTTTGCAGTTCTACAAGTCCGCAAAGAGTTTATCACGGTTTCGTCCGTGAGTTTTGAGCCGAAAACCTCGCGCAGCAGAAATGAGATTTCGGTCAAATAGTAGTCGTCCGGTCTGCTTTCCCACCCCTGTGCTACATGATCTAGCACGGAAAAATATAGCTCCATCAACTCTCCTTGAATTCCCCGTCTATCTCGCCGCAAGAGATCAGCTTTTTCAGCATCTTGGCTTTGATCTTGTATTCGGGCGTGCGGTAGCCTTTGACGTCCTCGATGATGAGCCCGTCCGCTTCATAGACGAAATCGGCGATATACTCTATCGCGCGTATTTTGCGCCCCTCATACAAAAACCCCTCTTGCAGGGTAAATTTCACCTGCCGCCTAAGGTTTTTTATCTTGCCCGCTCTTTGTAGCAGCTCTAGCTCCGCCGCCCGTTTTGCTTCTTTGGCGCTATCGTATATCGCGCCTTTGTAGGCGGTCTTTTTAGCCTTGTATTTGGAAATTCGCCCAATTCTCATCCGCCAGCCTCTCGTATTTTTCTATGCTTTCGTGTTTGTGCGCGTGGCACCACTGATGGCAAACTCTACATACCGCGATCAATTTGTGATCGTCTTTGTCTGCTCCGTAACGTCCAAATTTCACGTGATGCGGCTCAACGCTCGGAGCTTGTCCGCAAATTTGGCACACCGGGTGTTCGTAGGCTAGGAAATTTTTAAAAGCTTCGAACTTCGCTTTGGATAGTCTCATCAATACCCTATCTCCACGTATTCGCCCTCGCCGGCAGAAACGGCAACCTCTACCCGCAGGCAAAAGTAAAAATAGTCCGAGTTTGAGCTTAGCCCCGCACCCTCGCAAAACTCTACCGCGTCCTGCTCGTTTGCGAATAGAGCCGTTAGCCAGCTAGCCTCTATCCGTCCCGCTTCTTTGAGCGCGTCAAATAAAAACCGCTCTTTGTATTTCAGCTGCCCGTTTGCGTCAAACCAATCGTCGCTATTTTCTATCTCGTCAAGCTCCAGCTTATACACCGCGTAATTCAGAATTTCGTTCATAGTAGCCCCCTTATAGTTTTTCTTAATCTTTTCTCGGCGATTTCGCAGTATTTGGCCTCTATCTCGCAGCCGATAAAATTTCTATTTAGCTCTTTGCAAGCCGCCGCAGTCGTGCCGCTACCCATAAAAGGGTCGAATATCAAATCTCCCTCGTTTGATGCGGTTAAAATCAGCTTTTCGATTATTTCGAGCGGTTTTTCAGTCGGATGTCCGTATTTGCTCTTGCCGCAGTTGTGCGTAAAAAGCCTTGAAATGCCTTTGATTTTGACCCCTTTTTCCCTGATGTAGATTATATTTTCAAGGTCACTTTTAAAGGTATTGTTTGTAAATGGCGCAGCATTGGGTTTATACCACGCGAGTTCGGCGATATTACAATCCCTCTTATAGCCCCAATTCATTATGCGCGGCTTTTGCTTTGTAGAGCAAAATATGAAAATATTGATTTTCTTGCAGATGCGAGCAATCTGCTCTAGCGTAGCCTCTGCGTCGAAGCCCTGCGAAATTTTACCCAGCGCGCCGTTTTCATATACGGGGCGCCTACCCAGTCCTCCGCCTTTGGTGTGAATTTCATAAGGCGGGTCGGTTACAACCAAATCCACGCAGCTATCAGGCATAGAGCGCATAAACTCCAAGCAGTCGGTATTATAAATTTTATTAAGCTCTAGCATGCCGACCTCGCCTTTATCTTTTCGCTGAGCCAAGAGATCACCTTTGCGGCGGCCTCCGATTCCGATGCCGTTTTTTTGTTTTCTATCTTGGGCACCTCTTTAAACTGCTCCGCCTTGTTGCGCTGGGCCCTCTCGATGTTTTGCGCTAAAAGCTCGCCTCTATACTCGCCGATAGCGTATTGCTCTTTCAAAAGCGCCGTTAAAAATGCTACTTCGTCCGCCGCCGAAATCGCTTTTTTGGTGGTGTCGCTGATAAACTCGCCGTATTCGTTCATCGATATACTCGTGCAGGTGAACGGATACACGCCGCACGCTATAAGCTTACGCTTGAAGTATTGCTCCAAGAAGCTTTTTAGCGCCGTAATATCCGAAAACGCGCATCCTCGCTTCAGTAGCCGCATCGTAGTCTCCCTCTGATATTCGTTGGCGGCATTGATGATCGTTTGAATGGCGTTGTCATACCTCGTCTTGAGGCTGAAAGCGAAATTTGCAAACTCCCCGAGGTCTTTATCTGCGATATTCTTAAGTGCGCCCTCGGCTAGAAATTTCACCTGCATCGGCGTAGCTCTGCCTTGAAACAAAATCTCGTTTATGAATTTCTCTTTGTAGCTCATCTGTGATCCTTCATCTCAATTTGTGCTGGGCTACTCCGCAGCCTCTCGTCCTCTATGGCGATTTGCGTAGCTTTATCGTAGATTACGCTCATATCGCGGCTTAGGAAGTTGTTTTTTAGGATCGGATTATCGCTTGCAAACATCGGCACGTCGGCATATTCGTCCTCCCGTCCTCCCTTTTTGTCGACTTTCAGCGGATAGACGTCCTGCCAGCAATTTACGATGCTTTGATCCAGTATCTCGTTTGCCTTGTCCTCCCCAAGCTTTTGAAGTTTTGAGACGATGAGTTTTTTAGCTCGTTCGCTCATAGGCTTTCTGATCTGCTTCCGCATCGTTTCAAAGTTTTTCCAAATTTCGGGATTTATGAACGGGGGAATTTTAAAAACCTCTTGCTTTTTCGCCTCGCGCGCGTTAGCGAGCGATAGCGAGCTATCTGTTTGAAATTCTTTTAAATTTTTGTCTGTATATGTGTTTGATATTTTTATAGAGTGGCAATTTTCTCCACTCCATTGGCAATTTTCTCCAATGGAGTGGCTACTTTCTCCAATGGATTGGAGATTATCCCCGCTCGAAGCCGCAATTTCTGCCGAGCTGCGATGTTCGTCTAGCAGCCACGCATATTCATCCCTAAAGCTATACCACTTCGTGCGGTCGAATTTATTTTTATTAAAATTTCCACTGATTAAAATTCCGTCCGCCTCCAGCTCTTGAAGTTTTTGGTTCATCGTCCTGCGCGAAATATAATGGAATTTTTCGCTTAAGGCGCTCGCGGAGTTAAAAACCCAATATCTGCCCTCGTGGAAGTTTTTTTCATTTCGCATATTTTCAACTACCCAATAGGCGAAATAGTCTATTATAAGCGCTTTTTCTATGCCGTATTTCTCGGCTAAATCAGTGTTAAACGCGTGCCTCATATCCTCTCTCCTTTGAAGTATTCGACTATTTCGTCTGCAAGGGCTACCTGCCCTTTGCCCGTGATCTTGGTGGTGAATTTTTGATGCGTGCCGGTGCTGCCCGCGAATGTCTGCGTCGTGACCTCGAAATAGCCTCTGTCGATGTAGCGCTGCATTGGCACGTTGTGGCGCGCGCCTCCGCTGATTAGATAGCCGCTAGCGCGCAGGAAGTCAAAAAGTCTATTCTGCCCTATCGATACCCCCTCGCTGTCGCTTAGCAGCTTGGCGTAGTTGCCTATGAGGATACTATCGACGCTAGCCTCGACCGATTTGGCAAAGCTCACATATCCCGCATTCGCCGCCTTTTCGGCTTCGAGTTGCTCTCTTTTGGCGCGCTCGGCTTTGAGGTTTTGGGCTAGGGCTATGATCGTGTCCGGGTCGTTTAACACTTCCTCGATCTTGGCGGGTGTCAAATAGCCGCCGTGTTTGCGGATGGCGGGGAGTACATCACTAAATACCCATTCTTGGAAAGCTTCCGCTTCAGGCTTGCGGCTTTGAAAGATGAGGCGATACAAATTCGGCTCGTTGATAAAATCCATCCTCTGAATTCCGCCGTTCGTAAGGGTGTCATTACTAATTACACCCTTTTGATCCAGCCTTGTTTTGGCTTGTCGCGAGTTGTCAAGGTCTAAAATTTTGCAAACATCGCTCAAGCAAAAATAAGGCTCATCGTTTATCAGCCCACCCCTAATCTCAAATTTTGAATTTCTAAAAATTTCTAGGTTCATTTACGCCCCCTTATTAAATTTATTCATCCTAAAAGCCCCTTGCGATATAATTTATTTGCATTTCAACACAAGGAGCCATCACGATGAATGACGCACGAGCCTTTAACCTAGAAAACAAACTCTCGCGAATTTACGACGAGATAAGGCTTTCTAACCGCATTAAGCTTTTGGAGCTCATTAAAAAAGGTCTCATTAACGACGAGGTCTTAAGCCTTTTGGGCGCCGACGAGCAATGGGTGCAAAAAGCCAAAGATGCCCTCAGGAGCTCGGGTGGAGCAAACGCTCTTAAAATGACGGGGTATTAACCCCCGCCTCGTTTACACAACTCCAGCTTAAGCTCCAGCGTTTCGACGCGACGCTTTAGATATTTAATGTCGTCCGCTTGTTCTTTTATAACTCTGACGAGCTCGTTTAATTTCGCTTTATGCTGCTTCCTGCAAAATTTTAAAAATTTTATCTCGGCCGCCAGCTTTGATTTTTTCATTTTCTGCCCTTTCTCTTCTTGCATCTGATTTGCGTATCGATTTCTTCTTCATCATCTTTGTAATCCTCTGTAATGAAACCGATCGCGCTTGCGCCGCCGCCCAGCTTATCGACCTCCTCGCGAAGCTTCTTTATCGCGCGCTTGAGTTTTTTAATCTCTTTTTTGGTTTTCACGTCCAGCGCTCCAAATTCCCACGCAAAGCGCGATTATTCCGCCGATCAAAAAAGCAAGGTCTGCGGTCATTTCTCGTTCGCTACGCTTTCTACAAGCTTTGCGAGCGCCTGCGTCTCTAGCCCGCGCTCAATCAAAACCGCCATAAAATCAATGCAAAATCTCACTACCTCACTATCGTTTTTAAACCCTTTTTTGTTTTGGATTTTGACGATAGCGGCGATGTTTTGATTAGAAAGCTTGAAAGCCTTGCTATTGTCATACTTCGGCGCTACCATTCTTAGCCTTTCGTAATATTTTCAGAGAGCCGAATTTTTGGCTATTCTTCTGCATAAAAGCGCTAAAAAGCTTTGGGTCGCCCCATATTTGAGTAGGGAAACCCCAATGCTTTTGCATCGCATTTGCGTGTTTGACTTTTGGCGTATTGATTTGTAAAAACCATAGCGAAACTGCCCCCTGCGTGACGCCGAGCTTTTTTGCTATTTGCTCTTGAGTAATTTTGTTCTGTTCCATGAGCGGTATATTATCATCGATAATATAAAAATCTGCTTAATGATATTATCTTTAGTAATTTTAAAATTGCTAAAATTCAATAGAAGGATTTTTAATGGATATTCATCAAAAGATTAGAGCTTTCAGGCAGGAAGCGGGGCTAACACAAGTGCAGTTTGCTGAGAAGCTAGGTATAACGCAAGGGCTTGTGGCGCACTATGAAACGCAGCCGGGCGAAATCGGCAAAAACGGCAAAGAGAAAAAATCGTCAAAGCCCGAGCTTGAAAAGTTGCCGCTAATAGCGGAAATATTGGGAAAAAACGTAATAGATTTATTCGATGACGAGGAGACGTCAAAGAGGCAGATCGTCAAAAAAGAGCTGAAAAACAATTTTGAAAAATACGCCCATCTTATCCCTGCCGAGTATGGTCTTAAAAACGTAGTGTTTCTCTCAAAATCGGAGATGCTTATCGGCGCGGGCAGCGAGGGTGCGTATGATTTAGATCTATTTAATAAAGAAACTAAAATCGCCGTGGATCGCTCTTTCATTAAAGGGCTTGACCCCAAGAATTTAAAACTTTTCGAGGTGGTAGGCGATAGCATGCAGCCCGAATATGACGAGGGGGATTTGGCGATTGTAGATATGGTAAATTTCAGGGGCGATTTTATTAAGATCGGCGGCATTTACGTCGTGCGCGTGGGCGACGTAGTTTACGTAAAAAGGGTCGAGTTTTTGCCGAAAGGCGCCATAAAGCTCATCAGTCTAAACTCCAAATACGGCGATCTATACCCGCATAAAGAGGGCTACGAATACGAAATTTTAGGCAAGGTCTGCGGCAAGATCAAGCTAGAAATTCAAAAGGGGCTGACGTTTAGCGATAGCGGGATAAAATAGTTTAAAGCCCCTGTATTTGATGAAATCTGCCTTGCTGCTGCAGCCATAGCCGATCGCGCATCTTTTGGTTTTCTATTTCCAATGCGTTCGCAGCATCTTGCGCTGCGGCTGCGTTGTTATAAAAGGCGTTTTGCCAAGCCATCCCCGCGTCCTGCCAATCATAGCTTCCTTGGCTTGAGCTAGCAAGGGCGATCGCTTCTCGCGGGGTTAGAGGTTTAGTGCAGCCAGCTAGATACTTCGCGAAATAATCCTTTAGTAGATAATCGCTTCCCGCCTGCTTTAACCTGTCAAAATCATACTTCGACACCCAAAAGGCGTCGCCCTCGGTGCAAAAATAAATCCCGATATTTTTTAGATATTTTTCCATATCGCGGGTGACGGGATAGCCTACCGACTCGACCGGAACATAATAGGCTTCGCCGCCCATAAAAGCGATGTCGCGATTGGCGGGGTTAAAAGCGCAGCCAGCCAAAAGCACGACCGCGCAGATCATCGCTAATTTTTTCATAAATTTTACCATTTCGGCTTTTTCGTGCCTCTTTTGCCGGTGTAAGGATTACTCCTACCCTTGCTCGACCAGTTGTCGCGCTGCGTGCGGTTTTTATTCGATCGGTAGTGAGGCTTTACGTATCTGCCCTTTTTGGTGACGTATCCGCCGACCCTTTGAGCGCCCAAAGATACCGACGGCGCGAGCAAGAAAGCCGCTAAAATTAAAGCGAGTAGTTTTTTCATTTTATGATCCTTTATTGAAATTGTTTCAGATCTGCTAAATCAAAGCGGGTTAGCCGTCTTTCTAGAGGATAAAGAAAATATCTAACGGCAAGAATATCCCCGTCTCGGAGTTCTTTCTGCTGCGATTTGGAAAGACGAATTGTGGCTACTTGAAAAGATGCCGCTAGGATAGCCGTGTTGGTAAACATAGTATTTTTATCAACTCTCATTTCTAATTTCTGGGTTGGAACGCCGCCATTGCTATCCTCCATCCAAAACTGCTCTGGCTCCTTTAACACAATCCCGATTATGCCCCCATAACTTACCTTCCCGTTTTTACTTTCAAGATACAAGGACGCATCCTTTTCTTTACATACAAAATAAAGGGTGGTTTTATCAGTCATCTCATCAGTAGCGTAAAATTTTTCACAAAACGCAGATAGAGATGAGGACAATATTAAAATAAATAATAGAACTCTTTTCACTGGCTATCAACTCCTACCAACGGACTAAATATAAATTTAAATAATTTGCCCTCTATTTAAGAAACAAAAAGCTATTTCTTTTTCTTTGGAGCAGATTTTGTTTGCGAAAGTGCACTTCCTGCAACGGATTTACTTTTCTCGCTATACCTATCGTCCTTCAAAATTTTAGATGCCTCCGATGCAATCTTTTTGGATGTTTGCTTCTTGTTCATCGCCATTTCAACCTCCTTTCATTGAGATAATCAAGACTTTTCTCGATTGCCGAATTATACTGCAAAAAATATTATCAATAATAATAAAATTTAAGCATCGTTTAATATTACTTTTGATAATATTCCCCCATCAAAACAAGGTGACCCACACCTAGCCCGCGTCGGGCAGAAGCTACGGGAAGCGTCCGTATGGATACGATAATCCATACCCAAGTAATCAGCCCCGATAGCGACAAGTTCGGGGGTAGAAAAATCCTTGTCAAACCTTCTTTATGGCGGACGTGCCAAGCGGCGCGCTAAATTGCAACAACGGCTTTTATCGGCTAAACCGAACGTCCGCCGCCATATCCATAAATGAGCCTCCACTCGCCTTGCTCCTTAGGCGGTTAAAAACCTTTGCTGTATCTTTTCGAACGAAATTTTAAATCGGAGGCTCTTTTATGGATATTTTTTAAGGAGAAAAAGATGGAAAATCAAGAGCTTGAAACTGCTGCGGCGGAGTTCGCAAAAGGCGTTTCCGCTTATATGCGCTCCACAGCGGAGCATCTATGCGAAGTGTCGCAGATGAGCGGCATCGGGCTAAGCGATCTGCTGATAGACCTCGCACTACTAGCAAGGGTGGCGGAGCGAAAAAAGGAGGAGCGCGATGCTGAAGCTTCTGAAAAAGCTATTTAAGAGACGCACGAAATTTACGATCTCAAATCTAAGATTTGGGATATTGAAAGGATAGAAAATGAAAGAGAATAAAAACAATATCGTAAGCGTAAGGCTAGACGACGAGACGCTACAAAAACTAAAAGACGACGCGCAAAAAGAATATCGCCCGTTAGCGATGCATATACGTAAAATTTTAAGGGATTATCTAAAATCAAAGTAGAATTTTGTATAATTGAGCCTAAAATTTTAAAAGGCTTTAGATGAACTCCGAGCTATTTTTTTCAAAGAAGCGCCTATCGAGCTATAAAGACGAAGCCGAGCATAAGGCGAATTTTAGGCTTATGCAAGCTCTCGCGCCGAAGCTCGGCATACTAGAGATAATCACGCGCAATATGATTTGCGATGCGCTATACGCTACCGGCAAGGAGGGAATTTTAAAACCTTATGCCGAAACTTACGGCGGAATTAGCGACGAGTTTATATCAAATCAGACCTTCGGCTTTTGGGCTAAGATCATCAATGAGGCAAAAATCCATAACCGAATAAACGTATTTTCAGGTATGGATTTTAGGAAATACTCTAAATTTAACAAAAAAGCAAATTGGCTGAATTTCCAAAGGGTAAAAATCATTTATGATTTATGCGTTAAAATTCGCAATCGCGCCTTTCATTTCGAAAATCTATTCAAGACGCATGAAAACGGCACGCCGAGAATTTCAACTAGGTTAGGCAAAACGATAGTCGGTATAGATCCGTCAAGCCTAGAGATTTTCATAAACGATATTTTGGATTGTTTTGATATAAAGCTAAAAGATTACTATATGAAGTGATAGCCTTAAAGCGGCTATCTTGAACTTCAGGAACAATTATAACGCAAAATTTTAAATATGTAAAGGAGAACGAATGAGCGAAAACAAAGGGGGCAATAAATGGAAACGCAACTAACTCTTTTTGACGTATCCAACCAAGAAAATGACGTTTTCGAGCTATCCTCGCACAAAAACGGCGCTACGTATTGGTTAGCGAGCGAATTAGCGCAAATGCTCGAATACGACGGCGTAAAATCTCTAAATAAAGCGGTGAATAAGGCTATCGCCGTATGCTCTAGCATAGGCTACAACATATTAGATCACTTCACTCCCGCAGGCAGCGATTATAAGCTATCCCGCTTCGCTTGCTTTTTGGTGTCTATGAATGCCGATATTAAAAAACCAAGAGTGGCGCAAGCTCAGGCATATTTCGCCACTATCGCAGAAGCCCTGCATAGACATATCGAAGCCGAGCAGTTAGAGCGCCTAGATGTAAGAGAAAAGACCAAAGACGCAAACAAAGCCTTAACGGGCGTGGCTAGCTCTCACGGAGTTGAATGCTACGCTTATTTTATGGACGCTGGTTATATGGGTATGTATAATATGCATCTAAAAGACCTTTTGCGTATCAAGGGGCTTACGGCAAAGGATAAGGTATTCGACTTTATGGGAGCTCGCGAATTAGCCGCAAATCTTTTCAGGCTTCAAGAAACTAAAGCTAAGATCGAAAATAACCGAATTTACGGACAAAAAAACCTAGAAAACACGGCTTATGAGGTAGGGCGCGAAGTAAGAGGCATAATGATGAGAAACGACGGCGTACGCCCCGAAATGCTAGCTAGAACCGAGCACATAAAAGAGGTGCAAAACGAGCTTAAAAAAGTAGATAGAAAATTCAAAAAGATAGATAAGAAAAAGGAGCAGTAATGGCAGAGGAAAAAGAAATATACTATGATGATGAAATAGAACACGTAGTTACCGTATCAGGTAAGTATATTGACAAAATCAAACTAGAGACGGAACCAAAACGCTCGAACTATATAAAGATAAAGGAGGAGCTAACGCAAAAGGTTTCGGCGCTATATGGATCGCCTATTAGCCCATCTAAGAGCGGTGGCAACCATATAGAGTTTAAAGACGAAAACAAAGATGATCTTTATGTAATAAAGTGGGATTACCAACACATCGTTAAGCACGTATGCAAAGGGCTAGGTATAACTCAAAGAGAATTGGCAGATATTATCAAGGTAAATTCGGGCACACCCGCGCAATGGGTAACCAGAGGTGAAGTACCGCCGACCTATCAATATCTTTTAAAGCTTATGATAGAAAACAAACACCTAAAGGAAAAAATTGCTAAACTGACCGCTTTTAAGGAATTGTTAGATGAAATTTAGAGAGACAGAAATTCTGTCGCTCCGATTTTAAATAAACTTTTTCGAAAAAAATCTTATCTAAGATAAGAAAATACTTGACTTTTATTATCTAAAATAGTATAATCCCGTCAAAATATGATTTTAAATCACTTTTGAAAGGATTTTTACTATGAACTCACTTTTTGAGAACAACAACCCCCAAGTTGAAATTTTAAATTTCCAAACATTCTCTACTGAATATGTAGCGGAGCGTTACGGCGTTTCTACGACCGCCATAAGAGAACATAAGCGACTACATGCAGACGAGATGATCGAGGGAGTCCACTTCGTCATCGAGATAAATAAATTTCGTAAACCTGCTATCAAATGGACGCTCCGCGGCATTATCAAGCTTGGGATGTTTATCCGCAGCGAAAAGGCTAAGGGCTTTAGACTATGGGCGGAGCAGGAGCTCGAAAAGACTATCTTAAAACAGGTGCAGGCTTTCGCCGAAGCTCGCGAGCATAATCTCCGTCTAGTGGACGAAATCTCAAACCTTAGAGCGGTGCAGATCTCGCAGGCGCGGCACAACCAAAACGTAATCAACGGCTACAAATCCCAAATTTCTCAGCACAACGCCCTTATCGTAAAGCTAAAATCCGAATTAGCCAAGCGCGGGGTAATTTACGACGCGGAGGTTATAGAACGCTACGAGCAAAAAGAGGAAAACCTAATAGCGATGCTACATAACGCCAAAACCGAGCGGGATTTTTATCGCAAGCGCACGCAAGAGCTAAAGCAAAAGCAAAACATCAAAGATAGCGAGATAGTAAGGCTATTAAACAAAATCCAGTATCAAATGGACGGCGTTTATAGCGAGATAGGCGCGGTTATGGCGTATGCAAACGATAATGACCGCTTTTTTATAGAACGAAATCAAATTTTAAAAGGATAAATAATGGAAAATCTAATCATCAACAGCCAAGAGATCAAGTTGGAAGTAGCAGGCGGTCAGGTCTGGACTACTTCCCTACAAATTGCAGATGTGTTCGAGAAAGAACACAAGCATATTTTAGCAAAAATTAGGGAGCTTCCGCAAGATAATTTCAACGGGTCAAATTTTCGGCTCGTTGAATATACCGATAAAAAGGGCGAAAGCAGACCATATTTTTTAGTTTCAAAAGATGGTTTCACTCTTTTGGCTATGAGTTTCAACGGCGAGAAGTTTTACAAATTCAAAGTCGCCTACATCAACGCCTTTAACGCGATGGCGGAAAAACTAAAAAATCCGTTTAACGTTCCGCGCAACTACAAAGAGGCTTTAGAGCTAGCAATAACCCAATTAGACAAGATCGAAGCATTGGAGGCGCAGCGCAGGACGGATATGCCTAAGATAGTGTTTGCCGAGGCGGTAGAAGCAAGCGCTACAAGCGCATTAATAGGCGATTTTGTAAAGACGCTTTGCGATACGGACGTAAGCGTCGGACGCAATAGAGTGTTTAAGTGGCTAAGAGATGAAAAATATCTGATGGCGGACAATATGCCTTACCAGAGGTGGGCGGAAGCGGGATATTTTGAAGTGATACCCCAAATCATCGTTACGCCCAAAGGCAACAAAGAGCGCTTCACTACGAAAATCACGGCAAAAGGGCAGGTGGCGTTAGGCGTGAAAATCATAGAAGCTTTTAAAAAATCAGCATAAAGGATAAAAAATGAGTTTAAAAGATTTTAAATTTTACCTCTCATTGATGAGAGTGGATAGATACACGACGATCGGCGATTTTATCGCGTTTGTTAAATCTTACAATGCAAAGGACGAGGAATGTTAGAAATTTTAAACAAAATCCAATGCGAGCTAAAGGCTCCCAAGACGCAGATGAATAAATTTGGCGGTTATGCATATCGTAGCTGTGAGGATATTTTGGAATCGGTTAAGCCGCTGCTACAAAAATATGAAGTAGCTCTAATGCTTAGCGATGAGATCGTGCAAATAGGGGCGCGTATCTATGTCAAGGCAACCGCTGCGCTAAAAGGCAAAGACGGCGAAGTAAGCGCAAGCGCATACGCAAGAGAGCCTGAAAATAAAAAAGGTAGCGACGAAAGCCAAATCACGGGTGCAGCTTCTAGCTATGCTAGAAAATACGCGCTAAATGGGCTATTCGCAATAGATGACGCCAAGGATGCCGACGCTACGAATACTCACGAGGATACCCGCGACAAAAAAGGCGAATATCCCGCGCCGATGAGTGAGGAGCAGGTAGCGGATTTATTGCAACTTTGCGAGGCGAGCGGCACCGACCCGCGAAAGGTAGCCGCAGCGTATAAGACAAGTGATATAGCGTTCGTGCCGTTTGAAAAAGTGCGCGCTCAGCTTCTGCAAAAGCTCGCAAAGGCGCAGATGAGGGAGGGTGCGTAATGAAATTTATAAATTTGCAGCAAGGAGGCCCCGAGTGGCTGGAATATAGAAAAGACAAATTTAACGCCTCCGAGGCGGGCGACGTTATGGGCTGCGGCTTTAACAAGCCATATAAACTAGCCGAAATCAAATACGGCGGCAAAGAGGTTTTTCAAAGCGAGGCAATGAGGCTCGGCAAAGAGTATGAGCCTAAAATCCGCGAGTATATCAACAAGCTTTTAAACGCGGATTTTCAGCCCGTCGTAGGACTTAGCGACGATGATCCGAGATTTAGCGCGAGCTTTGACGGGCTAGACATTATAGGCGGCGAAATTTTAGAGATTAAATTTAGCGCGAACGAGTATGAGGTTTTAGAGCGTACCGGCAAACCTAGCGAAAAGTATTTTTGGCAGATCCAACACCAGCTTTTTGTTTGCGATCTCTCTAAGTGCATTTTTGCGGTCGGCAAGATAGATGACGATTTCGATCTGCAAATCCGCCACGTTGTCGTAGAGCGAGACGAAAAGGCGATCAAAAAGCTTATTAAGGCGTGGAACGAGTTTGAAGCGACTTACGCTAAAGCCGCTCCCGATGAGGAATGGCTAAGCTTGAGCGATGAAATTTTAACCCTTAGCGCGCAGAAAAAAGAGCTTGACGATAGGCTCGACGAGCTCAAAAAGCGCGCCATTAAAAAGGCGGGCGGCGTGGAAATAAAAGCTTACGGGCTAACTATCTGCAAATCAGAAATTAAGCCTAGCTACGACTATAAGGCATATTGCGAGCAAAGCGGCGCCGTAATCCCCGATGAGTTTTTAAAAGCGGGGTGCGAACGCTGGAGCGTGCGAGTTGCAAATTAGCGGGCAGTTTAACCGCTTTATGCACGGCGTAGTATTGGCGCAGATGCGATCTCTTAGATATTTATGTATTAGGGAGCATCGCATAGCCATTCGCCCGTTTTATCTTAGCGCCGACACACTAAAGCAGCTTTTAAAGGTGCTGGATTTCGACTATCCGAGGCAGAAAGACGGCACGCCGCTAAGCTACACGCAACTAAGCACGGCGGATATGCTAGGGCACCTAGCCTATATTGAGACACTTTGCGCCGAAAACGGCATAGAGCCCGAATTTATAAAAGAATTTGAAAAGGAAATAAAATGAATAAAGTTATTTTAATCGGAAATTTAACCCGCGATATCGAGCTAAGATACACGCAGAGCGGCTATTGCGTCGGAAACTCGGGTATCGCCGTAACGAGAAAATTTAAGAACGCGCAAGGGCAAACGGCGGAGGAGACCTGCTTTATCGACCTGAAGTTTTTCGGGCGCACGGCAGAGGTCGCAAATCAATACCTCCGCAAAGGCTCAAAGCTTGCCGTAGAGGGGCGGCTAAAGCTGGAGCAGTGGCAGGATCAAGGCGGACAAAACCGCAGTAAGCACGTAGTGGAGGTAGAGAGCCTAGAGATGCTAGGCAGCCCTCAAAACTCGGGAGGCACGCAAAACTACGCTCAAAGCGGCGGAACGCAAAGCCGAGCCAAAAAGCCCGCCGCCGATAAATACGACGACGGCGGCGACACGATCCCGTTTTAAAGGATAACCGATGCCAAGAATATTATTAGTTGATCTTAGCCATTATCCTTGTCTTGAATTTCCACAACTAAACAAAGGGCTTGTAATAGATGAAACAAGGGTTGCCATTGAGGACGGCGACAATGTTTATACCGACCCGTTTTTTAATTCTTTCGTATCTTTTCCTGAGGAGGAACTATACGGGTTTGACGATGACGATGCCCTTTTAAGCGCCTTAGCCAAAAAATATGGCTATGACGACTATAAATTTAAAGGATAAAAGATGAATGACGCAGAGTGGCTAAACGAATACGGCGACTTCGATGAATGGCGCGTCGCAGCAGAGGCACAATGGTGGGAGGATTACGGAGCTGACGCGGCGTATGACAGAGAGATAGACGATGCGGAATATTTCGCTGAAAGAGATCCCTATGTGGATGAACGCTAGAGAATTTGCAAAGCGCGAGGATAAAAAGCTCTACGTGATAGACGTGCAGGCTAGTAAAGACCGAAAGATTGGGCGTGCGGATCGCTTTCGTAAAGTAGGCGGAGTATTGCAGATAGAGACGGAGCACTACTATCTAGCCTTTAAAGATCCGATCACGCCTGCGCTTAGGGAGCGGGTAGAGCGGCTGTATTATGAGGCGATCGAACTAGTCGCAAGCGATTATGAGCTTGCGTGGATCGCGCACAAAGGCACGGGCTCGCCACACTTAAATGTGCTTCAACGATTTCTACGCTTTAAGTGGCATCGCGGCGGAAAGATAGTAGAGAAGATGTGCGAGAACCTAGAAGCGCTTTTGGCAATGAGCGAGGAAGCGCGCACAGAGTTTCTGGCTCGTGAGCGGGAGGCTATGAGAGAAGCGAGCAAAGCAAATTATAGAAAAATTATATAAAGGAGAGAACGATGAGAGAGATTAAATTTAGAGCATGGCTCGAAAGCCTACAAGTTATGGTGTTCGTGCATAAAATAGAATTCCTAGACGGCAGGAACTATAAAATTTTCTTTAAAAATTTACAAAACGGTGAATATATAGATTGTGCCTTGGCGCCAAGCTCATTGATTTCTCGTAGTTCCGCAAAAGGCGACCGTTTCGTATTGATGCAATATACGGGCGAAGTTGACCAAAATGGTATCGAAATTTGTGAAGGCGACGTCGTGATCTCGTATGATACGGACGCTTTGCCGGGAGATGAGGGAATTATAGTGTTTCAAGAAGGAGCCCTTGGCTTTTTGTCGGATGAGAAAGAATTTTTTCCTTTCACCGATACGCCGGCGGGCAGTATGGATATTGTGGGAAATATTCATAAAAACCCAGGGTTCTTATTGGAGAAAAAAAATGAGAGGAATTAAATTTAAAGCGTATATTTACGATTTGACCGATGAGAATAGCCATCCTCTTGAAATAGATATTCGTGCAGGGAAGATATGGGATGTTGCAAGCATAAATTTTAAAGATCAAATAGTAGAAATTATGGATGATGACGGCGGTGTGTGGGAATACGAGCTGAACGATGAAATTACACTTATGCAATATACGGACACAAATGACAAAAACGGTGTAGAAATTTATACTGGATACATCGTCAAATTTATTTCAAGACTTGACGGTAGCAAAAGAATGGGCACGGTCAGATACTGGGCGGGTGACGCTGCGTTCCTGATCGAATGTGAAAGAGAGATATTCTTTTTGTTTCACGACGCGCTGAACCGCGAAGTCATCGGCAACATCTACGAGAATCCAAAAATTTTAAAGGATATAAAATGAGTGTCATATGTGTATGCGATAGCTGCGGCGCACGCAGCGAGGATGACGTCAAAATTTACGAATTCGGAAAAGACGCCAAGGAATACACGGGTCTGGATGAATATGACCACCTATGTAAAGAATGTTTTAACGAGCTGAATGAGGAAAAAGATTTACGTATAGTAGGCAACCAAATTACAAAGAGAAAGGATACAAAATGACAGTAGAAAAAAAGATGCCGCTTTATCTATCGGATGACGATACAAATTTTCTAATAAATTTAGGGAAAGAAATGTTGGCCCAAGACACTAGAAGCACTGCCCAACCTTATGGCCTGACGGTCCAAAAGAAAGAGCTTATTATTACGGATGAAGAATTCGCCGACAATTGGACGCTATTTAGCGAGGGGGATGCCGCGGCTGAAGGACTTGAACGGGCAAAAGCATATCTAATAGACAGAATACACGAAAACCTAGTAGATGCCGATAGTGACGCCCAAAAACTAGAGCTAATAAAGGAACTTGGTATTCTTTTGAATGTGGATGATAACTACGATTTGCAAAGCTACATAAGAGATCGGGAGGAATTGAGCGACTATTCTTATTATCCGACTACGCAAAGATGGACGGTGGACGAAAGAATGGTATTCACTTTCAGCGATCGCGAAGCTAGAGAGTATGCTAGACGCGGCGAAGATTATAGGACTTATGGCGTATATTTAGGGCGCAGCCCCGTAATGACGCGATTATGCGAAATTCTACTAAAAATAGGCGAGCAGGGATAATGTTAGACGAAAAACAAAAGCTCACGATGACCGAGTATGCGGTAAAGACGCCCCTAACTTATGTAATATGAAAGGATACAAAATGACAACACAAGAAATGATCGAGGTTATGCAAGCCTACGATAGGGGTGAGGAGATAGAAATAAAAGAAAACGAAAAAGAGGACTGGAGCGAAGCAAAATTTCCGCTTTGGGTTTGGGATAAATTTGAATATCGCGTCAAACCCAAAGAGAAAAGGGGGCCGAAATTTAAAATAGGCGACATGCTCGTCCATTTGGAAAAAGAGGGGCAGTCTCTTTATAGGGGCGACATTTTTCGAGTACTTTTAATAGATGGAGAATATGTGGCAAAAGACGAAATGGGGTTTCGATGCACTGGGGAATACGAACATTTCGAGCGAATTTTTATCAAAGCCGATGACGTCCTTTGGTATTGGGAATACCAAGACGAGGCGGGGGATTGGCATATGCTAGATAGACGATGTAGCAAAGAGGGCTTGAATATGCTGGAGTTTCACGAGCAAGCGAGCGCCAAGCCTATTTACGCGCTCGGATTTAGATTACCGCGAGAAAAGGATGAGGAATGGACCAAATTAATAAAAAACTAGACTTTATAATTCTCTACATCATAATTTTGGGACTTATTGAGGTTGTTCTTAAGAGCGATATTTTTAGGCTGGGCTGACGGGAGATTGAAATGTTTATACTGACTTATATCAAGGCGTGGGGTATTCTTATGACGCCGATACTTTCTATTTGGGTTATCGTATGGTCGCTCATCAAGGTTCATTTTTCAGAATGGAATACCGCCCTAAGAGACTATGTGTTGCCTGAAAAAAACTATAACATCATAATGCCGATCTATGGCGTATTAACCGCGCTTCTTATCATCGGCGTATCGATTTGGTGCTGGTATATAGCAGGCGATGTTTTAAATTTCTTTAGCGGATTGAAAGGAGAATAAAATGCTAAATTTCATATTCTGGGGCGTAACGCTCAACTGTTATGCGTTTACGATGTATGCTCTTGCATTATACTCCCTATCCCCCTACGAACTACAAATAAAAAGCAAGATAAAGCCGCTGTCTTTGGCGGGCGGTATATTTACACCATACGTTATGTTTATCATCAGCATAATTGTTTTTGTGCTGATAGTATATTGTCGGTTCGATGTCAATAAAATGGATATGATAATACAAAAAATGAAGGATACAAAATGAGTAGTCCTGATCGAGAAAAAGAGCGCGAGCTTTTGCAAAAAATTGACAATTTCGCGCAGAAGCATAATGAAAAAGGCGCGCTTGTGGAAAAGATACATCAAAAGCTTTTCAGCCTAAATTTGAAACAACTAAAGGAAATTTTAAAAAGGATTGAAAGATGAAATACAGAAAAAAGCCCGTAGAAATTGAAGCTTTTAGGCTAGGATATGATTTTATGGCAGATTGGTTTATGGGCGAAGTAGCAAAGAATAATATTATCACGATGTTCAAAAACAATTATGAGCCAGAAAACCCCTTTGAAGACTGCTCAGCGTTAATAGAAGCAGATATAAAAATCCTTGAGGGTACTATGCACGCCGATAATGGCGACTATATTATCAAAGGCGTTAGGGGAGAAATTTATCCTTGCAAGCCTGATATTTTTGAAATGACGTATGAAAGGATAGGCGATGAATAAAATTTTATTGCTATTATACTTGGCGGATCTGTCTGATAAGATGTATCCGCTATTGTTGGGTAGCCTCTGCGTCCTTTTAGCAGGCATAATGTTGTGGTTTGGCGGCGTTCAATTTAACGACGACACGAGCGCGCGAATGGTAAAAACCGCGAGGTGCATCATTAAAATATCAATATCTGTTGTGATTTTTGCTTTTCTATACCCGTCCAAAAACACCCTTTATATCGCCGCTAACGTAAAAGTGGGGCAGATAGGGATAGAAAAATTGCAAGGTAGCGATACTTTAGAAAAAGCATTGAAACTATTAGATAAAAAGTTAGATGAAGCTTTAGCGGAGGAAAAGAAATGATTACCGAAAATCAAAGACTACTGACGCAAAAAGAGGCTTCGATTATGCTAGGCTATTCCGAAAATAGCAATATTCTTGCTAAAATGCGAATGCCGAAAAATAAGGGCAAATGGGAGTTTATGCCGCGCTTCATAATTTTTAACGGCGAAATTCGCTATCCCCTTGATTGGCTCAACGAGGATATCAAGAAACTAAAAGAGGGGTGCTAGCCCCTCTAAATAATCCGCCCACCACTGCAATACCCGCAAATGCTCCCGCGAGTTGAAGTCCCTGAAATATGCTTTATCCACTTCATTACCGGGTGTATGCAATAATACTTCATCAATGATACGCTTTTCAAACATAGCCCTCTCGCCGTCGGTTGCCCGAATAGCAAAGGTTGCAAACATCGAGCGAAAGCCGTGCGCGTGCAGATCGGCTATGCCCAAGCGCTTTAGCGTTTTTAATAGCGTGCCGTCCGAGATAGCCCAGCCGCTCCGCACAGAGTAAGTGCTCGACTTGAAAACTATCCCTTCTGCGCTTACTTCTTTTTGGCGCTCTAAAATTTGTTTTGCCTGCCTCGGAAGCGGCAAGCGCGCATTTACTCCCGTTTTATTGTCGGTCTCTTTGAAATACACAAAATCCCCATCTATCCTATCCCAACAAAGCTCTCTGATCTGATGCGGACGTTGCGCCATAATCAGATTGAAAAAGAAAAGATTTTTAATCGTCGGCTCTATAAGGGCGTCTCTGACCGCTTCTATAATCTCTTTTAAGCGCTTTGGATCCGTCACCGCCTTTCTGTGCTCTACTTTCTTTTTAGGGTAAATTTCGCTCATATCATCGATGATCTCATAAATAAACGATATATCGCCTGCCGCGTTTTGGGCACGAGCAAATTTAAGCACGTCGCGCAGGATTGGGATTATCTTTTTAGCACTTGCAAAATTCACGCCCTTGGTGGCCGCGATCACTTCCTTTGTGCCGATCTCATCTATCGGCATATTGCCTAGAGGTTGCAGCAGATGTTTATTTACGCGATTTATCATTTTACGGCGGGATTGCCTTATTTTCTCGTTATCCTCGGGTGGAATTTTAATATCCAGCCACGCACAGAAAACATCTTTTAGCTTCTGCTTTTGTAGCTCGTCGCTCGCGCCCGATTTACGCAAGTTCATTGCTTTTTCTCTAGCTTCGGCAAGGCTTATATCATCGAAACTTCCTAGCGTCGTGTAGCCTCTTTTTGTGCGTAGCTTGTAGTATCTGCTGCCGTTTGCGAAACACACGAGATACAGCGCGCACGTGCTATCGATAGAATACGCCTTGAGCTTGCCGCTACCTTCAAATTTTAATTTCTTTACTTGCGTCGCGGTTAAAATTTTAGCCATTTTATACCCTTGTTATACAGAAAGTTATACATTTTTTACGAAAATAATTATAAATCGATATAAATTAATATAAATTGAAAATAGCCCTAAAACGCCTTGCTATCGGTAATCTGTAAATGATTATGCATTAATATAAATAGATGTAAAAATGAGTAATGGTGACCCACAGGAGATTTGAACTCCTGTTACCGGCGTGAGAGGCCAGCGTCCTAACCACTAGACGAGTGGGCCGCGAAATTAAAAATGAAATGATAGCGAAGTGTATATAAATTTTGGATTAAATTATATATTTTCAACAAAAATAATGCAAAATAAAATTTTCGCCGAAAACTTAAAGCCTTTTGGCATAGTCGCAAATCTTGGTGCTCTAGAGAGTCCGATATGCCGCCCATTCTAGATGGCACATAAATAAGTTCCGTCGTTGCAGCCATAAGCCAAATCGATATCATAAAAGCTTGCTGCACCTTGCTATCAGCATCAAAAACGCTAATAATTTAATCGCGCTGATTCAAAGCAAACGATAAAGAAGTCAAATTTAGCATAGCTTTTATTTGGCTTCTAGGCTTTTTAGATACTCATATACTCTTTTATCCTCGTTTTTCCTTGCCCAATCCGATGGAGTTACGCTTTGGTTATGAGAACATCTAGCTTTTGGATCGGCGCCTCTTTCTACTAGATATTTTACGATTTCTAGACTATGAGAACTTGCCGCATAATTTACCATGGAGCAACCATCCCTATCCTTTGCTTTAAAATTTCCACCGTATTTTTCTAAAAGCTTTATAAGCCTAAAACTCTTCTCATCGTCGTGTTGGCTTCCGAATACGCTCATCATCATTGCGCTATCGGTCAGTCTTTTTGCGCACTCTAGCATCGCGCGAAGCGAATTTTCGCTACCTAACATTACCGCCATTTCGATGGGAGTGGTATTTTCATGACCTTTAAAATTCGGATCGCCGCCCATTTCGCAGTATTTTTTAGCATCTTCGGCGTTGTCTGAATATGCCGTTTTATGAAGCAGCGTTTGTATCTCATCCGCGCTCAATCTTTCTTCGATTTTGGGTGCGACGGGATAGCTTTCGTCGTAAATCTCCTTTAATGAATTTGTACCGCAGTATTTACCCGGCTCGTCTTTAAAAATCAAATTTATACCATTTAAATCCGTAAGTTCTATAGAGTCGTTTGTTTTTAAATTTATTATCTTGTTGAAGTTAAAAACTAAATCATCCTTTTTAATCCCGCTATCAAAGATGAAAAAGTGGCTAAACTCGTAAGGAAATTCGTTTTTGTATTCAGGGTTTGACGCCGGATTTATCCTAGAATCGCCAATTTCTATCTTATCATGCCCCCATCTTTTGCCGAATATAAATATATTTGTACCCCAGCTTTTTGAAACTTTATCATCATTCTCGCCCATTACGAAAATATCGTTTCCCCATGGGTCTTCCACATCGCTTCTGCCGCCCGTCAAAATATAGACGTTGTTATTTCCGGGGCAAACTATAGAGTGCCTCGTATCGCTTTCGGCTATAATGATTTCGTCTGCGTTTTGGTTGCAGCGAGAATTTATATCCCAATATATGGTTTTGCTAAAATTTAAACTCACGTCTTCTAATACGGTGGTATCAAATCCTTGCGTCACTAAAATCTTTTTAGGAAAATATCCTTTCGCTTGCCCGTCTTTGATAAATTTTTCCAAGCTTTGAAAGTCGGTTATATTGCCTCCAAAACAGCTGCCGACCGCCAAAAACAATATAACGATAAATCTCATACTCGCTCCTCTTTTCGAGATAAAATCTTAAAAATTATACAAAATTTGTAAGCAAAATTTACTAAAAACAGCTCAATTTAAAAACCAAAAATAAACGTTTTTAATGCTTATAGTAATGGCATTTGGATAGTTATAAATTTAAGCTACTCCGCTGCTTTTAAATTTAAAAAGTTAAATCCATTTTAAACACAATTTGCGTAAAATCCCATTTCAAAAACGTATTACGCGAGCGGCGGCGGCAAATTCAAGCATCATAACGGCGATACCAGATTAAAGTCTCCATAGCGGCGATGGACATAAAACGTCGCGGCGCGCCGGACATAGCCCTCGCAGTGCGCCAAGCATGAAGCGTTCGTAACGGAGCTAATAAAGCCCGCGCGGCGATAATCAAAGCGGCGCCCGCATCGTAGCGAGCTGCGCATTAAAATTTAAAGGGATAAAATGAACGAAGATTTTCAAAGAGCGAAGCTGCAAGGCACGCTCGGCGCGCTCTGCCTACTGGTCGCAAGCGTAGCGTATTCTATAAAAGGCGAGATCGCGTACTTGGATTCTCAAATCTTAGTGTGGATTTTTGCTTTCACATTCCTTTACCACGCGCTTAAAAACATCCAAAATATCACGGGCCCGCAGGTTTTTATAATCTTCAAATACGCTTACAGCATTGCGCTTGCGACGCTGCTATATTTTTCAGCCATTTATATACTCAGAAGATGTGATTGTAATAGGCTGCAAATATACGTGCCGTATTTGATATTTGCGGTTACGCTCGCTTGGATAATTATAAATTTTAAGTTGCGCGCCGCCACAGGATGCAGACTTTTCGCCGTATATGCCGCGCTGCTAATCGTTGATGTTGCCGCAGATATCATCTACGGCATGATGTTTAAAATACCGGCTCCCGCCGCTATAACGATGGGCTTCATAAATTGCATGGAACTGCTAAATTTAATCTTAAATCCGTTGGCGTCCGTAGTGCTGCTTCTTGCGTGGCTTAATATGAAAAACTCCGCGAGCTCGCAGGATCTGTGGCATTAGGCGCGCAGGGCGACGATTTTACGCGAGAGGTTTAAATTTGAATCGCCGCATTGCGATTGTTTTTCGATCGCCTAAGCGGTACAATTTCGCACATTTTAAAATTTACGGTGCGACGAAATAAGCGCGGAATTTCATCTTGCAAAGGCGGAGTTTGGAATTTTAAATCCTCGTTGCGCACCGCTCAGCCCGAGCGTATCGGCGACGGCGTTTGCAAACGCGGCGTAGCAGGGGCCTAGCAAGCGTCTGCGCCAAAGACGCTCGCTTTTTTTTGACGCCGTTTTGTAAATTGTAGCGAAAAATGCGCCGCGAAAGGTTTGCAAACTTTGCTACGATGCGACTATTGAGATTTACATCGCGACGTTACGATGCCTTGAGTTTAAAATATCTTCATCGCGCATAATGAAAGCGGGCGTTTCAAATTCAATGCATACGCCTTTTGCAGGCATATCGGCTCGTATCCAAACGAAATTTTATCCGTCGTTTGCGCTCCCGAGACGATGCGCTCGGCAAGCCCACTCTTTTTCAATAGTATGCAGCTAAAAAATTTGATTTTATACCTAAATTTAAAAGCTCCGATTTCAATTTCAATCCCGCCCTTTGATTGCACCGACGCAGGCTAGAGCATACTTTAGCCGCTTAAAATTTATAAACGAAGCGCAATCCCGCGTTGATCCCTTCTTTCTTGCCGCTTAAACCCTCTAGTTTCAAGGAAGTATCCAGCTTGCCGCTCGAATACTTCGCGCCGATCTCGCCGATAGCGGTATTGCCCTTGACGCTCGCGGCATCAATATCCATAGCGTAGGTACTATTATAGCCGCCGATCTTGCCTTTAAATTCTCGCTCGAAAGCGGCTCCCGCGAAAAGCTCCACGTTATCGCTTACGTCGAAATTAAATCGAGCGCCTGCCCTGCTTCTTACAGAATCGATACCCTCCAGCTTGATGCCCTCGCCCAAGACCTCCGTTTTCTTAGAATCGATATGCGTATAAAAGCCCTTGACATAAACGTCCGCATTGAGATTAGCGCTCAGCTCGAAAATCTTGCCGAGGGCTAAATTTGCCCCGTAGTAGGTTCTCGTTACGTCGTATTCGGCCCTTCCCGAGGCCAGAGAAGCCTCGTAGTCCGATTTGATACGACCGATTTTGGCTCCCGATTTGGCATAGAAATTTTCCGCCAAGTCGAATTCGCTCACAATGCCCGCCCCCGCGTATTTGAGATCGCCGCTGCCTTTGACGGCGAAATCATTGAAGCTCTCATATTTACCGCCGCCCGTTTCTACGTATCCTCCCAGGCTCGCGCCGTCCCCAATACGGCCCATCGCTCCTGCGAGCACGGAGATACCTTTGTTTTCTACATAGGAGCCGGAATTGTAGCGCATATTAAAACCTCCCGCATACGCAAACGTTCCGTCTGCGGTATCCGTTATTCCCGAAAGGATATCGTCGCTTTGATTTATCGCGCCCAGCACCGCGGCGCCGGTTTCCAGCGTATTTTTATTTTGCGCCATTAGCTTCGCTCCGATTCGATCGGAATTCGGCAGAGGCTGCGGATCGGGATTTATCGTGATTTTGGTTACGTCGGCGATCAGGTCTTTATCGTCGTTAGCGCTACGCAAGGCGAATGTATAGGCAGTCGAAAGCCCGCTTTGAACTAACTGTTCGGAGTGGTTAGCCATATCGCCGAATTTTATCCCACTTGCGGTTTTTATGAGATTTACGCGATCGCCCGATTTGAGCTTATCCGCTCCGTTTGCTATACCCACGCCGATAGTCGCTTTGCTTATATCGGTTAGCTCGCCGCTTACTAAATTTAAAATCGTCTCGTCGTTTGCGGTATCCGCGGCTAGATAGAAATTGAGTTTTTCAAAGCCCGCGATCGATTTAAACGTATCGTTTTTGCCGTAGACGTTGAAAGTGTTGCCGCTTAATTTTTGGTTTTCCCGACCGAATGCGACGCAGAGATCCAATCGGCTCCAATCTTTATCGCGGACATATACGTTAAGCACGTTATCTCTCGCTTCCGCACCGTCGTGTGCCCACATTATATTTGCAACGTCTATCCTACCGCGAAGATCGTCCGCATCTTTGAGATTTACGACGTTGTTCGTAAGCTTACTATTTCCCCATGCAAATGCGGCCCGCATAGCGCTCAACGAATCGCCGATCGTGCCGCCGTTGATATTTAAAACGTTACCATCGGCGGTGCCGCTATTGCCGAGATACGCAGTGGTAAAGGTAGTCGTTAAACGTTCGCCTTTGGTACCGTTGATATTAAGCGTATTTTCATTCGCCGCACCTCCATTGATATCTACAACCGAAAGACCGTGATAAATCATAGTGCCGTTTAAATTTAAGACATTTTTCGTAGCCGTAGCTCTACCGTTTGATTCAACGAGATGCGTTTTCCTGAGCTCACCGCCGTTTAGATTCAGTGTATTTTCGCTAAATACGGTACCGTCCTGCTGCGAGGAAGCTACGTTTATACTATTGAGCGTACCGCCGTTCATCGTCAAAGCATTGCCCTTAAGCGTCTGATCGGCTGCCGTGGCGCTATTTACGATGATATTATTCAACGGGGAATTATCGCTCGGTTGGCTATCGAGCATAATTATCTGCGCGGCGGTCGGATTTTTTACCGTTAGGGTTCCGTCGTCGACATCTTTTTCATAGGCGTCGTAATTATTTAAATCCGTGGTTTTATCGATCGTAAGCGGATTCGCAACGGGTATGGCGTAAAGTTGGCCGGCGAGCGCCAAAGATAAACTCGCGCCGATAGTTTTACTGTGCATTTTGAACTCCTCCATAAATGCGAGATGAAATAGCGGCAAGCGAACTCAATTTAGCGACGCTTTTGCACGCTAAAATTTGAAATGTATTATACTCCTATCAATATTAGAGAATTATTAACTATTAAATTTTTAAAGTAGCATTAAAAAATATTCGTTTTGCGGCGTAAATTTAAAGCACAAACGCAATAAATTTCGCTCAATTTACATTGTGAAATCGCAAAAATCGCCCATCCTCAAGAAACGAATTTAGCATCACGCCGGCGCATAAATTTGCAGCGCAACGGTAACGCCGAATTGATGCTGCGGGCTCGTAGCAAATGCCCCGCGATATTGGTAAATTTCCGAGCGCGATTGCGTTAGACGGTCGCTTTGCGCCGAAAATACGAGCGTTAAATTTGACGCTCGCGGCAAAATCAAGTGCAGCTTCGAGCCGGCCCGATCGTAGACGGCATCGGAAGCAATACGGCGCGTAAAGCCTTAAATTTCGGCGCGGAGCCGTTTACCGCCCGTATCCTCCCCTACCTTTTAAATTTTCGTCGTAATCCACCCCGTTCGTCATTCGCCTGCGCGAAGCGTCAAATTCATCGCGCAGCGGGCTTTTGCGCACGTTAAACTGCAGCGGCTCTATGCCTAAAATATCGGCGAGCACGTGAGCCAGATTGTCGCTCATAAAAGGCTCGTCCTTCGCCGCGCCTATGCGTCGCCAAAGCTCCGCATGATCGGCAATAAAGCTTTTTGAAGCGATGAAAAGCAGCGGAATTTCGTAGGTGAATCGGGTATTGATGTTGTGCCCGATGAGGCCGTTTTGCTCATAGATATTCTCTCCGTGATCGCTGAGATAGACGATGAGGCTGTCCTCATCCGATAAATTTCATTCACCACGTAGTCGTTATACAGCACGCTGTTATCGTAGCACGCGAGGGCGACCTTTTGCTTTTGCGTAAACGGTAAGGCGATATCGTCGCTTTTAAATTTATCAAATTCCTCGGGATAGCGTTTTTTATAGTCCATATGATTTCCCATGAGATGCACGACGTAGAAATTTCGCTCGCGCTGCGATTTTTTCGCCTCTTTGATGATCGGCAGCAGCGCGCCGTCGTGCGCGACTCGCATGCTATCGAGCTGATCGCTTGTGGAAAGAAAGATGCTTTTTTTCGGCGCGATCGGCGGCACTTTTTGCGCTAAGGGCAAATTTGCCGAAGGCTTCTTGATTGCTGATCCACATCGTGCTAAAGCCGCTCAGCGCGAACATATCGATAATGCTAAGGCTCTCAAACCACGGCCTTTCGCGCTCGCTTTCGTAGTCGCTGAAATTAAGTATCCGCATCAGCGCGGGATTGGCCGCGCCGTAGCACGAAACAGTATCGCTAAATTTAATAAGCAGCCCCCGCCGCTGCAGATCGTTTAGCAAAGGCGTCGTATCTTTGCCGTATCCGTAAAGCGACATATGGCCGCGCTGCAGGCTCTCGCCGATAATCAGCACGACGTTTTTAATCTGCGTTGCGTTAAAATCAAGCGCGGAATTCGCCCGCTTCGCCTCGTCGTAGCCACGCTCGATGCTTTGCAGATCGGCAAGGAAATTTGCATCGCCGAGATAATCTTTTACGACGAACGCGAACTCAAGCGGAGCGTATGTGCCGAGCGTCGCGCGATAACGCTCGCCACCGCTTGCGATTTTGGTCGCCGTAAAAATGCAAAAAATGACCACACAAATCGGATAGATCACGCTAAATGCGGCTCGCAGCCTCGCGCTGCACGAGCTTTTTTTAAACTTCAGCGCGACAAACGTCGCGGTCGCGAATGCGAGCAAAGAGCAGATCACGCCCGCGCTGAGAAATTGCGCGGCGAATTCCTTACTTTCGTTCGCATCGGTGTGGATTATCGCATCGAGCGCGACGACGTTAAAAGCGGAGTCGAAAAAAATGACCAAAAAGAGCGAGATAGCCGCACAAAGCGCATTGATCGCCAGCGCGAACAGAGCGGCAAGCCCGAAAAATCTTCTAAAAACGACGAAGCAGAGATGAAAGATGAGCAAATTTATGATCAAAATGCAGCAAAAATCCTCAAAGATCCGCGAAAATATGCGATCTTCCACGCCGTAAAAGTAATACGCCCGCGCCGCGCAAACGATCAAATTAAGCGCGACGACGAGCCAAAATACACCCACCGCGCCGCATAGGCCGAAATAAAATTTCGGCGCGGGCGCAAGCAGAGCCCTCGCTTTATCAAGTAGTAGTTGAACCATTTTTGCTCTTTATTTTTAAATTTACATCTGCCACATCGCTGGAACCGCTGCGGCGCAGTCTCGCATCCACAAATTGTGCCGCGCCGAAATCTCTACCGCGAAATTGAGCGCGTCTGTTTTTGCGCCGCGATCGGCGAATTTTTGCGCGACACGATGCCGCAAGGCAAATTTTACCTGCCGAAATTTGAATGCGGTGAAATTGATGCGACATTTTCTGTTGCGAAATTTGCCGCACGGCGCGCTTCCTAAACGGCAAAATTCCGTGCCGTGCCGCGTATCAAAAATACGACGCGATTGAGCGCATAAATTTAAATCCGCAAGACGCCGCACCAAAAACAACTGCCGCGCGCAAATCCCACGCACAGACGCACGCTCGCGCAGAATTTACGCGCAAAATGCAAGCCCGCTTTTTGCATCAAATTTATGCAGCGGGTATTTGCGCGAAATTTCGCAGCAGCCCAGAGCGTGCAAATTTCACGCTGAGCAAACGTGCATGTACGAGGCGCTAACGTATCGAAATTTCGCAGCGAATGCGTGAAATTTCTCGGCGCGAGCGCATCACCAAATTTCATCACCAAATTTTCGCCGGCCGAATTACCTTACTCGTAGCCGAAAATTTTAATCCCCGTATCGCTCTGCTCGTAGCGTAGCGCGGGGATTTTTTGCAGTAGATTTTTTAGCTTTTCCAGATCGTTTTTTCGCCCGCCGTCAAAGCCTCGCGGCACCCACACCCACGCGATCTCGTCGTATGCAAACGAGCCCACCGAAAAACTAGCTCGCTTTGAGCCCGCCTCCCATTTGGAGGAGTTTTTGATCGCGTAGAAGTTCGGATAGAGGATTTTTTTGATGATGAAGCATTTGCAAAATTTAAAATCCGCAAAAAACTCCGCCCACGTCGCATCCTCGGTAAAATAGCCCTTCGCGCGCAGGCGCTTTTTCTCTTTGCGCAGCCTGATCGGCTCATAAAATCGCTGCCAAGCCCTTGCGCAGGCATCCATAAACGCAAGCATGCGGGCGAAGTAAATTTTAAAAAGCGCCTTAAAAAGCTCCATCTACTTCTCGATCTGCGATTTTAGCGACTTATCGATTGCGATCTCGCTGCTTGCGATGTCTATCGTCTCAAGTGCCTTGTCCTGGAAGATAAATCCGACCTCCTTCGCGCCGAAGCTCTTGGCGATCGCCTCCAGCGTGTCGGTCGCGGATTTATGGATCTTGCCGCCCAGATCGTTGATGATTTTTAGCGAGAGCTGCTTGACCTCGTCCTTGGCGTCGTCGATGAGGCGGTTTTTATCGCTCTCGTCAAAGCTCGCGCCGAATAGCCCGTTTAGCGAATCGGGCAGCAGAAACGGCAGCAGCTTGGCGTTTTTCTCGTCGTAAATTTTCATATCTTTGATCGAGTATTTGTATTTGCACGGCGGCATCTTGATCTCGTAGCGATCCTCGCCCTGCGGTAGTATCGCAAAGCCGGGGCTTAGCAGGTCGTAAACGAACTCGATCTCAAACTCGAAGATGATGGCGATCTGCTTTTTCGTCATCAGCGGCGAGACGAGCGAGCCCAGCAGCCCGCTGCCTACGTTTTGCTTACGCGTGACGATCTCTTTGGAGTAAATTTTAAAAACGCTCAGCTCGCCGATACTTTTAAGCCGCGTGATGTCGGTGGCGATCTGCGGCTTGCCCGCCTGCTCGCCGCTTTTGCGCATCTTAAAAAACATAAAAACCAAGATGCAAAATATCACTAAATTTAGAAGAAAAGCAAAATTTTCCAAATTTCATCCTTTAAAATTTTATCGGTATTTTAGCAAAATACGGCGCCGATTTGTAGTGCAATTGAAATTTTACGATTTTTACGGCAAGAAATTTTAAAATCGCGAAAGAAATTTTAAAGAAGCGAGCCGCGATTATAAAATTTAACGCGGACGTAGTCCGCACCACCGCTAGCGTCGTCGGGGGATGGGTGGGGTTTGTGGGCGAGCGCAGCAATGCGGTGCTGCGGGGCAGCGCCGCCTCTGCGAGAAGTGTGACCTCGCAATTGGGGCCTCCTTCCCGCCCCGAGAGAAATACACAAAGAGCTAAAAATACTAAAATTTAACATAGTGAAATCTTTATAAATTCGAGCCCGCGTATGCGTTACACATAATCCGTAAGG
>NZ_CALHGM010000046.1 GCF_938030145.1 uncultured Campylobacter sp.
TGACGAATGGTTTTATCGCGTTTACGAAGTCATTTCCCGCGTCTATATCGACGCCAGCGTCTTTGTAGCTTATCAAATTTTATCCTCCAAGATGGTATAATTTCGCAGATTTTAGCTAAAATCGAATAAAAACGCTATAAAGGCTCACCTTGAAATTTAAACACTCCATCGTCATCACGGGCAGCATCGGAAGCGGCAAGAGCGCGGTTTGCGAGCTGCTTCGTGATCGCGGATTTGAGATTATCGATGCCGATAAGATTTCGCATGACGTTTTGGATCGCTGCGCCGCGCAAGTGGCTGAAATTTTCGGCGCGCAATACGTCGTGCAAAAAGACGTGAAAGCTAAAAATTTGAGTTTACATGCGGAATTTGACGCTAGCGGTGATGGGGAAATTTTATCCGCCCCTTGCGTTTCAGTAGATCGCAAAAAGCTAGGCAAGCTGGTGTTTAAAAACCCTGTGGAGCTTGCAAAGCTAGAAGCGCTACTGCATCCAAAGATAACGGCCGAAATTTTATCGCAGGCGCAGGCTTTGGAGGCGAAAGGAAAGCTTTTTTTCGTCGATATTCCGCTGTTTTTTGAGGGCAAGAGGTATGAGTTTTTTGATAAAGTAGCGGTTGTTTATGCGCCTAAAGATACGCTGATAGCGCGCGTGATGAAGCGAAACGGGCTGGATCATGTCGCCGCAAAGCACCGCGTGGAACTGCAAACGGACATAGAGCAAAAGCGCGACATGGCGGACTTTGTGATAGACAATAGTGGCGATCTTGCCGCGCTTAAGGCCGCGGTGGAGAGATTTTTAAAAGAGCTAAAAGATAAAATTTAGCCCTTTGCGCGAGAGCTCGTAAAAATTTATACGCGAATTGAGATGAGTTGAAAATAAAGGAGAAGGCGATGAGGATCGGTAGCTGTGCCCAAAAGGGCGCTAAATTTCAAAAATTTAAAAGCGCGCCGCTTAAAGAGCAGTTGAAATTTACGGCGCGAGCGGTTTTGCTCTCCGCGCTGTTTGCGACGGGCGCTTCGGCGGAGATCGACGATCTAAGAAAAGGTTGCGCCGCGGGAAGCGAGATGGATTGTAAAAAACTAAGCCGCGTGATAAATGAGCTGCAGCGCAACTGCGACGCAGGCGGCGAGGAAAATGCGCTAGATTGCGCAAATTTAGGCTACGCATACGACTCAAATAGAAGCTTCAGGCAGGCCGCGCGTTATTACGACAGGGCGTGCAAGCTCGGCGAGCAGAAAGGCTGCGTCTATTTAGGGCTGCTCTACAACGACGGGCAGGGGGTGGCGCAGGATCGCAAGAGGGCGAATGAGCTTTTTAGCGACGCCTGCAAGAAAAACAGCAGCGAGGGGTGCGCGAGCCTCGCATACAACTATAAAAAGGGCCTCGGCGTCTATCCCGACACGAAAAAGGCGATTGAGCTTTTGATTAAGGCTTGCAAGATGGGGCAAGTAGAGGCGTGCCATAACCTAGGGCTTAGCTACGCTCTGGGCGAAGGCGTGAAAAAAGACGCGGACAGGGCCAGGACATTTTTTACGAGGGCTTGCGAGCAAGGACACGTGGATTCGTGCGTAAATTTGGGCGTTACGTATTTCAAAGGCGACGGCGGGCAAAAGGATCACGCGCTTGCCGCGAAGTATTTTAGCGAGGCGTGCGAGAATGGTGGCGAGCCGCTAGCTTGCTCAAATTTAGCGTATCAATACGAAAAAGGCTGGGGCGTGACGAAAGATAAAAAGAAGGCGCGCAAGCTCTATGAAAAAGCTTGCAAGCTCGGAAGATTTGATGCTTGCGAGCATTTAGAGACTATGAGATGAGAGGCTCTAACATCAAGCGCGAAAACGCATAACAAAATGGGCTCACGAAAGAAGATACGTTAGTAAATTGAGTCTTAGTAAAGCCTAGGAATAAGCGATGCGCTTAAATTTAGATAGAAGTAAAATTTTAATAAATCGCTAGTGAGCGTTAGTAATTTTAAAAATTTGCGAGGTAAATGATGAAAATTTCAAAATATAATGCGAGCGGCAATGATTTCGTGATTTTTACGGATTCGGTTAAGGCGGATAGATCCAAGTTAGCGCGTGAGCTATGTGATAGGCGCGATGGAGTAGGCGCTGACGGGCTCATCGTCGTGCTACCGAAGTTTAACGGTATCGAGGGGATAAACTTTGAGTGGGAATTTTATAATAGCGACGGCAGTAGCGCCGATATGTGCGGCAACGGCTCGCGAGCGGTATGCATGTATGCGTATGAAAATTTTTTGGCCGCGCAGAGTATGAAATTCCTAAGCGGCGCAGGCGTAATTAGCGGTGAAATTTTCGGTATTTTCGGCGGAAATTTGAGCGAGAGCATGCGAGGCGAGCTACGCAATGTAAGCTTTGGCGAGATTTTCAATCTGCGTCCTAATGCTCACGCGTTAGTAGCTAACGTCGAGGTAATGTTAACTCATCCTAAGCGCCTGGGCGAAAGCTTTGAGGAGGCAGGGCTAACGTGGTATTTTTATAACACAGGAGTGCCGCACTTAGTAACTTTTGTTAGCGATTTAAATGAGTTCGACGCCGCGCTGGCCCGCGACCTGCGCGAAAAGTATAACGCTAACGTTAATTATGCGTTAGTTCAAAGTCGCCTCGCAAGCAAAATTTTAAAGGTGCGCACCTTTGAGCGTGGCGTAGAGGCAGAAACTCTCGCATGCGGTACGGGGATGGCAGCATGCTTCATCGCAGGCGTCGAAAATATGGGGCTAGCTCCCGACATCCGCGTGATACCTGCAAGCGGCGAAATGCTAAATTTGCGCTTAGGAGATGGAGGTAAAATTTACTTTCGCGGCGACGTTAGACATACTTTCGATGGCGAATTTATCGGATACGTGGAGTAAGCAGGGCGGAATTTCGAGCCGGTTTGCGCGAGAATTTTAATTTTGAGGTAAAATTCGTCGCTTCACTGCAAAATTTAATTCCTAAATTTCGGAATTTTATGAAATAAAATTTTAAGATTTCAGCGTGTGGAATTTTGCTACTAAATTTAAAATTTTTGCTTGAATTTCACATTTGTATCGCATTAATTTAGGCTTCTGCGGAATTTAAGCGTTATAGCGTTATAAAATTTACGCCCTAACCCGCTCATTTGGTTTATAATTTTTGCTGCCACCGCAAAAAATCCGCCGTGTTCGCACAAGTGAAATTCCGTCGCATTTGCACGAGCGAAATCCGCCACTAATAGCAGAAAACGCGGCATCAAGCGCAAATCCTCGGCGCGGATAAATCTATCATTGACGATAAAGGCTAGATTTGTAGATGCGGCAATTCTTGAAGTGCGGTAGAATTTACTAACGACGATAAAAGCATAGTGTAGTTACGGCAAAATTTAAAATTTGCTCCCGCCGAATTTCGCCGCGCCGTCATTTTGTTGTTTAAATTCCACCCGCATCGGTTTCACCTAAACTAGGCATAAAGCCTGATGATTAACTCTCTGGCGAGCGCTAAAATCACGACGAAAATTATAAATTTTAATAAAGATTTTTGTCGCATCGCAACAAGCATGGCGATGCCGAATAAAACGAGCGCAATGTCTAAAAATGTATCTTTCATACGCTTAATTGAAATTTAATCAAAATGCTAAGTATGATAAGAAGTATTATAAAGCGCAAGATTGAGCGCATGGAGGATAGATCGCCAAATTCTTTGTCATATTCCTTTTTTACCTCCCACTCAGCTTTCCATGCGAACATTTTTACTATAAAATCTAGCATTTTCATCTCCTTTTTTTAAGGCGAGTCGTATAAAACGAAATTTTGTCGCGCCACGTGAAATTAAAGAATTCTATCTAATTGGCGCTTAAAATTTTTAATCTTGAACTATTTGTCGGCGTTTTGGACGAGGGCTTTTTCGTATTTTTCGATAAAGCTTCGCCCTGACTCGCATAGGCGGTAGATGAAAATCTTCGACGCCTTGCCCGCATCAAGCCCCGTGTCCTTAATGCTTTCGCGCTGCAGATAGCCCCAGTTTTTATGAATTATATCGAGAGTCGATTTGATCGAAGTATAGTTGCGTCCGCTCGCGGCTGCGAATTCGTTCACGGGTCTCATAAACTCTGCATCGCTTTGCTTATTGCGACACAAAAGCCCCTCTTCGCCTTGCGATTCGACCAGTTTTAGAGTTTCATAAATGAGTTTATCTTTTAATTTGATCATCGGCTTTCCCTTGCGTAATTGATATGGGTTTGCCAAAATTATATCATAAAATTTATATTTTTATGATATGAAATGTCAATAAATCAGAAGCTAAGCGCGAATTCGTGAAACGGCACGACATCGCAGCGGATACCCTCAATCTCGAGCCTACCGGAGTTTGCCATAGACACAACTTTTAAACTTGTGATGCCAAGCTTTTTGAGCACACTTAAAATTTTTCGGAATTTTAAAAAGATAATGTCCGCGTCGCTGAAAGGAATGACGAGAACCCCCATCTTTAGAGCAGGCAGGTAAAAATCCAGCTCTTTTGTGTAAAAAATTGGTGTATTTAGCCCCAAAAGCTCGCAAAAAAGGACGTTGGCAAATTTTTTCGAGAAGTCCTTTTTGCTCGTTAAAATTTCGCGCATATTAAAATGCGAAAAATATAATTTTTTTGCGCGCGCGGGCTCGCCAGCTTTGCTTAAAAATCTGATGAAATTTTCCCGCTCAAGTTTGGCGATAGTGCCGTATACGGCGTCTTTGGAGATCTTGATGCGCGGCTTTAGCGCGGTGTAAATTTTATTTGCGCTAAATGCGGCGTGGACGAAGCTTAGGCACTCTTTGAGGATTAAAATCTCCGTGCGGCTAAAGTTTGCCGTAAGCAGCCTCTGCTCGAATTCTAAAATTTCAGCGGGGGTTATGAAGGGGTTTTTTGCGCCGCCGCCTTGGGCTAAAAACGCCGAAATCATCGAGTTTATTTCGTTGTGACGCTTGTCGAAGGCGATAAATTCTTCAAACGAAAGCGGCAAAAGCTCAATCCGCTCAAAGCCTGGCAAAACTAACTCTTTATCGCGAGTAGAAATTATAAAACGCTTTAAATTTAGCCCCTCGGCGAAGCTTTGAAGCGATGAAATTTCAAAATCGGCGCTACTAAAATTATCCAAAAAAAGCGATGAAATTTGCTCGTTGGCGGCTAAAAATTCTTTGATCTCGCAGAAGAAATTCTCGCTCCTATTTTTTGCGCTGTAGAACTCCGCATTTTTTGTGTTGTTTGAACTGCCTGTGCTTGCGTTTTTTGTATCTGTATTTTTTGCGGCGGCGCGATAAAATTTATCTATATCCGAAATATCCGCGCCAAGTGTAGCTTCTCTGCTTATTTCATGCTCATTTACTTCGCTAGCCTTTGTATCGCCTGCGCTATTTCTAGCTGCAAAAATTGCATCATTCGCTACCGCCTCTTCAAGGCGTAGATCGGCTAAATTTAGGTACAAAATTTCATCTTTTTTAAGTTCTGAAATTTCATTTTTTAGCACGGCGCTTTTGCCGGAATTTAGCACTCCGTAGATTATGGTTTTGGGAGAGTTTACATATTTTTTGCGCGGGATAAAGCTTGCAAATTCCGGCGGATTTTCATAAAAAAATTTTAGATCATTCATAGTGGATATTTTAAAATTTTCCTTATTAAAAGGAAATAAATCTGAAAAATCCTATGAAATTTTTATATCTATTTTAAATTTATCTAAAAATTTTTGTATTGAAAATTTCCAGCACCCTAAAAATTTTCGAAATTCTATATATTTTTCCTTATTAAAAGGAAATATTTCCATAAAATTTGGTTATTTTCTTGACAAAGAGGAAGCGCTTTTATATAATGTGCGTCTTTTGTTTGAAACAAAGGGTCGCGCGTTGCGACAAGTTCTTTATTAAGGAAAAGTGATGCAAAAAATTAGGTTAAAACTCAAGGCTTATGACCATCGAGTTTTAGATCGCACAGTTTCGGCTATCGTTGAAGCCGTAAAAAGAACAGGTGCGGACGTCAGAGGTCCCGTGCCGATGCCTACGAAGATTAAACGCTACACCGTTTTAAGATCTCCGCACGTAAATAAAGACTCCAGAGAGCAGTTTGAGATGAAAATTCACGCTCGTATGCTAGACATCGTAGCGGCTACGCCAGATACGGTTGATTCGCTAACTAAGCTTGATTTGGCTCCGGAAGTCAACGTCGAAGTTCACGCGATGGGCAAATAAGGGGTAAAACAATGGAATATATTGTAGAAAAAATAGGTATGAGTAGGACGATCGACACGAGCAGCACGCCCGTGACGCTTTTACGACTTATCAATACCAAAATTTGCGAAGTTTGCGATGAGAAAAAAGCTATCGTAGCCTACGCAGAGGGAAAAGCGCATAATAAAGCTATCGCCGGCATTCAAAAGAAATATAGCCTAAGCAAGGAATTTAATAAATTCGCAACACTAAGCTTAGAAAATGCCGAGCTTGGCGATCAAAATTTAGATGTTTTGAGCGAAGCCAAGATCGTCAAAGTAAGCTTTAAATCCAAGGGCAAAGGCTATCAGGGCGTTATTAAACGCCATGGCTTTGCAGGCGGTCCTGCAGCGCACGGTAGCCGCTTTCACCGAAGGCCTGGTTCTATTGGTAACTGCGAGTGGCCGGGTCGCGTTCAGCCTGGTATGAGGATGGCAGGACACACTGGAAACGAAACGATCACCGCTAAAAACGAAGTCATAAGCTTCGATGCCGAGAATAAAATTTTGGTGCTTAAAGGCTCGGTTCCTGGATTTAACGGCGCAATGGGCAGAATAAGGATAGTAAAATGAGTAAAGTAAGCGTGCTTAACGAAAAACTGGAAAAAGCAAGCGAAATTGAAATCCCTGCGAAATTTTCGGAAGTCAATTCGCACAATCTATATTTGTACGTCAAATCTTACCTTGCTTCGCTTCGCGCAAATACGGCTAACGCTAAAACTCGCGCCGAGGTTAGCGGCGGCGGTAAAAAACCGTGGCGACAAAAGGGTCGCGGTGGCGCACGTGCGGGCTCAACGAGAACCAATGTCTGGGTAGGCGGCGCGGTCGCATTCGGTCCGACTAACGAGCGAAATTACGAGCAGAAGGTCAATAAAAAGCAAAAACGCCTTGCGTTGGAATTTGCTATCAATGAGAAAGCGAACGAGGGTAAAATTTTTATCTTCGATGATTTGGAGCTAAAAAGCGGTAAAACCAAAGATGCGGCAAATTTTATTAAGAAACTAGGCGTTAGAGATGCGCTGATCGTTAAAAACGAGCTAGACGCACAAACTCTTTTGGCCTATAGAAATCTTAAGAATTGCTATGTCATCGATGCAAGCGAGGTCAATGCTTACCTAATCGCAGTTTACGGCTCAGTCGTATTCGAAAAAGCGGCATTTGAATCAATAGTGAAAGAGGACTAAAATGGCAGATATAACAGATATCAAAACGATCCTTTATACGGAAAAGTCTCTCGGTCTTCAAGAAAACGGCGTGGTCGTTATCCAAACTAGCCCGTCGGTTACGAAAAACGGACTAAAGAGCGTTTTAAAAAACTATTTCGGGATCACTCCGCTAAAGATAAATTCTTTAAGACAGGACGGCAAAGTAAAAAGATTTAGAGGTAAAATGGGCGCTAGAAACGATGTGAAAAAATTCTACGTCAAGCTACCTGAGGGCACAAGCCTAGAAAGCGTGGAGGCGTAAAATGGCGATCAAAACTTATAAACCGTATACTCCAAGTAGAAGATTTATGACCGGGCTTAGCAGCGAGGATATCACTGCAAAAGCTAGCGTTAGAGGCTTGCTTGTTAAAATTCCTGCTGCAGCCGGAAGGAACAATAACGGTCGCATTACCAGCCGCCATAAACAAGCAGGAGCTGCTAAACTTTATAGAATCATCGATTTTAAGCGAAACAAATTCGGCGTTGCTGGCAAGGTCGAGGCGATCGAATACGATCCGAATCGTAACTGCCGTATCGCGCTGATCTCATACGCAGACGGCGAGAAGCGCTACATAATCAAACCTAACGATCTTAAAGTGGGCGACGTGGTAGCTGCTGCCGAGGGCGGATTAGATATTAAACCGGGCAATGCGATGAAGATGAAAAATATCCCCGTAGGTACCATCCTGCATAATATCGAGTTAAAACCGGGCAAAGGTGCTCAAATGGCGCGTAGCGCCGGAGGCTATGCTCAGCTTATGGGTAAAGAGGAAAAATACGTCATTTTACGTCTGCCTAGCGGCGAGATGAGAAGAGTGCTCGCAGAGTGCATGGCTAGTATCGGCGTAGTAGGTAACGAAGAGTGGGCAAACATCGTCATCGGCAAAGCCGGACGCAATCGCCACAGAGGTATCCGTCCTCAAACCAGAGGTTCTGCAATGAACCCGGTTGATCACCCACACGGCGGTGGCGAGGGTAAGAAAAACTCCGGCCGCCATCCGGTAACTCCGTGGGGCAAACCGACGAAGGGCTATAAAACTCGCCATAAAAAAGCGAGCGATAAGCTTATAATTTCAAGAAGGAAAGGAAAATAAAAATGGCTAGATCGCTAAAAAAAGGTCCTTTCGTAGATGATCACGTAATGAAAAAAGTCGTTACGGCGAAGGAAGCGGGCGATAACAAACCGATCAAGACTTGGTCGAGACGAAGCACGATCGTGCCTGAGATGATCGGACTTACGTTTAACGTTCATAACGGAAAGAATTTTATCCCGGTTTACGTTACCGAACATCATATCGGTTATAAATTAGGCGAGTTCGCTCCTACGCGCACTTTCAAGGGCCACAAAGGCTCCGTGCAGAAAAAGATCGGCAAGTAAGGATAGAATATGAGTAAATCAACTATTAAATTTGTTCGCCTTTCGCCGACAAAAGCAAGACTTATCGCAAAGCAAATTCAAGGCATGAATGCGGAATTCGCCCTTGCTACTTTGGAATTTACGCCTAATCGCGGCGCGAAATATATCGCTACGGCGATTTCAAGCGCGGTCGCAAACGGCGGCTTTGAGCCTGAAGAGGTCGTAGTTACAAGCTGCCGAGTGGATGCGGGTCCTGTGCTTAAGAGATTTCGTCCGCGCGCCAGAGGTACGGCTAGCCGTATCCGCAAGCCTACTTCGCACATCATCGTCGAAGTAGCAAAACCAAGTAAGAAGGAAGCGTAAATGGGACAGAAAGTAAATCCGATCGGTTTAAGATTAGGAATTAATCGAAATTGGGAGTCTAGATGGTTCCCTTCTAAAGCGACGCTTTCCGAGAGTATCGGCGAGGATTACAAGATTCGCAAATTTTTAAAAGCCAAGCTTTATTATGCGGGAATTAGCCAAATTCTTATCGAAAGAACGGCTAAGAAAATTCGCGTAACGATCGTAGCCGCAAGACCGGGTATTATCATCGGCAAAAAAGGCGGCGAGGTCGAAAATTTAAGAAGCGAAGTCGTTAAGCTAGTCAATAAAGACATAGCCATCAATATCAAAGAGGAGCGCAAAGTAGGCTCGAACGCACTTTTGGCTGCGGAAAACGTAGCTATGCAGTTAGAGCGTCGCGTTGCATTCCGCCGCGCTATGAAAAAGGTCATCCAAGGCGCTCAAAAAGCAGGCGCAAAGGGAATCAAAATTTGCGTCGCAGGTCGCTTGGGCGGTGCGGAGATGGCTAGAACCGAATGGTATTTGGAGGGACGCGTTCCGCTTCATACTCTAAGGGCTAGGATCGATTACGGCTTTGCCGAAGCGCATACGACCTACGGTAATATCGGCATTAAGGTTTGGATCTTTAAGGGTGAAATTTTACAAAAAGGCATCCAGGCTGAAAAGACCGATGATGCGCCTAAAAAAACACGCAGACCAAGAAGAGGTAAATAGTTATGTTGATGCCAAAAAGAACAAAATACCGCAAGATGATGAAAGGTCGCAATCGCGGCTACGCGACGAGAGGAAATTCCTTGACGTTCGGCGATTTCGGTATCAAAGCGGTAGAGGCGGGTAGGGTAAATTCTCGCCAGATCGAAGCGGCTCGTGTCGCGATGACGCGCTTCGTAAATCGTCAAGCTAAAATTTGGATTAAGGTATTCCCAGACAAGCCGCTTACCAAAAAGCCTCTACAAACTCGTATGGGTAAAGGTAAGAGCGGCGTAGAAGAGTGGGTAATGAATATAAAACCGGGCAGAATCATTTTCGAGATGACCGGCGTTAGCGAAGAGGTTGCTAAAGAGGCGCTTATGCTTTCGATTCATAAACTACCTTTTAAAACGAAAATCGTAAGTAGGGAAAGCGAAAATGAAATATACTGATTTGAAAGATAAAGATTTGGCTGAGCTGAATTCTATGTTGAAACAAAGTAAGTTGCTTTTATTTACGGCTAGACAAAAGCTAAAAACTATGCAGCTAAGCAATCCTAACGAGATTCGCGCTATCAAAAAAGATATCGCTAGAATCAACACCGCTATTAAAGCGAAATAAGGATAGGTTATGGCATTTAAAAGAGAAATTCAAGGCGTAGTCGTAAAGAAGGCGGGCGATAAAACAGCTACCGTTTTGGTAGAGCGAAGGGTTATGCACCCTAGATATAGAAAGATCGTAAAAAGGTTTAAAAAATATCTGATCCACGATGAAAACAACGTCGTAAAGATCGGTGATACCATATCTGCGATCGAGTGCAGACCGCTAAGCGCTAGAAAATCGTTTCGCTTAAAAGCGGTTTTGAAAACAGGAGTTGAATAATGATACAGAGTTTTACCAGACTTGCGGTAGCTGATAATAGCGGCGCAAAAGAACTTATGTGTATTAAAGTTTTGGGCGGCAGCAAAAGAAGATACGCCACAATCGGCGATATTATCGTTTGCTCTGTAAAAAAAGCGCTCCCTAACGGCAAGATTAAGCGCGGTCAAGTAGTAAAAGCCGTAGTCGTTCGTACGACTAAAGAGTTGCACAGAGGCAACGGCTCACTAATTAGATTCGATGAGAACGCAGCCGTTATTTTGGATTCAAAAAAAGAGCCGATCGGCACTCGTATTTTCGGTCCTATCGGTAGAGAGGTCAGGTACGGCGGTTTTATGAAGATCGTTTCGCTGGCTCCGGAGGTTTTATAATGGCAGTAAAATTTAAGATTAAAAAAGGCGATCAAGTAAAGATCATCGCAGGTGACGATAAGGGCAAAACAGGCACCGTTAAGGCCGTGTTTCCTAAAAAAGCTCAAGTTATCGTCGAGGGTTGTAAAATGGCTAAAAAGGCTATCAAACCAACCGAGCAAAATCCGCAAGGCGGCTTTACAAGCAAAGAGATGCCTATGGATATTTCAAACGTTGCGTTGGTAGAGGGTTGATTATGAGCAGACTAAAAGATAAATACGCTAATTCCATCAGAGCTGCTTTGCAGAAAGAATTTGATATAAAAAATCCTATGCTTATCCCGGCGCTTGAAAAGATCGTTATCAGCGTAGGAACGGGCGAATCGAGCAAAGATCAAAAAGTGCTTCAAAATATGGCAGATACTATCTCGCTGATCGCAGGCCAAAAAGCACTTATCGTCAATGCAAAAAAATCGGTTGCCGGCTTTAAAGTGCGCGAAGGTTTCCCGGTAGGCATAATGGTCACGTTACGAAAGGAGCAGATGTTTGCCTTCCTAGACAAACTGATCTCTATCGCGCTTCCTAGGGTTAAGGATTTCCGAGGACTACCTAGAACGGGCTTTGACGGACGCGGCAATTATAACTTCGGTTTGCAAGAGCAGCTGATGTTCCCTGAGGTCGAATACGATCAAATTTTAAGAACTCACGGTATGAATATAACCGTTGTAACGACTACAAATAACGATAAAGAGGCATTTAAATTGCTAGAGTTATTCGGCATGCCTTTTGCAAAAGGAAAATGATATGGCAAAAAAATCAATGGTAGCCAAGGCGAAACGCCCCGCTAAATTTAGCACTCGCGCATATACCAGATGTCAAATTTGCGGTCGTCCGCACTCCGTTTATAAAGATTTTGGAATTTGTCGCGTTTGCCTTCGCAAGATGGCAAACGAGGGCTTGATCCCAGGTCTAAAAAAAGCAAGCTGGTAAGGAGAAGAGATGATTAACGATCTTATTTCAGATGGACTAACTCGCATCAGAAATGCTGCGATGCGAAGGCTAGATACGACTAAGCTTTTTCACTCAAACGTCGTTGAGGCTATGCTTAAAATTTTAGCCGAGAAGGGCTATATCGAGAGCTACAACGTAGTAGAGGAAAACAATAAAAAGATCATCAACGTAGTGCTTAAATACGACGAAAAGGGCAGGAGCGTGATAAACGAAGTTAAAAGGATTTCGACTCCGGGTCGCCGCGTATATCAAGGCAAAGACGAGATCAAGCGCTTCAAAAACGGCTACGGAACCGTCGTCGTTAGCACAAGCAAAGGCGTTATGAGCGGTATCGACGCGCACAAAGCCGGCGTCGGCGGCGAAGTGCTTTGCACGATCTGGTAAGAAGTTTCTACTTTTTATGGCATTGTGGTATCCATTCGTAAAAGTAGACATACCCTAGACAAATAAAAAGGAAAATTATGTCAAGAATTGGTAAAAAACCGATCTCTATTCCAAACGGCTTAGAGGTCAAAATCGACGGCTCGGCGATAAAATTTAAAAAATCGAATAACGAAAAAGAGCTTGATTTAAAAGGTCATGTCGATGTAAAAATCGAAGACGGAAAGATAGAATTCTCACCTAAGGGTGAGGATAGGCAGAGCAGGGCGTATTGGGGAACATACCGCGCTTTAGCTAACAATATCGTCCTTGGTCTTACCGAGGGCTTTTCAAAGCAGCTTGAAATCAACGGCGTCGGCTATAGAGCCGCGATGAAGGGCAAAGTACTTGAGCTAAATTTGGGCTTTTCGCATCCGATAAATTTTGAATCTCCAAAAGGAATCGAAATTTCTGTAGATAAAAACGTCGTAACCATCAAAGGCGACGACAAGCAGCAAGTAGGTCAAGTAGCAGCCGAGATCAGAGGATTCAGACCGCCTGAGCCGTACAAGGGTAAAGGCATCAAGTATCTTGAAGAGCATATCATCCGCAAAGCCGGAAAAACAGCTAAGAAATAAGGGTTGAGAAATGACACAGAACGTATTAAAAAGAAAGATCTCTTTAAGAATCAAGAGAAAAAGAAGGATTCGCGCTAAAATTTCAGGCGTCGCATCTTGCCCTAGAATTTCTATTTTCAAATCCAATAGGACAGTTTACGCTCAGGCTATCGACGACGCGGCGAGCGCGACTTTGTGCGCCAGCAGCGGTAAGGTTTTAAATTTAAAGGCAAACAAAGAGGGCGCGGCTAGCTTAGCTAAAGATTTAGCCTCCAAGCTAAAAGATAAAGGCATTTCTGAAGCGATTTTCGATCGCAATGGCTATTTGTATCATGGCGTAATCGCAAGCTTTGCCGAGTCGCTACGCCAAAACGGCATCAAACTATAACCCAAAGGAATGATTGTGGAAAAGTATAATAGAGAAGAATTTGAAGAGGTAATTGTCAATATCGGTAGGGTTACAAAAGTCGTTAAAGGCGGTAGAAGGTTTAGGTTTACGGCTCTTATCGTAGTAGGCAATAGAAACGGCTTGGTAGGCTTTGGCTTTGGTAAGTCCAAAGAGGTTCCCGATGCGATTAAAAAAGCGGTAGACGATGCGTTTAAAAATATCATCAAGGTAAATTTAAACGGCTCTACCATCACTCACGACGTTGAAGTAAAATACAATGCGAGTAAAATTTTATTAAAGCCGGCGAGCGAAGGTACCGGCGTTATCGCAGGCGGTTCAGTCCGCCCAGTTTTAGAGCTTGCGGGTGTTAAAGATATCCTCACTAAATCGCTAGGTTCGAACAACTCCTCAAATGTCGTAAGAGCTACGATGAAAGCTCTTAGTATGTTAAAACACTAACAAGGATAAAAGATGGGATTAGAAAATCTTAAAAAAGCCCCAGGCTCGACTCACGCTACTAAGCGCTTGGGTCGCGGTCAAGGAAGTGGCTTAGGTAAAACTGCAGGTCGCGGCGGCAAGGGTCAGACCGCGCGTACCGGCTCTCATGAAAAAAGAGGCTTCGAGGGCGGTCAGCAGCCGATTCAGCGAAGGCTTCCAAAGGTAGGTTTTACTTCTAAATTTGAAAAGCCTTACGTGATCAATGTCGATAAAATCGAAGCTATCAAAGATCTTAGTGAGATCACGATCGAAAGCATCAAATCCGTTCATAAAATTTCAAATTCCGTTAAAAAGATCAAGCTGATCGGCGTAGGCGCAAAAGCGCTCGCTAGCAAGATCAAAGACGAGAATGTAAAGTCTAGCGGACAAAAATAATGAATAAATCGCTACGCAACAAAATTCTCATTACTTTGGGCTTTCTTTTTGCCTATAGGTTGCTAGCTTACGTGCCGGTTCCGGGAGTGGACGTTGAGGTTATAAAGCAATTTTTTCAAAACAATAGCAACAACGCTTTTGGAATGTTTAATATGTTTAGCGGTAACGCGGCGGAGCGATTCAGCGTTATTTCGCTAGGCATTATGCCTTATATTACCGCTTCGATCATTATGGAGCTGCTCGCCGCAACCTTTCCAAATTTAGGCAAACTCAAAAAAGAGCGCGACGGTATGCAGAAATATATGCAGATCATCAGATACGCTACAATCGCAATCGCTATGGTTCAATCCATCGGCGTTAGCATCGGCTTGCAGGGCATCCACGGACAGACCGGAGCGCCTGCGATAATGGCTGAAAATACCAACGAGTTTGTTTTTATCTCGTGCATTTCGATGCTGGCAGGCACCATGCTTTTGATGTGGATCGGAGAGCAGATCACGCAGCGCGGAGTCGGTAACGGCACCAGCCTTATTATCTTTGCAGGTATCGTAAGCGCCATCCCTAGAGCGATCGGAAGTACTGTAAATTTAGTAAATACTGGCGAGATGAATTTCTTGATTCTTGCCCTTATCATAGCTATTGTTTTGCTCACTATCGGCGTGATCATCTACATAGAGCTGGGCGAGCGCAGGATTCCCGTTTCGTTTTCGCGCAAGGTATTGATGGCGAATCAAAACAAGCGCATTATGAACTATGTGCCGATCAAGCTAAATTTAAGCGGCGTCATTCCGCCGATTTTTGCAAGCGCAATTTTGATGTTTCCGACCACTATTTTGCAGGCAAGCACCAATCCGATCATCCAAAAGATCCACGATTTCTTAAGCCCGAGCAACTACTTTTTCAACTTCTTAACTTTTGTTTTAGTCGTATTTTTTGCGTATTTTTACGCATCGATTGCGTTTAATTCAAAAGATATAAGCGAAAATTTAAAGAAGCAGGGCGGATTTATCCCGGGCATTCGTCCGGGTGAGGGAACGGCGAGCTTTTTAAACGAAGTTGCTAGCCGCCTTACGTTTTGGGGCTCGATCTATCTCGGTCTCGTAACCGTTATCCCGTGGCTGCTCGTTAAATTTATGGGCGTGCCGTTTTATTTCGGCGGTACCAGCGTGCTGATCGTCGTCTCCGTCGCACTCGATACGATGAGGCGCATCGAAGCGCAGATCTATATGAACAAATATCAGACCCTAAGCGCGGTCGGATTATAAATGGCGATTTTACTTAAAACGAAAAAAGATTTAGAGGGGCTTCGTGCGGCGAACAGGATCGTCGCGCAAGCCCTTGATTACGCAGCTTCATTCATAAAGCCGGGTCTTAGCCTACTCGAAGTTGATAAAAAGATCGACGATTTCATCACTTCAAAGGGCGCGTATCCCGCTTTTAAAGGGTTATACGGATTTCCAAACGCCGCCTGCCTCTCGCTAAACGAGGTCATCATCCACGGCATCCCCGACGAGACGATCTTACAAGAGGGCGATATCTTAGGCGTCGATCTAGGCTCGAAGCTAAACGGATATTTCGGTGACAGCGCGCGCACTCTGCCCGTCGGTAAAATTTCAAAAGCCGACGAAGATCTCATCGCATGCAGCAAGGATACGCTAGAGTTTGCCATCAAAACGATCAGGGTAGGGATGCACTTCAAAGAACTAAGCTTCGAGATCGAGAAATTTATCCGTGCGCGCGGCTTTGTGCCGTTATACGGCTTCTGTGGCCACGGCATCGGCAAGCACCCGCACGAAGAGCCTGAGATCCCAAACTATCTGGAGGGCAACAATCCAAAATCAGGCCCCAAAATCAAAAACGGCATGGTCTTTTGCATCGAGCCGATGATCTGCCAAAAGGACGGCACGCCGGTCATCGCCGAGGATAAGTGGAGCACGAGAAGTAAGGATGGACTTCGCACCAGCCACTACGAGCACTGCATGGCGGTTTTCGACGGTAAAGTCGAAGTCCTAAGCGTCGCATAGATTTCGCACAAAAGGCGACTTGGACTAGTTAAAATTTTACACTTTTGCCAAGGCGAAATTCCGCCCGCGATTAGATTTCGACAATTTTACATCGCTCGCGTCTTGGAATTTTACCTCAGCCGCTTCACGCATAAATTTTATCCGAAAGAAACCTATCGCACTAGAAATTTTAAAACCTATTGTGACGGTTTGCGGGCTAACCACAAAATTCTAAAAGCCGAGATTTTAGCTCATACTTTCTGTTTTTTTAAAGCCTCATTTTGTAGCTTCGCTCTTAGATCCGCTTTCAATTAAAATTTAGCCTCAAAATTCCGCCGTTCAATTCCATGCCCCGTATCTTTAAAATTTAGCTGTAAAATTTAAAGCGTAAAAGCGCGCAAGTAAGCGAGCTCAAAGCTTTAAGCGGCTAATATTGCGCCTTGATTTTAAAGCGAAAATGTGTCGCGCTATGCAGAGTGGGCGTCGTCGCGTCTCCTCGTACAAGGCAGGAAATATAAAATGAGAGAAAAATTTTATGTAGCGCTAGCAAATATAGGCGGGCTTATGGCGCGGACGAAAGTGGGCGGGCTCGTGGCGCGCTTGCTTATGAAAATCGACCGCGGCTTTTTTGCCGCACTGCGCGAGCGTCCCGTATGGAGGGCATTTTGGCTAGCTACGGCGCTGTGCCTGCTCGCATGCTGGGCTAAGATACATTATCAGATCAACGGACCTATCTTTGCCTACGTCGCCGAGAGCTTCCCTGCGGTATTTATCACAAATTTACTCATCTTTCACCTCTGCTACCTGCTTAGCGGCCGATTTTTTAAGCTCGTTTCGTTCGTGTTACTAGCGCTAATTGCGCTAATTGCGAGCGTGGCTTTGTTTTTGATCGTAAATTTTGACTCAAGCTTCAACGTGGTAGCGATCGACGCGCTTGTGCATACCGACGCAGCCGAGACGCGCGAGTTTATTTCGCAGTTTCTTAACTTTGCAACGATTTTATATTTAGCGGTGCTACTTGGCTGCATCTTTGCGGCGCTAAGAGCAGGGCGGAGAAAGAGGGAGCAAACGCATAGCCGCCTAAGATTGCTACTAGCGGCGCTTTATCTTATCTACGGGGCGATCTTTTGCACGGATATCGCTGTCAAAGCTTCCCGGGTCAAGCAGGGCTATATAACCAAGCTATCGCAATATGTCCCGCTGGAGTTTGCCTTTACGATAAAAGACTATCTGAGCGATAAGAATTTCATTACCGATATGCGCGAAGTGCAGCTCGGATATGACGAGGCCAAGCGCGCGAACGAAAGCGTTTTAAGAGGCAGCACGAATTCGGATCCGCAAAACTCCGCCTTGGATTCCGCGTCTGAAAATTCCGCGCCCGCATCAAGCGCCCAGGTGCAAAATTCCGGTGCAAATTTAAATTCTACTCCTGCCTCGGGCGCTATGGCGCAGAGCTCCGGCGAGATTTTAAATTCCGTACCACAAAGCCCCGGCGCGATTTCAAATTCCAAAACCACTGACGCTACTACAAACCCCGCCTTGCAAAAGTCTCGCGTCAAAAATATCATCCTAATAATCGGCGAGAGCTTGCAGCGCGGGCATATGTCGCTCTACGGCTACGGCGTTAAAAATACGCCGCTTTTAGAGAAACTCGAAGCGAGCGGCAATCTGATAAAATTTAGCGATACAATCTCGCCTTACGGCACGACTAATCAGGTGCTGATGCGGCTTTTAAATTTCAGCGATTACGAAAGCGAGCGCAAAAGGGCGTGGTTTCGCAACCTTAGCATCATTGATATGTTTAAGCTAAGTGGCTACCGCACCTTTTGGATTAGCAATCAAGAGGCTTTCGGCGCACATGCGTTAAGCGCTAAAAGCGCCGCCGATCGCGCGGACGCGGAATCCTTCCTTTCAAAGAGCAATCTTTATGAAACCGTCCGCATCAAGCCTGACGGAGTGCTGCTTCCGCTCATAAATCAGGCGAAAACGGGGCAGAGCGAGCGAAATTTCTACGTGATCCATCTCATCGGCAGCCATATGGATTACAGCCTGCGCTATCCCGAAGGATTTGGCAAGTTTAGCGCGACGGACGTAAAGGCAAAACTTACTTCCAAGCAGAAAGATGTCGTCGCATATTACGACAACAGCGTGCTTTACAATGATTTTGTCATAAGTGAAATTTTTAAAATTTTTTCGGGTGATGACAGCCTCATCGTCTATCTTAGCGATCACGGCGAGAATTTATACGAAAATGGACGCCTTGGGCACGGCATGGAAAGCCGCTTTACTTACGAAATCCCGCTGATTTTCATAGCTTCGCGCGAGTTTTTGAGCGATCACGCTAAGCTATGGCAGAGGCTAGCTGCGGCGAAAGATAAACCTTTTATGAGCGATGATTTGGCACATCTGCTAGCAGATATCATCGGTGTCGCGCCACTTGAGTTTGACGAGCGCAAAAGCCCGATACGAGCGGATTTCAATGCTTCGCGCAAGCGAATTGCTAACGGAGTCGATTATGACGAGAAATTAAAGAATACAAAGGGCTACGAGCTCGAGTAATAGATGAGTTTTGCTTTTATTGCGCTACAGCTGCATGAACTAGGAATTGGCGCATCACACTTTTGATCGGTTCATCAAATTCAGATTAAAATTTGCGCCACCCCATATGGCTACGCTGATAATAAGGCGCGCAACGTTTGTTAAATTTGAGATCAAATTTATACACCGCGGTTAGCTCTCCTTTTTTACCTCATCCATATACGAGTAAATCGTGACTTTCTGCGTCCTAAGCGCCTTTGCGACGAGCTCCACCGCGCCTTTTACCTCAAAAATCCCTTTTTGCGCGAGGAATTTTACGATACGCTTTCGATCCTCTTTCTTCATCCCCTTTACATCCAGATTGTGCGTAGCCGATGCGATCAGGTCTTGGACGATGTCAAGGATATTTTGCTGCGAATCGTTAGAGTTTTTTGCTTCTAAATTTACGCTGTCATTTGAGCTCGCTTCATCTAATGCCGCGTTATTACAGCCTACGTCGGTAAAATTTGCGCCCTGCAACTCCTTGCTATCGAGCTTTGCATTCGGCAACAGATTTTTTATTACTTTGTATGCCGCCATGGCGCTTGAGGTATCTATATTTACGCATAGCGCGCCTACTACTTTGCCGTTTGCGGCGCGGATCAGAGAAGTCGAGGAGCGTATGAGCTTGCCGTTTTGCGCGGTGAAGTAGTAGTTTGCGGTGCAGTCGTTTTCAAAATTTTTGCTTAGCAACACGTCCTTTATCAGATGATCGAAGCTTTGGCCGATCCTCCTGCCCGTCACGTCGCCGAGGACAAAAACGACGGAGTTTTGCGGCGTGCTCATATCGTGGATGACCACCTCGCAATCGCCGATCGTATTTTTAATAAGGTGCGCGGTCGGTATAAAGGTCTGCAAAAGTTGGTTCAATTCGGGCTCCTGAAATTTCATATAAAAAAATCTATGAATTTAGATTAAATTTTAAAATTTTTACAAATTTATAGAA
>NZ_CALHGM010000047.1 GCF_938030145.1 uncultured Campylobacter sp.
CTAAAATTGCCTAAAATTGCCTAAAATTGCCTAAAATTGCCTAAAATTGCCTAAATTGCCTAAATGCCGATCAAATTTAAGCCGCATACACCTTTATCTGGCGCTTAGTTTAGCCGCGCGGCATAAAAACACAGCTAAAAAATGAAGCACTACTTCGTCTGATTATCCTCATTTTTTGGTGCGGCAGTGCTTGCATTTATCTCGCTGGCTGCGCTATTTACGGGCTCAGGAACAGAGATTTTTTTCACTGAAGCGGTAAAATTCTGCTCGGCTTCAACATCGCCCGTTTTTTCGATATATGTAAAATCGCCCATCTTCGTCCACGTTCTAGCTTTAGCTAAAAACGCCTTTTGGCTCTCCCAAATCTCTTTGAAATCGGGATTCTTCTCGCTTTCTTCGGCTAGAATTTCATCCGTCGCCTTGCGAAGCGCACGCATAATTTCAGGCGAAAAAGAGCGAATCTGAACGTTTGGATATTTCTTTTTGATCTCGTCCCAAATTATTACGTTTTTATAAAATGTCTCGTTTTCTGCGTATTCGCGCGCCTTTGCGATAGAGGCTTCCAGGATATTTTGCAAATCCTTAGGAAGCTTCTGCCAAGTTTGTAGATTTATCACTATCTGCTGCTCGCTAGCGGGTTCTTGCCATCCCGTATAATAGTAATTTGCGACCTTGTGAAAGCCTAGAGGTATATCAAAGCTAGGACTTGCCCACTCTACCGCATCGATGGTGCCCATCTCTAGCGCCATATATAGCTCACCTACCGGTATCGTAGCGACTGCGACGCCAAGGCGGCTCATAACCTCCCCGCCAAAGCTTGGAATTCTAAATTTAAGCCCTTTTAAATCGTCTAGCGTATTAATCTCTTTTTTAAACCAACCACCCATCTGCATGCCACTATTTAGGATATTAAAGACCTTTAGATTGCTTTTAGCATAGAATTTATCCGCTAGTTCCTTGCCTCCACCGAAGTAATACCAAGCGTGTTGCTCATCTTTCGTCATACCAAAAGGCACCGTCGTAAACAGCATATTCGCGCTATTCTTGCCTTTATAATAGTAGCTCGCAGTATAGCCTAAATCGTATTGTCCGTTTTTGACCATATCATAGATCGCAAAAGGTGCTTTATGCTTGCTAGGCGCGTCGATGCTGATTTTCAGCCTGCCATCAGACATACTATCTGCAAGATCTGCCATACGCTTGGCGACATCGCCTACGATAGGCATACTAAGTTCGTAAGTCTGAGCTAGCTTAAGGCGATAAACTTTCTTATCTGCGCCCCACAGCGACGTGGCTATAATCAAACTTAATCCGACAAGAATCGATTTTTTCATATACTACTCCCAAAATGAAATGGTGCGAATTTTATATAAAATCATCTAAATTCACGCTTTTATAACTAGCTTTTAAGCGAAATTTTCGCACAATTGTAGCCAAATTCGATAAGGAAAGGGCATGCAAGAAAAACATTACGAAGTAATCATCATAGGCGGCGGTATCACGGGCAGCGCGCTAGCATATGTACTGGCAGAATTTAGCGGGATCAAAAATATCGCTCTACTTGAAAAATACGAGGGACTTGCGACGCTAAATTCTAAAGCCAGCGCAAATTCCCAGACGATTCATTGCGGCGATATCGAGACTAACTACGACCTACAAAAAGCGACCGAAGTCAAGCGCAAGGCGGATATGATCGTGAAGTATTGCCAAAAGCACGGATATGAGAATAAATTTTTATTTCAGGGGCAGAAAATGGCTCTTGGCGTGGGCGAAAGCGAGGTAGAGCTAATTAAAGACCGCTTTGAGAAATTTAAAGAGCTTTATCCGTATCTGCAGCTTTTTGACAAGGAAGAGCTCAAAAAAATCGAGCCCAAGCTAGTTTTTGACGGGCGCGGTGAGGAGCGAGCGGAGGATATCGTAGCAATGGGCGTGCAATCGGGAGTTTACACGACGATCGATTACGGCGCGATGGCGAATTCCTTTGTGCAAAACGCTAAAAACGTGGAGGGCAAAACCTGCGATCTGCACCTAAATACCGAAGTGCAAAACATCACTAAAGTAGGCGATAAGTTCTATATCCGCACTGCAAATAGACTCTCGCTAAGCGCTGATTTCGTAGTCGTAGATGCAGGCGCTCACTCGCTATGGCTAGCGCACAAAATGGGGCTGGGGCAGGATCTCAGCACGATTTGCATCGCGGGCAGCTTCTATCTAACCAAGCAAAAACTTCTAAATGGCAAGGTTTACATGATGCAAAACCCAAAGCTTCCATTTGCCGCGCTTCACGGCGATCCGGATTTGCTCGCAGGCGACTGCACGAGATTTGGCCCTACCGCGCTTACGATGCCAAAGCTCGAGCGCTACAAGGGCTGTCGTTCGGTGCCGGAATTTTTTCAATCATTAAATTTTGACATGGACGTAGCCAAGGTCATTTGGCAAAATTTTGGCGATAGCGAGGTAAGGGACTTCTTAATCCGCAATATAGGCTTTGAGATACCGATTTTAGGCAAAAAGCTTTTCATCAAAAATGCGCGCAAGATCATACCTAGCATCCGCGAGGAGGATATTTACTATGCCAAGGGCTTTGGCGGCGTGCGCCCACAAGTAATCTCACACTCGCAAAAAAAGCTGATTTTAGGCGAAGCTAGAATAGGCGAAAATCCGGGGATTATCTTTAATATGACCCCAAGCCCCGGCGCTACGAGCTGCCTGGGCAACGCGCTTCGCGACGCAAAAGGTGCCTGCGAATATTTGGGAGTGAGCTTTGATGATGCAAAATTTGACGCGGAAATGATGCAATAAAGAGGAATTTTTAATTTCGCTCGGGCAAGAATTTTGAAATTTTACTTCGGCGAGGATTTTAGAATTTTGCTCGCGCTTCACATATATAAAGAGTTTTAAAATTTCATTCAAACGCGAATTTTTAGAATTTAACCTGCACTGCGAGCTATGAAATTTTAAAATTTCGCCGTAAAGCCGTGAAGTAGAATTTTAAAATTCCCACCTGCCTGTAGAATTTTAAAATTTAGAAATTTCAAAATTTTGCGCAAAATTTCGCCTAATGCGGCGATAAATTTTAAATTTAAAGGAGAAAAGATGCTTAAAAAAACCAAAATCCTAGCGACCATCGGGCCCGCAAGCGATGGCGAAGAGATGATGAGCGCGATGGTAAAGGCGGGCTGCAACGCCTTTAGGATGAACTTCAGCCACGGCACGCACGAGTATCACGAGGTAAATTTAAACAAAATTCGCGCCGTAGAAAAGAGCCTGGGCGTACGAATAGGCGTCTTTCAGGACATCAGCGGCCCAAAGATCCGCGTCGGCAAACTAGAGGAAAATTTTAAATTAAAAACGGGCGATAAAATCACCTTCCTTCCTCACGAAATGATCGGCAAAAAGACCGCGGAAGGCGAATACGAGCTGTGTATCAACCACCCCGAAATTTTGCCTCTGATGAAGGCGGGCGAGTTTATCTACCTCTACGACGGCTCGATCCGCGCCAAGGTAGTCGCGGTAAGCGAGCAAGGCGTGCAAGCGGTGCTCGAAAACGACGGCTTTTTAAGCTCAAATAAGGGGGTGAACTTCCCAAATACCCGCCTAAATATCGACGTTATCACGCAAAAGGACCTTGAGGATCTGCGCTGGGGCGCGGCGCACGGCGTAAATTTCGTAGGTATCTCCTTCGTGCAGTCGCAAAACGACATCCTGCGCGTGCGCGAAATTTTAAACTCTCTGGGTTCAAAAGCTAAAATTTACGCCAAAATCGAGAAATTCGATGCGGTCGAAAATATTGAAAAGATCATCGAAGCAAGCGACGGCATAATGGTTGCGCGCGGAGATCTGGGCATTGAGATGCCGTTTTATGAGATCCCGCGTATCCAAAAGCGCATCATCGCGTTAGCCAACGCCCGCTCAAAGCCCGTCATCACCGCCACGCAGATGATGCTTAGCATGACCGAGCACGAGCGCGCCACCAGAGCCGAGATCAGCGACGTCGCAAACGCCGTGCTCGACGGCACCGACGCCGTAATGCTAAGCGAGGAAAGCGCCATCGGCAAAAACCCCGCAGCCGTGGTCGCCGCGATGAGCGAGACAATCCGCGAGACCGAAAAGATCTATCCTTACGACAAATTTAACGATTACGATTTCTACGACGAGACTGATATGATCACTTCAAGCACAGCAGCGCTTGCCGCAAGGCTGGGCGCGGACGCGATACTTTCGATCACGGGCTCGGGGCGCTCGGCGATAAAACTCGCACGCAACCGCGCTAAAATCGACATCATCGCAATCGCGCACGACGAGCAGACCGCGCACGCGCTAAGTCTCGTGTGGGGCGTAAATCCAGCGATGGTTAAGGAAAAAACGAGCATCAACTCGCTGCTCGCACGTATCATAAGCGAGGCTCTGCAGCGCGGGCTCATCGAAGAAGGCGGCACCTACGTGATGACGGCAGGCTTTCAAAGCGGCCATCCCGGCAGCACCGACTACATCCGCATCATCAAAAAAGATCAGATAGATTTCTACCGCGACGCGGCAGAAACGGGCTTTAGCGGTAAAATTTAAAAAATCAAAATGTCAAAGTCCATTAAAATCAAAGAATCGCGGTTAAATTTAACCCCTTGCTACGAACTAACGCAAAAAGAGGCGCGAGAGCTCGTCAGCATCGGCATCACCGAGCGCGGCGAGATATATTTTCTATGCGAGGATGCGGGCGAATACGTCATAAAATTTATGCAAGATGGGCGGCTGCGCGAGATAAAAACCGGCGCGGACGAAAACGGCTACCACTTCGCCGTGTCCGTGGATTTTCCAAACCGTTGGGCGTTGCTAAACGCTCGCTCGCGCTACAATGAGAAACTAAAACGCGGCGAGGAAAATTTAAAATTTATCGATGAGCTGGGCACCCAGACGGGCAAAATTTACGTGGGCGACGGCATAGCAAAGATCATAGCGCAGGGCGGGCGGCTCTACGTTTCATATTTTGGCGACGGGCTCTTCGGCAACTTCGGCAGAGACGAGTGCGAACTCGCCGTTTGGAACGAGGCGGGCGAAAAGCTCTATGGATTTGACCTCAGCCGGATTCACGACTGCTACGCGATAAATCTATTTGGCGGCGCGTGCTACGCGCACTATTGCAGTAGTTTTGATTTCGTGCGTATCAAGGACGGGCAAGCCACGGCGTATACTCCAAAAATCAGTTCTTATAAACCGGGCTCCGCGGCTATCGAAACGTGCGAGCTAGAATTTTCAAAGAGCGATTATATTTTTGCGAGCCGCGACTTCGCACTGGATGAGCGAAGCGTGCTGTTTTATCGGGCCGATAACGACAAAGATGAGCTGTTTTTGTTTAAATTTAAAGGCGAAACGCTAGAATTCTACAGAAAAATCAGCCTAAATTTTCTCGGCGCAGACGGCTCGAAAAATAACAAAAATGAGAGCTACAGCTCGTACGGGAACGGCGAATATTTAGCTCTTTTAAAAGGCGCCAAAATTTATAAAATTTGCGTGAGCGAGCTAGATTGAAATGTAAATTTAGCAGCTAACGGCGCTTAAATTTAGCCGCGTAAAGCGTCGCGATAAAGCCGAATAAAAAGAAAATAGAGCCGCCGCAAAAATTAAAATTCCGCAAAAATATATTCGTTAAAAATCAAGCTCACGCTCTTAAAATTTCAAGGTATAATTACGAAGCAAATTTACAAAATTTAACCGAAGGAGAGACCATGAAAAAATTTCGCTCACTGCTGCTGTGTGCGGCGGCGGCTGCGACTTTGAGCGCCCAAGGCGAGGGTGGCGAGGACAAGGTGGAAAAAATCACTTCGATCGACATCTATATTTCGCCGTTTTATTCGGCTAAGGAGGGCAAGCCCGAATACGTGCACGTTTACGAGCCGATCGACGATCTGTTGATGAAAAACGACGTGCCGAGCCTAAAAAAAGCGATCAAAATCATCGAAGACGCCCCGGACATGGTCGCTCCGACCACGCTGATGACCGTCGCTGCGCGCGCTTATGATCTGGGGCTTAAGGACGACGCGGTGTTTTGGTTCTACGCGGGCAAATACCGCTTCATCTCCTTCGCCTCGGTAATCGACGTCAGCGGCGCGATGTTTATGGAGACGGTCGAGGCAAATTCCGCTTTCATGCACCTTGCGGGCGACGTGATCAACCCCTACGCATTCTGCGACATCGACAAGCAGCAGATCATAGTCGAAAAGGCGGTCGATTGGGTAAAGGATCATCCGTATAAGGCGATATTTTCGGATAAATTCCCACCCATGGCTAGCGACCGCAAGGCGGCTCTAAAGGAAGTGATAGAAAAGCTCAAAGCCGATCAGCAAAAGCAAAAGCAGTATTTTGCCGATCCGAAAAACAGAGCCGATTACATCGCCGAGCGTAAGAAATACCGCACCGACGAGCGTTTCTGCGACTAAATTTGCGGCTAAGTTTATCGCCTAGTCAGCTTTGGCTAGCTTAGCCGTACTTTGCCTAAATTTCAGCTCGCAGGCTAAATTTAGGCAAATTTCAAACTATGCTTCAAAATAAAATTTAAGGAAAAGGCGTGAGCGAAATTTTAAAAAACGTGATGCCGCCGCCGTGGATCAAATACCCCGCTCTTAGCGAGTTTTCGCTCGGCTGGTGAATGGGCGCGGCAGAGGATTATAAATTTAAATTTTGGCAGTGGTTCGAGCGGCTGGATGAAGCGGTGCAAAAAGCGTATGCGCAGGCCTTCCCCTATCCTTGCTTTTGGCACTACGGCGGCTGGGAGGGGCTGAACGAGACGCCTGAAAATGAGCGCATGGCGGCGACAGATGCTGCTCGGAGCCACGAAATTTGAAATTTAGCGAGTGTGGTGAGCTTAGAGGCGATCTTACGGACGACATAGACGATTTCTACCGCGAGGGCTTGCCGTTTTGGCGAGCAGGCGGAGCGGCGAAATACGATAAAACTTCATTAATAAATTCTTCCGAAGCGCACGAATTTCTATTTTTCTACAAGCCGGATGCGGCCGCGGATGAATCCTGCCTCGGGCAGTGGCAGAGCTCGCCTTTTGCCGTAGATGCCGATGAGTATGCCTGCGCCGAGCAGTTTATGATGGCGAGCAAGGCGCAAATATTCGGCGACGAGCAGACGCGGGCGCGGATAATGCAAAGCCGCGATGCAAAGCAGATGAAGGCGCTAGGCAGGCAAGTGCGGGGCTTTGATGAGCGGCTCTGGGGCGAGGTGCGCTACAGCGTCGTGCTAAGCGGCAATTACTATAAATTTACGCAAAATCCCGCGATGATGCGCTTTTTGCTCGCGACGGGAGATAAAATTTTAGTTGAGACCAGCCCGCTGGATAAAATTTGTGGTATCGGCCTTGGGCTGCAGAGCGAAAACGCAAGTCGTCCGAGCGCGTGGCGCGGGCAAAATCTGCTCGGCTTTGCGCTGATGGAGGTGCGAGACGAGCTGCGCAGGCTATATAAAAACTACGACCTGATCGATAAGAATTTTTTGTAAGATTAGGCGGCGGTTAAAATTTTACCGCTCCCGCCGGGTACATTCGGCACGGACATAGCGCGGCAGCGAGGCGAGGCGGTAAATTTATAAAATTTTAAAATTTACGCAGACGGCTGAGGCTCGCGCCGCTTTTGCAGTAGCGATAGTTAGATCGGAGGCTAAATTTAAACGCGCCGTCTTAGTGTCCTGCGCCGAAGAAATTACACATCGCCGTGCCTATCACGATGAGCGCTATGCCGCATATCGCGGGCACAGAGAGCTTTTCGTGGAAGTAAAACACCGAAAGCAGCGATGCTAATACTATGCCGAGCCCGCCCCACGTAGCGTAAGCGACGCTAAGCTTTACCGTTTTTAGCGCAAGCGCTAAAAAATAAAAGCACGCGCCGTATGCCGCTAGCGTGGCTAGAGAATAATTCAGCTTACTAAATCCGTCCGAGAGCTTCATACAGTTGGTCCCCGCTAGCTCCAAAACTATAGCAAGCCCCAAATAAACGTATCCCATAAGCGCTCCTTAATGTAATTTGAGCCGAAATTTTATAGAAATTTCTCTTAAATTTCACCCAAAGGCGTCCCTGGCGGCTTGCGTAAAATTTGCGCCACATATTTGAGTAAAACCGGCGCTTCGGCGACGTAAAATTCCACCGCTACCGCCTAAAAATCGAAGTTTTTTAAATTTAGCCACGCGGTGAAATTTTATCCGTTTTTATATACGAACATTATATAATTATCAAAATTTTTCCAAGGAGAGAGGATGAAAAAGCTCGCTACGATACTTGCGCTGCTCTGTGCGGCGGCGTTTGCCAAGGAGTATGAGTATATAGTGCAAAGTATGAGCTACAGCTCACTCGGGGAGCGCAAGGAGAGCACGCACCTAAGCTACGACGCGGCGGCGCGCAAGCTGGAGCAGATAAGAGATACGAACTCCTCGGACGGCCTAGGCTCTAGCTACAAAGAGATCAGCTACTTTGACGAAAAGGGGAATATGGTTAAATTTGAAGTATTTAACCTCGATCTTAAAAGCGGCAAGTGGAAAAAAATAGAAGACTACACGGAAAGCATAAAGGGTAATGTCACGACGCGCGAGAGCAATTCGATAGCAGATGACGGCACGCGCAATGCGAGCAAAACCGTCTCCAGCTACGACGGCAACGCGACCGAGGACGTGCGATATAAGTTTGTAAAGGGCAAATGGCAGAAAGATAGCATGAACAGATCCGTAAAAAACGCGTGGGATAAGGAGGAGCTTACGATAAGCTTCAAATGGGACGGCAAGAGCTGGCAGCCCAAAGATAAGACCGAAATTTTCTACGACGCCGTAGGAGAGATGAGCGGATACGTGAGCTACGAGTTTGTAAACGGCGCGTGGCAAAACAGCGAGCGAGAGATGCTTAACGGCGATCGAAACGGCAGCTACGAGCAGATCCGCAGCACCTTTAAGGACGGCGCGTGGCAAAACGCGACGATGAGTAAGCACGAGCTTGATGCCGCGAAGGGCGAGGGGATCGTTACGAGCTTCATCTGGAACGACGAGAAGGGCGCGTGGGATAATATGAGCAAACAAACCGTTATCAAGAAGGGGGCGGATCTTAATATAACCTCGTATCTGTGGGACGAGCGGCTTAAAGAGTGGGTCAAAAGCTACTCAAACGGCGAAATTTACGATAAATCGGGCGAGCGCCCGCTTGAGCAAAGCTACGAATCAAATTCCAGTAGCGGCAAATACGTCTATAGCTATGACGAGCGCGGCAGCAATACCGCGATGGATATCTACAAGCTTGACGCGAGCGGCAAATGGGTGCAAACGGGGCGCTCGGAGACCACTTACGATACCCAAATCCCGGCTGATAGCGTGGGATACGGAGCCGCGCTGATGATGTTTGAGATGCCTAGTATCTACGCGATAACGAGCTTTAAGGAATTTAAGATTAAAGACGGCAAATCTGAGCTCATAACGGAAAAGATGTGGAAATATAAAAAGATAAAGTAGCGTTTGAAGATGCGCAGATAAAATTTCGCGGCTAAATTTTATCTGCGCGGCCTTACGCGAACGTCGCGGTTAAATTTAGCAGGCGCGGCGCTATTTTATGCAGACGCGGCGTCGCGCAAGCTATGCGGTTAAATTTAGCTAGCGCGGGAGTATTTGCGCGCCGCGTAAATTTTAAAATTTAATCCTACGCCGCGGCAGGTCCGCACGCAACGGCGGCAAAAGGAAAGGTTAAAAAATGGTTTTAATCAGAGCGGCAAGGGCGGCTATTTCGGCTTTAATTTCGGCGAGTATCTGTTTCGGCGCCGTAGAAGCGCAAGATCGCGGCGCGGCAAGCGGACAAAAACAGACGATAGGGAGCGGCGAAAGAGATGACCAGACGCCCGCAGGCAAGCAAAGTAGCGAAATAAGCGCAACAAAGCACGCAGACAAGCAAAGCGACGAGGCAAAAAATTTTAAAATCAAAAAGCGCTATTTTCGCAGCTGTTCGTGCCTACACAAACAAAAATCAAAGGGCTCCGTCTATCTCTACGATGAAATTTCGCAAGATCAAGCCGAAAAATCGGCGAGCTATTTCATCGGCTATTTCAAAGAGGGCAAGCTAAGCCGTTATGAGAAAATTTACGAAGGCGAGAGAGCTTTTTCGAGCGAGGATATAAAGCGATAAACGCGATTTAAAATTTAGATAAAAGGAGCGGTCATGAGAGGTGTTTTTAAAATTTCACCCGAGGGTGTGGCAGATTTTGCAGCGGCAAATTTAAAGGCGCGAGCGGTTATTTCGACGGACGCTTTTGGGGCGCGGACGGCAGTTTTGGCAGGCTCTATTTTGGCGGCGACGTTAGCTCTCGCTGTGCCTGCGGGCGCGACCGAGACGGCAGCAAAACACGCGGCGGCGGATAAAATTTGCCTACAAAAAACGAGCTACAAAACAGAGGGCGGCGCCGTGCCGCGCTACGAATATGAAGTGAGCCAAAACTACGATGCCAAAACCCACCGCCTAGAAAAAATCTACAAAAAGAGCAGCAAAGAGGGAGCGTCCGTATCGAAAAGCTTTAGCAAATTTGACGAAAGCGGCGAGCGCGAGATCGAAAATGTCGAATACGACTGGGACGCGGATACAAACAAATTTCGCGAAACGGCGATGAGCAAGCAGGAGATCGCAAAGGACGGCTCGAAAATTTATTTTAGTCTGCAAAAGGACGGCAAGCCATACGAGGGTGAAAAAGCCGTCGAAAAGCGCGAGGGTAAAACGGAAATTTTACAAAATTTCACGCTAAAAAAGGGCAGATGGACGCCGACACACCTTACTAAAAGAATTGTCGACGAAAACGACAGAAACAATTTCGTAGCGACCTATGAATGGAGCGCCAAAGCGAAAAAATGGGTGCCGTACGAAAAATCTATATATCACTACAACGGCGACGCTTACGCGGGCTCCGAAGGCTACGCGTGGCGCGGCAAATGGGTACCGCTTACAAAACACACCGTCTTTACGGCGGCGGACGGGACGCGCAGCGAGATAAATTTTATATGGAAGGACGACACATGGCAGCGCGATGAAAAGATCTTGCGCAAAATCGAGCCTAAGTATAGGCGCTTTAGCGAGCTAAGATCGCGCTGGGATGCCGCAAAAGGCGAGTGGAGGGAGTACTACAAAAACGTGCACGAGGAGACCGATGAAAGCAGACCGCTACGCGAGCAAACCGTGCTTTGGCGCGAGGAATCGCAACGCTGGGAGGTCGTGTTTGAAAACGAGCTTAGCTACGACGCGCGCGGCAACGTGATAAAAAATCGCACGGCCTCCGATGGCAAGCAGTACGAGTACATCTACGACTACGACGAAGCGGGCAATAACATCTCGATCATCCTGCGCGAGCCTGATGAGAACGGCAAATGGCACGAAACGCAAAAGACGCAAAACGTCTTTGAGCGAGACATTTTAGCGCACGACGTCCTGGATCGCGGCTTCATCGGTGACTACATAGCCGCGGGCGAAAACGCGATCAAAAGCAGCAAGCAGTATTTTCTAAAGGACGGCGAGTTTAAGCTAAACGAAACTCGCGAGTGGGTTTACGGCAAATGCGAGCCGCAATAAAATTTAGAAAAGCCTCATGAACGAGCCTTATATCGTTAAAATTTCAGATAGCGACGCGATGATGTTCGGCTGCGAAGCAGACGAGCGGGTGCGCGGGCTTAAAATGCGGCGCAAAAGACGGGCGAGACGTCGCTGAGATCGACGTGCCCGAAGAAGGCTGGACGAGATACCTAGGCACCGACGGCGAGATCAAGGAGGTCGCATTTTTCACGGCGTTTTTCTCCAAGCGGTTCCGCCCGCACCCAAAAGATGGCGAAAAGATCGGCTTCGTGCTTACCAAAAAGAGCGGCGAACGCATACCGATAAGGCTCGGCGATATGTATAAGGCGGCAGATGGCGCATTCGCGCTCGCGGGTCTCGACGCGCAGAGCGACGTATGGGACGGAGACGAAGAGCTGCGCAGAGCGAAACGGGTGAAATTTTATAAATTTCAAGAAGGCAGCGTCAAAGTAACCGACTATGAGGCGCAAGGCGGGCTTTGCGAGGCGTTTTACGCAGGCGAAAAGATAAGCGTCAAAAGCGTGCTAAGCCGCCACGCGAGCAATGCAGACGGAGCTAGCGGCGAAATTTCCACCGTGCAGACGCAGGGCGAAATTTCGCGCGACGCCGTCAAGGCTTTAAACTCGCGGGAAAAACCCTTGCCGCAAGGCTCTAGCAAAAATTTAGCGAACAAAAATAGCTCCGCGCAAAAAACCGATAGCGAGGCGTTAAAATCAGAGACGGAGGCGTTAAAAGACATCATCTGCTATAGATAAAAACAAAGTCGATTGAAATTTCAGTTTAATGAGTGAAAATTTTGCTAAAATTTTAAATAAAAATATCTTTTTAAGGAGTAAAAAATGAGAAAAAGCGTATTTTTCTTTTTGTTGCCACTGTTTTTGTTCGGCGGCGAGGCGCAAAAGCAGCTAAACGTCTTTGAGCTAACGCCGTCAAAGATGCCGCCGCAGCAGTTTAAGGTCGAAGCGGTCTTTTCAAAAGAGATCAAAGCCGACTGCAACGACGCGTATCTGATCGGCGGCAAAATAGAGCAAAAAGAGGGCGCGGACGGGCTTTATTACGAGTTTAGCGGCGGCAACGAGCTTGCTCAAACGCTGATGCTGTGCAAAACCGAGAAGCAAAAAAAATGGGTCTATTATGAGCTCACGCATCCATTCGCCTACGATGGCGGCGAAATTAGAATTTTAGCGCCCAAAGACGTTAAGGTCGAGCTTAAAATTTACGAACTCATAGAGAGCAAAGAGCCTAAAATCCGCAAGATGAAATAATTTCGCAAGAAGCAGGGCGGACCGAGCTTATGCGTGGCGGAATTCTACGACACATCTGCCGCGCAATGGATCTTTCATCGCGCAATAGGTTTGTGCGCAGGCGAGATAAATTCTACGGCGCAAGACAAATTTTCTACGGAGAAGAATGGAATTTCGGCATCAATGGGTCGTTTGGTTAAAATTTCAGTATAATTTTGCAAAAATAAGGAGAGAGCATGTCAGAGAGAATTTTTGAAAGCTTAAAAGAGCTTTTGACGCAGCAGGGGGCGCGCTTCCGCGTCATAGCTCACGAAAGCGCGGGCACCTCCGCCGAAGTCGCCAAAATCCGCGGCACGCAGCTAGGACAAGGCGCAAAGGCGCTGGTTTGCACGATCAAGGGCTTTAAGGATGGGCAAATTTCTTTTTCGCAAAATTTAAATTTAGCAAGCGCCGATGACGCGCAAAATCTCGACGCTTCCGCCCTTGTGAGCGCTCAAGGCTGCGAAAACGGCGCCTGCGCGGGAAATTTAGCTTTAACCGCCGATCAAATCTGCGCAAACGTACCGCAGCAGCTGAAGCTTCCTAGCGACAAACCCGCGGGTAGAAACGGCAGAATTTACGTCCTAGCGGTCTTCGCAGCCGATCATAAAACCGATCTAAAGCGCTTGGCAGAGGGGCTCGGCGGCACGAAAGCATCGCTCGTAAGCTCCGATGAAGTGGGCGATCTCACGGACTGCGTCATCGGCTCGGTGCCGCCGTTTAGCTTCCACGACAAACTGCTGCTAATCGTCGATCCGTCGCTGTTCGGACGCTTTGATGAGATCGCTTTCAACGCGGGCTTGCTCGATCACTCGATCATTTTAAACGCGCGGGATTACGCGCGCATCGCAGCGCCGCGCATCGTTAGCTTCACCGAAGAGGCTACGGAAGACGAATAGCCGCGCATCGTCCGTTTCACACAAGAAGAAAACTCGGATTAAATTAATCCAAAAGCAAGGGCAGAAAAAGACAGCGCGAGAGTTGGTTGTAAAAAGGGCGCTTTGATTTTTGATCTTTTTTTCTTCATATTAAGGCTTTAAAATTTGCAGTATGATCAGAAGCAAAGAGGTCACGACCGAAACGAGGAGGGAATGTTATGAAGAAGGTGTGGATATTTTTGCTGTGCCTACTTGCGCTATGCGGCTTGGAAAATGCCGCAGTCAAGGAAGACGATGCGCCGCGACCGGAGATTTATCAGAGTATGAAAGATATTTACGACGATCTACCGATCGCGCAACTACCAATGCGCTATCCGGGAGAAATTTCGCCCTTAGCGGCTATCGATAAAAATTTACTTGATAAAAATGAGCTGTTTTCGTTCGCAAAGGAGAATTTTTTAATCGACAATCTAAGCGCGTATTGGGAGAGGATCAAAGACATAAGGGCTTGTCGTTTGCCAAAAAAGAGCGCCAAAACAATTCTGCTAAGGCTTTATCTGGGGGATTTCCAAGATAGCAAGCACGGGCACGAATATATTTTTATGTGCCTTTTAAACAACGCATTTCGTATAAGTGATTGTCGCGAAATTTACGCCGATTACGTGCACTGCGGTAAAAGCAAGCCGCCGATGCGCGCCAAGCAGGAGTTCGTCATCGACGCCGATTTACGCTGTACAGTAACAACGCACTACTATACTTTAGATGGCGGTAAGGAGCTGCACAGAAATGCCTGCGTGCACGAAATAAAAAACGGCGCGATCGTTACTAAGGATTAAAATCCAAGGCGATCTTGCGAGATGTTTTTGGTCGTAAAGCCGTAAATTCATAAGCAGAGCCGCAAACTGAGACACGAATTTGCTCTATCTATGAGCCCAGCTATTTCAAATCGCGATAAAATAACGCTTAGACCGAGCCTCGAATTCATCATATTGATAAGGCACTGTTTCGAGCTGCGCCAAAACGGCTCGTAAATCTTTGGTGCACCGCAGCGTCCCACTAAGATGCGTCGCCTTACGGAGCATTTTAACGACGAGAGCGCTTTATTGGTTTTGACTTCCTGCAATAAGCTAAATATCAAATCTGAAATTCTTAGCAAGCCCCGAAAGCAACGAGGATAAAACATCCAAATTTTAAAATTTAAAAATTTTTAAAATAAAAGTGTGAGTTTAAAAAGAATTAATCGCGACGATATCGCATCGCCGCGACTGAAGAAGGCATCATCGTGCCCGCAAAGGTGCTTATTTCATAGCGCCTTGTTGTTTCATCTGATCCATCATCTGCTTAAATATCTCTTTAGCTTGTTTGCAAGTGGCCTCTTGCTGCTCCTTAGGAAGTGCGCTGATCTGATCCATAGACTGCTTTTTTTGATCCTCATACATCTTGACCTGCTGCTCTTGACCCGCTTGTTTGTAGGTATCAACCATCTTATCAAGATCTGCGAAGTACTCTTTGCAGCTATCTGAAAGATCTGCGGCGCTAAGACTTAGCGCAAAGCCAAAACTAGCCAAAACTAAAAGTGATTTTTCCATTTTTCTCTCCTTGTAAAAAATCAGCGAAAGTATATCATTTCGCTTAGTAAATTTGCCTTAAATTTTAATCAAATACGGCTGTTTTTTTAAATTTATAGCGCTTTTGAAATTCTAAAATTTCACTCTCACCGCGACGCTTACATTTTTTAAAATTTAACTCGTCTTTAAATTTTAAAATTTAAGCTCGCGATTTCGCAACTTCCGCCGGTGCTTTTTAAAATTTCGCTTCGCAATTTTTAAGCTGCATGCAAACCGCTTTAAGCTACATGCGGGCAAATTTTAAGCCCTTAGCCGCTTTTTTTAAAATTTCATTTCGTAATTTCGTTACTGCCGCAAAATCACTTCTCTTCAAATCTAATCTGCACCGATTTTTTGTGCGCGCCGAGCCCCTCTGCATCCGCTAGCGCCATGCACGCGCCGCCTAGCTCGTCTATGGCGCGTTTATTTAGCGCTATGATCGAGCTTCGTTTGATGAAATTATAAACCCCCAAAGGCGAGAAAAATCGAGCGCTTCCGCCGGTCGGCAGCGTGTGGTTAGGGCCTGCGAGGTAATCGCCCATCGCCTCGGGCGTGTAGTGGCCCAAAAATATCGCGCCTGCGTGGCGTATGCGCGGAAGCAGCTCGTAGGCGTTCTCGGTCGCGATCTCGAGGTGCTCGACCGCAAGCTCGTTCATCAGCTCCACGCACTCGTTCATATCGCGTGCGATGATGATCGCGCCCTTGTTTTGGATGCTGGCGCGAGCGATCGGCTCACGCGCGAGCGTAGGAAGCTGCTGCTCGATATGTTCAGCGACGGCAAGAGCGAATTTTTCATCGTCGCTTATCAAAAAGCTGCTCGCGATCTCGTCGTGCTCGGCTTGGCTGAGTAGATCCACGGCGATATTGCGCGGATTTGCCGCGGCGTTTGCGATGATGCCCACTTCGCTAGGACCCGCGATCATATCGATATTTACATCGCCGAACACGAGCTTTTTAGCGGTTGCGACGAAGATATTCCCGGGGCCCGTGATGACGTCAACCTTGCCGATCGTGCGCGTACCGTATGCCATCGCCGCGATCGCGCTTGCGCCGCCCACCTTGTAGGCCTTTTTGATCCCCAGCACATGCATCGCCGCGAGCAGTAGCTCGTTTACGACGCCGCCCACGGCGGGGGTGCAGACGCTGATATCCTCCACGCCCGCGACGATTGCGGGGATCGCGTTCATCAGAAGCGAGCTCGGATACGCTGCCTTGCCCCCCGGGATATATAGCCCCGCGCGATCTACCGGCGTGATCTTTTGCCCGAGCATCGCGCCGCTTGGATCGAAGCTAAACCAGCTTCTCTCAAGCTGCTTTTCGTGATAGGCGTAGATGCGCTCGTATGCGACTTGTAGCGCGTTTTTTAGCTCTGCGGTTAAGCCTTCATACGCGAGACTCATCTGCTCTTGCGTGATAGCCAGATCGCCCTGCACGCGCCATCTGTCAAATTTCTCAATCTGTTCAGCTAGCGCCTCATCGCCGCGCTCTCTGATATCTTCGATGATACCGCTTACGACGGGCATTACCGATCTCATATCCGTCTCGCCGCGGCGCACCAGCCTTGCAAACTCCTCTTTGAAATTTGCCTTCGTGCTTTTTAAAATTTTCATTTTTGCTCCTTGTGATGCTTGGAATTTTAACGCTTTTTGCTAAATTTCGCCTTTAAGCTCGCGGCTGTATAAATTTAAAGACCCTTTGGGCCCGCCGATTTTCAAAAGATTAAGCGAAAATGAAATAAAATAGCCGAAATTTTAAACGGAGCGATGTATGAAAAAGATATTTCTAGCGCTGATCGCCACGGCGGCTTTATCGCTAGCAGAAGCCACGGCTTTGCCATCGGCGGAACAAGAAGATCCCGGTATAAGCAGATTACAAAGCGAATGCGATAGCAACAATACCTTAGCATGCGTGAATCTCGCCATGGCATACTATTCAGGGGATGGCGTGAAGCAGGATTATGAGAAAGCAAAAGAGCTAAATTCTAAAGCCTGTAGTTTGGGCGACGGCTGGGGTTGCACCACCTTGGGGGCGTCATACGAATACGGCAAGGGCGCGGAGCAAGATTATAAAAAAGCGACCGAACTGTATTCTAAGGCCTGCGACTTAAAAAATAGCATAGCTTGCGGCAATCTGGGTGTTTTATACCACTCAGGCAAGGGAGTAAAGCAAGATTACCAAAAAGCGATCGAACTGCTTTCCAAGGCTTGCGATTTGCAAGAAGGTGACGGATGCTACAATCTCGGGCTTTTATATGCATCTGGCGAAGGCGTAAAACAGGACTACAAAAAAAGCGAGCGAGCTATATTCAAAAGCTTGCGATTTGAAACATGGCGAAAGCTGTCATAATCTTGGAGTTTTATACGAAAAAGGAGATGGCAGCGTAAAGCAAGACTACCAAAAAGCAAATCAATTCTATTCTAAGGCCTGCGATTTGGAGATTGCCGAAGGGTGTTATAATCTTGGAACTTCATACTATTTAGGTAAACATACAAAGCAGGACTATAAGAAAGCAAATGAATTGTTTTCTAGGACTTGTGATTTAGGATATAGCATAGGATGCTATGCTCTAGGGTTTTGGTATGCCTCAGGCGAAGGCATAGAACAAGACTTTGAAAAAGCAATAAATTTATATTCTAGAGCTTGCGATTTGGGGCATAACACAGGATGCTATAATCTAGGAGTTTTGTATAGTTCCAGCGAAGGTGTAAAGCGGGACTATAAGAAAGCGAGCGAACTATATTCCAAAGCTTGCAATTTGGGGAACGGGCTAGGATGTAGTGATCTAGGAGTTTTATATGAACAAGGGGAAGTCATAGAGCAAAACTATAACAAAGCAAATGAGCTATATTCTAAAGCTTGCGATTTGGATGTCGGTGAAGGTTGCAATAGTCTCGGGGTTCTATATGAGTCTGGTAAAGGTGTAAAACAAGACTTTGAAAAAGCAAAAGACCTGTATTCTAAAGCTTGCAATCTTGGAGATGGACTAGGATGTGTCAATTTAGGAGCTTTATATGAACAAGGAAAAGGTGTAAAACAAGATTACCAAATAGCAAATAAATTATTTTCCAAGGCTTGTGATTTAGAAATTGCCGAAGGGTGCTACAATCTAGGATTTTTATATCATTCAGGCTACGGTGTAAACCAAGACTATAAAAAAGCAAGTGAATTATATTCCAAAGCTTGTGATTTAGAATATGGTATAGGATGTCATAATCTTGGATTTTTATATTATTCAGGCGCAGGCACAAAGCAAGATTACGAAAAAGCGAGTGAATTGTTTTCTAAGGCTTGTGATTTAGAAGCCGGTGAAGGGTGTGATGGCCTCGGACATCTATATGAATCTGGTAAAGGTGTAAAACAAGATTACCGAATAGCAAATAAATTATTTTCCAAGGCTTGTGATTTAGAAATTGCCGAAGGGTGCAATAATCTTGGATATTTATATGAATCCGGCAAAGGGGTAAAAAAAGATAAGAGTATGGCGAAAAAATACTATGGTAAAGCCTGCGATCTAGGGATTAAACGCAGTTGCTACACCTATAAAAAACTAAACGAGCAAGGTTTTTGATCCATTTAAATTTTAAGCCGCCCGTTAAGCCTGTTTAAATTTGCAACTTAAATTAAAGGTCTAAATTTAAACTATATCATCCGCGTGGCAGCGCTAAAAGCGCGCCAAAATGCGCGGACTTAAAATTTAAACCCATTCCGCCGCGGCAGATGCTGCGTAAGCGGTGCGTAAAATTTAGCGAGCCGCCAAATTACGACATTCTCGTCAAAATAAAAGGATGCGCTCCGCCGCCGTTGAAATTTCAGATGAGCCGTTAATTCGTCAAGAATTTTAAAATTTTAAGCTCTATTTTTGCGGGCTAAAATTTCGAGCGAGCCGTTAAGGGCGAGCTTCTAATTCGTAGCGTTCGCGTCAAATTGCAAAAATTTCCTGATCTCCTCCATCGCCTCTTTGTTTGAAAGGGTAAATTTTATCTCGATGCGGCGGCTAGCGTCCTTGTCCTCGACGCCTCTGCGCATCACGGGCTGCGTGTAGCTGCGACCGCTGGCGATGAGATATTTTTGCAGCCGCTCATCTTTATTCCACGAGTTGATGAAATCCATCACGGCAAACGCCCTATTTTGCGAGAGCTCGAGGTTATACAAATACCCGCCGTCGCTGTCCGTGTGCCCTTCAATAATGATCTGATCTAAATTTTCGCGAATTTCATCGTTATTCAAAAGCGCGGCGAAATAGCTCTGCAGCGTCGAGCGAAGCGTCTCTTTGGCGTCCTCTTTCAGCTCGCTTGAGCCTTTGTCGAAAAGGATCGACGAGCTTAGCGTCATCGCGCCGCTTTCGTTGTTGATGCGGATTTTGCCGCCCAGCTTCTCCTTCAGATCGGCGATGATCTTGACCTTCATTCCGGTGAGGTTGCGGATGCGGTTTTTCGTGACGTTGAGGTCCTGTAAAATTTTATTAAAATCGCTCTCCTTCTTCGTGAGCTGATCGAGCAAAAAGGCGATTTTAAGCTCATTTTGGCTGATCGTAGCGTTGGCGTCGTCGCGCGCTTTTTGCAGAAGCGAGTTGATGTCTAAATTTTCTTTTTTCAGCTTCTCCGCCATCTCGGTCAGATCTTCGATCTGTATGAAATAGATGGAATTTTGCTTGCGAAGATCGGTGTTTTCGATATTTAGCTTCTCGAGCTGGTCGCTAAAAATTTTATTCAGCGCCTCAAGCTCGGCGCTTTTTTTCTCCTGGCTTTGCAGGCTTGCTAGCGCGCTTGAAATTTGGCTTTCTTTCTCCTGCAGGTTGCTTTGCGTGAGGAAGTATTTGACGATGATACCGCCTACTAAAAGCACGAAAACAAAAAGTAGTCCCGCCATCAAATCGGCGTACGCGATCCAGAAGGTCTCTTTTTCTTCGTTATTCGTTTTCATCTAAAAGTGCTTTTTCATCGATGCTCGCAAGCGTTTTACGAAGCTCTTCGATGATGCTTTCGTTGCTCGTCCGCGCAGCGCCCTCTCCAGCTAAAAGTGCCTTCAAATCCGCGCTTAGCCCCTTAAAGCTAGCGTCAATTTTAGCGGCGTAAGCATTCTGCGAACTTGAAATTTCGCCCGCAAACCCGCCTAAGGAGGCATTTAGGCTCTTGATTTGAGCGCTTAATGCACTAGTAACGTTAGCCAGCTCGCCTTGCCCGTCCGTTAAAGCCTTAGACTGGCTTAGATACTGCGCGGAAATTCCGTTTTGAATTTCGATTAGGCTTGCAGACACGGACTTAAGCGCAGATAAAATTTGAGCGAAGCTCTTATCTAACTCACCGTGAGCGAGATTTGTCCTTTGGATCATCTCTCCTGCCTTTTCAAGCTCTTCTTGTGTAATCGCCATACTTCGCTTCTCGGCTTCCATCACGCTTTCAAAAGCGCCGATTTTTTCATCGATTAGGCGGTTTAGCCTTTCGGTAAAATTCGTAGAGCTCATCATCGCAAATGAGCGCGAAATTTCAGAATTAGAGTTTAAAATTTCACTCAGATAGCCCTGTGTTATTTCGTCTTTGTTCCAGAAGAAATTTTTAGTGGAATTTTTGTATTTGATGAGCAGACGCTCATATTTGCTAATGCCCTTTTTCTCAAAATATATCCACCAAAGCGCTAAAAAAATTCCATAGATCGAGACGTAAAACGCTGTGCCCACGCCGCCTAGAAGCTGCGCGATCTCGGTTTCGAGCCCATCAATATTGCTTGAGGAAAAGTGCGGCATCGAAATCGCAATCGAGATGAAAGTTCCTAAAATTCCAAGCATCGGAAAGACTGCCGACGCGACGGAAGCGTAGTTTTGATTACGTAGCGAGTAGCCGTATTCGTCCACAAAAAGATCAAAGCTAGCATCTGATTTTTTTTTACCGCCGATACTTAAGAGATTGGCGACGATGTAATTTTTCAGCTCGCGCTTGAAGTCATCGATATTATTTTGAAAATTTAAGCAGCCGTATTCTGCATTATGACGAGCTAAAATTAGTGCAATAATTAGCAAAACCGCAAGCATCAGGATCGAGTGTGTTTCTACCTTCAGCCCGATAAGCCCCAAATAGCCCAGCAAAAACACCACAAAAACCGCAATCGGCAGAGCTGCGATCTTAAAAAAAACGCCCGCTAACGAGCGCTCCTTCGCCTCAGGTAGCGTGATATCGAGCACTTCGTTATTCGGGCGATCCATATTAGTTCCTATTTAGGCAATTTAGATTGTCAAATGCGACCTGCAAGCGCGCCACCATACTCTGCTCGCCTGCCCTCAGCCACTTGCGAGGATCGTAGAATTTTTTATTCGGTTTATCCTCACCTTCCGGATTGCCGATTTGAGCCTGCAAATAGCCGCGATTTTTGACCTCATAAGCGCGCACGCCGTCCCAAAATGCCCACTGCGTGTCGGTGTCGATATTCATCTTAACTACGCCGTAGCTTACGGCTGCCTTGATGTCGGAGGTATCGCTGCCGCTGCCGCCATGAAAGACGAAATTTACGGGCTTTTCGGATTGCAGATTAAATTTCTCGCGCACGAATTTTTGCGAATTTTTCAAAATTTCAGGTCGCAGCATGACATTGCCCGGTTTATACACGCCGTGGACGTTGCCGAAGCTCGCCGCGATGCTGAATCTGTCGCTGATTTTGCCAAGTCGCTCGTAAGCAAGCGCGACATCTGCGGGCTGGGTGTAAAGCCGCGCGTTATCGACGCCGGTATTATCGACGCCATCCTCTTCGCCGCCTGTGACGCCAAGCTCGATCTCAAGCGAAATTCCAAGATCGCTTAAAATTTCCAAATACTTCTCGCAGGTCGCTAAATTTAGCTCCAAATCATCCTCGCTAAGATCAAGCATGTGCGAGCTAAATAGCGGCGCGCCGTGAGCTTTTTTATTCTCGGCGTTGGCTTTAATGAGCTCGTCGATCCACGGAAGCAGCTTCCTCGCGGCATGATCAGTATGCAAAATCACCGCAACGCCGTAATGAGCCGCCAAAGCATGCACTTGATGCGCACCTGCGATAGCGCCTAAAACTGCGGCATTAGGGCAAGTAGCGCCCGCATAAAACGCTGCGCCGCCGTTGCTAAACTGAATAATAACGGGCGAATTTGCGATTTTAGCGCTTTCCAAGACGGCGTTTATGGAATTTGATCCCACTACGTTTACCGCAGGGATCGCAAAGCCCTGCTGCTTCGCATACGCATAGACTTTACTTACGTCATCGCCACTTAAAACGCCCGGTTTTACTATATCTAAAACGCCCATTTTTAGCTCCTATATTATTTATACTCGATTTTAGCGTTTTTGTGAAGATCTGCCGCTTTTTGCTCGACTACTTTCGCCGCTTTTTGCTGTCTAAGCACGCGCTCAATAAAAGGCTTTGCTTCGCTTTGACTTAACTGCTTTTTAGCTTGAGACTCCTCTTTTAACACTACGTGATATCCGACCCTGCTTTTAATCGCTTTAGTGGTGATTTGACCATCTTTTATCTTAGAGATCGCATCGGCAAAAGGCTTGACCTGATCGCTAGGCATCCAGCCTAGCTCGCCGCCGGTTTGTTTAGCCTGCGGATCGATAGATTTGGCTTTGGCAAGCTCTGCAAATTTAGTAAATAGTGCACTGTCGCTAAGCCCTTTTAACTGCTTAATAATATCGTTTGCCTCAGCTTCGGTTTTAACGACGATCTGAGCCGCTTTGATTCTCGCAGGCTCGGTAAAGCGCGCTTTGTTTTTGTTATAAAAATCGGCTATTTCTTTATCGTCGATATTTATTTTGCTGGCTTCTTTAGCCTGCCATACACGAAGCGCTAAGTTATCTTTTACGATTTCAAGCTCTTTTTTATAAACGTCTTCGTCCATAACGCCCGATTTTTTAGCTTCATCCGTTAGCAGCATCAGATCGATGCCTTTATCGATAAGCTCCTTTTTTTGCTCTGCATTAAGAGCGGCGATATCTACGTTGCCTATGCCTTGAAGTAGCGGAGCAAGCTCCTTTTCGGTTACGTCTTTGCCATTTACGGTAGCGTAAACGGTAGCGTTGAGGCTGATAGCGGCAGCCAAACTAAGTGCTGTAAATAAAACTTTTTTCATCATAATTCCTTAAAAAAATTTTAACGGCGATTATAACTCAAAGTTGTTAACAATCAAACTGTACTTTAGAATTTTAGGGTAGAATTCCGCCTTGAGGAAATGCAAATGAGAAGTAAAAAAGATATTTTAGAGATAAAAAAGAGAATTCTGCAAAACTTCGCGGAAGAGCGCAGCGAGTTGAAATTTAAAGACAACTATCAGCTTTTGGTCTGCGTGATGCTTAGCGCGCAGTGTACCGACAAGCGGGTAAATTTAATCACGCCGCGCTTTTTTGCGGAATTTCCTAGCGTTAAGGAGCTTGCAAAGGCCAATCTGGCGAGCGTTAAGCTGCTAATTAGCTCGTGCAATTTCTACAACAACAAAGCGGTAAATTTGATCAAAATGGCGCAGGCGGTGGTTAGCGACTTTGACGGCGTCGTGCCGCTTGATGAAGCGGGGCTAAAATCTCTTGCGGGTGTGGGGCAAAAGACCGCTCACGTCGTGCTTTTAGAGGGTGCGGGCGCAAACGTGATGGCGGTGGATACACACGTCTTTCGCGTCGCGCATCGCCTAGGGCTGAGCCGTGCAAAGACGCCCGAGCTTACGGAGCGCGATCTTAGCGAGGCTTTTAAAACGGATCTTGGTAAGCTGCACCAAGGCATGGTGCTTTTTGGCCGCTACACCTGTAAAGCGATAAAGCCAAACTGCAAGGAGTGCTTTTTAAACGAGCTGTGCAGTAGCAAGGATAAGAATTTTCCGTAAAATTTTAGCCTGCAAATGCGGGTTTAAATTTACGGACTTAAATTTGACGGAATTTTAAAATTTAACGCCTTGCTTAAAGCCGCTTTACGGCAGACGTTCGGCTTTATGGCGCGAAAAATTTAGATTGAAATTTTATAAACGCCTCTTTTGATTTTTATCTTTTAGAAAAATTTAAAATTTTGCTTTCGGAGCTTACTGTTTTGCCAGCCAAGCCCGGTATCCTTCGCTTTTAATCACGTCCGCGATGCTTTTTACTATCTCCTGCGGCAAAAATTCGGACTTTTTATCGATGACGGACACTAGCGCGTAAGTGCTATCGTAATCTTGCAGCTCCAAGCCCGCGCGCACCAGCGTTTCGTATAAAAACGGCTCGTCTTTTTCGATGCTTACCGCATCATCGTTTAAAAATTCATAGATGAACGCAAGCTGTTTTTTATCGCCGATTTTTAAAAAATAATCGGCTAAATTCGTCGCGCTCTTAATGATGATTTTGCGTAGCTCGTCTATCTGCTGCGCAGAGTAACGCTGGGTAATCAGCTGCCAATTTTCCGCCATCCTTGCCGCAATGATAGATAGCTCGAAGGCCCTGCCGCCATAAGCATATTTTTCGCTTTCATCGTCTATTTTTTCTATGGCCTCGAATTCGCTCACCATATACTCGTATAGCTCCTCATCGCTGCCGCTGAAATTTTCTAAATATATCGTCTCGGCGATAGTCTCGGAATTTTTGGGCAGATCGCTTGAATATCCAGGCTCCTGCTCTTCATCCTCTTCATCTAGGGCGGCTTTTCTAGCTTCAAAAGTTTTAAAATCCACCAGCGGATTAACGCCTTTTTTTACGAATTCAAAAAAGGCGGAAATATCGATCTGATGCTTATCTTCGCAAATTCCATCCTTAAACATCAGCTCGCTATTTTCGAAAAATTCCCAACCCTCAAGCGCGCCCAGGTAGCTTTGACCGATCTGTCCGTCTAGGACATAGACGTATTCGCTAATGCTATGATCAGGCATTGCGTGGTCGTTTGAGACGATATACGGCGCTTGCGTTTTTCCAAAAACCTGCAACATTCCGTCGTTGTATTCGCCGCTTATGCCCCAAAGCGCCGTTAGATTGCCGCCGATCGCGATAACGCCGTCCTGCGAATGCAGATAACTACACGCCGTATCTTTAGCGACTTGCAAAAACAGATAATCATCATCGATGATATCGCCGCCGGTGGATAAATTTCCGTTAACAAACATCGCTCGTGCGCTATTTTTACCGCCAGCTTCGCTAAATTTATCCTTAAGCCAAGCAGAATTTATCGTGCCTTGTGAAAGGCTAAGATCGCCGTCAAACACCAGCACGTCAAAACTACTATCCAAATGTAAATTTGAACCGAATTTTTGCTCAAATTCATCATAAGGCAGTATAAAGACGGGTGGAATTTTGGTTGCGAAAGGGCTACGATTTTCGTATTGCTTTACTTGTGATTTAACGATCTGCTCGCAATTTTGCAGAAAATTTTTGATCTGGCTTTCCATTTTTATCTCCTTTTAAATTGCTATTTCGGCAAGTAGTTCCGCCGAGCAAATTTTAGCGGACGCTCTGCTTCATTCTTTGCATTCGTAACTTTTCAAGAAGCAGTTGCGAGCAAGGTGAAGCAAAAATTCATTTAAAATCACTCTTGAGGCAAATCACCGCAAATTTAAAGGCGAAGTATTTTTGTTCTAGACGAGGCGGATTTAAATTTTACGACGGGAGCTACCTCGTCGGTAGTGACCGAGTAAAATTTAAATCCAACGAAGTATAGGACAAAAAGACAAGCCGTTCCAAGCTACTGAAGCCTAGCGATTATGTTTCTTACTACTTCCGCCATCATCTCCACCGACGCTATCTCGCAGTGCTCGTTCACGGAGTGAGGCGAGTGGATGTTGGGGCCTATGGAGCAGGCTTGCAGCTCGGGCTGTTTTGCGACCAGTACGCCGCACTCAAGGCCTGCGTGCACGGCGGCAAATTTGGCCTGCGGCTTTTGTTTTTGCAGTTCCTCAAGCACCAGATGCGCGAAGTCGCTGATGCGTGGCGCCCAGCTCGCCGAGCGGTCGGTTACTCTCACGTCAAAACCAAGTGCGCTAGCCAAAGTGTTAGTCTCAAAGCCCAGATTTTCGAGCCCCTCTCGCTTCATCGCGCGTCCAAAAAAGTCAAACTCGATCACTTCGCCCTTCTGCTTAACCGTCGAGAGATTTATACTTTCGTTTACCATGCCAAGCTGCGTGTCGTAGCTGCGCACACCCTGGGCGAAGGAGTTGATAAGCGCCAAAATTTTGCCGCTGTTTACCAGCACGTCCGCTTCGCCCTCGCCTAGGCTCTTTACCCACGCCAGGCCGCGCTGCTTTGGCTCATGCGTGCATAGTGCCTTGCACACGGCATTTGCGGGGATCGAGTTACTCCTCTCGCCAAAATCCAGGCTGATTAGCTCGCAGCCCTCCTCGGCGAGGAATTTCGCCAGCAGCTTCGTCGCGTTTGGGATATTTTTATGTATCTCGTTGCCCGAATGCCCGCCGCTAAGCCCGGTAACGCCGATCTCGTAAATTTTACCGCTCTTTTTGATGCTAGCGGCGTCTATTTTTGCGCTCACGTTTATGCCGCCCGCGCATCCCAGCGTCACGCGGTCGTCCTCTTCGCTGTCTAAATTTAGCAAATTCGGCGATAAAATTTTACCTTTAAAGGCGTTTGCGCCCACGAGCCCGACCTCTTCGTCGTTGGTAAATAGGCACTCCAAGTTCGCAAACTCCCGCATCGCGCCCATCATCATCGCCACGCCGATGCCGTCGTCAGCGCCTAGAGTCGAGTTTTTCGCCCTTAGGATGCCGCTTTCCTCGATGAGCTCTAAATTGGGCGCCGCGCCCACGCAAACCATGTCGTAGTGGCTTTGCAGACAGATTTTAGGCTTGCCCTTTACGGCGTGGATATTGCCCGCCTCGTCAACATTCACGCTAAAGCCCTGGCAGCGCGCAAAATCCGCCAAAAACTCCCTCATCTGCTCCGTTTCGCAGCTGCAATGCGGTATCTCGCACAGCTTTTTAAAATCATTCATAACCTCATTTTTTTGCATGTTTGCTCCTTTTGAATTTACTTTAGCGCGGCGTATCTGCGGCGACACATACCGCTAAATTTAAACGCGACAGCGCCGACATAGCGCTTCCGCAAAATACGCGCAGAATTTCAATCGCGCTAGCTTACGCTGCAGGCAAGCTGCGCAAAATGAAATTTTATGCAAAATCGCATGAATTTTACCGAAATTTAGCAAGAATTTTATTTAAAATTTAGTCCGAAATTTTGCCGGGGATTTTTATTTTATGATTACGCCTTCATAGCCCGTTTTAGCGATCGCCTCAAGCATCGCAGTCTCGTTTGCGTCATCCTTTGCTACGACGGTCGCGGTTTTGCTCTGCTGCGAAACCTTCGCGCTTATCACGCCTGGTGTTTGCAAAAGCGCCTTTCGCACGATCGTGGTGCAGAGCGGACAGTGGATTTTTTCCACGTAAATTTTAACCTCTTTGTCGGCAAAAAGCGCCGTAAATCCAAGCATCAAAAACAAAATTTTATACATAAAGCTCTCCTAAAATTTCGGGATATGTAAGCATAAAGGCAAGCAGGGCTCCTAAAAGCACGTAAATCAGGATCCACTTTTTACGCCCGCTTTGTAGCGAGCATGCGCGCGACTTTTTGAAAAAGAAAAACGCGGAAAGCGCGAAGCAAAAAAGCGCTAACGCAGAAAGCGGCGCGCGGTAGCCTTCCAGCGCCTCTGCGCCTGAAAAAATGGAAAAGCTCGCGCCGAAAATCAAAAATAAAAGCGCAGGCAGACAGCAAAAAGTCGCCGCGACTGCGCTAAAAATCGCGGCAAATATCAGCCACAGACTGCTCGTGCTGAAGCGATTTTTGCTAGGATTTTCTCGCTTTTGAGCCAAGGTTTCTTGCGCGGGATTTTCTAGTTCAGTTTTCAAATTTTGCCTTTAAGTATAATCTTAATAATCTTGTCGCACCTTAGCCGGCTTTTGGCGTGGAATTTTATCTGCAAATTTTACCGCTCAAATTTCGCACAGAGTGGCAAAGAGGCGAAATTTTAAATTCCGCAAGCCGTAAATTTCAGAATTTTGCGCGCCGAAAAATTTCAAAATTTTATTCATCTTGGAATTTTAAAATTTCGCCGCTCGCAAAATTCTAAAAATTTTAAAATTCCAGCCAAACAAGACGCGGAATTTTTTGCCGATGCAGACGCGGCGACACGCAAATTAGGCGCGCTTTTACACATCCGCCCAAAGTCGTTTAGCGGGAAGCCTCTTTTGTATACCTACTCAAAAAGCTCAAGTAGTTCGACGTGCCGCATAGTAAAACGCGAGCCGCTAAAGCTCTTTCGATCTGTAATCGTAGCTGAAATCTTTCGGCGAGTAGTAATTAAGCGTGTTGCCGTCCACTTCGCCGTAAGGATAGCCAAAATTATTGATCGGAAACTGCGCTGGGCGTGGGCTTAGCGTGAAGTCTCTGCCGTAGTTAAAGCCGATCCAGCACATCTCCCAGTTGCCGAATAAATACTCGCGAATTTTAGCAAGCTTGCTGTCATCATTGCTTAGCTTCTCGCCCAGCCGCACCTTCGTAACGTCTGCGGGATCGACCGGGATCCAGCCGTGGCCTTTTAGATAAAATTCCGCCCTGCAGTGCTGCGCGCCCGAGATATGGCTGACGCCATCTTTAGGCGCGGCGCCCATTTGAGCGCTAAATCTTGACGCGCCGACGCGAATGCCAAACATCTCTCTTGCGGCGATGCCCTGTGCGCGGCAAAGTGCGACGAAAACGCTATTTATGTCGGTGCATTTGCCGCTTAGCTTGCCGCTGCTTAAAATTTGCTTCACGTCCCCTAGTCCGCAACCTAGCACGCTGTTATCGCGCTGCATAGTGTTCGCCACCCACGTATAAATCGCGCGCGCCTTTTCCAAATCGCCCTTTATGCCGCCTGCGATCTCGTCTGATTTTTGCTTGACGACGCCGTCGATTTGAATCTGCGCACTAGGCTCTAAAAACTTCGCTACCTCGGAGCCAAGCTTTTCGTTCGGATTAAATTTTACCTTGCTAAAGTCGGTGTTTCGCTCAAAGGTCTCGACACTAAATTTAATGTTTAGCGTGGGCTTTGCCACCCCGACGTAGCCGGCATAGAGCGTCGGAATTTCGCCGTAGTCCACGGACGGATCGTTGAAATTACCGTCAAATTTTATGTCGCTTACCTTTTGATACTCCGTGATGAGAGGAAGCGGTATCCAAAGCCGCGTCTGCTTACCCTTCTCCAAAATTTCGTGATTTAGCGATAGCCCGAAAGCTCTCTTTTTGCCAATGACTTCTTCCCCGCCCAAAATGGTACTCGGAGTCGCCATAACAGCGCCTAAAATCGCAGTGTTTCTTAAAAAATCGCGTCTTTGCATGAAATGCCTTCAAAATAAAATGGCTAAGCCTTAGCCCTAATTACGCGTGGATTTTAGCCTTTTGCGGCTTTGAAATCGCTAAATTTAAAATTTCACCAGCTTTAAAATTTTAAAATTTCGCTTCAAGACATAGCGCGAAATTTCGCCAAAGCGGGCGTGATAGCCCGCAAACTAGGCGCGTAGGCAGTATACGGCGGCGTAGGCTAAACCACGCAAAAGCGCCGCTATCGCAAAAGCCAAGCGTGCGCTTCGATGAAACGGTTAAGCTTTGACGAAGCGCGGCAGCTTAGCTTAAGCAAATCGCGGCAGCAAAAAGCAAGTCGTCAGAGGATTAAATTTCTCGCGAAAAATACTCGTAGATAAAATTTTTAGGCGAGTACGGATCTTTCGGCGTGCCGCCCACTTCGCAATACGGATGCGAAAAAATTTCGATCGGAACGTACGCCGGGCGCGGATTTAGCACGATTTCGCGAGCGTAGTTAAAGCCTAACCAGCACGGCTCCCAATTGCCGAAAAGATATTCGCGCACCCGTGCCAGCTTAGAATCATCCTCGCTTAAGCCTTCGCCGAGTCGCACCTTCGTAACGTCCGCGGGATCGACCGGGATCCAGCCATAGCCTTTTAGATAAAATTCCGCTCTGCAGTGCTGCGCGCCCGAAATTTCAAGCGCACCGCCGCTTAAGGCGCCCATGACACCCATTTCAGGCGAAAATTTCTGCGCTGCGCCCGTGCGGATGCCGTAAATAGCGCGAGCAGGAATGCCAGCTGCCCTGCAGAGCGATACGAACACGCTATTAATATCGGCGCATTTGCCGCTTAGCTTGCCGCTGCTTAAAATTGTCGCTGCATCGCCGCTGCCGCATGCGATCACGCTATTATCGCGACTCATATTTTTTGCGACCCACTCGTAAATCGCGCGCGCCTTTTCCAGATCGCCTTTAAGCGAGCCGGTGATCTCGTCTGATTTTTGTTTTGCAGCGCCTTCTACCGGAATTAGCTTTGAAGGCTTTAAAAACTCCTCGATCTCGGGACTCAAGCGCTCATTTTCATTAAAGCTTACCTTGCTAAAATCGGTGTTTCGCTCCGAAATTTCAATATCGAAGCTAAGCTCAAAATAATCATCCTCTTCGCCTACGACACCTTGCTCGCCGTATTTGCCGACGCCCGCTCTTGCCTCTTTATCGGGTGCGAAGCGCGCGTAGTACGTGCTTATATGATCTCCGCAGATAGCCGACTCTTGCGCATTTGAGCGGGCATGATATTCGCTAAGCAACCTCTGATAGGGCTCTTGCAGCACTAACGGCAGCCAAAGCCGCACCTCTGCGCCACTACTTGAAATTTCGTGATTAAACCTGAGACTGAATTTTCTCGTTTTTGCTTCTTGCATTTTTGCTCCTTTGCTTGAATTGCAAGTTGATTTTATCTCTTTGCGCCTTAAAATGGATAAAATTTTATGTTAAAATGGCGCTAAATTTGAAATTTTAGGATTAAAAATGGATCTGCAAAAAATCAGAGACGAGAACTTTAAAAAACTGCAAAGCGGGCAAAACCGCGAAATTTTAAGCGCGATCGAGGCGCTGCAAATAGGCGAGTGCGGCTGCGACTGCGGCGACGTCGTGCGCGCAAGCTTTAGCGCTAGCGCGGAGCAGAGAGATGAAATTTTGCGTATCGCGCGAGCGCTAAAGCCGTGGCGCAAGGGGCCTTTTGCGCTGAATGATCTTTTCATCGACGCCGAGTGGCGAAGCTTCGTGAAATTTAACCTGCTGCGGCCGTTTTTAAATCTGAGCGGCAAAACCGTCGCCGACGTGGGCTGCAACAACGGCTACTATATGTTTCGCACAAGCGCACTAAAGCCTGCGCGGCTAGTGGGGTTTGATCCGAGCGCGCTATTTTATCTGCAGTTTCGCTTCATCGAGAAATTTCTCCGCAGCGGCGCGAAATTTGAGCTTTTGGGCGTGGAGCATCTGCCCTTTTACAAGCACAAATTCGATACGATCTTCTGTCTCGGCGTCATCTACCATCGCAGCGACCCCGTAAAGATGCTAAAAGATCTGCGCGCCTCGCTAAATGCGGGCGGCGAGGTGTTTTTAGACACGATGTATATCGAGGGGGCGGGCGATTTCGCGCTGTGCCCGAAAAACAGCTACTCAAAAATTTCAAATATCTACTTCGTCCCGACCGTCGGCGCGCTACAAAATTGGTGCGAGAGGGCGAAATTCAGAGATTTTGAAATTTTGGCTCAAAAGCCCACGGATGCTAGCGAGCAGCGCAAAACGGAGTGGATCGACGGGCAAAGCTTGGAGAATTTCCTAGACCCGCTCGATAGCTCGCGCACGATCGAGGGCTATCCCGCCCCGAGGCGTATCTACGTGCGGCTTAGGGCGTGATCTGCGCCTTTAAAACGCGTAAAATTTTACTGAATTTAATCGGCTCGCGGGGGAAAATTTTACGTTCGGCAGAGCGTGAAATTTGACTAAATTTAGCGAGCTTGAATTGGATTGGATCGCATTGTGGCGGTTAGAATCGATACGACGGCGCAAATTTTAAATTTCGCCTCGTGGGTCACGCTTTGCGTCTTGCGTGCGACGGCGCGAAATTTTATTAAATTTAATCAAGCGGCGGTAAATTTTAAAATTTTATCTACGCAGCGCACGCTGGTGCAGGCATAGTGCGAACGCGGCGCATAATTTAACGCCCGCGACCGTAAATTAAGCGGCAAATTTCGTCGCCTGCAATGCGAGTCAAGCGGCATCAATTCCGGTGCCCGCGAACAAAGCGGTATAAATTTTTCGGCGCCGAGCAGCTTCACACCGCTTCACACCGCTTCACACCGCTTCACACCGCTTCACACCGCTTCACAC
>NZ_CALHGM010000048.1 GCF_938030145.1 uncultured Campylobacter sp.
GTAGCGCGTAGCTAGCGTGCACGCAGCAGTAGTCAAACTCGATGCCCTGACCGATGCGGTTCGGACCGCCGCCGATGATGAGGACCTTTTTATTATCTTTTGAAATTTTACGGCTTGCGATAGCAGGCGTTATGTTGGTGCTGGAGTACAGATACGGAGTAAGCGCCGCAAACTCGCCCGCACAGGTATCTACTTCGTTGTATTCAAGGTCGATGCCCTGTCTGGCGCAGGCGAAATGGATGTCGTTTTGCGTAAGGCCCAGATTGTCCTTTTTGTTGATCAAATTTGCGATCATCTTATCGCTAAAGCCCCAGCTCTTGGCCTGTCTTAGAAGCGCCGCGTCGTTGATGATCTCCATATCGATGCGCTCTTCAAATTTTACGATCTGCTCGATCTGGCTCAAAAACCAGCGGTCGATCTTGCTAAGCTCGTAAATTTGATCCACGCTCATGCCCGCTCTAAAGCCCTGGGCGATGTATAAAATTCTATCTTGCTGTGCGTTGCGAAGCCCGAAAATCAGATCCTTTTCGCTTAAATTTAATTCCACGAAGCCGAAGTAGCCCTTCTCCAGCGAACACAGCGCCTTTTGAATGCTCTCTTTAAAGCTGCGCCCGATCGCCATCACCTCGCCGATACTCTTCATCGCAGTGCCGAGATACGGGTTTGCGCCGGGGAATTTTTCAAACGCAAAGCGCGGAATTTTAGTCACGATATAATCGATCACCGGCTCAAAGCTCGCAGGCGTGCCGGTGATGTCATTTTTGATCTCATCCAGGCTAAAGCCTACCGCTAGCATCGTAGCGACTTTGGCGATCGGATAGCCCGTGGCTTTGGACGCAAGAGCCGAACTGCGGCTTACGCGCGGGTTCATCTCGATGACGATCATGCGACCAGTTTGCGGATTTACCGCAAACTGCACGTTTGAGCCGCCCGTATCCACACCGATCTCGCGTAAAATTTTAAAACTCGCGTCGCGCATCGCCTGATATTCTTTATCGGTGAGCGTAAGAGCGGGCGCGACCGTGATGGAATCGCCCGTATGCACCCCCATCGGATCAAAATTTTCGATCGAGCAGACGATGATGCAGTTGTCCTTGTGATCGCGGATCACCTCCATTTCGAACTCTTTCCATCCAAGCAGGCTCTCTTCGATCAAAATTTCATTTATCGGGCTCACGTCTAGCCCGTTTTGCGCGACCTCTTTAAACTCGTCGATATTGTATGCCACACCGCTGCCTGCGCCACCTAGGGTGTAGCTAGCGCGGATAATGAGCGGAAAGCCGATCTCATTTGCAGCAGCCATCGCCTCTTCGATATTGTAGGCGTATTTGGATTTAGGCAGATCCATTCCGATCTTAATCATCGCCTCTTTAAATTTCACCCTATCCTCGCCCTTTTTGATCGCTTCAGGCTTGGCGCCTAGAAATTTTACACCGGCTAGCTCGCCGCTTTCGTAAGCCTGCATCGCGACGTTTAGCGCGACCTGTCCGCCCATCGTAGGCAGGATCGCATCGACGCCCTCGCGCTTTATGATACGCAAAATGCTCTCTTTGGTGATCGGCTCGATATAGGTAGCATCCGCAAAATCGGGATCGGTCATAATGGTAGCGGGGTTAGAGTTTATTAGCACTACGCGGTATCCAAGGCTCTTTAACGTCTTAGCCGCCTGCGTGCCGCTGTAATCGAACTCACACGCCTGACCGATTACGATCGGACCGCTGCCGATCAGCAAAATCGTCTTAATATCATCTCTTTTGGGCATCAATTTTCCTTTGTAACGACATACAAAAACGCCGGCATCTCGGAGCCCACATAGGGCTCTACGACGGCGCTTTTGTATAACTTTCCGTTTTGAATCTCTTTAACCTTTCCTACCGGTACGCCGGCAAAGAAAATTTCATCTTTCCCGCTCGTAAAGACCTCATCGCCTACCTTGGGATCAAGCCATTGAGGAATGTATCTAACTACGAGCTCGTTATTTTCGCCGCCCGCAACACCAGGAATTTGGGTATCTCCTATGAAAACGGAGAAGTTGCTCTTTTCGTCGCGCTGTAAAATCGCAAGCGGGCGCCCGTCTTTATTTACTAAAATTCCTGCAGTTTTACCCTCGCTGATGAGGCCGTAAATTTTGTTTGGGTCAAAATTTTCAAAATTTACGAAGAATTTATTGTAGTCGTTTAAATTTGCATAGCTCAGCGCCTTTACGAGCTGAACTTTGGGTTCGTAGACGGAGCTGTTTTTGTCGATCAAAATTTTATTGAGCTCGCCCGCGAACGTACTAAGCAGCATTGCCGATTTTTTTAGCTCGGCGTTTTCTTCTCGTAGAGCTTTGATTGTCTCTGCCTGGTTAAAATGCTCGTTCACAGCGCTTTTTACCCGATCACTCACGCCGTAATAAACCTCTAAAATTCCTCCTGCAAATCCGATAAATTTGCCGTGGATATATGAGCCGAACGTTAGCGAAACGGCTACCAGCAAAACCGCGACGAGGAGGAGTTTGAGATTAGTCATTTGCCGCTTGTTTTAGCGATTTGATCTCTTCTAGGGCTTTTCCCGTGCCGTTTGCGACGCACAGCAGCGGCTCGTCCGCGACGAAAACCGGAAGCTTTACGGTGTCGCTTAGATACTTATCTAATCCGCGAATAAGCGCGCCGCCGCCCGTTAGTACGACGCCATTTTCGACGATGTCGGCGGCGACTTCCGGCTGAATGCTCTCTAGCACAAATTTTAACGCATCGGCAATCTCTCTGATCGAGTCTTTGATCGCCTCTCTAACGTCTTCGCTCGTAAGATCAACCGAGCTTAAAAGCCCGCTGATCTGGTCTTTTCCTTTGACCGTGTATGTAAGATCTTTTTGCTGCTGTACCGCTGTGCCGATCTTGATCTTAATCTCTTCGGCGGCGCGCTCCGAAATAAGCAGACTATATTTTTCTTTGACGTAATTAACGATGCTCGCGTCGATCTTATCGCCCGCGACGCGTACGGATTTGGCGCTGATGATGCCGCCTAAAGAGATAACGCCGATCTCGGTGGTACCGCCGCCGATATCCACGACCAGCGACCCGCGCGCTTCATTTACGGGAAGTCCCGCACCGATCGCTGCAGCCATCGGCTCTTCGATTAGATAAACCTCGCGCGCGCCCGCTATCATAGCACTTTCTCGCACAGCTTTGCGCTCGACCTGAGTTAGCCCGTAAGGAACCGAGATGATGATACGCGGGCTTACGAAAAAGCGGCGCTTGTGGGTCTTTTCGATGAAATACCTAATCATCTTCTCCGTCATATCAAAATCCGCGATAACGCCGTCCTTCATCGGGCGCACCGCTTCGATATCGCCCGGAGTGCGCCCGAGCATCTCTTTGGCCTCGGCGCCCACGGCGATGATCCTTTGCTTGCCGTAGCGCTCGTTTTGTACCGCGACGACGCTCGGCTCGTTGATGATGATACCTTTATCTTTTAGTAGCACAAGCGTATTTGCCGTGCCTAAATCAATGCCCATATCCCTAGAAAATAATCCTAGAATCGAATCAAGTAACATTTATCCCCTTTATGCAGTTAAATTTTGTTTTACAAGTATCGGCTTAGAGACGCCGTCTACGACCTCTTTGGATATGATGACGTCATAGCCCTTAAGCTCAGGCAGATCAAACATAATATCGATCATAATCTCCTCGATTATGCTACGAAGTCCGCGTGCGCCGGTTTTGCGCTTGATCGCAAGGCTCGCAACCTCCCTTAGCGCGTCGTCGTCAAATTTTAAATTTGCGCCGTCTATCGCAAAGAGCTTTTGATATTGCTTTAAGATCGCGTTTTTCGGCTCGGTTAAAATTCTAACCATCGCCTTTTCGTCGATCTCATTTAGCGTAGCCACTACGTGCAAGCGCCCGATGAGCTCGGGAATTATGCCGTAATGCACCAAATCGTCGGCCTCGACCATATTTAGCAAATTTAAGCTCTCTTTCTTGCTGCGCTTGGTTTGGTTAAACCCGAGCACGTTCTGCCCGATGCGGCGGTTGATGATCTCGTTTAGCCCGTCGAACGCACCGCCGCAGACGAACAAAATATTGGTCGTATCGATTTGGATGAAATCCTGATTTGGATGCTTGCGGCCGCCCTTCGGCGGGATATTTACGACGCTTCCTTCGATGATCTTAAGCAGCGCTTGTTGTACACCTTCGCCGCTTACGTCGCGCGTGATGCTGCGGTTTTCGCTCATTCGCGCGATCTTATCGATCTCATCTACGAATACGATACCGCGCTGCGCCTTCTCTACGTCGCCGTCCGCGGCCTGTAAAAGGCGGGTGAGGATATTTTCTACGTCCTCGCCGACGTAGCCCGCTTCCGTTAGGCTCGTAGCGTCGCTAATGGCGATCGGCACGTCCAAAAATCGCGCCAAGGTCTGCGCCATAAGCGTCTTGCCGCTACCGGTAGGCCCGATAAGCAAGATATTTGATTTTGAAATTTCTGTATCGTCACCCTTTGCGTCGGTCTGTCTGAAAATTCTTTTATAGTGGTTGTAAACGCCGACGCTAAAAATTTTCTTAGCGCGCTCCTGACCGATGACATAGCGATTTAGCACTTCCATCAGTGCCTTTGGCTTGATAGCTTCGAAATCGATCTCTTTGTTTTGATTTTGTATCGCCTCGTTTTGGCCTTCACTGCCGTGGATAGCGGCGTATGCCATATCGATACAATAGCTGCAGATAGCCGCCGTACCGTCGTCATTAGGATAGATACGACGCCCGTCCGCGCCCGTCTCACCGCAAAAACTGCACTTATTTGCCATTAAATTTTACCTTTATCTAGCGGAATTCCGCGTTTTGTGTTGATTATAAACTCGCACATCTTGCGCACGTTTTGATCGCTCGTTTCGTTTAATAAAATTTGCGCCTGCTCCTTTAAGCCCCCACCCTGGTTGAATAAAAATTTATACGCCCGATTTATCGTCTCGACCGTCTCTTTATCGAAGCGGCGGCGGATGCCCGTTAAATTTAACCCGCGGATATAGGCGCGATTTCCCTCGGCTAGGCAAAACGGCACCACGTCCTGACTAAGCGCGCTAGCCCCTGCGATCATGCAGCTCTCGCCGATCTGAACGAATTGATGCACGGGGGTAAGCCCGCCGATAACGGCATAATCGCCCATTACGACGTGGCCTGCGAGAGTGGCGTTGTTAGCTAGGATTATGTTGCTGCCCAACACGCAGTCGTGCGCGATATGGCAATACGCCATCATAAAGAGATTATCACCGATGCGCGTAAATCCGTCGCCCTTATGCGAGCCCGAGCTGATCGTGCAAAACTCGTGAATCGTAGCGTTTTTGCCGATGATTAGCCCCGTGCGCTCGCCATCTTCAAAGCTCATATCCTGCGGAATTTCGCCCACGATAGCGTATGAAAAAATTTTAGAGCCCTCGCCGATTTGCGTATCGCCGATGATGCGCGCGCCCTGCTTGATCGTGCAGCCGTCGCCAATTTTGGCCTGCGCGCTTACGAAAGCATATGGCTCGATCGTTACTTCGGCTCCGATCTGGGCGCCATCCTCGATGATCGCCGTGTGGTGAACTTTAGCCATCATTTATCCATTATCATCGCTTGAAGTTCCGCCTGCGCGGCCAATGTGGCGCCGTCGTTGATGTAGGCTTCACCCTTTAGCACCCAGATACGTCCGCGATGTTTGATTACGCTGATGCGATATTCAAGCTTGTCGCCGGGGCGGACCGGGCTTCTAAATTTAGCATTATCAATGCTCATAAAATACACGACCTTGTCGCTTAGATCGACGCCGTCTTTCTCCATGCTCTTAAACGCCAACACGCCGCCCGCCTGCGCCAAGCCCTCGATTATCATTACGCCCGGATAGATCGGATGGCCTGGGAAGTGACCCTGAAAGATCTGCTCGTTGTAGGTTACGTTTTTATAGGCCTTGATACTTTCGCCTATGCTGAGCTCTTCGACGCGATCTATCAACAAAAACGGAAAACGATGAGGTAGGATGGAGAGGATTTCGTTTATATCTATCATTTATCTGCCTTTTTTAGAAATTTTGGAATCTTATCAAATTCTTACTAAAATTTCCCTAACGTCTAAAAATATGCGCGAGAGCCCGTAAATTTGAACTTTGGCGACTCTTATCTCGTCCGTGACGATGATCGGCGAGAGCGAGCCCGCAGCGCACAGGGCGGCGCGAGTTTTATTTTGACGCGCTAAACTCGGCGGGTTTTTTATCATTTCGGATACGCTTTTGAAATTTGATCTTGAAATTTCGTTAAATTTCGCCAGGTTTAAAATTTTAATCTCGCCCTTGTCGCTGCAAAAAATTTCGCACTTCCGCTCTATGCTAAACTTTACGTTTTCGCGCGTAAAATGCGAGCCAAATAGCACAAACGAAGGCACTGCACGCCCGTCAAATTTAATCCATGCGCGCAACAAGCGGTAGTTTAAAAACCGATCGCGCAGCACGCTAAATTTAACCCCTTTTCTTTCAAGCGCACAAAGCTTTTTGTAAAATTTCAACTTCTCCTCTACCGAAGCGGGCAGAATTTGCCGATCGAGCGGCGACATTAGCTCGTAAATTTCGGCATCGCAGGCTAAATTTCGCTTCAAATCCGCCGTCAGACTTCCGCCCGAATTTCGCTCAGCCCTTCGCTGATCATTCCGCTGCGACGCAAGCGCGTAGATGCAGCCGCAGTAGTTTTGATGATAGAGCGCGTCTTTTTTCGCGAGCGCAAACTGCTCGTTCGTGCCGCCGTTTTTGCGAAAATCGGGCGCGATAAACTCCAGTCCGCAGCACTCGCAGATACGTTGCAACGAGGCACAGAGCTGAGAGTGCGATTTTTTGGGACTCATAAGAAGCGTCGTGGTGATTTTGCGCTCGCCCAAACTTAGCGCGAGCTCGGCCGTTTTTTGCATGCGAAAATCAAAGCAAAACTCGCAGCGCGCGCCTTTTTCGGGCTCATTTTCAAGCCCGCGCGCGCCGTCTAGCCAGCCCTGAAAATCATACTCGCCCGGGATAAATTTAATCCCTAAATTCTCGCAAACCCGCTTTGCGTCGTGCATTCTAAGAACATATTCGCCATAGGGGTGGATGTTTGGATCGTAGAAATAGCCTATTAGCGGCTCTTGCGTGAGCTCTTTCAAGCGGCGCAAAAAATAATCGCAATCGACCGAGCAACAGATGTGAACCAGCAAAATTTAACCCTTTGCACGAAATTTTTGGATATAATTTTACGCTATCAAAATTAATGAGCGGAAAAATGAAAAATTTTTTTATAAAACACCGACGTAAGTTTGCTTGCGGCTTGGGCGGATTTGCGCTATTTTACGTGCTCGCGGGCTTTTTCGGCGTGCCGCTTTTTATCGAAAAGGCGCTGCCCAAAATTTTAGAGGGCAGAGCAAGCTTTAGCGTGCAGGATGCTAAATTTAACCCCTTTACCTACGAGCTAAATATTACGCGCCCCGAGCTTAGCACCTTTAAGCCGCTGTTTAGCGCCGATGAGATAAATTTAAAAATCGGTTTTTCAAAGCTTTTTAAAAAGACTCTCGCGGTAGAAATTTTGCACCTAAAATCGCCTAAATTCCACGTCGAGCGTGAGCAAAACGGCACCTTTAATTTCGAGCCGTTACTTTCGGAGCAAAAGAGCGAAAACAAGGATGAAAACTCCAGCTTCAACGTCACGCTGAATAATTTTAAGATCGAGCGCGGCTCTCTGGGCTACGTCGATAACTCCCTAAAAAGGCCGTTTTCGCTCATTTCGACCGAGCTAAATTATGAGATCAACGGACTAAATTTAAAGGACGAAACGATCGGCGAGCACGATTTAAGCGCCGTTTCGCGTACATACGACGCGCTGAGCTTCGATGGAGCCATCGACCTGGCGCCTCTTCGTCTGCACGGCAAGGTGGATATCTCGCGGCTGAAAATCGATCCGTTTTGGCTATCATACCTCGATCCTAGCGGCGTGCGGTTTAAGAACGGCTTCCTTTCCGCTACTCTAAATTACCGATTGAGCCTCGATGAAAATATAAAATTTGCGCTTGAAAACTCAAAGCTCGAGCTGCAAAGCCTAGAAATTTTGCAAGATCAAAGCTTAATTTCGCTTGGCTCGCTAAAAATTCCGAGCTTTGAGCTAAATACGGACGTTTCGAATGAAATTTCAGGCAAAGTGATGATTCCGCAAGTGCTGCTTTCGGACGCAAAATACGATATGAACGAAACCAAAATTTCCACGGGCTTTGAGGGGGCGCAGGTCGCGGATTTTGCGCTGGATTTTAATAAAACGGGTGCGAACTTGCGGCTAAACTCAGCTGTAAAAAGCGTAGATCTAAACCGCTCAAGCTTTGCAAACCCGCTAATTTCAGTCGTTTCAAACGACACTAAAATCACGGAAAACTTCTTAAAATTTAACGCCGAAGGTAACGATACAGCCCTTCATACGGGCTTTGGCGCCTTTAGTATCGCGGACACGCAGATTACGCTAGCGCGCAGCGATAAAATTTCACTCGCCGCAACCGAGCTGGGCGCGTTTAGCTACGACAAAGAGGGCGCGCAAAACGGCGTAAGCCTGGAGTTTGCTAAAATTTCAAACTCCAAAATCGCAAACAAAAACGGAATTTTTAGCGGATTTGAAAGCTTTGGCGTGCAAGGGGTGAAATTTAACGTCGCGGATCTCGATCTGGGCGTGGATAAAATTTTGCTAAACGAGCCGTTTTTCAACTCGGAAGTGGGCGCCAATGGCGCCAAAAGCATAAACGATCTGGTGATCTTAAGCGCAATCTCTAAAAATCACGCGAGCTCCAAAAAAACGGCGAGCGCGGGCGATACAAACCCGGCGGATGTAAACTCTACGGCAAGCGGCGCAAATTCGGATTCTAAAAAGCCCGCCAAAAGCCCCGCTTTAAAATTTAAGATCGGCGAGGCCTCCGTAACGGGCGCAAAGGCTAAGATCGGCGAGAGCTTTATCGTTAAAAACAACGTGCACGAGATCAAGGATTTTAGCGCCACGCTAAGCGGGCTAAGCTCAAATTTCGCCGAGCCCTTCGGCATCAAAGCAAGCCTTATCACGGGCGAAATCACCGCTAGCGCGGACGGCAAGGCTAGCATCGCGCCGCTTAACGTAGGCGTGAACTTTAGCCTAAATGCGCCGAACTTGGGCGTCTTTAACAGATACGCCGCGGAATTTATCGCAGGCTCCATCGCGGGCGAGCTTGCTACGCAAGGGCAGCTGAAGCTTTCAAACACATTTTCGCTCGAAGCAAAGCTATCGGGCAAGGGCTTGGCGCTAAGCTCGGGCAGGGATAAAATTTTCTCCCTTGCGTCGCTGAATGTCGCGCAAATCGCACTAAGCCCAAACTCTCTCTCGCTAAACAAGATCGCTCTTGGCTCGCCCGCGGCAAATATCTCGCTAAATAAAGACAGGCGTTTAAATTTAACTTCGCTGATAAGACCTACCGCGCAGGCAAAGCAGGCCGTAAAGCCCGCCGAAGCGGCACCTGGCAGATCCGCAAAAGGCAAGGCAAACTTTGCCTGGAGCGTAAAAAATATCTCGCTTAGCGGCGGAAGTTTAAATTTCACTGATGAGAGTCTAGCAACACCCTTTAAACTGCGCATCAGCGATATGAAAGCAAGCATCAGTGAGATCAGCCCGAAGCGAGCGGCGGATATCAAGCTTAGCTCGCTCGTAAGCGGAAGCGGGTTAGCGAGCATCACGGCGCGCGCCTATCCGCTGGATTTTAAACGCAAAAGCGACATAAACGTCGTTTTAAAGGAGATTCCGCTTGTGCCTGCATCGCCCTATACCGCCAAATATATCGGCAACGAAATCGCGGGCGGCAAGTTAAATTTAAAACTTGCCTACAAAATCGACGATGGCAAGCTAAACGCAAGCAATGATCTAAATTTAGACCGCTTCGAGCTCGGCAAAGAGGTGCAGAGCAAGGATGCGCTGAGCCTTCCGATCGGTCTAGTCGTATCGATTCTAAAGGATAGCGACGATCAGATCGATATTAGCCTGCCTCTAAGCGGCACGCTGAGCGATCCGAAATTTAGCTACGGCGCGCTCGTTTGGGGTGCGGTCAAAAAGCTGCTCTCGGATATCGTGTTAAGTCCGTTTAGATTTATGGGAAAGATCGCGGGCGTAGATACGAAAAAGCTCGAAAGTATCGATTTTGAGGCGGCAAACAGTGAAATTTTAATCAGCGAAAACTCTAAAATAGATGATTTGGCCAAGGTTGCAAAAGCCAAGCCCGAACTTAAGATCATTCTAAACTCTGCGTATAACGAAAAGCTCGATACTCACGAGTTTAAAAGGCACTCGCTGCAAAATATCCTCACTCTGATGTCCAATAAACAAGGCCTCTCCACGGATGAAGCCATAGCGGCGCTTAAGATCAAATACGGCATAAAATCCAGCGGCGATGAGGCGATGGAGGAGCTGATAGCAGCGCAGAAATTTACCCGTTCGCGTCTTGATGAGTTAGCCCTTGCCAGAGCGGCCGCCGTGCAAGCGGCACTCGTGCAGCGCGGCGTAAGCGCCTCTCGCATAGAGATCAAAAAACCTAGCGAAGCCGAGCTCAAACAAAACAGCTTTATCCCGCTAAGCCTCGGCGTAGAGAGGTAGTGTAAGCAAAATTTGGCTATACTAAGCGGACTAAATTTAAAGGATGAGCGATGATAAATATAGGGATTCACGGCGGAAGCGGTAGAATGGGCACGATGATCTACGAATGCCTGAAAAATTTCGATCAGGCGCGAGCAAGTGTGATCTACACGGTCGCTCCGCTTGATTATACGCCGAGCTGCGCCGTAGTAAGCAGCTACGACGAGCTTTTTAGCGGCTGCGACGTCGTGATAGACTTCACGATCCGAGACGGCGCAATAAATTTAATGAAATTTGCGCTTTCGCATCCAAAGCCGCTTTGCATCGGCACGACGGCTCTAGGAGAGGAGGGCGAGCGGCTACTGCGCGAATGCGGCGCGAAGATGCCCGTACTGCACGCTACGAATATGAGCCTGGGCGTCGCGGTGCTAAACAAACTCGTAGCGCTTGCTAGCAGGAGCCTGTGCGATTTTGACTGCGAAATTTTAGAGATGCACCACCGCCACAAAAAAGACGCCCCGAGCGGCACGGCGATGAGCCTTGCGCAAAGTGCCGCAAGCGCGCGCGAGCTAAACTTAAAAGACGTGCGCGTAAGCGGTCGCGACGGGCTCATCGGCGAGCGCAGCAAGGACGAGATCGCCGTGATGTCGCTGCGCGGCGGAGACATCGTCGGGCGCCACACCGTGGGATTTTACGGCGAGGGCGAGTTCATCGAGCTAAATCATACGGCGACTTCGCGCGCGACCTTTGCCAGAGGCGCGATAAAGGCAGCGGTATGGCTTGCGTCCCAAAATAGCGGGCTTTACGGCATCGACGACTGCTTAGGAATCTAGGCTTTGCGGCTAAATTTAAAAGGAAAAAATGCCAACCAAAGATGAAATTTTAAATTTTCTGCGCGAGCTAAAGCCGGAGCTTGAAAGCTTTGGAATTTACAAAGTCGGTCTATTCGGCAGCTACGCCAAAGATGGAGCAAATATCGCCGAGATGTTTAAAATTTCAGCCGATCTATTTGATGAGGCGTCGGCAAAATGCCGGATGGCAAGCCGTCAATGATAAAACAAAATATAGATAAATTTCTAAAAAATAAAATTTAAGAGGTTAGAAAATGTGCGCAATCGTGGGAGTCATAAATTCTGAAGGTGCGGCTAAAACCGCGTATTACGGGCTTTTTGCCATGCAGCACCGCGGCCAGGAGGCAAGCGGCATCAGCTCGAGCTTCAACCATCATATCAAAACGATCAAAGCCACAGGGCTCGTGACGGAGGTTTTTAGTCCCGCGAGTTTTGAAATTTTAAAAGGCAACATCGCGATCGGCCACAACCGCTACGGCACCGCGGGCGCAGACAGTCTAAAGGACGCACAGCCCGTTGCGGGCAACTACGCTCTTGGGGAGATCTCGATAGTTCATAACGGAAATTTGATCAACAAAGACGAAATTCGCCGCAAACTCGTAAGCGAGGGGGCGATCTTTCAGTCCGGCATGGACACCGAAAATATCCTGCACCTCATCGCCCGTAGCAAGCAGGAGCATCTAAAAGACCGCATCATCGAGGCGCTGAATCAGTGCGTGGGTGCGTATTCGCTTCTAATTTTAAGCCGCTCGAAGATGTTTGCCGTACGCGATCGCTACGGCGTGCGTCCGCTCAGCATCGGCAGGCTAAAAGACGGCGGCTACATCATCGCGAGCGAGACCTGCGCGTTTGATCTCGTAGGAGCCAAGTTCATCCGCGACGTAAAGCCTGGCGAGATGGTGATTTTCGAAGAGGGCAAGGATGAGTTTAGCTCGGTTCAAATTTTAAAAGCCGCGGAGGCTAGAATTTGCGCGTTTGAATACATCTACTTTGCGCGCCCAGACAGCGTCGTAGAGGGCAAAAACGTATATGAGGTCAGAAAAAAACTGGGCGCTGCGCTCGCGCGAAAATGTGGGAGTTTAAAAGCCGATTTCGTCGTGCCCGTGCCCGATAGCGGCGTACCGGCGGCGCTTGGTTTCGCGCAAGAGAGCAAAATCCCTTTTGAGATGGCGATCGTGCGCAACCACTACATCGGCCGCACTTTCATCGAGCCGACGCAAGAGGTGCGAAATTTAAAGGTCAAACTCAAGCTAAATCCGATCGGCGCGGCACTGCACGGCAAGAGCGTCGCGGTGATCGACGACAGCATCGTGCGCGGCACCACGAGCAAAAAGATCGTCGAGCTTCTGCGCCATGCGGGCGCAGCGCGCGTGCATATGTGCATCGCAAGCCCCGAGCTAAAGTATCCCGAGCGCTACGGTATCGACACGCCGAGTGTGCGCGAGCTGATCGCCGCAAATATGAGCACGGATGAAATTTGCAAATTTATAGGCGCCGACAGTCTCACGTTTCTTAGCGTACCGGAGCTCGTAGAGGCGCTTGGAAGCGAGCGTAAGTACTCGCTCGTAAGCTTCGACGGCGATTATTTCATCAAAGATTAGCGAATTTAAAGGAGCAAACTATGACAGAATTTAAGATTAAGCGCGTCTATGAGCGCACAGAGGAAGAGGATGGTTTTCGCGTGCTTTGCGACAAACTGTGGCCGCGCGGCGTAAAAAAAGACGCGCTAGAACTTGATATGTGGGCAAAGGACATAACGCCTAGCACCGAAATACGTAAGCTTTTCGCGCATAAGCCTGAGAATTTCGCCCATTTTAAGGAGCTTTACTTAGCTGAGCTTGAGCAAAATCCCGCCGTAGCTGAATTTTTGAAAAAGGTTAAAAACGAGCCGGTCGTCACGTTGCTATACGCCGCAAAGGACGAGCACTGCAACCACGCGATGATTCTGCGTGATTTTCTGCAAAGCAAGGTGCGCTGAAATTTTAGCACAAAACGCACTGCTCGCCATATTTTAAAGCAAATGTAAAATCGCCTCGCTCACCAAAATCCACTCATAAAACCAATGCGCGAGGCGTAAAATTCAGCGAACAGGCGTAAGCGGAGTGCTTTTAAAGCCTTGCCAGACGCGATTTGAGATAAATTTTCTATCCGGATGTACACTTCGCAGATGCGCAAAACAAACGCTAAATTTTGCGTCAGAGCTCTAAAAAACGCAAAATTTTATAAAAAGCGAATAAAATTTCAAGGAAAATAACTCGATTTAATATATGCAAATTTAGAATTTCATCTATTTTTTAACGCTACTTTTCATAATGCAAGCTAGGAATTTAAAAAGTGGGCTTAATATAAATTCGCAACAAATTAAATTAATTTCTTACATGCAGCATTTTTAAATTTCATTTAAGGATTTGCCGCTAACATTGCTCGTAATTTTTTACAAGGAGAAACAATGGCAATCAGTGCTAGAAATCAGCTTCACGTCGTAATCAGCGACGTAAAAATAGGTGCAGTAAATTCGCTAATCACAGCTAAAACCAGAGGCAGCGACGTGCTAAAAGCGACCGTGACGGTTGATTCTGAAAAAACTTTGGATTTAAAAGCAGGCAAAGAGGCGGTATTTTTATTCAAAGCCCCAAATGTCATCATTTCAAAGGGAGAAAATGATCTTCGCCTAAGTGCTGCGAACCAGCTAAAAGGCAAAATCACCGCCGTTAAAGAGGGTGCGGTAAATGCCGAGATCAGCGTCAGAAGCGCCGGCGGTGAGAATCTAAGCGCGATCGTCACAAACAGCTCCGTTAAAAATTTGGCGCTAGCAGTCGGCGACGAAGTAACCGCGATCATAAAAGCTACTCAAATCATCGTCGGCGTAAAATAATCCTGCATTGCACGAAACGATGTGCACGCTTTAAACATCACAAAATCAAGGAGCGAAATTTTATAAATTCTGCTCCTTCTTCAAAAATCTCTTTTGATAAATCAAATTTCGTAGCAACTCAAATAACACTATAAGCAGTCTTTTCTCTCATGCGCGCAGATACACCCCGCGCGACATCTAGCCCTAATCAACACCAAGAGCGGTCTTGCCCTATTTGCCGCAGTGCGCATTTCGCGCAGGCTTTGCATCTATGCAGCACGTAAGCCCACTCACGCGAGATATTTATGAAACGCAAACTCGCTCTTGCCCCGCTCGCTCGCTTATAGTAATGTGCTTTCATATTTTGCGCGCTCGCTACGCTACTTTGCTCAGTAATGACCGATCACCACACTTTTACAGCGGCAGGCTCGGTATATCTTTTCGCGGTGGCGATGCGATGTTTTGCAAAATACTACGCGATGCGGTAAATTTTAAAATTTAAACTCTCCAAGTGCGACAGAGACCGCTTCACAAAACCCAGACCCGATCCAAAAAGATCACAGCACACACTTCACCCCCCCCCTGCTTTGCCGCTTGCTGCAAAATTTAACCACTCTTGCGCAAATAAGACACGATGAGTTTTATGCCGATGACTTCGAACCGAACCCATTCGTGCCTCCATAGATGACAACATTAGCTAGCCGATGTGCACCTTTTAAATACACCTGTACCTTGCAAGCAATCAACACTGGCTACGACGAGTGCACGCACGTATTAGTCGTAGCCATCCATAGCGTGTTTCGATCCACTTTGAGCTTTTGCCGATCGGCTCATTAAAAGGCGTAGATTCCGCGAATAAAATCACTCTTGTAAAATTTCGGCTCATAGCCGCGGGTAGCGGGCATTTGCTTTACTAAATTTGATACTCGCCGGGACTCAACTCGCCTCGCAAAAGCTTACCAAAGCGTGCGGCTGCGGCATCTACGGCATCGTCGCCAAACTCTCCAGGCTCAAACCCGCTGCTGACAAACGGCACAGCAAAGTCCATCCCGCAGTAGTTTGCCGCGATCTTAAGCGGCGTTAAAATTTCATCCAAGCTAAAGCCGATCGCGCCTTGTTTAGAGTATTCGCCAAGCGGAGTGCTGACGCTTAGCGCAAGCTGCAAGACCTTGCCTTTAAGCACGCCGGAACCCACCAACTCGTGCGAAAAGACGATGTCGATATAGGCTTTTAGCATAGGCGGCACGTTTAGCCAGTACATCGGGTACAAAAATACGATGCGCTCAGCGCCCAATAGCGCGTCTTGCTCTGTGCGAGCGTCAATGCGCGCAGTATCGGTGCCGTAAAGTCCCTCCAAATGACGCACCTCTACGCCGACAGCGCCCTTTGCGACCTGCGATAGGGCTTTGTTCACGCGCGAGGCGGCGAAATTGGGATGCGATAAGATCACGAGCGTTTTCATGTTGTATCCTTTGTTAAAATTTGTAGAATCATATCGTTAAAAAGCTAAAAGTAGATTAAGAAGGGTTGTGAAAACGAGCGTTATTTTGCTTGTGAGGAATGGGATTTGTGAGGCGCGATAGATACGAAGCGCTCTCGTACCATACTGCCTCAAGGCATGTGCAACAAAATGTTTTTATGCGTGCCGCAAAGCAAGCCCCTGACCCGCTCTTGTTGTCTGGAACGATCTCACTTGCGATCCACCCGATCGCGCGCAGCTGCGGCACGGAGCAAAATTTCATCCAAGCAAGGATAAATTTATGAAAAAAGATTAAAATTTAGCCGCGATTTGGGCGACGAGCCCGAAAATTTCAAAAAAAGGAAACGATATGCAGAGAAAAACACAGATCGAAGACGAGTTCAGCGCAGAGGATCGCGAGCGCAAAATCACGCTGCAAGCGGGAGATGCGGCACCCGAGTTTAGCTTGCAAAATGCCGACGGAGCGAGCGTCGCGCTAAAGGACTTTGCGGGAAAAAAGGTCGCGCTGTATTTTTACCCCAAGGACAACACCCCCGGCTGCACGACCGAAGCGTGCGAATTTAGCGCCGCGTACGATGATTTCATCGCCGCAGACTGCGTGATCATCGGCATCAGCCCCGACAGCGCCAAATCCCACGCGGGCTTCATCGCCAAGCAAAGCCTAAAGCACATCCTGCTGAGCGATCCGCAGCACGAGGTAGCCAAGCTATACGGCGCGTGGCAGGTGCGCAAAAACTACGGGCGCGAGTATCTGGGCATCGTGCGCTCGACCTTTCTGATCGGCGCGGACGGCAAAATTTTAAAGGTCTATAAAAGCGTCAAGGCAAAGGATCACGCCGCAAAGGTGCTCGCGGATCTGCTAGCTGCGGGGAAATAAAGCGCCAAGTGGTATTTTGAAGCAGAACTCCGGCGCATTTGGGCGCTAAATTTTAATATATGAAATTTATGCGCTGAAATTTGTTATGGAATTTCGGCGTCAAATTTAAGCGTCGAAGCTTCGGCATTAAAATTTGGCTTTGAAATTTTGCCTTAGAATTCTGCTTCTCATTTGAAAATTGAATTTTTAGACAGAGCTCTAAGTGCGATTTTGGCGGCAAATTTTATCGCCCCAAACCAAAATTTTAAAGGAAAAATATGAAAAACTTAATCATCCTAGCTCATCCGGACATTAAAAATTCGATCATAAACAAGCGGTTTTTGAAAGAGGCTGCCGCGCAAAGCTTCACCGTGCGCGACCTAGCGCGCAAGTATCCTAGCGGCGAAATAGACGGCGAGCGCTAGCGCGCGATAATCAAAGCCCACGACGCGCTGGTGCTGCAATTTCCGCTGCATAATTTCTCCTCGCCCGCGATTTTAAAAAGCTGGATCGATGCGACGATGACGTATGGATTTGCCTACGGGCGCACAAGCGAGGGCATGCGCGGGCGCGCCGTGGCGCTGGCGGTGAGCGCGGGTATCAAACGCGCCGACTACGCGCCTAGCGGGCGGTATCATTTCACGATGGAGCAGATTTTAGCGCCGTTTGAGCCGGCATTCCGCTACTATTTTCATGCAGACTGGCGCGGATTTTTCGCGTTTTACGGCGCCGAGGAGACGCCCGGCGTGGATTACGAAAGTAGCGTCACGCAGATAGAAAAAGGCGCGGCGGAGTACGCGGAATTTTTAAGAAATTTAGGCGCAAAGAGCGGCGCGGGTAAAAAATTTTAAATTAAAACAAGTGTTTTGCCTGTAGCGGGTCTACTCGCATATATCTTGATAAAAATTTTATGCTAAAAGGCAAGCCCTCATTTTAGAGCTAAATTTTAAAATTTAAGCCGCCTTTATCTAGCCCGCAAGCTAGCTCAAAGTCCGTTCCTTACGGCTCAAACGAGCAAGCCTTTAGGTTTCCGCCCGTTAAGCCTTTTTTAAACCACTCTTTGCGCTGTGCCGAGGTGCCGTGCGTGAAGGAATCTGGCACGACGCGGCCGCTAAATTTGCGCTGCAGCGTATCGTCGCCGATCGCGCTGGCGGCATTTAGCGCCTCGTCGATGTCGCCCGCCTCCAGCACGCGCCCGGCTTTTGCTAGATAATGCGCCCAAACCCCCGCGTAGCAGTCCGCCTGCAGCTCGACTTTGACCTGAAGCGCGTTTTGCTCGGCTTCGCTGCGAGCGCGCCTTTTTAGAGTGGCGACCTGCTCCAGCGTGCCGACTAAATTTTGAACGTGATGCCCTACTTCGTGCGCGATGACGTAGGCCTGCGCGAAGTCACCGCCCGCTTTGTATTTATTCGCAAGTTCGTCGAAAAAGCCGAGATCGAGATAAATTTTATGATCCCTCGGGCAATAAAAGGGTCCCGTCTGCGCGCTCGCAAAGCCGCAGCCGCTTGCGATCTGATCGCGGAAAAGCCGAAGTCCGGGCTCCTCGTAGCGCGCGCCCGCACTTTTAAATATCTCGCCCCAAACGTCTTCAGTTTGAGCTAGCACTGCCGAGACGAAGGCAAGCTTTTCTTGCTCCTGCGGGCTATCGGTCGGCTCTCTTTGCGTGCTGGCGCCTCCGTCTAAAAGCGCCAAAGGGTTGTAACCCATAAAATACGCTACCGCGCCGATTACAAGCACTATGCGCCCGATCTTTGAGCCGAGCAAAAACCTGATGATCGGAATCAGCATCCCAAGCGAGCCCGAGCTCGTGCGCATGCTGCTTGCGCGGTCATCCTCCACGTTTGAGCTTCGTCTGCCGTCTTGCCATTTCATATTTTTCCTTTAAAATTTTTGAGCCATTATACTAAAATTTTAAAAAGAGCGCCGTCTTGCTTTTGCAAAAACGGTGCGCGCGTAGCGAAGTAAATCTGAAATTTTGCTTATTTTAAATTTCTTTTAAGCTGTTTAAAATTTTAAATTCTATATAATCGCCCTTTTTAAATTTAAAAGAAAGGAGAATTTGTGGCAAAAGACGACGTCATAGAGATCGACGGCAACGTCATAGAAGCGCTACCGAACGCGACTTTTAAGGTTGAGCTAGACAACAAACACGTGATTTTATGTCATATCGCGGGCAAGATGCGAATGCACTATATCAAGATAATGCCCGGCGATCGCGTAAAAGTTGAGCTGACCCCTTACAGCCTCGATAAAGGCAGGATCACCTACCGCTATAAGTAAGGATAAAGTTAAATTTAGATATACTCGCGATTTTGCGACTAAACTGTAGGAAGAAGTGTTTTCAAAATCCCCACTATTTTGAAAACAGTTGGTTTGATACTTTCGCTTTTGAAATTTCATTAAACCTAGGTGCAGTTTGCATTTAAAGTGGAGAAAATTTTAGGAGAGTGGAATGAAAGTTCGTCCATCCGTTAAGAAAATGTGCGACAAATGCAAAATTGTCAAGCGCAAAGGTGTTGTTCACGTTATTTGTGAAAATCCAAAACATAAACAAAGACAAGGATAAGTTATGGCTCGTATCGCAGGTGTAGATCTACCAAAGAAAAAAAGGATTGAATACGGACTAACTTATATCTACGGTATAGGTTTATTTACGTCGAGAAAAATTCTCGATGCGGCAGGAATTTCTTACGATAAAAGAGTCGCCGATCTGAGCGAAGATGAAGCCGCCGCTATCAGAAAAGAGATCCAAGAGCACTATATGGTCGAAGGCGATCTTCGCAAACAAGTGGCTATGGATATAAAAGCGCTTATGGACTTGGGCGGCTATCGCGGCTTAAGACACAGAAAGGGCCTTCCGGTTCGCGGTCAAAAAACAAAAACGAACGCCAGAACCAGAAAAGGCAAACGCAAAACCGTCGGCGCGGCAGCTAAATAAGGATTGAGATATGGCACAAAAAAAAGTAGTTAAGAAAAAAACCGTCAGAAAAAATATCGCCAAAGGCATAGTTTACATCTCCGCTACGTTCAACAACACTATGATTACCGTAACGGACGAAATGGGCAACGCGATCGCGTGGAGCAGTGCGGGCGCTTTAAATTTTAAAGGCAGCAAAAAATCCACTCCTTATGCGGCGCAGCAAGCCGTCGAGGACGCGCTAAGCAAAGCCAAAGAGCACGGCATCAAAGAGGTAGGCGTCAAAGTTCAGGGTCCGGGAAGCGGACGCGAGACCGCCGTTAAAAGCGTAGGTAGCGTAGAAGGGATTAAAGTTACGTATTTCAAAGATATCACTCCTCTTGCGCACAACGGTTGCAGACCGCCTAAACGACGTCGCGTGTAATTATAAAAGGAGAAATTTATGGCTAGATATACAGGACCGGTTGAAAAATTAGAAAGAAGGCTCGGCGTCGATCTATTTATGAAAGGCGAGAGAAGGCTTGCGGGCAAGAGCGCGCTTTTAAAACGCCCTTACGCTCCGGGTCAGCATGGACAAAGACGCGCTAAACTAAGCGAATACGGCTCACAGCTTCGCGAGAAACAAAAGGCTAAATTTATGTACGGCGTAAGCGAGAAGCAGTTCCGTAGGCTATTTGCCGAAGCGGCTCGTAGAGAGGGTAACACCGGAGCGATCTTGGTTCAGCTTTTAGAGCAGAGGCTAGATAATGTAGTTTACCGCATGGGCTTTGCTACGACTAGACGCTTTGCGCGCCAGCTCGTTACGCATGGACACATTTTAGTAGACGGCAAACGCGTCGATATCCCTTCATACAGCGTCTGCGCAGGACAAAAGATCGAAGTGATCGAAAAGAGCAAAAATAACCCGCAAATTTCAAGAGCGCTGGATCTTACTGCACAGACCGGCATCGTAGCGTGGGTCGACGTAGAAAAAGAGAAAAGATACGGAATTTTTTCTAGAGTTCCGGAGAGAGAAGAAGTTGTTATTCCTGTAGAGGAAAGATTTATCGTAGAGCTTTACTCGAAATAGTAGGTGCTAATATGAGAAAAATCACAACATCAGCTCATATGCCAACTGAAATAAAGGTTGAGAATGTCAGCGAAAATGTTGCTAAAATCATAGCATATCCCTTTGAAACGGGATATGCCGTCACTCTAGCTCATCCTTTACGAAGGTTACTTTATACGAGCACGGTCGGTTTTGCGCCGACTGCGGTTAAAATAGAAGGCGTAAGCCACGAATTCGACAGCATGCGCGGCATGCTCGAGGATATGGCGGCTTTTATCATAAATTTAAAGGGCTTAAGGTTTAAAATTAAGGGTGATTCCCTACGCGAGGTCGTAGAATACAGCTTCAAAGGACCTAAAGAAATTTACGGCAGCGACCTAAATAACGACGCCGTAGAGATCGTAAATCCAAGCGCTTATCTGGCTACGATAAACGAGGATGCCGATCTTAAATTTACGCTCATCATCGAAAAGGGCATCGGCTACGTCCCAAGCGAAGAGATCAGAGAAAATTTAGACGCTGATTTTATCGCGCTGGATGCGTTTTTTACCCCGGTAACCAAAGCTGTTTACGATATCGAAAACGTATTCGTAGAGGATAATCCCGACTACGAAAAGGTGGTCTTTACGATCACTACCGACGGTCAGATCAGCGCGATAGATGCGTTTAAAAACGCGCTTGAGGCAATGTATCAGCAGCTGGCGGTTTTCAAAGGTATCGTAAATATCAGCGCTGCAGATACTTTCGGTAGGGCAATCCCTGCAAATTCCGAGTTTGCAAAGCTTTTTGAGAGCGTTAGTAATCTAAGCTTAAGCGCACGAAGCTTCAACTGCCTGGATCGCGCCGATATTAGATTTATCGGCGAGCTAGCGATTATGGAGGAGAGCGAGCTTAAAGATCTTAAAAATTTAGGCAAAAAATCGCTTGAGGAGATCAAGGCCGTTATGGAGGAGATCGGTTATCCTATCGGCAACCAAGAGCTCGGCGATAAAAAAGAGCAGCTAAAACGCAAGCTTGATGAGCTGAAGGCTCAAAGACAAAAGAATGAAGGACAATAAATGAGACATAATCACGGATATAGGAAGCTAGGGCGTACTTCGTCTCACCGTGCCGCCCTGCTTAAAAATTTAACCATCGCTTTAGTTGCTAGCGGTAAGATCGAAACTACGCTTCCTAAGGCAAAAGAGCTAAGAAGCTATGCCGAGAAGCTGATCACTCGCGCGCGAAAAGGCGACAGCGAGGCGCATAGATTTGTTTTCGCGGCGCTTCAGGATAAGGCTGCGACAAATAAGCTGGTCACCGAGATCGCCCCAAAATACGCAGGCGTAAACGGCGGCTACACTCGCATCATCAAAACCCGCCTTCGCAAGGGCGACGCCGCAGAGATGGCTTATATCGAGCTAATCAGCAAATAAAATTTCGGGATCGCTCCCGAAATTTCTTCTATGAAATTTAAAATTTTACTCCCGCTTATTATCATTGCTGCGGGCTTGGCATGGGCATTGGACAACTATCTTAGCTACAAAAATATCGAAACGATCAACTCCGAAATTCCGCTAAAGCAAGCATTGGACGGCGAGCAAATCTCTAAAATCCGCGTCTATAAATCCAAACGAATTCTTGAAATTTTAACTTCAAAAGGCGTCGCGAAAAGCTACAAAATCGCCCTCGGACGCGAGCCTGAAGGGCACAAGGAGATTCAAGGCGACGGCAAAACCCCGGAGGGCAACTACACCATAAACGGCAAAAATCCAAACTCGGCGTATCATCTAAATTTAGGCATCTCCTATCCGAATAAAGCCGACGTAGCGCACGCAAAATCCCTCGGCAAGAGCGCAGGCGGCGATATCAAAATCCACGGGCTACCGAATAAATTTAGCTACCTAGGACAGAGTATCGCAGCGTTCGGCGACTGGACGGAGGGCTGCATAGCGCTCGTCAACGACGATATGGACGAACTTTTCGAGCATGTAAAAATCGATACGCCGATAGAAATTTTGCCGTGATTGCACGCGCCTGCGCTAAAATTTCACAGCCGCGATCGATATAAAACGTAGCGTAAATTTTATCTACGAGCTTCAAAATAATGTTTGCCGCCCAGGCTTTCGTAGTCGTGAAATTTACGATTAAACTCGGAGTCTGTTTTTATAAAATTTAATCGTATCGGCGCTTGTCCTAATTAAATTTAGGCAGTTCCGCTTTAAATTTTACATACCGCTCAAACGAAATTTCATCTCCAATTTAGCCCTCGGTCTAGCTGAAATTTCATCCCAAATTTATGGCGCAAATAGTCTAAATTTAAATATACGCAAGCCAGATGATTTGCGCGTACTTCGCCATTGCGAATCGATAAAATTTTAAAATCGCGGCTCGCCGTTCGCGGCGTATAAAATTCTTTGCGAGCCATAACGCAAAATCCACGCTCCTAGCGCAAAATTTCAGATTAAATTTCATCCCCGATAAGCCTTTTTTTATCGCTTTTGGATATAATGCGCCAAAATCAAAATAAGGAATTTTAATGATACCATTTAGCGATGAAGAGCTTCTAGCCCCGGTACAAGATAGCTTGGAGCTAATCCGACCGATGCTGCAAAACGACGGCGGCGATATGAAGCTTTTAGGTATAAAAAACGGCGTCGTCTATGTCCGCCTTACCGGGCATTGCCACGGCTGCGCCGCAAGTGCACAGACCCTAAAATACGGCGTCGAGCGCCAGCTTCGCATGGATATCCATCCGGAGCTTAGCGTCGTAAACATCCCCGAAGGCGAAGAGTTTGAACTATAAAAAACTGGGGCTAAAGGCATTTTCGCGCGGAGAATTCGAACTTGCGAAGCTGTATTTTTCGCTCGCATACGAAAAAAGCGGCGAGGAGGAAATTCTATTTTTGCTCGAGCTTTGCCAGACTGCGCTGGCAGACTGCGAAGAGGCGCTTATGCTCTTTGATTTTTACAACCTCAGCCCCAAAACTCAAACCGCGGAGCTTTTTAAAATTTTAAACTCCATCAACGAAAAGATCGCGAACGAAGCAGCCTCCGAACCCGGCGCCGAGGACGAGATCGCCGTTATCGCCTATGCCGATTTTATGCGAGCGGTAGGTCAAAAGGGCTTTAAAGACGCCTTCGAATCGATCATTTTTTCCTCCAAAATCGCTATTTCGGACAAAAGCGAGATGATAGAATTTTTAGAAAATTTGATAGAAAACGGCTACTACGAGATGGGATTAAACTACGTCGAGAGCTCGGCCGCGGCATACGCAGGAGACCAGCGCTTCGAAGCGCTGATGCAAAAAATCAAAAATCATGAAAATACGACTCGAAAATAGCTTTATCACCGACAACTCCGCCAAGTGCGAGGCGGGCTGCTTTTTTATGCGCACGGACGCAAACGCCAAATTTGAATCCGAAGCGGCGCAAAAAGGCGCGCAGATCATCTCTATCGCGCAAGCAAAGGAACTTTTAAATATTAATCCGCGCATCAAAATCGTAGGCATCACCGGTACGAACGGCAAAACGACGACCGCGGCGGCGATCTACTCGACGCTACTGGATCTAGGCTTTAGCTGCGGTCTAAGCGGCACGCGCGGCGCCTTTATAAATGAGCGTAGAATTGATGAGAAGGGGCTTACGACGAGCTCAGTTTTAAAGACGATAAGCTATCTTTACGAAGCCGGCAAGCAGGGCTGCGAGTATTTCGTTATGGAGGTTAGCTCCCACGCGATCGCGCAAAATCGCATAGAAGGGCTAAATTTTGCGCTTAAAATTTTTACGAATTTAAGTCAAGATCATCTTGATTATCACGGCAGCATGCAAGAATACGCGGCAGTCAAGAGCTCGTTTTTCGCCGACGACGCGCCAAAGCTCATAAACGCCGATGACGGGCACATTAAATTTAACCCTGCAAACGCCCTTACCTACGGCATCAAAAATGCCGCAAGCTTCGGCGTGAGCGGATACGGGCTAAAGGGCGGCATCGACGCGCTCGTACGCACCCCAAACGGCGATAATGCGCAGCTGCAAAGCGATCTGATCGGCGAGTTTAATCTCTACAACCTTACCGCGGCGTTTGCGGCAGTTAAAATTCTGACCAAGCTGCCGAACGAAAAGATCGCAAAAGCCCTAGCAAACTTCGGCGGCGTCGAGGGTCGCGTGCAGATCGTAAATAAAAACCCGCTTGTGATCGTCGATTTCGCCCATACCCCAGATGGTATCGAAAAGGTGCTAAACGCACTGCGCGCAAGCGGCGAGATCATCGCGGTTTTTGGCGCGGGAGGCGATCGCGACCACGGCAAGCGTCCGAAAATGGGCGCCATCGCCGAGCACTTTGCCAAAATTTGCATCGTCACGAGCGATAATCCGCGTAGCGAGAATCCGGATGAGATCATCGAGCAAATTTGCGCCGGGATGCGCCGAAAAGATAAAATTTTAAAGATCGCGGATCGCAAAGAGGCGATCGCGCGCGCACTAGATCTTGCCAAAAACGGCGAGATGATCGCTATTTTGGGCAAGGGCGACGAGACCTACCAGGAAATCAAGGGCGTGAAGCACCCCTTCAGCGACAAGCAGGTCGTAAGCGAGCTCGTCGCAGCGCGAGGCGGGTCAAATTTAGACTAAATTTAAAGGACAGCCGATGAAAATCGAAATTTTATCAAGCAAAATCCACCGCGCGCGCGTGACGGACGCCAACCTCAACTACGTGGGCTCGGTCACGATCGGACCCGAGCTCATCGAAGCTGCGGGGCTTTGCGAGTACCAAAAAGTCGAGATCCTAAACGTCAATAACGGCGAGCGCTTCGCCACCTACGTGATTCGCGGCGAAAAAAAAGGCGAGATCTGCCTAAACGGCGCGGCTGCGCGCAAAGTCTGCGTCGGCGACGTCGTCATCATCGTGGCTTACGCACAAATGAGCGCAAAAAAAGCAAGAAGCTTCAAGCCTAAAATCGTGCAAGTAAACGAAAAAAACCAAATAACGGAGTAAAGATGTTTGAGGGAATGGATTTTTCAAAAATGGGGCAGATGCTCGATCAGATGCAGGCCAAGGCTAAGCAGATCGAGGAAGAGAATGCGCGCAAGGAATTTACCGTAAAATCGGGCGCGGGCATGGTCGCCATCAGACTGAACGGCGCGGGCGAGGTGCTTGATCTGAGCATCGACGACAGCCTTTTTAGCGACAAAGAGAGCTTGCAGATCCTGCTGATCTCGGCGATAGGCGACGCGATAAAACTCGTCGAAAACGAAAAGAAAGGTGCCGCAGCGTCCATGCTAGGAGGGCTCGGAGGCCTAGGCGATTTGCTTGGCAATAAGGGCTGAACCTATTTCAAAATCGTTGAAAGTAGGCTTTTTAGAGAGGGTGACTACTTCCCGCCTGGCGAGCGGTTTGGATTTTACGGAGCGAGCGGCTTCTGTAGCAAACTAAATGAAGCCCGATTTTATAAGGCGGCGTTAATTTAGATTTTTTTGTGGCGATACGGTTTGCATAAAGCACGGCTCGCTTGATTTGACGCTAGGTTATTAAATTTCAACCTTAGCAAATCGGTCAAATTTAACGGGTGGCGTGAGGGCAAATTCTAAAATTTCGGCGAGCTGCTACGCTGCGGCGCAAAGTAAAATTTAGCTCGCACGGCTTAAATGCAAAGCGGGCGAGCCGTTGCGCGACATCTGCGAGCAAATCGAGCGTAAGATGCGGCTCAAAAAAGCGGAGCATCCTTCGCCTCGCGCACTGCGTAAAGCTAGGGAAATTAAAATTTAAAATTTTAAGCGGTATAATTACTTCTACGCGACGTACAAACGGCTCGCGACAGCAAAGTCTAAGCTGCACGACGAAAAGGTATTCGAAGGGCGCGAATTTGCATTCGTCAAGGGCGCGCCTAAGCAGAGCAAATCAAAACCGCAAGGTAGGATCGATGGATATTTTAGAAAAATTTAAAGATTACTTGAAGCGCAACGAACTGAAGGCGCCGAGCTTTCATCCGTACTTTGAGGAGGCGCTCAATTACATGCTGCAGGCGGGCGGTAAGCACTTTCGCGCACAGCTGCTACTAGGCGTCGTCTCGGCGGTGGATGAGCGGCGCTTTGAGGGCGCGCTGGCGATCGCGATGGCGCTTGAGATGATCCACACCTACTCGCTCATCCACGACGATCTGCCCGCGATGGACGATGCGGATCTGCGTCGCGGACGGCCGAGCCTGCATAAAAAATACGACGAGGTCACGGCGATTTTGGTGGGCGATGCGCTAAATACCGACGCGTTTTTAATCGCCGCGAGCGCGAACCTAAGCGACGAGATCAAGATAAAATGCATTAAAACTCTAGCGCGAAATGCAGGCAGCGGCGGCATGGTGCTCGGCCAGGCTATCGATTGCCGTTTTGAAAACAGCCCGCTAAAACAAAGCGAGCTTGAGTTTTTGCATCTACACAAAACGGGCGCGCTCATCGCAGCGGCGTTTGAGCTAGGCGCCATAATCGGCAGGCTAAAGGACGAGCTCGCGCATGAGCTTTATAAAATCGGTCTGAAGCTAGGTCTCATATTTCAGATCGAGGATGATATCATCGACGCCACGGGCGACGAGGCAAGCGCAGGTAAGCCCGTAGGGGCGGACGGCGCGAAAAATTCCTTCGTAAATTTACTAGGTCTTGCGAGTGCTAGAAGCTACAAGCAGCGCCTAATAGACGAGGTAAGCGGCGCGATGAGCGGCTATGATGCAAGTCTACGCGATTTGGTTTTAAATTTGATAGAAAAATACCTGAAAGGATGAAAAATGTCGAGCGAGCAACTAAGTAAAATTTCAAACACGATCAAATTTCTAAGCGCGGATATGATCCAAAGCGCCAACTCGGGCCATCCCGGTACGCCGATGGGGCTAAGCGACGTAATGAGCGTCTTTATGAACAAGGTCCGCCACAACCCCAAAAATCCCGCGTGGCTAAACCGCGACCGCGTCGTATTTTCGGGCGGGCACGCAAGCGCGCTCGTGTATAGTTACCTCTATCTTAGCGGATATGATTTGAGCATGGACGATCTCAAAAGCTTCAGGCGTCTGCACTCCAAAACACCCGGTCACCCGGAGATCACTACCCCCGGCGTCGAGATAGCTACCGGACCACTTGGTCAAGGTGTCGCAAACGCAGTCGGATTTGCGATGGCCGCGAAATACGCCGCATATCTGCTCAACGAGGAAGGAAACGAGATCATCGATCACCGCGTCTATTGCTTCTGCGGCGACGGCGATCTACAGGAGGGCATTAGCTACGAAGCGTGCGCGCTTGCGGGCAGACATAACCTCGATAATCTAACGATAATTTATGATTCTAATGGCATTACGATCGACGGTAGCACCGATATCGCGTGGTTTGAGGACGTGAAGGTGCGATTTGAAGCGCAGGGCTTTGAGGTCGCGCGCATCGATGGGCATAATTTCGATCAGATAGAATTCGTCCTTGACGAGGTCAAAAACAAAACCAAACCCTACCTCATCATCGCAAATACCACGATCGGCAAGGACGCGCTCGAGCTTGAGGGCACGGCCAAGACACACGGCGCGCCGCTTGGAGAGGAACTGCTTGCGCGCGCTAAGCAAAGCCTGGGCTTTGATCCCGCTCAAAGCTTCGTCGTAAGCGAGGACGTGCTTTTTGCTACGCGCGCTGCGATCGAGAGGGGTGATTTGGAGGAGCGGCTTTGGAAGGAGAAGCTTGCGAAGCTAAGCGATGAAAAAAGAGCGCTTCTAAACGAGCTTTTAAATCCCGATTTTAGCAAGATAGAATTTCCCGATTTTAGCGGGCTTAAGGTCGCCACGCGCGATAGCAACGGTAAAATTTTAAACGCCATTGCAAACGCGGTGCCCGGCTTTTTGGGCGGAAGTGCCGATTTGGCGGCGTCTAATAAGACCGAGCTAAAAGGCGGCGGCGACTTTCCGTGCGGCAAAAATTTACACTTCGGCATCCGCGAGCACGCGATGGCGGCGATCGGCAACGCTTTTGCGAGGTACGGGCTTTTCATCCCGTTTAGCGCGACGTTTTTCATCTTTAGCGACTATCTCAAAACGGGCGCTCGGCTCGCGGCACTGATGGGCTTGCGACACTATTTCGTCTTCACGCACGACAGCATCGGCGTGGGCGAGGACGGGCCGACGCACGAGCCTATCGAGCAGCTTAGCACCTTCCGCGCGATGCCCGGCTTCTATACCTTCCGCCCCGCGGACGGCAACGAAAACGTAAAATGCTGGCGCACGGCGCTTACTCTGAATGCGCCCGCGGCGTTCGTCTGCTCGCGTCAAGGGCTTGAGCCGCTACCTAAGGCAGTTTTGGGCGACGTGCAAAACGGCGCGTATCTGCTAAGGCAGAGCAAAGAGGCGCAGATCACGCTCATCGCAAGCGGCAGCGAAGTCTCGCTCTGCCTAAAAGCGGCAGCGATCCTGCAAGAGCAAGGCATCGGTGCAAACGTCGTCAGCGCGCCGTGCTTCGAGCTTCTGTGCGAGCAGGACGCTGATTATCTGGCGCAAATCCTGCAGGCGCAAACTAAAATTTTAGCCGTCGAAGCCGCAAGCGCGCTTGAGTGGTATAAATTTGCAGACGCGGTACACGGCATGCAAAGCTTCGGCGAGAGCGGCAACGCGAGCGAGCTATTTAAGCTTTTCGGCTTCACCGACGTCGCGATCGCAAAAGAAGCAAGGGAGCTTTTAGAGCAGTAGCGAAAAGGGTAAAATTTGAGCGAAAAAATCAAAATTTCGTATTTAGACGGATTTAAAATTTATGGGTTAAAAGCCCGCACGAAAAACGCGGACGAGCTAGGCGAGAGCGGCAAAATTCCCGCGCTGTGGGCGAAATTTATGAAAGAGTGCTATGACGGGCGGAGCGAGATTTACGGCGTCTATTACGATTACGAAGACGGCGCCGACGGGTTTTACGATATCTTTATCGGCGCTAAAGCACCCCGCAGCGACGAAGCCTTGGAGATCAAAAGCGGCAAATACGCGGTTTTTAGCTTCCCGAATGAGCCGCAAAACGTAGCAAAGTTTTGGAGCAAAATTTGGAACTTTTTTGAGGCCGGCGAACTAAAAAGAGCGTTTGGAACGGATTTTGAGTTTTACGGCGGAGACGAGATCAAAATTTTTATCTCGGTTTTGTAGGGCGGCGCATGAAATTTATAAACGGCGAGTGATTTTTCTCCGCCGCGACGATGAGCTTTTGCGTAAAATTTCATCCATAAAGCGGTAAAATTTCGTGCCCAAAAAACTACGCGCACGAAAATAAATTTTACGCCGAAAGCCAGGCCGCACCTTAAGCCGTGGATTTAAAACGAAATCTAAATTTGCGCCGTTAAATTTGAACCCCCGCCCGTAAAAGCAGCCGAATTTCACGCCAAATTTCATTTTTAAATCTGTTATTAAGCCATTTTTGGCTTAAATTACACTTTCATTCGGGTAGATGTCCGAGCGGTCGAAGGAGCGCGCCTCGAAAGCGCGTAAGGCGTCAGCCTTCTGGGGTTCGAATCCCTATCTACCCGCCATTCATTCAAATTTCACCCAATACTCGGGAGTTAAGATGAGCAATAAACTCCTTTCGATGAGCCTGCAAGAGCTGTGGCGGCTCTTTCCGATACGTCTCGTACCGCACGATCCGCGCTGGGGCGAATACTTTAGGCAGGAGCGCGAAATTTTACGCGGCCTGCTGCAAGATCATGGCGAGATCAAGATCCACCATATCGGCAGCACCGCGGTAAGCGGGATCTGGGCGAAGCCGATCGTAGATATTTTGATCGAATGCTCGGATATTGCCGTCGCCAAACAGCGCTTGATAGAGGCGGGCTATCTGCTAATGAGCGAAAAGGGGAGCCGCTGCAGCCTAAATAAGGGCTACACCGAAGCGGGATTTGCCGAGCGCGTTTTTCACGTACATCTACGAAATTTCGGCGATGCGGACGAGATATTTTTTAGAGATTTTTTGCGGGCGAATGCGGATATCGCCGAGCGGTACGAGGCGCTTAAATTAGAGCTTTGCAAGCGCTATGAGTTTGACCGCGACGCCTATACTGCGGCAAAAAGCGAATTTGTGCTTAAATTTACGCGCATCGCTAAAGAAAATTCAAAATAATCGCGCAAATTTGATCTCTGCGTATAAGTTCGCTTTCCAAGAGCGATAAAAATGGCTAAATTTTATAAATGATACGGGCGGATAGCGCCGCGCCCTGTGAGCTTATTTTTATAAAATTTTGACCGTAATTTCAAATTTAAATGGCGCTCATTCAGCTATCTGTAGATAAAATTTCCAAATTCTGCCAGCAACGAAGTCGCCCATAAAATGCGCTGTATCACCTATCGCTGTATCACACCGCAAACAAAAGGCGTTCCTGCGCTTCGGTACAAATTTAAATTTAAAAGCCTACGCGTCGTTAAATTTTTAGAATTTTACCAAAAACAAACTCACAAACCCGCTAAATTTAAAGCGGCGAAAATTTTAAATTCCTCGCCGCTAGCTAGCCGCATAAATTCCACGACGAGCGTTTAAATTTAATGATCGCTCTTTAGCCCCGCGCCGCAAAGCGGGATGATGCTATCTCCTTGCAGATCGCGGCTTTCTTTGTAGCGCAGATACGCCGCGTAGGTGGCCGCGGTCGTATGCTCGACGTAAAATCCGCCGCGCGCAAGAGCCGCTCTAGCAGGCAGTATGTCGCTCTCGCTCGCTAAAATCACCTCGCGCTCGCCCGCGTAGCTAGAGCCAAGAATTTCGTCCGCGCGCATCGGTCTTGCGATAGCGATACCCTCCGCTAGCGTCGGCTGCGGCCTGATCTCGCGCGCCGCACCTTTAGCATTAAAAAGCGGGGCGCAACGCTCGCCCTGAACGATGAAAATTTTCGGCAGCGCCTCGATAAAGCCACCCTCATATAGCTCGCCCAGCGCCGCTTGAGCGCCCAGCAGTAGCGTGCCATTGCCCACGGGGATAAAGATATTGCGCGGCACCCTGCCCAGCTGCTCGTAGATCTCATAAATGTAGCTCTTCGTGCCCTCGTAAAAGATCGGATTATAAACGTGGTTGGCGTAATAGATCTGCTCCTGCGCGGCCTTTTTGCGGCACGCATCCGCCGTCTCGTCGCGGCTGCCGTCAAATACCGTGACGTGCGCGCCGTGGCTTTTGATCATATCGATCTTTTTGGGCGATGTGCCCTTCGGAACGTAAATTTCGCACTCGATGCCTGCGCGAGCGCAGTACGCCGCCACGGCATTGCCCGCGTTGCCGCTGGAGTCTTGCAGCACCTTTTTCACGCCGATATTTTTGGCGTGCAGCACCAAAACCGTCGCCCCGCGATCTTTAAACGAAAGCGTAGGCATCGCGTAATCGAGCTTGAGATAGAGATTTTCGCCGAATTTTACGCTCGCCGTGAGCCCCTCACCCATCGAAATTTCTCTAAATTTAGCCGTGTCGATGCCCATAAATCTGCGGTATCTAAAGATGCTAAACTCGCTTTGATCTACGAGCGCGGGGTTAAATTTAGGTGCATCGGAGTTTAGCTTATACAGCCCACCGCAGTCGCATTTATAGCTCAAAGTATCGATGGGCGCGTGCTTGCCGCAGCCCGTGCAGATGAAATTGCTCATTTTCGCTCCTATTTTTTCTCTTTTATTTTTGCGACGGCCTCGATCTCTACGAGACAGCCGAAGTGTAGAGCCGTAGTCGGTACCACGACGCGAGCGGGCTTGTGCGCGCCGAAAAACAGCGCGTACTGCTCGTCGATCACGTCCCAGTTCTCGACGCCCGGCGTATAGACGCGGCACATCCGCACGTCGCCTTTATCCGCGCCCGCGGCGGCCAGCACTGCCGCGACGTTGCTTAGGGCCTGTGCGGTCTGCGCAGCAAGACCATCTGGAGCGGCTCCCGTGCGTGGATCCACGCTTAGCTGCCCCGAGACATAGAGCGTGCCGTCGTCGTCTAAGATGCCCGGCACATAATGCGCCTTTTTCGGCGCGAAACCGCTTGGATAAATTTCTTTCATTTAAGCTCCTTTGCATATAAAATTTTATATAATTTTACTCTAAATAATTTTGGATAAATGTTAGGTTTTT